>CAVYAE010000042.1:0-19256 GCA_963766305.1 uncultured Bacteroidota bacterium
GTGGTCAATGATCAATAATCAATTATAATGGATCAGGGTGAAACTATAAGTGAAAAAGAATTTAGTCATAAAAAGGCAATGCTTCCTTTTATAAGGAGGTTATTGACTTATTGCATCAAATATAAAAAATTGCTCTTGATTATGATTTTGGCTATTTTGTTAAGTTCCATAACAGAAGCATTTTTGCCTATACTATGGAAATTATTAATTGACAAGACTATACAAGCAATTTCAAAATCAGGACTAAATAATCAGATTGCATCATTATTACCTTCCGGACTATTGTTAAAATTTGCATGTTTTTACTCTGTTACTATCATTTTGCATGTTTTTGCCGAAAGGATACTTATTTATCATACTGGTATTATACGGCATTATGTAATCAGGGACATGCGAAGCCAGATGTTTAAAAAAATGCAGGAATTATCATATTCTTATTACGACAGAACTTCAACAGGATGGCTCATAGCCAGGCTGACAAACGATTCTGAAAGATTATCAGAATTAATGTCATGGGGATTTACATCATTAATCTGGGCAATTGTAATGATCATAGCATGTTTAACAGCAATGTTTATTTGTAATTTATATTTAACCATAGTAGTAATTATTATATTGCCGGTCGTATTATATGTTTCTATAAAATTACGAATCATGGTCCTTAAACATGCCAGAGAAGCCAGAAAAAGAAATAGCGAGTTAACCGGTTATTTTAGTGAGAACCTCGATGCTTTGGAAGTTGTAAAGTCCTATTCCATGGAGGATAACCGTTTAAAAGGATTTAGCACTATAAATAACTTCTTAAAAAAATCATCCTTTAAATCCACCCTGTTTTCATCATTTTTTATGCCTACAGTTGTAATAATAGGATCAGTTGCTGCCGGTATTACAATTTTTAAAGGGGGCATAATGACATACAGCATTGGGAGCATTTCAGTAGGCACCTATGCAGCTTTTTTTATATATGTCCGAAGTGTATTTATGCCTATTTTTGACATTTCAAGAACTTATGCTCTGGCACAAAGTTCATTGACAGCAGGGGAAAGAATCTTTTCTCTTATCGATGAACCAATAAAAATAGCAAATTCACCCAATGCAATACAGAATTACAATGTAGTAGGAGAAATTTGTTTTTCAGAGGTGTTTTTTGGTTATCTTCCGCAACAAAACGTCCTTACAAATTTCAACCTGTATATACCGGCAGGACAGTCAGTAGCTTTGGTTGGTCCGTCAGGTGAAGGAAAAACAACAATTATAAATCTTCTATGCAGGTTTTATGAACCTGATTCCGGATCAATATTTATTGATGATATGGATTACAGAAATATTGATTTAAATAATTATTTGAATCAGATAGGAATAATTTCACAGGTTCCCCACATTTTTTCCGGAACTATAAGGGATAACATACGTTTTTCCAATCCTGATGCCCCGTTTGATGAAATTTGCAATGCTCTTGCAATAGTGGGAGCGGATAATCTGATTTCGCGATTAGACCATTTAGTCGGTAATGAAGGAGATGAGCTTTCAAATGGCGAAAAACAGATGATTGCCTTTGCCAGGGCTATATTAAAAAAACCAAGGATATTAATTATGGATGAGGCAACTTCTTCTATTGATGCAATTACCGAACAGAAATTGAGAAACAGCATAAAGACCATCCTTAAAGGACGTACCTCAATAGTAATTGCGCATAGGCTTTCTACAATACGTGGCTGCGACCGTATACTTTTTATTCAAAACGGAATAGTCGCTGAACAGGGTAATCATGATGAACTAATGTCTCTTCACGGGAATTATTACAGGTTTTACAAAAGTTACAGCCGCGATTTATTAACTTTTTCTCTTTCTTAATGTGTTAAACATGAATATTAAAATAACAAATCAAACGATTATCTTGTTGATAAAAATGTTAGTAACTTTTTGTGAATTAACAAATACATATGAATTATCTAATATACGTTTAATATTGATTAATTAATTTTGAAAAACATTTATTACACTTAATGTATTTCATCGCCAGGATTATAAATTATTATAAAGTTAAGATAACATCTATTGCAGAGTATTCCCAAAAATTAGAACCACGTTCCACGTCCTTCGCAATTGCTGCAGCCATTTGCATAGGAGCAACTCCGTTAATTGGTTTCACATTCATCATAGCTGTATGTTTTGGATTTATTTTCAGGCTGAATCAATTTATAATTATTGCAGTGCATATAATGGTATCACCACTGCAGCTTATTCTTTTTTATCCTTTCATCCGGTTAGGTCAATTAATTTTTCACCTTGAATTGAAAAGTTTGTTGCCAATAAGGCAACTACCTCAATTTATAATCAAGCACACAGATATATTTATCGCCGATTATCTTAAAATAATGCTTGCTGCGACAGCAATCTGGATAATGGCCTCAATGTTAGTTGGCTATATAATATACAGGATAATACTGATGTACTTTTCAAGACTTGTGGTTAATTTCTGATTACTAATAATAAAGATCAGATTACTGATTTAAATTTGAAATTAAATATATAATTTTTAAATTCGTTATATTAATCACCCTAATTAACCTCAAAACCTAAAAAACTATGGAAAATCCTATATCTTGCTGTGGTTTAAATTGCTCCAGCTGTGATGCATATATAGCTACTATCAATGACGATAATGATTTGCGTGCATCTACAGTTGTGAAATGGCAAAAAATGTTTGACTCTCCATTTATTTTGCCTGAAGATATAAATTGTTTGGGTTGCAGGGAAGACGGAATAAAATTGGAACACTGTTATAATTGTGAAATAAGAGTTTGTGTTGCTGAAAAGGGTTTTAATACCTGTATCAACTGCAATGATATGGATTTATGTGATAAATTGGCGGTAATACATCAACATTCTCCTGAGGCATTAAAGAATTTAAAAAGCCTCAACTAGCCTAATTTAATATCTGATGGATAATTTAATTGTAAGAAAGGCTTCTAAAGAAGACCTCAGGGATGTGGTAAGCTTATACGCCGATGTAGATATTGATAAAGAAGAAACCTTATCTGTTGACGAGGCAGTAGTTATTTTTAATAAGTTTAATACATATCCGGATTATTCATTATATGTTGCATGCATAGACAATAAAATTGTCGGTACATTTGAGCTGCTGATTATGGATAATCTAGGTCATAAGGGAAGGTTATCCGGAATAGTTGAAGACGTAGTAGTTCATAAGGATTACAGGTCG
The DNA here is from genome assembly GCA_963766305.1 of uncultured Bacteroidota bacterium. Taxonomy (GTDB): domain Bacteria; phylum Bacteroidota; class Bacteroidia; order Bacteroidales; family JAAUTT01; genus JAAUTT01. The sequence continues at coordinate 3,227 of CAVYAE010000042.1, forward strand.
CATGGTATAGGTGCAAAAATGATGGAACATGCAATAGGTATTTGCAGGGCGCTCGATTGTTATAAACTTAGCTTGTCGAGTAACCTGAAACGGGAACGGGCCCACAAATTTTATGAAAATTTTGGTTTTAAAAAACATGGATATAGTTTTTTAATGGAATTGGAATAATAAATTCAATTAATTAAAAACCACTTTGATTAATGAATAATAGCGTATATTGGCGATTATAGTATTATTAACATTTATAAATCATTAAGAAATGAAAAGCACATTACTGACTTCCAAAAGATTAAATATATTGGTCATTTGTACAATATTGTATATAAATTGCCACTCCCTGATGGCAGTTAATGATACTTTGAAACATAATAAAGGTTTTGGATTTATTACCCGCAATGGTGATAAGCTCATGGACGGCAAGATGGAATTCAGGTTTATTGGCATTAATACTCCTAACCTCCATGTGGAAGAAGACAGCCGTTTGTTTGCAAAAGGATGGCACAGGGCCGATGAGTTTGAGATACGCGATGTTTTTAAGACATTGGTTTTAATGGGAGGTACCATTACCCGAACCTATGTATTTTCAGTAAAAGGAGGGAGAAACAACGATGATTTACAGTCACATATTTATGCTCCGGGTAAATATGATGAAGACCTTTTCCGTGATTTTGACCTGGTATTAAAACTTGCGAACGAATATAAAATAAGGTTAATAGTTCCGTTTATAGACAATTGGTGGTGGTGGGGAGGCACTAAAGAATTCGCCGCCCTGGAAGGTAAAAAACAGGAAGATTTTTGTACCGACCCCAAATTAATTGAGGATTTTAAAAACTTTATAGGTTATGTTCTCAACCGAACCAATACTTATACCGGGGTTAAATACAAGGATGACCCCGCTATCCTGGCCTGGGAAACCGGCAACGAATTGCGCCCTGAAAATGCTAATAAAAATCTTGCTGTATTTGATAAATGGACTTCAGATATTGCAGCTTTCATTAAAAGTATTGACAAGAACCACCTGGTGGCAGATGGAGCGAGTCACGATATGACACCTGATGAATTATCCGATCCTTATACTGACCTGGTTACTGAACATTATTATGGAGGGGATTATGTCGGCAATTGTATAAAGGCACGAAATATGAGCAAAGGCAAAAAAGTATTTTATGTGGGTGAGTTCAACACTCCTGATATTAATATTTTTGAAAACCTGTTAAACGAAGTGGTATCTGATGGTACCGCCGGCGCTATGGTGTGGTCATTGAGGTTTCACACCTGTGACGGAGGATTTTATTATCATGATGATCCCAGGGATGCGGCTAATCCTTGTTACCGCTGGCCCGGATTTGCTTCTTCAGCAAACAATGAAGCCAATAAAATGAAATTGATAAGGGATTTTGCTTATAAAATAAGGAATTTGGAAATTCCAAAATTACAAGCTCCGGAATCACCATTTCTAATTCCTGAAAGTAAACCTGGTGAATTAAGATGGAGAGGCTCGGCAGGTGCAACATCATATTCACTGGAAAGAACCTCCGATGTTAAGGGTTCATGGTCTGTAATTGATCCTGACGCTTCGGAAGATGCAATACCTTATGTTCCTTATGCAGATAAAACTGCAGTTAAAGGTGTAAATTATTATTACAGGGTTTCTGCTAAAAATGCTGCAGGTGTTTCAAAACCTTCCAATATAATCGGACCCATTAATTTTTAATTATTTATTTTCTATTTTTTATCTATTCCAGATTTAAATTTTTATATGATTACTTATTTGAATAACCCTATTGTTAGTTTTGTTTTTTAGTTATATAAACTTAAGCATTACACAGGCACAGGATATGTTTGTGAAAGTAAATGAAGGCCATTTCGAAATTAATGGTAAACCTTATTATTATATTGGTTCAAATTATTGGTATGGTGGTCTTCTTGCCGACATTAAAAATAAGGATGGTAAGGCCAGACTTCAAAAAGAACTTAACTTCCTTGAATCGGAAGGAATTAATAATTTAAGGGTATTGGTTGGAGTAGAAGGACTTCCGGTTGAAAAATATTCTATACCATTTGCTGCCCAGCCCCGCCAGGGAGAATTTAACGATAGCATTTTGTCAGGCTTGGATTATTTCCTGGATCAGTTGGGTAAAAGAAATATGAAAGCGGTTTTGTACTTTTCCAATACCTGGGAATGGAGTGGAGGCTTTGGACAGTACCTGCAGTGGAATGGATACGGAAAGCAGCCTTTGCCATGGCAGGAAGGGTCAACGTGGGAGAAATTCCAGGTTTACGGATCAAAATTTTATAGTTGCAAGCCTTGTACGGATGCCCTTGATAACTATATCTCCGTTATATTAAACAGAACAAACACCTATACAAAAGTCAAATATAAGGATGATCCTGCAGTAATGGCCTGGGAACTGGCTAATGAACCCCGTCCCTTGCAGAAAGCAAGCATCCCTGCATTTGAAGCATGGATACATAATACAGCAGCCTTTATTAAATCGATAGATAAAAACCATATGGTTACAACAGGCAATGAAGGTGAAATGGGGTCAGAAAATGATATTTCAGTAGTGGAAAATATTAATAATGATGTTAATATAGATTATATGACTATTCATATATGGCCAAAAAACTGGAGCTGGTTTAAAGATACCTTAATTGCTGCCTCTTTCCCTGATATTTTAAAAAATACAGCAGCTTATATTGACAGGCACGCAACTCTCGCCTACAAAATACATAAACCTATGGTCATAGAAGAATTTGGCCTGCCCCGTGACGGCCAATCCTTCAGTCCCTTTCAGTCAACACATTTAAGGGATACCTATTATAAGTACATGTTTGACCAATGCATCTATGGTTTTAAAACTAAAACCTCTCTGGCAGGTTGCAATTTCTGGGGTTTTGGTGGTATCGGAAGGCCAATTCCCGGTCAGAAGTACTGGAAAAAAGGCGATGACTTTGTTGGAGAACCACCTTATGAAGAGCAGGGACTAAATACTGTTTTTGATACAGATACTTCAACATGGAATGTAATAAAGCAAAGTATATTCAGGGCAAATGATTTAAAATAAAGTCAATAATGGTGTAATTTTGGCCGTCTGCTTACAGCTATTCACAAATATTCCTTACTGCTTATTCTTATAATAACATTACCCACCGTTTAATACGGCATCTTTTAATATTTGTTTTGACAGCGTTTAATTCCATTTCAGAAAATGCCCATTGTATAGCTGTTTTGTAATATTTTATTGCCTTGCGAAATTCTCCTGCCACTTCAAACATTTTTCCATAATGGTTATAAATGACAAATTTTTCAATACCTCCGACATTTAAAACTTTGTCAAGTAATTCAGTTAATTCATTAAACCTTCCTTGTTCAAATAAAATATAAGACATATGTAAATATGGAGCTGAGTATGCCGGTGTATACTTTAAAGCTAATTTCATATGTACTTCAGCCCTTTCCCAGTCATTTACCTGGTAAAGGTAAAAATTATTTGATGTTCAATTTATATGTCCAAACCTATTTCTTCAATACTTCAATAATCGGATTTCCAGTGCAAGCCCCCGGAAGTTTAATATTTAACAAAGCAGAAAGAGTAGGAGCTATATCTGTAATATTATGCCTAACAAAACTTTCACCCCTGGCAATGCCAAAACCGTACCAAAGCATCGGTACATGAGTATCATATGCATAACCACTACTATGTGTTGTTCCTGTTTTTGCATTTGTATCTGTCCATCCTGGTTCCGTAATAAATACTACATCACCGCTGCGTTTATAATAAAATCCATTTTGAACTTCAGCAGGGATATTGTAGGTGTATTCCTGATAATAAAGCTGTTCCCCGGTGAATACCCTGGCTATCCCATTTTTGTCTCTTAAATATGATGCAAGCAGATTTTCAACATAGTTTAGGCTCAATCCTTTTTCATTCAATAGTTCTTTATTAAGGTAAAACTGATTTTCTGAAAATCCTTCAATCAAATTTTCTTCGCTTCCTAACCTGGCTTTCAGAAACTCTGAGGTTTGTTTAAATAATTCTTTATTATCTATATATCCTGCAGGTACATTATGGTCGATAAGGTATTGGGGTACTTCGGCCACTCCATGATCGGCAGTAAGGAAAACAATATAATTACCTGGTCCGGCAGTTTTGTCCAGAACGTCGAGCAAACGGGCAATATCCGCATCCAGTCTGAGATAGGTATCATTTATTTCTTTTGACAGCGGACCAAACCTGTGTCCTATGGCATCCGGGCTGGAAAAACTGATAGCTAAAAGATCGGGGTAGGAGCCTTTGCCAAGATTTTCATTTTCTATAGCTTCAATGCAAAAATCGGTTAACAGGTCATCCCCAAAAGGAGATGAATAAAAAACATCAAAATATGGAGGATTGTTTTGGGCCAGTTCAACCAGATTATAAGGAAATACAGGTTTTTGCAAACCTTTCCATACACCTTCATATGGATTATCATCTGCCAGGCTAAGAGGATAATCCTTTTCAGGCAGTAATGGCGTCCAGACAGAAGTGATGTATTTATAAGCTTTTGAATTGTTAAAAGTATTTACCCAGTCAGGCAGTTTTTGCATATAATATGTACTGGTAATAAATTTACCGGTATGAAGATCGAGCCAATAAGCCGCATTCGCCATATGACCGGCCGGTAGAACAGCTGCCCTGTCTTTTAAGGATATACCTATTACTTTGGAGTTTTGGTTTGTACAAATTTTTAGTTCATCAGCTATGTTTGTAGGGATAAGATTCCTGGGAGAAGCTCCGGTTTTGGTACTTTCAATGCCAACAATACTTTCAGTGGAATCGTCAACACAATAAACCGAATGTTTTAACTTTCTGCAATACCAGTCATTTGAAATAATTCCATGTATACTTGGCGTTGTTCCTGCGTATATACTTGTATGTCCTGGTCCTGTGACTGTGGGGATATAATTATAATGAAGATTTCTGCAATTAAAACCTTCATTCATTAACCTTTTAAATCCTTTTTCACTATACTGGTTATAAAATCTGTAAAGGTATTCCTCCCTCATTTGGTCAACTACTATTCCTACTACAAGTTTCGGGGATTTTAACTGTTGACTGTTTAGGTCAGTGAATGCTGTCAATGTTAAAAACAAAATGGCATTAATCTTTATCATGGATTTAAAAAATTTATTGAGTTTGAACATCTCTGCAAATAACATCAATACATGTAAAATAAAAGTTTTCTTAAAATAAAGAATACGTTAATTCTTTAATCTTAAGAAGGTATTTTAAGCCGGAGTCTTTTAGTAATCAATTTCCCAAGATACCATTTAAATAAATAATTTATCATGGGGAATCGAAAATACAAATAAAACAGATTATGTCATTGTCAATATTCAATCACTTTAACCAATTCCTATTGTAATCTTTATTAATTACTAATACAATTTATTGAATATTGCATAGGTTAGTTATTTATTTTATCGAGACAGGTAAATCCACTGTGAAATTGATTTTACCTTAATTAAACCCTCCTTTATGTTTTAACCCCTCTTTAATCAAGAGGGGTATAGGGGAGGAGATTTATGTTTAAGAAAACCTTATTTAACAAGACATTCACAATCTCCAAAAAATACCTGTCATACCGGCAAGTTTAACTAAAAAATTAAACTGACATGAAAATATATTTACCTGTAATTTTGATTTTTTTTATCATATCATGCACTACAAAAAATTCTACTGACTATTACCCCGAAAAAATTGTAATAGGAATTCCTTATTCTTCAGAAGCATCATTTTGGAAGAAACTCATTACTCCAATGGGAGATTACCTAAAAAAGACCTTGCATGTAAAGTCAGTAGATATATTTACCGCTTCCGATTATGCTACAGTAATTGAAGCAATGAAAGCGAAAAAGGTCGACATTGCATATTTTGGTGAATTATCTTATATAATTGCCCATGAAAAGGCAGGTGCAGAGGCTATGGTTATGTTTGCCAGCAAAGACGGCTCAGCTTTGCCTACAAACAGTATAATGATTACTTATCCCGGATCGGGTATTACTTCTATGGACGATGTTAAAAGGCGATCACACGAACTTACAATAGTTTTTGCTGACCCTGCTTCTACCAGTGGACATCTTTACCCAAGGGATTATTTAAATTCCATAGGACTCGAGCCTGAAAAATCATTTAAACAGGTTGTTTTTTCACAGGGTCACGCCGAAGCAATTTTAAGTATTAAAGCTCACAAGGCTGATATTGCCTGCACTGGAATGTATATCCCTGCCTATATGGTTAAAAAAGGAAAATTATCCAATAACGATTATGTTATAATATGGAAATCTGTAACATACCCTTCTGCACCTCTCGCAATAAGAGAAGATTTGCCTGAAGATTTTAAAATGAAAGTAAAAAAGGCATACCTGGATTTTCCGTCACAGGAACCTGATCTGTGGAAGAAGGTTGTTAGTGCCATAGCAATATTTTATCCAAAAGAAATTCAGAATAAAATAATATATGCAGCAGCGGTGGATTCAATTTATAATCCTATCAGGAGAATAGCGAAAGAAATGCCTTACACAAATTTTACAAATAAATAATAATATCAAAAATTAATTTGTTATATAAATCCCTAATTTCAAATCCAAAACCGGATGTTTAAGTATAATATACCCGTTAAAGCAGTAATTGTAATATTTTTAATGTTTTTAAATTTACAATTCCTTAAAGGTCACATAATAACTAACAATTCTCAGAACAGATATACTATACTTGGTGTGGTTACGGATATAAATGACAAACCACTTGAATTTGCAAATGTAATTTTGTTAAAATTGCCCGATTCACTAATAATAACTGGAATTAATACCAATCAGAACGGAAAGTATGAGATTGATAATATCCTTTACGGTAAATATATTGTTAAAGTACAATTAATTGGATATATAACAGCCTATTCAGGAGAAATTGACCCGGACAAAAATATTCAAAATATTACAATAGATACCTTAAGACTGGGCCAATCCTCCAAACACATAAAAGAAGTAGAAATTACAGGCAACAGGTTAACTGTAACACAACAGGCAGATAAAAAAGTCATAGATGTGCAAAAAGATCTGGATGCGGCTACCGGCAGCGCCGTAGATATACTTCAAAAATCACCTGCCGTGACAGTTGCGTCAGATAATACAGTCAGCATCAACGGACGGTCCGATATTACTGTTTTGATTGATGGAAAGCAGTCGGCTCTTAAAGGCAGCGATGCGTTAAACTCTATATCGGCATCTCAGATTGATAAAATTGAAATTATAACAAACCCATCTTCAAAATATGATTCACAAGGCATTGGCGGAATAATTAATATAATAACCAAAAAAGGCAGGATAGAAGGTTTGGATGGTTTGGCCAATATTTCTACCGGTTTGAATGATAAATTCAAGGCTGAAACAAATTTGAATTATCATCATGGATTATTTAATTATTCCGCACAGTTAAAACTTGATAATTTTACTTACCTGGTTCGGTCAAGCCGTTACAGGATTATATATAATCCTATAATAGACAGCTTTTACCAGGATGCTTTTAATCGTAAACTAATATTGAATGACGATCTGGCTAAGGCAGCCATAGGAATAAAGTTACCTAAGTTTTCCACAGAGATTGAGGCTGAAACGGGTTATTGGTTTTTTGGAAAACGTAAAAATGGTTACCAAAATACCTGGACAGTGCCGGAAAACATTAATAACTATTCAAATACGTATTTTGCGTCAGATGTAATCTGGCATTATTCTGACATCAATTACACATTAAATTTTATTTTTGATAAGCCAAATCATAAACTTGAAAATTTAATTTTTTATTCTTACGGATACGACCAGACTAGTTATGAAACGGATTCCTGGCTTGCCAATAATGAGCAAATATCGACCGGAAGTCCTGATAAGGTTATTTCAGGGCAGCATGGATATGATAAAGTATTAAGAATACAATCAGATTATACAAATCCCATATATGAAAATATTGCTTTGGAAGCTGGTTTATTGGCCAATATGTCATATGAAAAGGAAAAATATTATAACCAGTATTTTGATACTATTACTAATATTTGGTTAAACTATAATCCTTTTCAGGATATAATGACAGACAGGAATTATATTTTCTCAGCTTATGTAAATTTAAAGGGGAAATCAGATAAACTTGATTACCAGGCTGGATTAAGGGCGGAGGATAATAACAGGGATATTACATTAAACTCGGATAATCCCGATATTTTAGTTAAAAGTCTTCAGTTGTTCCCATCATTATCAGTATCATATAAATTATCTTCAAATAGTAGGTTATTTATAGCCTACAGCAGAAGAATCAACAGGCCCGACCCATGGTTACTGGTTCCATTTGTCCAGTTAAATGACGAATATACCAAAACAATAGGTAATCCTGGCTTAAATCCGGAGTTAAACAATTATTACGAGGCTGGTATGGAAAAAAAGTTTAATAACTGGCAGATTTCTATTAATGCATTTGGCAGAGTTATTTCCAATAAAATATGGATGTTAAATATCCAGGAAAACGGGTATAACTTTCTTTATGCTTTTATAAATGTACATCAGCAAACAATGAATGGTTTAGAACTTCATATATCCAAAATACTTTGGAACGTTTTGGATATTAATATAAATTCTAGTATTTTCTATAATTCTTATTATGGAATATATAATTTAAAGTATTTAACTACTTATGGTATAAATTTAAATTCTGCCAATGACACTTTGTCAAGCAGCAACCTTTCGTGGAATGCGAATGCGACAATAGGTTTAAAAATAACATCTTCAACAAGCGTTCAGATTTTTGGCATGTATAATGGTTTAATGAAAGTACCACAGGGAGAGGACTTACCTGATTATTTTGCAAATGTGTCTGTGCAACAGGAGATATTTAACAGGAAATTAAAAATTAACCTGACAGTAAATGATGTATTTAACACAAACAGGTTGTTTGGTGATATTATAGACTATAGTAATTATTATGCAAAATATTCAAATTGGAGAATACCTTATGCTGTTTTAGGAATAACTTATAATTTTAATAATTACAAATCGGAAAACAGGAAAAAATCGGATTTGGAAAAAGGCGGGTTTTAGATTTTAAATGAGTTTTAGATTTTTGGTTTTAGATTTAAGATTTTAGATTTTTGATTTTGGTTTTAGATTTAAGATTTTTGATTTTGTAATTATGTGAGATAGGTTTCAGTTGAGAATTTGTTAATTAATGAAAATAATTCCTTTTTGTCTATAGGCTTGCTTATATATGCGTTGCAACCGGCTTTTATAGTATTTTGCATTTCTTCATGTGAGGCAAAGGCTGTTTGGGCTATGATAACCATGTTGGGATTAAGCCCCCTGAGCTGCCTCGTCACTTCGTATCCATTGATATCCGGAAGGCGTATATCCAATAAAACAATATCTATATTATATTTTAATGCTATATCTATAGCCTGGGCTCCATTGCCAGCCATCATTATTTTAATATTTTTACCCGAGAGAATTTCACGGAGAAATTCTGCACTATTTTTATCATCTTCAACAATTAATATTGTTTTATTCATAAAGCCTGCTTCATCATCAGTTGTAATAGCGTCTTCAGGTAATCTATTTAATTTTTCTGATCTGTCGTAGGCAATTGTAAAAGAAAATTCGCTGCCCTTGCCTGGCTCCGAGTTAAGACTCAGTTCACCTCCAAGAATATTTACCAATCCTCTGACTATGGAAAGACCCAGACCAGTGCCTGCAACATATTTAGAAGTTTTATTATATATCTGGTAAAAACGATCAAAAATTTTACTTTGCAAATCATAAGGTATGCCTATTCCGGTATCAGATACATAGAATAATAGTTGATTTTCATTACCCGGCCTGCACCCGCCTTTTACTTTTCCACTTTCAGTAAATTTAATGGCGTTACTAATCAGATTTATAAAAATTTGTTTTAATTTGCCCTTATCAGTTAAAATTACCTTGTCTTTAATATAGCAATCAGCACTTAAAGACAATTCAATATTTTCTTTTCCAAGTCTTTTCTTGTACTCTGTAAATATTGAGGTAAGTTCCTCAAACAAAAGAATAAGATCGCATTCTTCTAACGTTACTGAAATATGTCCGGACTCTATTTTTGAAATATCCAATATATCATTTATAATATCCAATAAATCATTACTGCTTTGACGTATTATTTCAGTGTATTTTTCAAGTTTGGCCTTATCGTCATAACAATTGGCAAGCAACGTACTGAAGCCTTTTATGGCATTCATCGGCGTACGTATTTCGTGACTCATATTCTGAAGAAAAGAAGTTTTAAGTCTGTCACTTTCTTCAGCTCTTTCCTTTGATTTGGCCAGTTCGAGGTTTATAAGTGTAAGTTCTTCATTAATCTGCTGGTAGGCTGAATTCTGAATTTCAATTTCTTTATTTCTTCTTTTTAATAAAAGTTCTGCTTTTTTACGTTTTGTTATTTCACGATCCAGGTCAATAACCTGGTTTTTAATATTTTGATAAAGATTTACATTTTCAATAATTAACGAAATATGAGCTGTTAAAGTTTCAATTAATTTTAAAGTCCTTTCATTTGGTTTTTTGTCAGTGTATGTGAACAAGCAAAGTACGCCAACCGTCATGTCCTTAGAAACTATCGGATATGAAGCATGAAACTGTATATTTTCTCCTCTTTGTACCTCTCTTGATGCATATCTGAGGACTTCTGCCCTGTTCTTCAAAATCAGGGGTTTTTGTGTTAATGCACATTCCCCGCATAAACAATCACCTACCTTAATTTTTTGATTCATTAACTCGTATTTGGAGGCGTTTGAAATATTTCTTTCAACAACCAGTTCGAGATTATTCCTGAGCGATACTGTACAAACAGTTCCACTTTCAAGACCACAGATTTTTATTGCTTCATCAAGGGTGAACTGAAGTAAGGTATTAATATTAAAATGTTTAATGCTTTCTGAAATAACATGGTTTAAAGTTTGTAATTCCTGATTAGAGGCGTTTAATTCCTGTTCTATTCCTTTATATTTATTAATGTCCTTAACGTATAATTCTTTTAATGAGTCATATTCCCTTTTAATTTTTATTAACTCATTTATCAGATCTTCTTTGTTTTTATCCTGATAATTCATTTATAAATTATAATATTTAATTCCCAAAAACCTGTTTTTCAATCATGAATTATGAATTTAAAATTAACATTTTTATTTTAAAGTATTTAAAAAAATATTAAAATTTAACTAACAATTAATTAACCACTTTGCTTTGATATAACAAGTCTTAGAGCGCATGTAAAGAAGGGCTGATTTCGCAAATAACCGTATTTTTTATCCCATTCACCTGACGACAGGTCATCAGATAAGGCTTTTACATATTTATTTTCAGTTTCCTCAGGTAAAAATCCCCAGGCTGATTGTGCTTTTCTTACATTTTTATTTAGAAATGCTTCCGGCCGCCCGTAGAAAGCTTCCTGGAAACCATCCGTACAGTCAAAAGGAATGGGTATTTTTATAATTTCAATTGATCCGCCTAGTACCTCCGTCAGGAAATTGATTTCCGGATACCGTTTTCTTTCAATTTCAATTAATTCGGGGAAGTAGTTATAGTTCCAGAACTGATAAAGACATCTGGGATCAAATGTCATTATAATTACCTTATTACGTGTCACACGTCGCATTTCAAGAAGGCCTTTTTCCATATCCGGCCAGTGGTGAACGGTAACCAGAGCCATGGATGCATCGAAAGTCTTGTCATCAAATGGCAAATTGTCAGCTTTGGCAATTAACCCAGGCACTTTGTCGCTTAGTCGTTGTGAACGCATCACAGATGAAGGTTCAACAGAAATTACATATTTGTCTGCCGGCTCGTAAGAGCCGGCACCCGCACCCACATTCAGAACTGTTTTCGCTGAACCTAAAGCTTCATTTATATATTTTGCAATTCCTGGATCAGCCTTCCTGTAATATGAATAAACATCTCCATTCATTTCATAGTTAAAGGCCGGGTCTGTAATTTCTATCATACAATTTTAAATTTATTTTTTATTTAACCAGTGGCGATAGTTCCTTTTCACAGGCTATGAAAATCAAGTACGTGCATCTCTTTAAATGTTTCCTGAGATATATTAAAGTCCAAATATTTATTATTGTTAAAAATATAATTTAACCTAAATTCATTATTAATGTTTTTTACCTTAAAATATTCCTTGTCTGATAATTTATAGGAATAAATTTCATTTTCATTTTTACTTTCACTTTCATATGGTTTAAATTCAAATTTTTCAATTAAGTTTTGAAATGAAAATGATATTTTTATTATTGTTTTTGCAAATCAAAAACTATTAATTTTTTTGGTTTGATCATTCTTTCTCCTTTAGTAAGAATACCTTTATTGTAATTATATATTGGTATATTTGTAAAATTTTTGTTTTTTAAAACCGACAAGGCATAATAGCATTGATCGACTTCAAAGTACTCGGGGGTATCGTGGCCATACTCTGTAATAATTTGTTTTTGACCGTCCCGTCCCTGCTGAAAATTGTCCTTCGAAATTATTTCCACGTCATCACACTCTGAATCAGATACTATCTTTGGCACTATAATTGTAGACTTACACGTTGCCGTTCCACCGGCAACAGAAATAATATATGGGTTATCCGATTTTTCGTATTCTTTTGAAATAGCCTTGAAGGAATTTAGACAGATATTTATCATCTGATATAAACATTTAATTTAAAACATTGATAAACAAATATGATATAATAATAAATAATTCAAATTAAAATAATATTAGCAATAAGTTAGTTTAAAATAAATGATTAACTTAATATCAATAATGTTCATGATTCATTAAAACATTGTTGTTTTATAATTGTAGTTAAATAAACGAATATTTAATGATGCAAAAAGTACCTGATTTTTCTGATGAACGTTTGTTGGAAAAATATTCATCTGCCTTTACCCTTTCCGATATGGAGATTTTTGTTTTCCCGGAATTATTCTATCCACTGGTTATTGCAAATATAATGAGTCCTGTAATATGGTCATGGCTTGATGATCCGTGGTTCGCAAATATAAATTCAAAATCATTTATTTATAAGGTTAATAGAATAAAGCAATATATAATTGACCACTATATTTTCAATCTTGATTTGGAAACATGGGGGTTGACTGATAAAGAAGTTGAAATAGACAGGTTTAGAGATTTTGTGGACATAAATGTTTTAAGACAGTCTAATGCTCTTTTTGGTTATGAAGGCGATAAATATTATTATGATATAGATATACGGCGTCATTTTGGGCTCGATAAATATACCACAAACATAATTCCATACTGGAAAACTGAAACGGTTGAAGCGATGACGGCTTTCAGGTTTAAACCGGGCTTTACATCAGGAGCCGGGGAGTGTGTATCATTATCGGCATTATATGCTGCCGCACTTTTTATTGTAGGTAAAATTCCTCTTGAAAATATCTTTCTGATTGCTACTCCTTTACATTCTCAAAATTTTATTGATATTGATGATGGCATAATTACAAATAACCGGCGAATTTTAACCAAAAATATGTGGTTTAATGGCACTCAGATATCTGAAAAAGGAAGAAGGGCACTGGAAAATGAAAAAGTGACAATAGTTTCACACATATCAGGATATATACATTATATATTCAGGAAGGCTACTATTAATCCGGTTACCTATTCAAATTTTACTGATAAACTGAAGAGATATCTGAAAACAGAACTTTCATATCTGATTTGTATTAATTATCTACGTTCAAACAAGAAGTTCCAATTATTTTTTCAAACCAGCCATACTTTAAACGGGAATGAATATTATATTGAAATGGAGAAAATTTTTGCGTTTGAACTTAAATTTCAGCGAAGTTATTCAGATCAGAATGCTAAAGCATTTTTATCGGATATTCCTTTTGAAGAATTCTCAACAGTTCCTTATAAAAAGCGAATATTTATTCATGATTTGGAATCTGTTTTTCAAAAAAACAAATCATTACCTGATAATGAGTTTTATAATATTATTAGTGAACTGGCTAAACAGTCAGGCCTTACTGATTTAAATGTCTTCAGTGAATGTATCAACGATTTGTTCAGGTTTATTACAACTGAACCCGGATTACCTTCTGTTGATAAACAATTTTTAGATAGTGAAGAAATTAAAATAGGAACCAAACAAAACAGGGATGAAATTTTAGAATACATTTATGAAAATGCATTGACAAATGAAATGTTGCAACTGGCTTTGTATACATACAGAGATATGAGTAAAATTGATTGGCAGCCTTTTATTAAGGCTGCTTTGGAAAGAAATCCGGTTTCACTGTCGGGTTTGAAAGGTCATTCGGTAAAATCCGCATATCAGTTAATTAATCGATTTGCCGGCGAATCCATATATGATTCCACACGGTTGGCTATGCCTGATGAAGTTTGGAATTTCCAAAGGGGAGACGGCATTGAAAAAGCATTTCTTTTAGCCAATTATATATATAGTTTGGATAAAAACTGGAATATTGATTTAGTCATAGAAAAAAATAAAGTTTGTCTAATACATTCCGATAACGTTTATAACTTCGTATCAGCAAAAAATTTAACCAGGGAAGTTAAGTTGTATAAAGCTTATCAGGAGTCGTGCTGTAAATGTTGACACTTTAATGACAATTCAATTGAACAGGAGTTAAATACCGAAATATAACTTCCTGGTGCTAAAATTCCATTTCCGTTTTAACCTTTGATATACATTCCAATAGATCCATGATATCCTGTTTGTGGATTCTTCCTATATTTCCGATTCTGAAGCAATCGGCTTTGCTTAGTTTACCAGGGTAAATTACCATCCCCATATCGCTTAGCCTGCTGTAAAACTCGTTAAAATTAAAGTTTATATTTTCAGGGTATAAGAATGAAGTTATAATATAACCCTGTACTTCTCTTGGCAGGTATTCTTGAAAACCAAGTTTTTCCATACCAGTAACAAGAGTTTCATAATTTTCCCTGTAGCGGTTGCCACGGCTTATGACTCCTCCTTCGTTTACAAGCTCGTTTAAAGCTTGTTTAAAAGCCATAATTGCATGAGTAGGTGGTGTGAACCTGAATTGACCGTCCGATTCCAGACCTTTCCATTGGGCATAAATATCCATAACCAGACTCCTTGCATTTCCTTCACATTCTGTAAGTTTTAGCTTATTGGCAATGACAAAAGAAAATCCGGGTACACCTTCAATGCACTTGTTTGAAGACGATATAAGAAAATCTATACCACATGCTGATACATCAATATCAACAGCACCAAAACTACTCATGGCATCTACAATAAATGTTTTACCAAATTTCTTGCAAAGTTGTCCGATATCGTATATTGGATTAATAATGCCGGTTGTTGTTTCACAATGAACCACTGAAACATGAGTTATACCTGTGTTATTATTCAGGGCATTTTCGATAGCATTCAGATCAGGAAGGCTGTTTTCTTCAAAACCAAGAGTTAAGGTATTGATATTATGAACAGAAGTAATTCTGCCAATACGGGTTCCATAAGCACCATTAACTATGTTAAGCAGTTGTCCGTCCTTATTTATGGCAGAAGAAAAAACTGCCTCAATGCCATATGTCCCTGAACCCTGGATGATAATAGTTTCATAACCCATTTCTTTTGTCACACGTGCCAGTTTAAGAAGTTGCTCCCTGATAAATTTTACTGTATCAATAAAATGAAAATCACGTGATCCATAATCGTGTAACATTGCCTCTTTTACAGTTATACTTGTAGTTAATGGCCCGGGAGTAAATAATAATTTGTCAGTCATTTTATTTAGATGATTCGTTTATTTGTTGACCTGTTTAATTGTTAATTAACATATTTCTATGTTAGTTCATCTTACCAAATAATTTAAACAAGAAATTCATTAAAGGCTTCATCCAGTATATTTAACGCGGCATCAATCTCAGAAATTGAAATAATAACCGGCGGGGATAATAATAAAATAT
>CAVYAE010000043.1:0-126999 GCA_963766305.1 uncultured Bacteroidota bacterium
TAGTGAATTAAATTAACAAATCATTAAACTTAAACTTTAAAATTATGAAACGAAAATTACTACTGCTTTTTGCAATTTTATTTAGTATGTTGATGGTTAAGGCTCAAATAACTGCAACATTTAATTACTCGGGCTCAATAGTAAACTGGACAGTACCTTCCGGTATATATTCGGTAACGATTAATGCAATGGGAGCTTCAGGAGGTAATAATACTGCATACGCAAACAATGGTGGACGCGGAGCAAATATGCAAGGTACATTTACAGTTACACCTGGTGACGTATTAAAAATATTAGTTGGTCAGGCTGGAACTGCAAGTTCGGCTCCATCAGGTGGTGGAGGAAGTTTTGTTGCCACTTCATCAAATACTCCGTTAATAGTTGCAGGCGGCGGCGGCGGTGCAGGTTATAGTTCTGATTATAGTCAGGCAACTGCTGATGCTCCTGCTACTACTTCCGGAAATGGCGGATATGATCCTGATCGTACTACAGAATCAGGTACCGGAGGAACAGGTGGATATGGAGGAAATCCTGGAAGATTGACTCCCGGAGGTGGTGGTTTTTATGGAGACGGAGTATATTCGGCGAGTGATGGAAGTAATTCAGTCGCCGGATTAGGCAAGTCTTTCCTTAATGGAGGAGCCGGAGGTGCATCTTCTCCAACTGCCGCATGTTTTACATGGGTTAGTTCTCCAGGAGGATTTGGAGGTGGTGGTGGTGCCGGCTATGCTGCTGCAGGAGCCGGTGGAGGTTACAGTGGCGGTGGAGGCACCAGTGGTTGTAATCCTGGCACTGGTGGTGGTGGTGGTTCATACAATTCCGGTACCAGCCAGACAAATATTGGAGGTTATAATTATGGTAATGGTTTAGTTACAATAACTTATGCAAGTCCTCAAATTATAACATTTAATGCTCTTCCTGCAAAAACATATGGCAATACTCCATTTACAGTTAGCGCAACTGGTGGAGCATCAGGCAACCCTGTTGTATTTACCAGCTCAGATCCTACTATTGCTACCTGTACAGGTACTAACGGTACCACAGTTACAATATTAAAAGCTGGTACAGTAAATATTATTGCCAATCAGGCAGGTGGTGGTACATATGCCGCTGCAAACCCAACTCCTCAAAGTCTTGTAATTAACCCGATAACACTTACCGTTACAGGTGCTACCGCGAGCAATAAAGTTTACGATGGAACAACAACTGCAACCATTTCGGGTGGCACTTTGGTTGGAATTATAAACTCCGATGTAGTATCTTTAGCCACAGCTACCTCTGGAACATTCTCTTCATCTGCGGTAGGTACAGGCAAAACTGTTACTTCTACAATGACTTTAACAGGAGCAAATGCCGGTAATTATACAGTTGCCCAACCTGCATTAACAGCAAATATAACAGCTAAAACACTTACAGTTACCGGCGCATCCGGAGTCAATAAAGTTTATAACGGAACTACCGCAGCTACAATAACCGGAGGAACATTAGCTGGTGTTGTAGGTTCAGACGCAGTAACCCTGGCAACGGCTACTTCAGGTACATTCGCCTCTGCAAATGTTGGTACAGGAATAGGTATAACTTCTGCCATGACCTTAACAGGTGCAGCGGCAGGCAACTATACCTTAACCCAACCGGTACTTTCAGCAGATATTACTCCGCTGGCTTTAACTGTTTCAGGGACAACAGCCAAAAATAAAGTCTATAACGGTAATGTTATTGACACAATTACCGGTGCAACTTTAACTGGTGTTTTAAATGATGATATAGTAATATTGAATGGCGATACAATTGGAACATTTACTCAGTCGACAGTTGGAACAAACATACTTGTAACAACAGATATGTGGTTATCAGGGCTTAATGCAGAAAACTATTCTTTACCTGTTCAACCAACCATAAATGCAAATATTACACCATTAGCATTAACTATAAGTAGTGCTACG
Organism: uncultured Bacteroidota bacterium; assembly: GCA_963766305.1. Taxonomy (GTDB): domain Bacteria; phylum Bacteroidota; class Bacteroidia; order Bacteroidales; family JAAUTT01; genus JAAUTT01. The sequence continues at coordinate 1,944 of CAVYAE010000043.1, forward strand.
GCAAACAGTAAAACATATGATGGTACCGATACTACCACTATTTACGGAGTTGTGCTTTCAGGAATAGTTGGGGACGACGACGTTACCCTGACTGGTGACACTGTAGGCACTTTCCCGGGTCCTGATGCGGGAACAAATCTTACTGTAACTACAAACATTAATTTGGCAGGTCCTGCTGCAGGCAATTATGTTTTGGCTGGCCAACCTTTGTTATTCGCAAACATAGACCCTCTTCCTGTTACTGTATCAGGCGCTGTTGCCTCGAACAAGGTATATGATGGAAATTCAATTGATACATTAAAGGGAGCCACATTAACAGGCATATTGGAAGGTGATATTGTAACACTTACAGGAGACACCTTAGGGTCATTTGAATCTCCCAATGCTGGGAAAAATATACAGGTTATCGTACGCATGGGATTATCCGGACCTGATGCAGGTAACTATTCAATCAGCCAGCCAGCCTTATCCGCTGATATCACACCGCTTAATATTACGGTTACCGGTGCTTTTGCCACCAACAAGGTATATGATGGCACAGCAACTGACACTATTTGGGGTGGTACATTGGTTGGTGTTATAGACCCTGATATTGTAAACCTTCCTGATTCTTCTTTAGGTACTTTTGCAAATGTAAATGTTGGAACAGGTATTACAGTTACTTCTGACATAATATTAGCAGGTGCACAGGCAGGCAATTATACCCTGGCACAACCTTCACTATCTGCTGATATTACGCCATTACCTTTGTCAATTGTTGCAAAGGCCGAAAATAAAGTGTATGATGGCACAACCACAGACACAATTACCGGTAGTACATTGTCAGGTATTGTTGGTTCTGACGATGTAAAACTTACCGCTGATACATTAGGGACCTTTGCCTCCTCAAATGCCGGGACAAAAATAACTGTAACTTCAAATATGAACCTGACAGGTGCTGCAGCTGGAAATTACTCATTGACACAACCAGCACTTTCAGCGGATATTACTCCTTTGAGTTTGACAGTAACTGGAGCAACAGCAGAAAACAAGGTGTATGATGGTACATCAACCGACACAATTCATGATGGAACACTAACAGGTGTTATTGGTTCTGATGTTGTAACAGTTCCGCCGTCGTCAACCGGTTCGTTTGCCTCTCTGAATGTTGGAACAGGTATAGTTGTAACTTCTGATATTTTATTATCAGGCTCGTCAGCTGGAAACTACACGTTAATACAACCTGTATTGTCAGCTAATATAACACAAAGGCCGATTACCATCACAGCTAACGCTGTATCAAAAATGAAAGGAATAAATGATCCTGCACTGACTTATTCAATTACTGCCGGAAATCTTGTGGGCAGCGATGAATTTACAGGTTCACTTACCCGTCAGCCAGGAGATACAGTTGGTAAATATAATATTGAATTAGGTACCTTGTCTGCCGGACCTGATTATGATATTACATTTGTACCGGCAATATTTACAATTGAGGTAAATACTGGTGTTTTGACAATTTCTGACACTAAGCCGGTATTATATCCAAATCCTGCCAGAGATTATATCTACATAGATAATCTGCCTGAAAATACCTCAATATTTATTTTCAACTTAACTGGAAAATTGATTAAAGATAATATTGCAACAAGTACAACTGGGAAAATTGATATAAACGATATTCCTTCAGGTGTTTATATTATTAAATTATCCGGAACCCAAATTAATACTGTAATTCGTTTTGTAAAACTATAAAATGAATTTAAGGATGTAATAGTTATGCCCTTGTATTTATTTACAAGGGCATTCTTTTTTAATAACTTTCAAAAAGCTGACATTATTTAATAGGAAAGGTTGCGAAGAATCCCAAAAAAATTTTAATTAAAATTTTTTTGCAGGTTTATAACTACAAGGGGATAAATATGTAATTAAAATAAATAAACAGGAAGCTTGATTAATAATCTTTAAGTAATAATTAAACAATGGGATAATTTAAAAGAAAGTACATAAATCGCCATGCTTTGATTGTCAGATTAATATATTCTTTAAAAATTCAATTAGGCTTAATGTTTTATTTGTACATTTATACTTTATTATTTTTACCATAAAAGCAAAATACTATTAAACATCTTACTTATAATCATTTAAACACTAAACTTAATGTCCTGAGAAGAGAATAGTTGCGTACCAATTGAAAACAAATCGTATTCACTTCGATTGCGGTGATTTATGTACTTTCTTTTAAATTACCCCGTTTTATTAAAATTTTCCCCAAATAAAACACAGTTTATTTTTTTCCTTTTGCCTTATTTCCCCCTGTGGGGGTTAGGGGGCAAATGTTATGTTTGCTTTTTAGGAAGCAAACATTCCTTATTTTATAATTAATTTATTATTAATTAATATAATAGTGAGAAAAATTATACACTTAATAATTTTTATATATTGATTTACTGTAAGTTAAATTTAATGGAAAGTGCGAAAATTTATACACTGAGTCATTAAAGTGAGTAAAATTATACACTGTTCCTTCTGTATATAGTGATAAAATTTATACACTGTTTTAATAAAGGGGTTCCTATAGTAAATGGACGGAATCTATCGCTAAGGATTATCTCTAAGCTTCCGTAACCCACCATTAATCATGCTTTCATCAAGTTCAAAAGTATATTTCCCCATTTTATTTATATGTTCAAACCTTGCAGGGGATAAATGCATAATATCGTTAGAATCTAACGGATATCCTTCCGTTTCTAATACTCTCAATATTTCCTGCATATATACAAAATAAGAGAAGAAATTACAGAAATACTTGAATATAAAACTGGAGAATTATATGTTAGACAGATAGTTCGTCCGGTTTATGCATTTCCAGGCAGAGATGAACAACCTGTTGTTATTGCTGATATGCCATCACTTCCAATACCAAAAGGCATTGCAGGAGCAACTCTGATAGCATGGATTTTAGTCTGCAAGTTCGTAGACCATCTTCCATTTTACCGTATAGCTAAGATTTTCAGGAGAGATGGTATTAAAATATCAGAATCAACTATAAATGACTGGTTTAAATCTGCATGTATATTACTTGTTATTCTTTATGACAGACTTGTAGAGGTGGTTAGAAGTCAGGATTATTTGCAGGTAGATGAGACAACCATAAGGGTTCTGGACCGAAACAAGCCAGGAACTACTCATCAGGGTTATCATTGGGGGTATCATGCGCCAATGTTAAAATTGATTTGCTTTCATTATGAAAAAGGTCGAGGGAGGGAAGGACCGGAAAGATTTTTAAAAAAGTTCAGGGGAACACTTCAAACAGATGGGTATGCCGGATATAATTCTTTTGAGAAACCAGGCAAAATAACTTTAATTAGCTGTCTTGCACATATTAGAAGGAAATATAAGGAAGCAATGGATAATGATACTCCACGGGCAACCTATGTCCTGCAAAAAATTCAACTGCTATATGCCATTGAAAGGGAATGCGAATTATTAAATCTGGATTTTAATGCAATAAAACATATGCGTCAGCAGAAAGCTGTACCCATATTGCAGGAACTGGAAAAATGGCTTAAAGAAAACAAGCCACAGGTTCTTCCAAAAAGTGCAATTGGCAAAGCTATTGATTATACTTTGAACCTTTGGGAAAGGCAAAAAAGGTATGTCAATGATGGCCGTTACAAAATTGATAACAATTTGATAGAGAACCATATGCGTCCAATCGCATTGGCAAGAAAGAATTTTTTGTTCGCCGGATGTCATGAAGCTGCCCAAAATGGAGCAATACTTTTTTCTCTTTTTGGATGTTGTTTAAAAAATAATGTAAATCCTTACCATTGGCTTGTTGACGTTCTTAATCGTTTACCAGATTGCAAAAAATCTGAACTGGATGATTTACTTCCTCACAAATGGAAACCACTTTTCAATAATCAGCCTGTATTTGAATCGACATTATCTTGATTATTAATACTTTAAATTTGATTTTGATTAAAAGGAATTTTATATTATTTTTAAATCATAATTTATCCGGAGGGATACGGCTATACCATACAATTGATTTGAATAAATATGGTTAATTCGTTCTTGTTTATTTGGTATTTGTTTTTCTAACCCATCCATAAGACGTTTGGCAATTTCTCTAAGGAATACTCCTGATTTACAGACTGGATCAAGAAATTTAATATTTTTATTTTTCCAAACTTCCTTAGGTAACAAGTCTAAAATTTTATTTACCAGATTCGGTGGTGTAAATACTTCGTCATTGCTTAAATTGGCAAGGCATGTGAGTACATCAGGATTATAATTCGTTTGTATCATCTACACCAAGTTTTAAGAAATGTTTTAATGGAAAATCCGCGACTGGAGTGGGTATAAATGCTTTGTCTCCCAAGTCGGAAAATAAATTTAAACCTTCAATTGGTTGGTTCTTTAATAAATTGTCCAAAGTATAATCTCTTCTTTTAATCATAATGCCGTTTATAGCAGACCACTCGGAAAAAATTATAGGTTCTGCTTTTTCATCAGGTGTTTTTAAATTTAGTGCATCACCCCATAATATATTTCTGTTAAGAATAAACTCCGCAGACTTTAAACATTCAGGTTTTATATCATTCTTGCAAGTATTTATATAGTAATGAGTGAAAATAATTAGCAATCTGTCACGACATGATTGCACATTATCTTGTAAAATATCAACGCCATAGATACTTGATAAAGCTATAATAGCATAGCGTTCATATTCCAATTGATTTTTTGAATAACGGCTTTCTACAACTACTAATTTTCTTTTTAAAATCTCAACCAAAAAATTTCCGTTACCGCAAGCGGGTTCAAAAAAACGTGAATCAATTCTTTCTGTTTCATTTTTTACTAAATCAAGCATAGCAATAACTTCGCGTTGAGCCGTAAATACTTCACCATGGTCAGCAACACGTTTCTTAGATTGAACTTGATTACCAGACTTATTATCTACTTTCAAATTTTATATTTTTAAAGGTAAAATTTAATTTGAAATTAGAGCCTTTTGGAGTATCAAAAACAGCTTCGAATGATGTGTTCTCACATTTAGGACAAACTGACGATGACATATAAAAGGGTATTAAAAAAATTATTCAGCTAATTTAATAAATCGTTTAATCTAACAGCCTTAAAATCAAATAAAATTTAAACAATTTAAAAAAGTTGTACAATACCTGGATATAATTCAGAATTCTCAAAATAAATTCTACCTTATAAAATAAATAATGATTTAATAACGATCAATGCTATTTGGACTGGTTTCCACAAAAGAGGTGATTACACGAAAGTTTGAAGCTGATATTCCGGATAACTTAGGCTATGAGCCAAATTATAACCAAAGAGCAGGGACAAATTGTCTTTTCCTTTCCAGTGCCAAACCTCTTTCCTTCTCAAAATATAAGTATGGTTTTATTTCTTCCGGGACAAAAGGGGAAAAGATATATTATGAGGCTCCCGTGGAAAATGTAACCCATCATGCAACAGCAGGGGTAATAAGGCGGGATATTATTCATTCTCCAACCTTTCGTAAGGCTATCCGGGGGCAAAGGGGATTACTGCCGATGGATTATATTATTGTTCAGTTAGAGACCGGAAAACCATATCTGATATTTTTAAAAGATAAAAAACGTCCTATGGCACTGGCCTGTGTATGGGATGCCTGGAAAAAAGATATGCTGGATGAGTTGGTCTATGGCTTTGCCATTGTCACAGTTCCGGTGTATGGAGAGTTGGAAAAGTTAGGAATTAAGGAGATGCCATTAATACTACCTGAAAATAAATATAAGAAATGGATAAATCAGGATAGTCCGCTATCTACAATTTCAAATATGTTAAACCCTGTGGATGAAAAATTAATAAATGGCTATCCGGTATCGGAAAAGATACTCAGTTGTATGGATAATGATCGGTCACTTATTAATCCGGTAGAAGAATTAATTTTTAAAGAGGATAAGATTTTATTTCCTCAAATTAAAAGCTACTATGGTCATAAAAAGAAAAAAGGTGAAGGTCCTACTTTGGAGGAAAGGGTTATGATTTGAAAATGCCATTAATAAATCTGTTCGCAATAATAGATGTGATTTTTGAATCTGTTTGCACAAATTACTGAAATTATTCGCATTAATTAATGAAATTCACAAATGTAGCTTTCATTTTCCTGTTAAAGGAAGAATTGGAAAAAGCCTTAGTAGCTTATATTGCACTGGATGTTCCATTTGCAAATACTATGACTTTGGCGGTTATGGCTGGAATGGCTCAATAGGAAAGGGAACATATTAGTTCAAGAACCAAATAAGCATTAATGGAATTGCAGGAAAAAGTTATTAAATTAGGGAATCCCAAATGGAAGGAATATTTTACTGATGAATCAAGAAAAAAGACAAGTGCGGTTATAAGTCAAAAAGCAAAAGATGATCCAGCAGTTACTCATTTTTATCCGTGTATAAAATTATTAAAGGAAAAGGGATTATGTTTTGATAAGATTGCAGTAACTCTTGACAATGATGGGTTTGTTACCAGAACATGCACAAAAAGGTTCATGGGATGCAAGTATATAACATTTATAAAAGATTTATTAACCAATAAAAATTTATACCCATGGAAAAAAATACAGTTAAAATTTCTGAAGTTCTTAGTGAAATAAGTATTGACAAATTCAATAATAAGAAAATGCTTATACGAATTATGGATAATAAAAGTAAAAAATCCGTTAGTTATCTGATATTTGAAAAAAATAAAGTATTATGGGATACTGTTATTAATAAAAAAATAGAGGAAACAAATTTTAAAGGAAAGATTATTGAACTTCCCATTACAATGGATATAATCAAAAGAATAGAAGAAATTAGATTTAAGAATACTATTTGGAACCTTGATTATAAGAAAGTTATTGAGGAAGGTTTTATTTTTAATATGGTTTTTTGGGAATTGTATGATGGAATGGAACGTTCTCATGAAGAATTAATTTTATTATTTCTAAATGGCCAATTTTGGAGACTCAAAAAAGAATTAGAGGAAGCCGTATATTATAATGCAGATTGGGAAGTTAATTGGGATAGTTTTCCTCCATATGATCCATATGAAGGTGAAGGTAATCATAATGATTTATAGCCATGAAATCATATAGTTATATCCGATTCAGTAACGGGTTTCGCTTACAATTTACACATAATTAATAAAAATTGATATTACATGTTACATACCTTCATACTATTGGTTATTAATTATTATTAAATTCTCCTGTTGCATTGTTTTTATCTTTCGCTTTCAAACTCTTGCTTTCTCTTATTAATATAATCCCAACAATAACAATACCTATTGAATAAAGTAATCTATTGGTCTCCTGATTAACTTTTGTAGGATCTGAACATAACACCGCAAATAAACTTATTGAACCAATAACAATTAAAATTATTCCGAAAGTTTGCAAAAAAATAATTAATGGTAGTTTATTAGAGCTTTTTTTTGTTAAATCTGTTGGTTTAACTCCAATTCTTAAAAAAGTAATAGAACTCCTGTCTTTTAGTGAAGAAATAGTTAAAATATTCTTGTTAACCTTTTCAATTTTATATAATAATTCTTTATTTGTATATAAAAGGTTTATTATATTTCCCCTTTCAGAAATTTTCATTAAACCCTTTGTAACATCATCATTGATATATTCTTTAAATTTATATTTTTGAAAAAACGAATGTTCAAAATATAATATATGTTGTTCATTTAATATATTTTTCCATCTTTTACCAAAGAAATTAAGATTTCTAAAATATTTTGGTTTTGATAATAATATAATGATTAGTAAAATTAATATTGTACCTACAGACATTACTGTATAAAACAGAAAATCTTTATTAATCTCATCTTTGTTTTCTGTTATTTCATAATGTTTACCACTTGCTATAGTGTAAACAATCCAATCATCAGTGTTAATGTTCGCATCGTGTTCACCTCCACCTTGCCAAGATCTTGCATTCATACCTGATGAAGAGTACTGCTTTGGTGATATGTTATCCATGTAAAAGTATTTATTTCTGATTTCAGGAAAATTAGAAATATCTATGTACTTACCTGGTGAATAGGCTCCTGGAGAATTTCTATCTTCATATGTAAAATATTTATATGCTTCATCATAACATTCTCTTACTGATAAACGGCTACCTGAATAATAACCACCGCTTGTTTGAATATTTTCTCCAGTTCCGATATCTTCATATTGAGGAGGGATGTAACTGGGTGTAGGTTTTTTATAACCCATATCGCCTGAAGAATAAATTTCAATATCGTAACCATCATCACTTTGTTTTGTAAGTTTCTTTACTGTAAATCCCCCATAATTTGATCTAAAATATGTATATACTTTATCACGTTCCCACCATTCCGGAAAAATTGTAGTAAAAGCTTTATTTTTTTTATTTTTTGAATTGTAACCAGTTTCCTTTAGTTCACCCTGAGTTAAGCTAATAGTACCATCTAAAATTACAGTCTTACCATTAAGAATATTTTCAATTTTTGAATAAATCTCTTTCTTATATACTTGTTTCTTGTTATTAATATACATGGCAACAATCAGTAATGCAATTACAATAATCAATAATGTAAAGGAAATAATTTTAAATTTGACCCAAAATTTAACATTACTACTGTTTAAAACAATATTGTTAATTGGTTGATTTAATATTGGCTTTGAATTAACTATATTAGCGTTTTCAATTAATATTGGAGGCGGAGGAGGTAATTTTTTAAATATTTCTGATAATTCTGGAATGTTTTTAGCTTTTTCCCAATTTTCCATTCCTTCACACCAGATTAAATAATCAGGTTTAAGTCCAATACTTTTTAATTGATCTAATGTATAAGGTCCTTTTTGGATATTATCTTCTAAATAGTAATATTCTTTATTCATTGGTGTTTAAATAGGTATGCATTTATTAATATTTCTTACCATATGGATACTTTTTCATTGATCTGTATTATTATAAATAATTGATATTGACTACTTATCAATAAATTGAAAGAAATTAGGACAATTATTGGTTGTCAAAAAAGACTATGCTGTTTGCAAATGTGTTAAATTTAAAATCCAGACTATCATTGGTTATTAAATTTAATGAATATATTTTACCATTTCTAATGAAAATAACCGCTTTACCATTAGAACCGTTAACAGTATAAGTACTGATTATTGAGTTAGAATTTTTAAATATTGCTTTTTTTGAAGACGTTAAACTAGGATCATTATAAAATTTATTTAAATATTCATTCTCCAAATTTTGCTTTTCGCCATTATTTAATTGAAAATAACCGACAGGTAAGTTTCTTACTAGAATTTGATAAAATGATAATTTATTATTTGAATATTTATTATAACAAATAAAATTAAAATCAAAGTTCCCGGAGTTTAGACTTGATCCATCTTCAAGTTGGCAAGGACATATTATACCAAAATTATATTTTCTAGAAACTTGATATCCCTTTGATTTATAATATTCAACACCTTTATATTCCTGCAAATTGTCTAAATCCAATTGTTTTATGCTTCTGTTGTAAGCTGATTCAAATAATTTATTAAGTATGCCTGAAATATCTGTAACCACAGGTTTTAATATATCGGTATTATCAACATTATCAGCTATAAAGTTTCCTTCTTCACTTGAATCTATACATTGATAACATTTAAGAGTAAATCTTATGGATTTAACATTGCTATTTTTCATTTTATTAATTTCATCCTTTGTTAAATGATAAATAGTAGATGAATTGTCATTCACGTTATCATACTCTCCTCGGTCAATACATGATATTACAGTATTGTCTTCTAAATATATTAAAATTGTTCCTTTTATAATTACTCGGGCCATTGGATCGTGGTTATCATCATTTTTACTTAAGACTATCAATCCGGCATCACCACTTTTTACAAATAACACGTTTATATAATAATAATTGACTCTAAACTTAAAATTATCTGAACATGGATAAGTTTTTTTCCCAATGAAAAAAGTATTCTGTCCAATCATAAACTGTGAAAAAGACAACGATAAAAATAATATCAAAATATTTTTATTCATTTTTTTGTGAAGTATTATGTTATTAATTATTAAAAAGGTAAATCATCTTCGTTATATTCCGTATCATTATGGATTTCTTTTGGTTTGCGTATATTCTTTTTACCTAATATAATTCCTGAATTACTGTATTGGGATATATTTCTATTATTATTAATACTATATTCTTCCAAATAACTCTCTCGAAATTTATTTTGGCAATAATTTAAAGCAGTTTGATAATCCCAACACTCATGCGCAATCAAATCTATTCTATTTCCATATGAGTAATTAATATTATAACAATGATTTATCAATGCTGATACTATATTACAACACTCATTTGGATGCTTAACCACTTGTTCTTCAGAAAATCTAATCACAAACCACCCTATCCAGGTAAAATATTCATCTCTAGTTTTATCAATATGTTTACCTTTTTCATTATAATGTATTGGCTTATTATCAATTAAATCATATGGTTCATCTATTTCAATATCAATATGTAGGTTAGTACTTTTATCCTGATAAATAAAATCAGGAATATAGGCCTCACCATTTGGAAATTCTGTTATAATGTAGTCAGTGAATATTTTATTTGGGAACCGATTTTGAAGATAGGTATAAAAATAGGATTCAGTAACGCCTTTTTTTACATTCTTTTTATATTCAGTTGGTTTTAATGCTTTTTCTAAGCTTTTAACTAATAAATTATTTCTATATATTTGTGTATCATTACTATTTCGTATATTTTTTATTTGATTATTATACTTTATTAAATCAGCTTCATAGTTTTTAGTCTGTTGTTGAAATATAGCTTTTTCTTTATTAAATTCACCTGAATGTTTTGAAGATTGTGAAATCCATGATATTATATCATAAATAAAAAAAATCAACACAGTAATTAAAGCAACTTTACCAGTTGCGCTTAAGCACAATTCAGTAATTGCAACTGCTACTCCAAAAATACTAGGTCCACCGAATGTACTGTCTTTTATTTTAGGTGATATTGGTTTAGTAGGTGGATCTGATACTAGTATCTCGGTATTTATTATATCGGTAAAAAAACGAGAATATTTTATTATTGGGTAATTCATATAATAAAATTATTAATTGCATTTTTCTTTTATTTCATCATATGCCGCTGCAAATCCAAGTTCACCAGCTTTGCTAAAATCTTTGCAACTTCCCAACTTATCATTTAATGAATATTTTATTAATCCTCTAAGAAAGTATGTATACTCTAAATTATTATCAAGTAAAATTGCAGTATTAGCATCATTTAATGCAAGTTGATATTTATATCGAATAAAATAGCATAGAGCACGTCGAGTTAATAAATCCTCCTTACAGAATTCTTCACCTCTAGCAGCCTTTAAGCCTTTATGTTGGGAACAAATTTCACATGAACAGTCGAAACTATTATTATTTTTAACATTACATTTTTGAATTGAAATACTATAATCTTCTATTGCACCATCATAATCCTCAAAATCTTGCTTAATAAATGCCCGAAAACAATAACTTATAATTCTTTCTGAATTTTCAGGATCTATAACAATTGCCTGGCTAAGATCATAAATTGAATTGATGTAATTTTTTTTATAATATTTTGCAATACCTCGTTGTTGATAATAATGAGCATGTTTGGTAAAATTATATTTGCATGAATTTATTTGCTTTAAAAAATTATATTTATCAATTAAGCTATCTAATTGTAGAATATAATTTTCTCTATCTATAGAATCATTTACTATGGCATAACCTATTTCAACAATATTTTGGTAATTTGAGAAAATGATTAAATCAGTATTTACCCATCCAGTATCACCATTAACCATTAAATATTTAGTTAATGTTGAGTCCATTTCAACTATAATCTTAACTTTAACAAAATTATTAATAACTTTATTATCAACTATCTCTAAGTTAAAATCTATAACATAATTAGGCGATTCTAATTTTGTTATTATATTATTTCCCATATATGGTGAACTTCGTATATTTACACCGGATTGTTTCAATTCATAAATCTCACCTTCTTCATAATTACAATTATTTTGAGAATAAAGGCTATTGAATTTATTTGAAACAATAATTGTAAATATTAAAAAAATAAAAAACTTTTTCACTTTATATTATAATTATATAATTGATAACTAGATAAATTAAATCAAAAGTTATTATTATCAGCTTCTTGTTTAGCATTTATTTTTGCATCAACCTCATTATTTGCATAAGGAGCATAATATGTTCGGCCATTAGGTCTTTTTTTAAACTCAACAGAATGTTTAAGATTGTCCCAAAATACTTTAAACCATGTACCTTTATTAGTTTTGATGTTACCTATATCTTCTTTCATAACGTTTTAACTTTTTGGTTATTAATCAAATTTATTAAATATTGCTTTAGTTTTTACAATAATTTTTTATTTCGCTTTCAGCTTCAACATTTCCAAGTTTAGCGGCAATATTCCAGTCATTAATAGCTTTTTGAATTTCACCTTGTATATAAAAGGCCCGGCCACGAAATAAATAACAGTTTGCATCTTTTTCATTTAAAGCTATGGCTTTATTGCAGTCTTTAATACAATTGTCATAATCCTTCATGGCAAATTCCGTTTCTTGTCTGGAATCATAAGGAACCCAGTATAGTGAATCTATTTCAATGGATTTGTTAAAATCAACTATTGCATCCGTGTATTTTTTTAGTTTAAATTTTGACCAGCCCCTGTTATTGTATGCCAATGAATTGTCTGGTTTTAATTCAATACATTTTGTATAGTCAATAATTGCTCCATATTCATCATTAGAATTGGATTTTGCGTAAGCCCTGTGAAAATAGGTAATATATGATGTGGAATCACTTTTAATAAATTGGTTAAAATCTTCAATTGCCCCTTGATAATCCTTAATACCACTCCTTGATATTCCTCTTTTAGAATAAGCATTTATACAATCAGGGTTTAAAGAAATACATTTTGAAAAATCATTAATTGCATCACTATCCTTATTAAGTGCGGAATTGGCTAAACCACGGTTATAATATGCCCGATAATTTGTAGAATCCAGTCTAACCTGATTATTAAAGTCAGCAAGTGCATTTTGATTATCATCTTTCAAGTAATAAGCCCATCCACGAATATCATATGCATAGGAATCATCCTTTGTAACGGAAAGAAATACATTTAAGTCATCGATTGCCTTTGAATATTTATCTAATTTATAATAGGAAATTCCTCTTTGTCTATAAGACATTACATTCTCCGGATTGAATATCATTGACATTGAAAAATCGTCAATTCCTGCTAAATAGTAACCAAGCTCACATCTTGAGTTTCCTCTGTAGTAATAGGCTTTATAATTTTTTGAATCCATTTTTATAACTTTAGAATAATCATCGATAGCTCCAGAATAATCTTGTAGGTGATCTAAGGCATGTCCTCTTGAAAAATAAACATTTTCATCCTCAGAATTAATTGCAATAGCATGGGTAAAATCATTTGCGGCATCTTTATATTTTCCCATTTCATTATAAATATCCCCTCTGTATTTATAAGCAGTATAGGAATTAGAGTCTAATTTTATTATAGATGTATAATCCTTTAATGCATTTTTATAATCTTCTATATTTTCATAATCAATAGCCCTATTAAAATAGCAATAGGCAATTGAAGAATCTATCTCTATGGATTTATTAAAGTCTTCAATGGAAGCATTATAATTTTTAAGTCTTGCTTTAATGGTACCCAAGTTGTAATAAGTGATTGCATCGTTAGTATTTATTTCTAAGCATTTATTAAAATCTTTAATTGCACCTGAATAATCCTTTAAAACTTCTTTTAACCTGGCTCTTTTAGAATAACCATCCTGACTTTTTGGATTAATAGCTATGGCTTTAGAAAAATCATTAAGTGCATCAATAGTGTCGTGATTGTATTGTTCTGCTAATCCACGGTAAATATAAGCCTCATAAAATACAGTATCACATTCTATTGCCTTGCTTAGACTTATTATTGCTCCTTTATATTCCTGCATATTCCATTTGGTAAATCCAATATAAAAATATGCTTCACCATTTTTTGGATTAATCTCTACCGCTTTATAAAAATCATTGATAGCTTCTGTGAAATTTTGCTGGTCACATTTACCTTTTCCTTTAATAACAAAATCTTCATCCGTTTGACAGAAAGTGACTATTTCGATAAAAACTAAGATTAAAATAAATATCATTTTCATAGCATTGCAATTTATTGGCGTTAGACAAATCAATACTTTATTTACAAATGTTTTAATATTAGTATCAGTTGCCTGTAAAAGGTAACCCTCGAAAATGAATTATTTTTTCTTCTTTGAAATAAAACTTAATAATATGGCAATTCCTTTATCGCCGAACATATATTTTAGTTTTTCATAATTATTTGTTTTGAGGTCTGTAACATTAAGCTTTAGCATAACATTGTTATTGTCTTGTACTAGCTTTTTCAATTCATGGGGAGTTAGGTATGCAAGTTGATTATTGGTTGTTATAGCCAGTATAGCTTTATTTGATAAACTGCCTAATGGTAAATATATATGATGCCCAACATTTAAATGTTCAATTACACCAGTTTCAAAATCTGCTATTGCTAACTGTGAAAGAGAAAGTTTATTTAATTTTGTGTCAATAAACGATACTTCTATATTTTTCATTTCAGGCTGGCTGAATAGTTTTGAATCGGTGTAAATACCTGGTTCACTAACATGGAAAATGCGATAAAATTTGTGTTCATTAGTCCGTGCTGTTGAATTTAAGATTTCCTGGGCCAATTCATATTTTTCAAATTCCGGTCCTTTGAATGTTTTTAAAGCAATTTTATTGATTTTTTCATTATAAATTTTAATTGCCTGGGCATAGTATTGTTTAGAAAATACAGGAACAACCTGATAAGAAACTGTTTTTTCATCGTTCTTAAATGTAACCATATATGGTTCTCCGTTATCGCCCTTATGTACAATGATACTTTTCCATACCAGGTACTCATCATCCGGATCATAATTTTTTTCCTCGGGTGATATCTCGAAAATATAATTTCTGTATTCGGCCAATTCCGGGAACTGGGATTCCTTGACCACTATTTTAAACCGTGCTTTTGTCTTATCTTCCAACCGTGGATGGAAGATACCGGAAATTGTATACTTTTTTAAGTCAATTACTATATCCTGTCCACAGGTGGTCCAGCATTTGTTTATCGTATCGAGTTTATAGATATTGTTTGTTGAATTATTGTCATCATCGGGTGTAATGCAGCTTACAGGTTTTTTACTATCAAAATGTATTTTATACTTTGATAATGCAGCAAACTGAAACATAGTTTTTGACTGTAAGTATCTTAACTTATTAGAAGAATCCACGGCTGTTGGAATACCTGAAATAAACTGATCAAACAGGTTACTTAAATCTTTTAAATCAACCTTAATATTGCCTTGTATTGGTTTTCCGGAATCATCCAGGATAGCTCCGCTGGGTATCGTAACATTAGTTTCAGAATTTAAGGTAACCTGTCTTGATGAAATATTGTCATAATCAATTGTATCTGATGGTATTTCAAAAGTAACCAAAGGTCTGACCTGCTTATTTATTTCAGCCGATAGCGGTGTTTTTATTTGGTTATGCTGGTATATCAGGAACCACCAACCAAAACCAATGGCAAGAAATACTGCAGCTGCCATGCTTATAATTGTAAAAGGCAATATTTTTGATTTGTTAGAATTATTATTACCCATACCTTGAATAAATATAGAATCCAGCTGTGTTTTCAGATCCTTCCTTCCTGTAGCTTTTATCCCTTTAATTATATCTGATTCTAGCGCAACAGCTTCTGCAAGATCTGGATCAACCTCTAACCTTTTCTGAAAAGCTTGCCGGTCTTCAAGGGAAAGTTTATTAGTCAGGTATTGTTCTATTAATGTGTAATCTATGTTGGAGGCCATAATTTTACATTTTAATGACAGATGAACTTTTCACAGTTTTACGTAGTTTATCCATACATTTTGCTTTCTGGTTTTTAGCGTTGTCTGCATTTGTATATCCAAGTTTCCCTGCTACCTGTTCCATGGATAGATTATGGTAATATACAGCCGTAAGTATTTCCTTACATCTGTCTGTACTTGATGAAAGCAGGAATTCTGCATATTTAGCTCTCTCTGTTAATTCTTCCTCAGCTGATTCTTCATAAGCCAGGTCCATAAAATCTGAGTATTTATCAATAAATACATTTTTTCTTTTTCTTGTATAGCTGTGCCACCTATTTTTACAAACTCCATTAAAGTATGTTATAAATCCCGAATCGCCACGGAATTTTTCCGCAATGAGATTCTCATATGTTATGATAATACTATCTTGGAGTAGGTCTTTAACATCCTCTGTAGTACCGCCATACTGCCTTACAAAACGAAAAATTAGTGGATAGCTTTTCTTGTACAGGTATTCAAAACATGAATTATCTCGCTGGCGGATGCCATCGATCAGGCAGGATTCGATGATTTCTTTTTGCATCTATCGAAAAATTATTCAGTAGCGAATTTTGCTTACAATTTACACATTATTGCACTTTAAAGAAATTACATTCTAAATAAAATTTTTTTCAATAAATTAAATCCTATTTTTATTGTGGTTTTTCTTTTAACACTAATAATTATTTAAGGATGTATTTCACTGAGAATGATTTTAATCAGACGGATGATTTAGCAGAATTAGTGTCAAATATAGACAACATAGATGCCAATTATGTTGACAAGATTTCTGATGAAATATTTAAATATCAGCCTTTCTTTTTATCTGTTATGTTGGGTTATAGCCTTGATGTAACTGAAGAGGAGATGGAAGAAATTATTAAAATTCATCTTATTATATGGCTATATTTCAGATCAAATAAAAATGTCCTCTCAAAAAAAGTTACCCAGGCTGAATTTGAGAAAATGAGTCAAAGAAATTTCCAAATGCTAAAATATAGCGATGGAGAAAAATCATCCGCTGCCAGATCAGAAATTTATGATAATAACCTGCAACAACTTAAATCTAAAGCTTTAATCGGTGCTATATTTTTTAGGGTTAAAAACAGACCTATATTGATCAAAATGGACACTTATTTTAAAAGCTGTATGATGCTTGGAGTTAAAAGTTTTATTGAGTGTTTTGAAACAATATAATTCAAAACATTAATTTATAATAAGTTATTTTATATAATTTTATTCATTATCTTTATAAAAAACATATGATTAGTCTGTTATATCAACACTTTGCAGTACATGACAGCTTCGCTGATTCTACCCTAAATGTGAAATATATCGGATTGATAATTTACTGCCTGTGTAATCTGGCATATGCAATAATTTTTTGATAACCTATTTTGGTAGTATTGTAAGAATCATTGATGTCTTCGTATAAATTTATAAGATATCTTAAATAATCGTAATTTTCAGCTTCAGTATCATAATAACAATCCTCATTTAATTTTATACGCGTCAAAATAAATTCAGCTGCCCAACTTTCTAATTCCTCTTTCCAGTTAGGAAACCGAATCTCCATAAAATCCATAATATCATCCAGTATTTCCAACCTATCATACTGGATCAGTTCATCTCTATCCTCTGTATGTGGTAATGATTCAAGAATAGTCGAATAAGTTTTTGCTTGCATAATTTTTATTTAAAATATACAATTCAAAATATTTATACCTCCAAAACTGCATCAGGTTTAAAAGTAAGATGTTCCCTCTGTTCTACATACCCAAGCTGGTTAGTTAACATTTTAGTTTTTCCAATTGAAAATTCCGGTGTATTAATATGGTTATGTCCATAAATCCAAGCTTCTGGCTGATACTTATCAATGAAAGGGAACATTTCAACAGCAAATGCTTCATTTAAACTACTATTTAAATACTGTTCCGGATAATTTAATAAAGTTGGTACATGGTGAGTTATTATTACATTTTTTACCTCTTGTCTGGTTTTTAATTCTGTTTCTAAAAACTGAATTGCTTCATTGTGTAGTTTATTGTAATGATAAGGTAGAAAAGACCTGTGACTGTGCTTTATACGATAAAAGTCATTTACACTATCCTTTATTACTAATTCATTTTTTAAAGAAATATTACTCCATAAAGTTGTGAAAATAAGGTTCACACCATTTACCGCTATAACCTGGTTCTGTACAATTTCAATATTATCCCTTACCTTAATTTCTTTATAATTATTGAATTTTGTAATATCACCAAGATAAAATTCATGATTTCCTGGCAGCCAATATATTTTTTCATAGCTTTCAGAAATCTTATCGAAAAATGAAACCTTATCTGTGTTTTTTGAAAACAGGAAAATATCTCCTGCAAGAATTAATATATCTGCTTTACGAGCTAACGGATTGGAATGTAAAAAATAAGCATTCTTTTGGAATTCCAAATGTAAGTCGGAACAGTATTGAATTAACATAAGCCTATAGTGTTAGCTGAACAATTAGGATGTGATAAAAAAGTAGGAGATGGCATTACAATTTTCCTTCTTTTTTTAATTCCTCAATAAGTTCCGCAATCTTGAAATACTCGGAATGCTCCTTAACTCTGTCAAGATAATTAGGATATTTTTCAGCATCTTCTCTAAGTGCATCCCCGAAGCCTGGTATTAGTAGACCATTAGGTGTAATTTTGCCAAGTTTTTCCAAATCAGTCATAATTTTAATATTTTTATATAGGGTTACAATTTGAATGAATAAAATAATATTTAATCTCCTTCGGTTCGCCTTATATCAAATTCATAATCACACAAGGTACATTTTATATTATAATTGGTTTCAATCATTCCTACTTTTGTTGCTTGCTTTTTAAGATATTTTTCCGGAGCCCCACAACTTTTACATTTAATTGCGATATGATATACTGCAGGATTTTCACTCATATTCCCCCCTTTAATTTAAATTACAATTAATTTTTGTTGAATATATAAACCACGTCATTCCATGTTGGACAAAATTCTGAACCAAAATGAATAATTTCTCCTTCAAAATTTTCTTGTCCATTTCCAATTATCCAATCATCTATTAAATAGTTACCTTTTAGCAATCCTTTATTTGTGCTTAAAATCAATTTGCTCACTACCTCAATTCCAAAATAATCCTCCACCCACAATCTTTTTTCCAGATAAGATAACGGATTTCTTACAGAAGGTGCTGATAAAATGTATGTATCAAATTTATCATTATTATACAGAAATTTAAAACCTTCAATAGCTCCTTTTAATGGCTTAAGTTTTCGGAAAAAATCGAACTGGCATTGTGGAAATTTTATTCCTGGTTCTTTTTTAAGAGCATCATCATATGCCGACTTAAAATCGCATAAGACATCATCCATATCAACATAAATAACTTTCTTCATATATTATCTGGTTTTATTCTGTTTCTGAAAAAGTTACAAAAATGGCTTTTCATATTTAGTTCATTTGTATGTCCATATTTAAATGCATATATCCCCATGCATACTATTTTATTTAGTTTAGGATATTGCAAGCAAAGCTTTTTGAGCTGATTCTTTCAATGCATTGTCATCGAAATCATCCAGGTAAACCTGAGTATTATGTTCTCCGTGTCCCAGATGTTCTGCAATCATTGAAGTTGATTCACCCATATATTTTAATATTGTTGCATACGAATGTCTGGAAACATAAGTAGTAACTCCTTTATTAATACCTAACTTCAAAGCTATATCGTTCAGGTCTTTATTTATATTTTTTAAAAACGATTTAATCCTGTCACGTTGTTTTTTCAATGTATCATGAGTCGGATACAGAATAGGGAATACATATTCTGTATCGGTTGTTTGTTCTATATACTCATTTATAATTTTTTGAGTTTCATCAAAGAGGAATATATTTTTAATTTCTTTGTGAGTTTTTGCCCGGGTATATGAAATTTTACCATCTTTTATATCTGTCTTTTTTAAATGGGCCATATCGGTGAAGTTCATACCCCTGGTTAAATACATGAACTTAAAATAATTCAAGGAATGATATTTTCTTTCATTTGAATCTAAATGATAGTTAAATAACAGCCTGAGTTCATTAACAGGTAAGGCTCGTTTTTTTGTTTTGGTTGATATGTGGTTAAACTTATATTCTTTGAATGGATAAAGACTAAAATTTTCTTCTTTAATAGCTTTATTAAAAACAGCTCTAATTGTCCGCATCCTTAAATGAGTGGTCCGGTCACAACATGTAACCGATAAATAAGCTTCATATTCTTTCAGAAATTTAAAATCGATCTGCATAAGAGGAACATCAATACTTTTCATATTCCTTAGAACTAGTATAAAATCATCATTAATAACCGAATAATCGATTATTTTATTTTTAAATCTATCCCTGAATTTGATGAAGGTTTCAATTGACCGGCGGGTATCCTTATATACATTCGAATTTCCAAGTTTGCTCCTTGAGTTTAGAGTTAACTCGATTTGCTTCATATATTCAAGAACGAAAATTATATTATCATCTTTATTAAAAAGCTGGTCAAAATCAGACAATGTATAAATGCCTGACTGGTCTTCAAGGTAATGCAGTATTTTCTTAGCCCTGTTTTTGAAATTTTCTATGTGTTTATTTGTATTGTCTGCTCCTGGTACACTACTTTTAACTACTTCATTTTTCTCATTCCATTCATTTTCCGAATAAGAATAAGTAGCCCCCAGGCTATATTCCTTGACTTTTCTGTTAATAATAACTCTTAGGTATAACGGATGTTTACCGTTATGTAAAGTTTTAGTTGTCCGAAGTACAAGTTTAACCGAGTATTTCATATGGGAATAATTTTGATTTTAATGGTCATATGGAACTCGCAGAGATATAAATATTTATTTAGTTATTTAATCATGCTCGTTTCATATTATATTTTTAGGTCAAACATAGGTCAAACATAGGTCAAACATTTTATATAAATATATGCAAATATATATAATTATTAACAAATATGTATATTGTATATTAATGAATTATAAATATTTGAAAAGATTTAAAATGAAGTACCCCTGCCTTACAAGCAGGGGGTCATGGGTTCGAATCCCTTTGCTCCCACAAATCGAAATGATCACCGCATTTATGCGGTGATTTTTTTGGCATCAAGCGAAGAAAGTTTACTTTTTTAAGCGTTGATGCCAAAAAAATACCCCATCAGGGGACATTTCGATTTAAGTTACCTCCTTTTCGGGATCGCTGCAGGCAATCTCTTTGCTCCCACAATAATCAAAAAATAAGCCTGTTAACAATTGAATTAACAGGCTTTTATATTTTATACAATTTGACTAGTACAAAATCTAGTACACTTGTTTTTTGTCTTCAATAGCATGATGGGTCTAAATTTATTGGTTTGTTTTGTACCGGATCAGAGGTGACAGCATCTTATTAAATGAGACGAGTGAACTGTAATAGTTAATCTTTTATTGTCAGGTCAGTTCGCTTTCATAGTTTATTTTACAGGTAATGCTCATTTCATTGGTGTTTGGTTATTAAATCAAAGCATAAACTAAATCCAAGACTTATATAAAACCCATTGACATTAGTAGTGGTTTCATTTGACGATTCTTTCACTGACGATCCCTGGTAGCCTAATTCACCATTGACAGATACATATTTATTGATAAATATGGCCAGCCCGGCTCCGGTTATGAATGAATGCCCTGATGAATGCTCAGAGATTGTGATTGTACCTGTTGTATATGCATCTCCGGTTGGATATTCCTGAGTTGTAGTTTTTCCGTTAACATTAATAAATAAATAACTTATTGATATTTCTGAGATAAATTTCATTCACATTTTCAATTGTTTGCGATATATAAAAACATCTCAGGTCCACCATACATATTTATAAATCAAGCATATAATTCATTTTCCATTTTATAAGGATTATGCAGCCTTATTAAATATGCTCTCTGGTATCAGTTTTGCAAACTGATCTATCATTTGTTGATTCTGCATCATGTCCCTTTGTATTGTTATCAAATCAAACCCGGTACTGAAACAGAATATATCAATTAATTTCCAGAATAGTTCCTTTAGTTGTGTAAGCAGGTTATATTGCATTCTTTCATCGTTAAGACCTTTGAATAAATCTCCTAAGCTGGTTTGGTAATTAATACGTTTACAATAGCTTAACATAGTATATTGTATCATGGATATAGTAGTATCTGCTATCTGAGCATCAAAATTACTGGACTTACATTGACCAAAGTTTAATAACTGTTTTGCCTCGCGAAAGAAAATTTCCACGCTCCACCGGATTTGGTAAACTTCCATGAGAGCAATAAAATTCAATGACATATCAGTGGTTGCAAGAAGATGCCAGTTTGAAGACCTGCCCATTTTAACAAAAAATAGTCTGATTTCTATACCTTTGTAATCACAATCTATTTTAATATAGTGGGCATTAAATTTTTTGCACCTGATTGCCTTACGTTCATTGTTTTTTAGCAATGCCTTTACACTGGCTTCCTGTTTTTCTTTACCTACAGCAAATACTTGATTGTTAATCTTAACCATAGATATCAGATCAATGCAACCATTTTTAATTGATTTAACACTAACGATGAGAGATTCACAAAAGAACCAGCTATCGGTGAGTACATACCGGGGTATAAAGTTGTTTTTTACAGCTCGTTTAAGCATGGCTATCATACTTTTACCTTTGGACAGGTCTGTTTCCCTGCGTCTGGCATAGCCGATGCTTTTGGCAGAAATAAGTTTCTTGTATTGATTCTGACGCTCCTGTGCCGTTAAACCGAACAAACGACTATGTGTATACATTCTTTTTAAGTCCCGCTTAGCATCCATTTGAGCTTTTTCATCAATAATAAGTTGTTTGTCTGATGATTGTAAATCATTTTCAGCTTCATGTAATACATAATTCAGATGAATTAGTCTTTTCTTATTGGTGATGGAGGGATTGATTGCATAGGCCTGTTCTGCTGCTTTTAACCTGCTTTGTTTTTGAGATATAACTTCTTTATGCTTCAATACCAATATTTTGGAGGCTTTTAAAGTTTTTATAGTTTTAAAGTATTGTTTGGATATTTCTTCCTGTCTGGTTCCTTTTTCACGGTGTATACTGAAATCCAAGGGTATGAAGCTTTCTCCATCCCAAAAACCACATACCAATATTTTGAAGCCAAGAATATATCGTTTACTAACATGGTCATACGTTACACTTACCCTTTCTATGCCTTTTCCTGTTTTCTCTACAAAAGTGTCATCAAATATAATGGCGGTAACTTGTTGTGTACCATGGCTTATAGCAGTACTAACCAAGTGTTTAAATCGCTTTGCTATCATGTATAATAGTTGGCGCCAATCAATATTTTCATTGTTTTTTGCAGTATAGAACGCATCTTTTTTAGCCTTAATATCCATACCCGTAATACCATACTTTAACAAAGAATATATGCTTGCCACTCCTACGAAAGGCATAATAGTACAAATGGTTAATAAACTCGATAGCGTAAAGCCTCGTGACTTTAAGTCGTCAACAGTACTAAAACTATTGCTTAGCTTAAACTTGTCAATAACCTGTGCCAATGAGTCCGTTAATATTTCTTCTGTGGCTGCCACTTCTTTTATTACACCGATTTGTTTTGTACCTTTGAACTGTTGCATAATTTTTAGTTAAATGGAATTTGTATGTAAGGAATTCAAATTTAACCATTTAAATAGATTTATGCAACATTTTAAATCTATTTATCTTTATGATTTACAATTATTTATACATATTTATACTGATTCTTTATTGCCCTCATTTATAATTAGATAACATCTCAGAAATATTAGTAACTTATATTTAAATATGGTTTAATATTGTTATGTCCGATATAATACCGGATAATGGGACCCAACCCAAATTGTGTAGTTGATGCAGTTTCGCGGAAGCTCGGATAATTTAGATATGATCCTGAGTACAACACTGAAATGCCTAAGTTTAAGTTATTAAGTATAAAATACCCAACTGTGGGATCAATGGTAACCAAAGAATATTTTTCAGTTTGATTACTCTGAATATTGGAGTATTGATAAGTGTAATTTGAAAAAGAAGCTCCGAATTCTGATCCGGCTCCTATTAATAAATCGCCTTTGTTGGTTTGTGCATATGCACCCAGTGCTAATGTGATTAAACATCCGCTTAAAAATACTGATCTCATTAAAGATATTTTGTTAGTTAGATTAAAGATATTTTGTTAGTTAGATTAAAGATATTTTGTTAGTTAGATTAAAGATATTTTGTTAGTTAGATTATTACATTTAACTATTTGGATTTATTTGATAAAAATTAATCAATTATAAAGATAAAATAATTAATAGTACGAGTTTATTCAAATTAAATAGCTTCCTCTTCACACAATTCTACTAAATCAATTGGAAGAGCAACAATTGATTCATAATCGAGGCCTATGTCATGCATGTCTTCATCGCCTGTTTCATAAAACCATCTTATAAATACATCAGTTGAATTATAATAATCCTTTACAGTACTTAAAAGCATTAGAATAAGTTTTGAACTTGCTGTATTCATATATTCAAGATGAATATCAAGTTTAAATTTCCTGGATTTGTTTTTTTTAATTAATTCAATAATAGGAGAATAGAATTTAAAAGGATCTTCAATTAGGGACTTTCCGGTAATCGACATTTCACCATTGAGGGTCATTTCCACTCTTGGAGAGTATTTTGTTGCATCAATTTTCAGTGTTTCCATGGTTTGAGTAATTTATTTGATTATAAAATTCAATTGTTATTTAGACTCATTAAACTATACGTGAAGAGTAATGAATATATAAATATTATTGATGTTAGATAAATAATAAATGTCAAACATAAGTTTTTCTCTGACGAGTAAACAAAAAGGGACCTGTTTAGGTCCCAGACGAAAAAACACTTATTTAATTAATTAATTTTAGGGATGACTCCCGGTTGAGGGTTAAGTATATGATAAATTTTATAATATAAATATGTAGTTATACTGCTGTTTGAGAGCGTAATAGAATAATATCTCTGTCAAATACGTAAAGGCTTTCCTTACCTAATAATTTTAACTTGTCCAGGATAGTCCTTGAGTTTTTCTCTTCTTCTATTTGTTCATTTACATACCATTGAATAAAATGGTGAGTAGTATAGTCTTTTTCTGCAATAGTAAGAGCTACAATTTCATTAATAGCAGCAGTGACGTGTTTTTCATGAGTATACACCAGCTCAAACAATTTGTGGACGTCGGTATATTCAACCGGAGGTTGTTTAAAAGCAGGAATTAAGGCATGCCCGCCACTGTCGTTTATATAATGCAAAAGTTTTAACATATGGTTATGTTCTTCTTCTGCCTGGGCATACAACCATAAGGAAATACCGGCGTATCCTTCAGATTCTGCCCATGAGGCCATTGCCAGATAAAGGCTGGATGAATAACCTTCTTTCTCTACCTGTGCATTTAAAATATTTTCAACGTTTTTATTGATCATGTCTTAATGTTTTAGTTAGACAATTTTAGATATTCAAAGTTAGTTAATCTTGAAATTATTTAATATAATTTTTATTGGACATTTGTTACGGCTTTTGAATAGTCCCAGTTATTTTGTTTGCAAATAGTTCTTGCATGGCTGTCCCATGTTGGCTCCGAAGGGTTATGTCCAAGCGGGAAACAATCTATGGCCAGGT
Source organism: uncultured Bacteroidota bacterium (assembly GCA_963766305.1). Lineage (GTDB taxonomy): Bacteria > Bacteroidota > Bacteroidia > Bacteroidales > JAAUTT01 > JAAUTT01. The sequence continues at coordinate 27,697 of CAVYAE010000043.1, forward strand.
ATTTTAAGGTATCCCTGCCTTCACAAAATGTCTGGTGGTAGCAATTCCTTGGAACATGGACAAAATCTTCGGGCTCCAGTTTGTAAATTTCTTTTTTTCCGGAACGTTCAATTTCTAACCTGCCGGTTCCGGAAAGTATATAATATAATTGTTCGGTATCATAGTGAATATGCCGGTGAGAAAATTTACCGGGAGCAATCCTGACAATGAATGATTCTGTTATTTCAGCATCAGAACGGTCCATAACCAACAGATTGTCGTGGGTAGGAAAGAGGTAGTTTACCGTATTTTTTATATCTGTTTTATATACCACTTTACTTTTAGCTGCAGACTCCGATAAACTTTTTTTTAGTTTTTTCTTTCTCTTGCGATATACAAAATGAAGTATAATAGCAGATGTTACTATTATCCCAGCCAGAAAACAAATTGTTGCAAGTTCAAACTTATTCATTTTAATAATATTAAGTCGGTAGAATTATAATTCTGTTTTTATTGATTCATTATTATAGCCCTCAACCCATAGTTGTGGATTATCATTGCCAGCCAGTTCAGATTTAAAATCCAGGGAGATTTCCTTTGATTCATACGGTAACAGGGATATGTAATTGTCACTGTAAAATACGGGGAGAATGCTGTCTCCGGTTTTTCCATTTTTCACCTTTAATTTAACCATTAATGCTACATTTGAGGAAGAATTTAACATATTTACAATTACATGATACATTCCATTTTGCTGTGATTTAATTACTTTCACCTTAATATCTGTTTTAGGCAGGGCATTTAAAGCCAGGCACTGATGGACTGAATCTTCAGTCCAGTAAAAATTATCCGAAACCACTTTATCTTTATCTTTTAGTATCAACTTAATGAATTTTGTTTTTCCATCTTTTAGAAGTTGCGGACTGAAACAGGTAATAGCTGAGGCAGGCATTATATTCACAGGAAGACTTTTTTCCCATTCTATTTTCCCTTGAATATTATAAATTAAAACTTTAGCCGTTAAATTATTATATTTTTTTATGGTATTGTTGGCTACCTTAACTTCATTTGCAGATATATCCCAGAAAATATGTACCGGTTCACAAGCCTTCCTCACAGAAAAATAGCCGGCGGTATATTCAAAATAGTGATCATAAAGTTGACAGATCATCGATGGCCACGCAGCCTGGCTCATCCATAAAAGAATACCGCTTCCCTGATTACTTTGCAAACTTTCGAACATTGCTTTAGCCGATTCGTAGTTAAGTAGTTGTGCACGATGGCAGTAATCATCAACTCCTGCTGGTTCACCAAACCTGCTTGCTATCCTTGCGGTATATTTTTCTGACCTGCCCCACTGATAGTCGTGTATAGCCCACATGTCATTTATTGGCCAAAGCTTGTCAGACGGCAACATGCGGTGCAGGCTTTCAGATTCCGGGAAAGAGATTATGCCAAGTTCACTGTGTAAGGTTTTTCCCCTGTTGGTAAAATACCAGTCAAGGTCCTGAATAAAATATGGCCCATTACCTGAAACAATACCTGATGCGGAATGGGGGATATAAAGTCTTGTCCCGTCAAGCTGTTCTGTTGCTTTTTTCATGCCAATATCCAAACCTAAGGGAGGCAGACCTTCGTTGCGGCCACAATAGAAGGCTAGTGAAGGGTGTTGCCTTACCAGTTTTATTTTGTCACGTACATTGTTCATAAACATTAAGGTATCTTTTGGATCGGGGCCATCAACAGGATTTGCAAGCCAGAAATCGTCCCATACCAGTATTCCATATCTGTCGCACGAGTTATAAAATTCCTTATCGTAGGTTAGCCCAACCCAATTTCTGATCATATTGAGATTAGCATCCTTATGCAGTTTTACACGCAGGTCATATCCGGCACTGTCACAATTAAGCATGGCTTCAGGTAATCCCCAGTTTCCGCCCCTGATAAGTATTCGGGCTCCATTACAGTAAATAAATAAGATATTATTTACAATTTTATAATCGAGTTGCCTGATTCCTGCATATACTGTCTTAGTATCCAGTACATTATTATTCTCTTTAAATTGCAGGTCAACCCGGGTCAGGTTTTGAGCTCCATATCCATTAGGCCACCAAAGTTTAGGATTTTTAAGAGACAGCTGTATAAATAAATCTTTATCCAGTTTAACAGATCTGGTTTCCCCGGCATTCAGTTTTACAGGCAATTCAATGGCAGCACTGCCTATGATTACTTTTAAAGTTCCATTAACAATTTCATTACTTTCATTTTTAAGATCAGTATTAATAGTTAAATCAGCCCTGGCGGTATCCGGCAAATGAAGAACACTGGTAACCCAGGGATCAGTAATTGAAACCTTCCCCCCGGCACGAAATGTAACATGATTCCATATACCGTCATTTCGGCCTTTAATTATAGGAATCCAGTTCCAGCCGGCCGCAGCAAGACAGGCCGGGGAATCGAAACCAAGCATATCACCGTTTGTTGTTCTCGCACCAAGGTATTTTCTTATTATTTTATGGTTTCCGGAAACCCAGTTGTCTAGATGTTTAACCAGAACAGCTATAGTATTTTCACCATCGGGATTAATATATTTTGTGACATCAAATTCTCCTCTTATAAATGCACCATCCATTCTTCCAAGGTATTGACCGTTTATGTATATTTCAGCTTTCCAGTTTATACTTCCTAAGTCGAGAAATAAACGTTTACTGTTAAAACCCGCAGGAAGTATAACTGAGGTCCTGTACCAGAAATCATTAGATGAGAAAAATGCATCAGAAATATTATACATGTTATCTCCAAAATACGGATCGGGAAAAGCTCCAAAATCACAATAACTACCCAGTATGGTCCCTGGTACTCTTGCCGGAATCCACTCCTTATCATTAAATCCGGGTTTAGATATATCCCCGGGATTATCATTTATAAAAGAAGCATTTTGTATCCTCCATATATTACCATCCAGGGATAAACCGGAAAGATGAACAGGGCAAGAAGGTATAAATCTGCCATCATCGTCACCTGTTACTTGAATTTCTTTTATATTACAGCCCCTTATCCTATCCCTTACATTATATATATCAATTCTTACAATGGCAGCCGTAATATTATTGCAATCTATTGTCTTAATAAGTTCTGATTCATTTTGCCCTTTATAAATAATAGACTCTGAGCTATTTATATTAGAACTACAAGAAATTGTATAATCTGTTGCATAATTTTCACCCCAGTAAATTGTAACTTTTTTAATTTTGTGTAAGGATTTCAGGTTAATAGTAAGCCATTGGCTGTCACCAGGCTGACTTTCCCAATAAGTGTCAAGACTTCCGTCAGTCACAAGATGTCCGCAATGATTTGCATCAGCCGATGATGATTGATTTACGATTCTATATTTTGCAATATTTACATCGTTCGCCCTGAGGGAAACTGCAAACAGGTTAAATAATATTAAGATTTTAATTTTCATAGGAATAATGCGTGTAATCGGGTTAATGTGAATTAATCTTTAAATTTGAAAAACTTTTTTGCATTATTATAGCAAATATCCTGAACTATGCCTCCTATTAAATCAGTATCGCCGGGTAACAATCCGTTTTCAATTTCATTTCCCAGCAAATTGCAGAGTATCCTCCGGAAATATTCATGACGGGGAAAAGAAAGAAAACTTCTGGAATCGGTTGTCATCCCAATGAAACAACTTAATAATCCTAATGAAGAAAGTGTATTTAATTGCTTCTCCATTCCATCTTTCTGATCTAGAAACCACCATGCGGAGCCAAACTGCATTTTGCCTTTCATTCCTCCATCATTAAAATTTCCTGTCATTGTAGCTATTACTTCGTTATCAGAGGGATTTATATTATATATTATTGTTTTGGTAAGGCATTCTGAAGCCGATAACCTGTCGAAAAACTGCTGCATACTCTGTGCAGTCTTAAAATCACCGATAGAATCAAATCCGGTATCTGGGCCAATTTTTTCAAACATTTTGCTGTTGTTGTTTCTTAAAACCCCGTAGTGAAATTGCTGTGTCCATATCTTTTGATGATCCATTACTGCAAGATCAAATAAAAGTGATGATTTATATTTGATTAATTCTGATTGGTTTAAAAGTTTCCCTTTTCTTGCAAGTTCAAATATTTTATTTACTTCACCCAAAGTGTAAGAATGGGCATAAAATTCCTGAAGACCATGGTCAGAGAGCCTGCATCCGTTTTCTGCAAAATAGTCATGACGTAATTGCAATGCTTCAAGTAATTGATTATAATTTGTAATTGCTATACCTGATACTTCCTCAAGTTTGTTAATCCACCTGTTGAATATAACCGGATTATCAGCGTTCAAAGCCTTATCGGGCCGCCAGGTAGGGTAAACCCTTATTCCGGACTGCATATTTATTAATTTATGAAATTCCAGTGAGTCAGTAGGGTCATCGGTAGTGCAGCAGATTTCAACCTTCATTTTATTCAATAAACTTAAAACCGAAAATTCGTTTTCTGGCAGTAAGTTGTTGCAAGCATTGTAAATTTCTCTGGCTGTATCCGGTTTTAATAGTTTATAAATTTTGAAATAACGTTGTAATTCAAGATGAGTCCAGTGATATAATGGGTTTCTAATGGTATAGGGAACAACTTCCGCCCATTTTTCAAATTTTTCCCAATCATTGGCATCCCCGGTAATATATTTTTCTTCTATGCCAAGGGTTCGCATAGCTCTCCATTTATAATGATCACCCCCCAACCATAAGCCGGTAATGGAGCTGAAATTTGAATTGAAAGCAATAGCTTCAGGAGGAAGATGATTATGGAAATCAATTACTGGCATATTAGAAGCATAATTATGAAACAGCTTTTCAGCGGTTCTACTTTCAAGCAAAAAATTGTCGTCTAGGAATTGTTTCATTTTGAAATATAGTAGTTTATTTTAATTGGTAAAATTAGTTTTACTTTTGTAAAAAAGCATATTATATTATGGCTAAGATTGTCACGTTTGGAGAAATAATGTTAAGATTATGCCCGTCTGATCATCAAAGGTTTATACAAGCCAATACCTTTCAGGCATCCTTTGGAGGCGGGGAAGCAAATGTAGCAGTGTCCCTTGCTAATTTTGGCCTCGAATCAGAATTTGTCAGCCGTCTGCCTCATAATGATTTAGGTAATGCGGCGAAAATGGAACTTCAGAAGTATAATGTAGGAGTAAAAAATATAGTCTGGGGAGGTGACAGGCTGGGGATTTATTTTTTAGAGTCAGGATCGGTGGCTCGTCCCAGCAGAGTTATTTATGACAGGTCTCATTCTGCCATGTCTGAAATTGAACCGGATATGTTAAACTGGGAACAGATTTTTGAAGGAGCAGGGTGGTTTCACTGGACGGGCATTACTCCTGCAATTTCATATGGAGCTGCTCTGGCATGTAAAAAAGCTATTGAGGTAGCCAATAAAAAAGGGGTAATAGTATCATGTGATTTAAATTATCGAAAAAATTTGTGGAAATATGGGAAAAACGCTTCAGATATTATGCCGGAACTTGTTGGGGGATGCGACGTAATTCTTGGAAATGAAGAGGATGCTGATAACATATTTAATATAAAACCTCAGAATGTTGATGTTTCTAAAGGTAAAGTTGACAAAAAAGCATATGAGCAGGTTACAGGTGAACTTATGAGACGGTTCCCCAGGTCAAAAAAGATTATAATCACATTACGAAGTTCATTTAATGCTGATAATAATTTGTGGTCGGGTGTGCTGTGGAATGGGAAAACCCTTTTTGAAGCTCCAAACTATGAAATAACCCATATTGTTGACCGGGTAGGTAGCGGGGACTCTTTTATGGCTGGTATAATTTTCGGGTTTTATACATATCCTGATGACGATCAGAAAGCACTTGACTTTGCAGCTGCCGCTTCATGCCTGAAACATACTATTCATGGAGACTTTAATCTTGTATCTGCGACTGAAGTTCAACAACTTATGAAGGGTGACGGATCAGGCAGAGTGGTAAGGTAAAATATAAATAAAATTTAAATACAGATGGCAAGGTATTCCAGAATAGAAGTTGTATTGGAAATGGCCAGGGCAGGCCTGGTACCGGTGTTTTACGATTCCGATTCAGAGGTATGCAAGAAAGTACTCAAGGCATGCTATGATGGAGGGTCCAGAATTTTTGAATTTACCAACAGGGGAGATTTTGCCCATGAGATATTTGCAGATCTCTATAAATACGTATCAAGCGATTTACCGGGTATGATGCTTGGGGCAGGAACAATAATGGATTCCGGTACAGCTTCACTATTTATTCAATTGGGAAGTAATTTTATAGTTTCTCCGGTGCTTTTAAAAGACATGGCTTCAGTGTGTAACAGGAGGAAAATACTTTGGGTCCCCGGATGTGGAACAGTTAATGAAATTTCATATGCTGAGGAGCTGGGAGCAGAAATTGTAAAATTATTTCCCGCCAAACAACTTGGAGGACCTGATTTTGTTAAAGCCGTCAAGGCGCCATGTCCATGGACAAATATTATGTGTACAGGAGGAGTGGAGAGGGATGAAGATAGTCTTCACAAATGGTTTACTTCTGGTGTTACTTGCGTTGGTATGGGTTCCGCCCTGTTAAGCAAAAAGAATATTAATGAATTTGGTTATGATTATATAAGAGACAGTGTTAAAAAAGTATTAAATGTTATAAGTGCTATCAGAAATAAACCTGACTTTTAGCTATACATGATTTAAAATTTAATAAAAAGCTTGTAAAATTGCAGATGTTATGCATTTATAAAAAAAATAAGAACTAAAATCAAAAATCTAAAATCAAAAATCTAAAATCAAAAATCAAAAATTTTAAATCAAAAATTTTAAATCAAAAATCAAAAATCAAAAATCTAAAATTATTATGTCGTATACAGAAAATCTGTTTAGTGTAAAAAATAAAGTTTGTGTTTTAACTGGTGGAGGAGGTATACTTGCCGGAGCCATAGGAGAAGGATTGGCTAAAGCAGGAGCAAAGGTAGCCTTATTGGACATAAGGCTTGAACATGCCCTGAGAAGAGCTGAAATAATAAACCGGAACGGAGGTACAGCCAAAGCTTTTGAGACGAATGTACTAGACATTATTGCCATGGAAAAAACCAGAGAGGAGATCAATAAAGAATTTGGATTAATTGATGTGCTTATAAATCTTGCCGGAGGCAATATGCCAGGTGCGAGTATTATGCCAAACCAGACAATTTTCGATCTCAAAAAGGAAGAATTTGAAAAAGTTATGAATCTTAATATTAACGGAACAGTTTATCCTACCATGGTTTTTACGAAAGATATGGCAGAAACAAAAAAGGGAAGTATAATTAATATTTCATCCATGTCGGCCTTCAGGGCAATAAGCCGTCAGCTCGGATATTCTGCCGCAAAGGCTGCTGTGAGCAATTTTACACGATGGATGGCCATGGAAATGGGCATGAAATTTGGTGAAGGAATACGTGTGAATGCCCTTGCCCCAGGATTTTTTATTGGTGACCAGAACCGGGCCTTACTTATAAATGAAGATGGGAGCTATACCGACAGGGGCAAAACAGTAATAGCCAATACTCCTATGCAACGGTTCGGAGAAGCAGATGAGCTTATTGGTGCTGTTATATTTTTAATCAGTGAGGCTTCAAAATTTATTACAGGTGTAATTTTACCCATTGATGGCGGATTTGAAGCATACAGCGGTGTGTGATTTAATAGTGCTTAATGAGCTAAGTTATAATAGCCTTTAATTTGTTGCCGTAATCTGCAAAATTTTAATATCATATATAATAATCAGTAATTATTAAAAATATGAATACTAAAGTAGACTTTTTTTTTAAGAAAGAGGAAAAGTGGCAGGAAGAATACAGATATTGCGACGGATAATCCTGGATTGTAATCTTGCGGAAGAATTGAAATGGGGCGTTCCATGCTACACATATCAGGATAATAACATTGTTTTAATTCATAAATTTAAAGAGTATTGCGCTGTATTGTTTATTAAAGGTTCGTTATTAAATGATAAGTATGGCATTTTGATACAGCAAACCAAAAATGTGCAGGCGGGACGCCAGGTCAGGTTCACCAGTGTACACGAAATAATTGAGAAGGAAAGTATTTTAAAAGAATATATAAATGAGGCCATTGAAGTTGAAAAAGCAGGGTTAAGAGTAAATTTAAAAAAGACTGATGAGTACATAATTCCGGAAGAGTTTCAAAATAAATTAAATGAAAGCACGGCACTTAAAACTGCATTTGAATCATTAACACCCGGAAGGCAAAGATCATACATTTATTATTTTTCGGCTCCCAAACAATCTAAAACAAGGGAGCAAAGGGTTGAAAAATATATACAAAAAATTCTAAATGGAAAAGGTATGGATGATGAGTAAACCGGAAGAAAATAAAATAATTTTGTCGGATTTTTCCAATTATATTTAAATAAGACTACCTAAGTTTGTATCGATTTAGGTTTAGAAAATATTTAATGTATAAGCTCTAAACATAACCCGCAAATCCAAACTATTTATTTTACCCCAAATTTATCCTTGCTGGCCCAAAGGCCTACCGCAGGGTTTGATATGAAATAAAATTCTTCTCCGTCCTTAGTGATATTAATTCCGTCTTTTCGATATTCAGGTTCATATTTACTGGTCATTTCTGTGAGAGAGGCAAATTTAAAGTTAACAGATTCAATTTCTTTCCGGGTTAAATGTCCGGGACAATATGTAATTGAGAACCTGCCCTCGGAGCTTCCATGTATAAGATGTGCGGCTGCACTTAAGTTATTTTTCAGATCATCGTTCAGATGAGTAGCTTCCAGGGTATGCTTAGTTCCTCTGTAACCGTATTTTCTGATGAGTTTGTCTATTACCGGGTCTTCCCCGAATTCCTTCAAACCAGGGGCTAGCACAATTAATTCTCCTTTATCGGCCATGGCCATACGGGTACGGTATATACTTTTATTGCCGAGCCAGGTGCTTTTAAACTCTTGGGGATTAAGGTATACTACAGCTTTTTGAATGGGCTTATCGGGCATAGTCACATTTACCTGCACGGAAAGTTCCGATGCCCGTAAAAACACCTCTTCATCATCACCAATAAACAAACCTTTGACAACCAGATTTCCTTCATCATTATATCCAATTACGGTAAGTATATATACTACGTGCAGGGATTTGATAAATTTAACTGATGCATAATTAAGCAACTTCCGCACGGGATTATCTGCTTTGCCCATCAACCTTTCCATTCCATAAACTGCACCTATGAAATGACTTTTATTTAAACCTTCGGCGCCACCAGTACCTATAAAAAGATTTTTATTATAATTGGCCATGCCTATTACTTCATGAGGTACCACCTGACCGATGGAAAGAATAAGATCGTGCTTTCCATTAACTACCAGATTATTCAACTGAGCCGGCCAGTCAAAGTCCAGAGCCTTGTCTGTAATGGCAGATACAAATTCTCCCGGCACAACTCCAACAGTTACTATATCATTACGCCAGTCGTGGATCCGGAAAAGATGTTTCGGCACTCCCTGGAACATTGTATCTATCTGCTGTTCAGTCATGGGTGAATGTGTTCCCAGTGCCGGCAATACCTCAGTAAGCCTGTCTCCGAAATATTCATATGCCATCCTTGTAAGCACACCGGCATGTGAATGATACCTTGTAAAATCAGGAGGTACAATAAGCACTTTCTTACAGTGTCCCAAAAGTTTCAAAGAATCAAACAAACCCTGCCTCAATGCTTCCTGAGATAAGTCTGTTGTGGTGGATCCTGACTGGAAGTATATCATAGCAATTATTTTAATTCAACGTTTTACCCGGGCATTGCCTTCCCATATGCTCCATACCTGTTCTTCATCAGCCGGACATGCATAATCGGTTAAAAAAGAAGTAGCAAGGGCACCGCATGCCCATCCAAATTGTATCCATTTAGCAGGTTCCCAGCTTTTAAGTATGCCATACAATAATCCGCCTACAAAGGCATCGCCTCCGCCTATACGATCAAGTACAGTAATTTCCCTGGGATCAATGACATGCCAGTCTTTACCTTCCAACATTATAGCACCCCATAAATGGCTGTTTGCATTTACAACCTGACGTAGGGTGGTAGCAAATACCGATACATTCGAAAATTGAGCCTTAGCTTTGGTAATCATTACCTTAAAATTATCCGTGTTTGATCCTATAGCTGTTCCTCCGGTATCTGGTCCTTCGATTCCAAGACATAACTGGAAATCCTCTTCATTGCCAACTAATATATCAGCCAGGGAGGCTAATTCCGAAAAAGTATCGTGTAGCATTTTTTCACGTCCTTTCCAAAAAGAGGCCCTGTAATTCAGGTCGAATGATATTAATGTGCCATTCTTTTTAGCTATTCTTGCCAATTCCAGGCATAATTTTCCGGTGGCCTGAGATAAGGCAGCTATAAGTCCTGACATATGAATAATTTGAATACCTTCTGTTTCAAAGAGGTGTTTAAGGTCAAAGTCGCTGCTGTTAAGGGTGAATCCCACTTCACCTGCCCGGTCGTTAAGCACCCGTGGGCCGCGGGATCCAAAACCGCTGTCGGCAATGTTAAACTGATGACGGTATCCCCACGGACCCCCCTGATCAACTTCCTTTCCAATGTATTTCATATGGCGGCTCAGAAGGTTGTTTTTTATGAATTGTGCTATGGGACTGTCCCTTACAAAGGTAGTAAGGACCAAAACCGGCAGGCCCAGGCAGGAGGGTATGCTTGCAACATTTGTTTCCGCGCTTGTTGCCTGCATAAAAAAGGTATCACTGGCATGTACAGGCTGTCCGTTAAACGGGGAAATACGCACTCCCATACTTGTGGGTACCAGCAAGGAATGAATAAAATCAGTTTTAAGTTCCATCTATCTTGTTATCATTATTTAATAGAAATATAATGCATAATTATTTATTTTCTAAAATATGGTAATAATAATTGCGAATACAAATCAATTTCCTAAATTTATTAATATAAATTCAAATTTAAACATAAAACTATGATAGCAATTGAGTGGAATGATAGTTATAGTGTAGGAATAGCTACTTATGACAGGCAACATAAAAAATTATTCGACCTGTTTAATGCTTTCTTCAAAGGTATTGAAAATAAGGAAGGAAAAGAAAGAATGGAGCAGGTAATTAATGGCTTAAAGCAATATGCAGTTGAGCATTTTAAAGCAGAGGAAGCTAATATGGTTTTATATAACTATCCCGGTTACGGCTCTCATAAAAAACAACATGATGAATTTGTAAAAACGGTAGTAGATTTTGAATCACGTTTTAAGCAGGGACGAATGGTATTGACAATTGAAGTAACTCATTTTATGAGAGATTGGATAACCGACCATATAATGAAGGTAGACAAGCAATATACAAACTTTTTCGTCCAGCGTGGAGTTAAATGATGCTTTGTTGTCAACTCAAGCATAATACAGCGTTAATTGTAATTTTAGGAATCAACCAAACCTTGTTTTTATTGTTGATAATTGTATAAATTTATTTGATACAATTTTAATTATGCAAACCCTGGAACTTGTTAAGGGAAAACTTGGTAAGCCATATCACGACCTGGAATTTCTGCTGAATTGCCTGAAAGAAGTATTGATTGAATCAGGGGAAGATGAATTATCAAAAGATATTCCATGGATAAATCCACCTTCACACTTTACAGGTAAAACATTTGAAGATAAACATCTGCAGCTTTTTTCAACCTGTTTCCAATTACTTAATATAGTTGAGGTTAATGGTGCAGTGCAAAGCAGGAGAAAAAAAGAAGACGAGATTTCCATGTCAGAAATAAACGGTTTATGGTCGTATAATTTACACTTGCTAAAGGATAAAGGCTTCACTCCTGAGGTAATAGCAAAAACAATTGCAAATATGCATGTTGAACCTGTTTTAACTGCCCATCCAACTGAAGCTAAAAGGACGGTAATGCTTCAGCACCTGCGGAATTTATACCTGCTCGTGGTTAAAAGAGAAAATCAGACCTATTCAAGGATGGAACAGAGTGAGATAAGGATAGACATTAAGATTGCATTGCACAGGATATGGAGAATTTCTGATGTATATACTGAAAAACCTGATGTGGATTCAGAGCTTGATAACATAATTCATTATCTGGCTTATGTATTTCCTGAAGTGATACGTCTTCACGACAGAAGGCTTTTACAAGCCTGGGAAGAAATAGGATTTGATACCAATCTTGTCAGGATGTCAACCAGTTATCCTAAAATTTCTTTTGGTAACTGGGTTGGCGGTGACCGTGACGGACATCCTCTGGTTACTGCTGAAGTAACACGAAAAACTCTTTTAAAACTCAGATTAAACGCTTTTCAGTTAATTAAAAAGGAACTTATTGAACTGCAGAATAATCTTAGTTTTAATTGTGATGTGAAGGATTTATCACCCAAAATACAGGCACGCTACGAATATCTTCTGGACGAAGTAAAGGAATTCAGGGGTCAGTTTTATGTAAAATATCCTAATGAAGCTTTTAAGCAATACATAGAATTTTTAATCTTGAAACTTCCTTTGTTAATTTCTGAAGGAGAAGCTAAAGATTTAAAGGAAGAGCAAGTAAGTTATCAGTATCCATCAGCATTAACGGAAGATTTGTATATTCTTCAAAATGGGATTATCGACTTTGGGGCTTCAGATATTGCCTATACTGATGTAAACAACGCTATAAGGATTGTTCATACTTTTGGATTCCACCTGGCAAAACTTGACATAAGACAAAACAGCCGTTATCATGAAACAGTGCTCTCTCAGCTGCTGGATGCATCGCAGCTTGATGGGCAAAATTTTTTATATTTTAATGAAGAAGAGCGCTTATCATTTATTAACAGGGAACTTAAGTCCAGCAGGCCATTTACTCATCCCAGCATGACCATGGGTGAAGAGGCACAGGAATTAATTAAAAGTTACAGGGTAATAAGCAAACATTTAAATAAATATGGTGAAGATGCGCTGGGAGCTTTAATTGTAAGTATGACAAGGAACTTATCTGACTTGCTGATAGTCTACCTTCTGGAAAGAGAAACAGGACTTTTGATAAATACAGATGAAGGATTGGCATCACGTTTACCTGTAGTTCCATTGTTTGAAACCATAGATGATTTAATCCGCAGTCACATTATACTCGATCAGTACCTGTCTCATCCTGTTACTATAAACAGTCTGAAATTACAGCAAAAGATAAACCATACCCAGTCATTGATTCAACAGATAATGATTGGATATAGCGACAGCAACAAAGATGGCGGGATACTTGCAAGCCAATGGTATCTTTATGAAGCACAGATACACATGATTGAAGTAGGCAATAAGCATGGTGTAAACCTAAGGTTTTTTCATGGGAAAGGCGGATCTATAAGCAGGGGTGCTGGTCCTACACACTGGTTTTTAAGAGCACTGCCTCCAGGATCTGTGAATGGTGATATACGATTGACCGAACAGGGAGAAACCATTGAGAGGAAATATGCAAATAAGAATAATGCTGTTTATAACCTGGAACTGCTCACAGCAGGTACGCTCTCTGCAACTTTGCTTCAGAATATAAATCTTACCAGGGAATATGAGCTTTCATCGGAATTAAATTATCTGGCTTGTAAAAGCATGATAGTTTATGAGGAATTAACCAAAAGAGACGGATTTATTAAGTTTTATGAAAATGCAACACCTATTGATGCTATAGAACAGAGTAAAATAGGTAGTCGTCCTTCCCGCAGGACAGGTTCGCGGTCCCTGGCTGATCTTCGTGCTATACCATGGGTTTTTAGCTGGAGCCAGTGCCGTTTTAATATAACAAGCTGGTATGGTGTTGGTACAACACTTGAATCGATGTATAAATATGATTCGGAAAAATTCGGAAGGTTCAAGCAGGCGGTGAGGACCGATCCGTTTATAAGGTATGTATTGACAAATGTTGACTCCAGTCTGGCTTCCACAGATGAAAATATATTCAGAAAGTATGCCGAACTTGCTGAAGATATACCACAAAGCAGTGATATACTTGAACAGATGCTTAATGAACTTCATCTGTCACATAAGATGATTGATTTTATTCTGGACGAGCCATTATCCAAAAGAAGGGAGAACCATTATTATTCTACCCTGCTCAGAGCCGAAGCTATGAGCCCGCTCCACGACCACCAGATTTATCTTTTGAAAAGATGGAGAAGGTTTAACGAACTGGGTGTAACGACAGCGGCTGAGAAAGAATTGCTTGAATTGCTAAGGTGCATCAATGCCATTGCAGGGGCAATAGGTTTCACGGGATGAATTATTGACTAATTACTGACAGCAAATTACTGATGATAAAAAATAATGTGCACATTTGCAAATTGTTAATTATGAATTAAAAGCTAACCTACTATTAATAAACAATAATTCATATTAATGGAAATAGATCAGATATTTAAGAACAACCAGAAATGGTACAAAGATAAACTCAGCAAAGATCCTGATTACTTTAATAAATTATCACAAGGCCAAAATCCTGAAATACTTTATATAGGATGCTCTGACAGCAGGGTAACCGCAGAGGAAATTATGGGTGTTAAACCCGGAGAAGTGTTTATACACAGAAATATAGCCAATATGGTTCCCAATGCCGATCTAAATGTTATGTCGGTAATAAACTTTGCTGTGACCCAGTTAAAGGTAAAACATATTATAGTTTGCGGCCATTACTACTGTGGCGGAGTGAAAGCCGCCATGAAGTCTGAAGATTTGGGATTGCTTAATCCCTGGTTACGCAATATTCGTGATGTTTACAGGATACATAAGACAGAACTTGACACAATAAAAAATGAAGAAGAAAAATATAAAAGGCTTATCGAATTAAATATACAGGAACAATGTGTTAATGTTATTAAAACTGCAGAAGTACAAAAGGCATATAACGAAAGGCATATTACCGTTCATGGCTGGGTTTTTGATATTCATTCCGGCAAGATAATAAATTTAAATATTGACTTTGATCATATTCTGAATGAGATCAGGGAAATATACAGAATAATATAAAAATTATCCATAATAATGTAAAAAATAAAGGAGAAAGTTAAAAATATCAATAATCAATTTTCCATGATACCATTAAAATCAACAGACTTATCATGGGAAATCGACAATACAAATAAAATCAATTATGACATTGTCAATTATACCTGATACCTTTAAAATCAATATTTTATCAGGTGTAATCGACAATACAAATAAAATCAATTATGACATTGTCAATAATCAATAATCAATAATCAATAATCAATTAATAGGTGTCTAAAACATTAAAATTCAAGATTAACAACCTGGTCAGACAGTTTTTGATATTCACAGCCGGTTACAGGTTAAAAAATCCTAAAACATTTATTTTAATCGAGAGTTTGATTATAGGATTAGTTTCCGGCCTGATAGCAGTATTGCTAAAAAATCTGGTACATATAACCGGAAAAGAGTTATATAAAAATTCATCTCCGTCACATCCCCAATTTTTATATCTGGCTTTACCCGGCATTGGTATTTTTCTTACAGTAATATATATCAGGTATTTTGTTAAAGACGATTTATCACACGGAATAAGTAAAGTTTTACAGGCAATATCGAAAAACCACAGCCGGATAAGGTTGCACAATACATATTCCTCAATTGTATCAAGTACATTGACAGTAGGTTTTGGCGGATCAGTAGGTCTTGAAGCTCCAATTGTATACACCGGATCTGCTGTAGGTTCTAATATTGCCAAATTATTCAGGCAGGATTATAAAACTACTACATTATTACTGGCATGCGGAGCTGCGGGGGCTATAGCCGGTATTTTTAAAGCACCGGTTGCGGCCACGATATTTGCTTTGGAAGTGCTTATGATTGACCTGAGTATGTGGTCTATAATTCCTCTCTTATTATCTTCTGTGTGCGGTGCTCTAGTATCTTATTTTCTTATGGGTGACAATGTAATGTTTAATTTCACCTTACATGACTCATTTGAAAAAAGAAACATCTTGTTTTATTTAATCTTAGGTGTTACCTGCGGTCTTATTTCTGTGGCTTTTATGAGGCAGATGTCGTTTTTCGAAAGGAGTATGGCAAGGGTTAAAAATGTATGGCAAAAAATAACATTGGGAACTATAGTCCTGGGGCTGCTTATCTTCTTTATGCCACCTTTGTTTGGTGAAGGGTATTTGACCCTTCAGTTTTTGCAGGGTAATAATCCCGAACAAATTACACAATTAATACAATTTGATTTTCTTAAAGCCAATTCCGATGCTATTTTAATTTTTCTGTTAACAGTAGTTTTATTTAAAGGTATAGCTGTGGCAATGACAACATCGAGCGGAGGCGTTGGTGGAGTTTTTGCACCGGCTTTGTTTATGGGCGGTGTAACCGGGTACATAGTAGCTGCATTATTAAATAAAATAACATTTATACAGGTGTCAGTCAGAAATTTTTCCCTAGCAGGTATGGCCGGAGTGATGGCTGGAATCATGCATGCACCGCTGACAGCCATATTTTTAGTTGCAGAAGTTACAGGTGGATACGGGTTGTTTATTCCTCTTATTGTTACAGCCTCAACTTGTTATTTAACAACCAGGTATTTTGAAAAAAATTCAATATACACAAAAGAACTTATTGAAAAGGGTGAAACACTAACTCATCACAAGGACCATAATATCCTTACACTTATGAAAATTGAGAATGTTATTGAAAAAGATTGTATAACCCTCAACCCATCGGATAAATTAAGACATATAGTGGAATTGTTCAAAAATTATGATCGTAATCTTTTCCCTGTGTTAAGTAAAGAAAATGAGTTGCTTGGATTGGTAATGTTAAATGATATAAGGGATAAGATGTTCGATGCCAGGTTACTTGATACAACCAGTGTAGTAGACTATTACAGTGATGTACCTGCCATAATAGATTATTATGATTCTTTTGAAAGTATTCTGAATGTTTTTGACATGACCGGAGCCTGGAACCTTCCGGTAACACGCAATGGTCAATTCGCCGGGTTGATCTCAAAGTCAAAACTTTACAGCGAATACCGTAAACTAATGCTAACCTTGTCAACAGAATAATTCTTCATTAAAAGGTCATTGCATATAAACAAAAAATTTGACTTTTTATGGCAAAACACATTTATTAACAAATTAAGAGGCCTTTAGATCTTACTTGTTTCTATATTTTCTTCAGTAAAGATTTCATTCAGATATTGATGTTTCAGATGATCATAAATTGATTGCCTGTCAATAATTACTGATACAAAGCTTGCGACGATTCCTGCTATCATAAGATGTAAAATCAGGTTATTCCTGTCAGTCATTTCTAAAACAAGGATAGATGATGTAAAAGGTGCCCGTGTAATTCCAGTAAGAAAGGCCACCATCCCTGCAAGAATCATTAGATTTGTATCTGATGAGGGCAAATCGAGCAAGTGTGAAACTAATGAGCCTATGCATGCCCCTGTGCTTAAACCCGGGCCGAACACCCCCCCTGACGCACCTGTAGTAAAAGATAATATCTGACCAGCAATTCTGATTAAAGGCATGTACCAATGTGTATATTTAACGGAAGTAAAAAGGTAAGACGTCATTAACGATTTACCGGAACCCAATATACCTTCATTAATAAAACAAGCGATTGCCACAACAGCTAAGGAACAAATAATTAAGTAAAGAAGATGCTGATAATTATTTTTAAATTTTGTTTTCCATTTTAATATGATCCACATTATTTTAGAAATTAGGCTGCCCGATATTCCAGCTATTATTGCAACTAATACTACCCAAATTAAAATATATTTTGATAAATTGACAACTGTTGGAAAACCAAGGTAAAGATATGATCCTAAAAAACTTTGAACAGTTAACCCGGCTATTATAACTCCCGTAAAAATGGCTGCTTTAAAATTACTTAAATGCATTTTTGTAAGTTCTTCCACGGCAAATACAATTCCTCCAAGAGGAGTGTTAAATGCAGCGGCAAGACCAGCTGCAGCGCCTGTCATAATCATATTTTTTTTAGAAATTTTTGGCCACCAATGAGGTAATATCTCATTTATTTTCCGAAAGATTGAACCTGAAATCTGGATAGTTGGGCCTTCTCTACCTATCACCCCACCACCTATTATAAATATAAAACTTGAAATTATTTTAATCAGTAGAATTCTTAAACTTAGTAACTTGCTTATTTTATTATGGTTTTTAGGTGTAGCCAATTCAACGGCCGCCATGACCTGGGGTATCCCTGAACCTTTTGCATATGGTGCAAATTTCTTTACCAGCCACCAGGATCCAATAAAACAAAGTGGAGAAATAATAAACAACAACCATGCATGAAAATTAAAAATTATTGTCATCAATTTTTCTGACAACGCAAATCCTTTATTATAAAATACTGCCACAATTCCTGTTAATAAAGAAGCAAACCAAAAAGGAATTACCTGAAGAAAGTTTTGTCTGAATTTATCATTGCTTAGATTATTAAATATCTGTTTTGCAATATTTCTAAGTGACTGAACAAATTTTATCATGAATTATTTTTGTAATTTATTTAAGCGTAAAATTTTATAATAATCTTATTGTAAGATATTGGAATATTAAAATTTGAAGCAGTCTGGATTTGACACTATTTTCATAACAGGGGATAACAAAATTTTATTTTTGCAATATATAAATTATAAATACAATTATTTTTGAAGAATTAGATTGTAAAAATTCTTTAATTCATTTTTAATCTCTTTTTAATTACATTTTCATTCGATCAGATAGAATGGTGTATAGATTTACTAAAGAAATATTTTCTTTCAAAAAATGAATTACTTAATGATAATTACCAACAAATACCTGTTCTTATATTAACAGCCTTGGGAGGAATTGAACTTATCAACCATGTATGGACTTTAATTTTGATACCGGAACTAATGTTGTGGATGTTTATATGAACTTTTGCGTAAAAAAATGGATAATGAATATAAAATCAAACTTATACATACACGCATTGGTTTAGGATATATTTTTACTGATAACATTGAATTCCAATGAAAATTAGAACGAAACTCATTTTTAATTATTCAATTTTATCTATAATCCTGTTATTGTTGTTTTCAGCCATATGTGTTTTTTCTTACATCAAATACAGGCAGCATGATTTTAATGTAAGGCTGCATAACAGGGCAGTAAGTACTGCTAACCTGCTGTTAAACGTTAGCAATCTTGATAGTTCAATGCTTCATAAAATAGACAGGAATATAATTACAGCTATGGGTGATTTACAAATTACAATCTATAGTGAAAAACATAAAATGGTTTATACGGATTCCAAACTATTTCAGGAAAATAATTCCGTTGATAATAAGAATGGACAATCATTTATTTCAGATTTATTTGGATTTGGATATAAAACTATATCATTTACCTATTTTAAATATGGTAAGCAATATCAGTTGGAAGCATCAGCATTTGACAAGGTTGGGTTATCTGAATTAAGGAGTTTACTGCAAATAATAACATGGGTATTGTTGATTTCATTGTTTTTTATTGCAGGTTTTGGTTTTTATAATGCCGTTTGGTCATTAAAGCCATTTCAAAAAATAATCAATGAGGTGGAATTAATAAAACCTGATCTGTTAAATAAAAGAGTAACAGTCTTAGGTAATGATGAAATATCCCAACTTGCTATTTCATTTAATACTCTTCTGGAAAGGATAGAACAAGCTTTTGAGACTGAAAAATCCTTTATTTCCAATGCATCGCATGAATTACGAACCCCTGTAACTTCTATTATGGGACAGATTGAAGTGGTATTAAACAAATCCAGAAAGGAAGAAGAATATATCAGTATATTAAAATCAGTTTATGAGGATTCATCCCAAATGGCTAATATAATAAATGGATTTTTGGAACTTGCAGAAGTTAACCTGGCTAATGATCAAATTCACATGGAGCCTTTAAGAATAGATGAACTCATATTTGCAGTAATGGATGATTTTGAAAAGAAAAAACCTCATTATAATATTTCTCTAGAATATAATTCAAATCCTGAGAATTTTACCCAGTTGGTGTTTATGGCAAATGCCAAACTATTAAGGCTTATGTTTAGTAATTTAATTGATAATGCCTGTAAATATTCAGGGGATAAAAAAGCAAAAATAACCATTGATTTTTTAAAGGATTCATTATCTGTTTCTATAATAGATTTTGGAATAGGAATACCTATGGAAGAACTTAACGATATTTTTAAACCATTATTCAGGGGAAGCAACTCTTCCGGCAAACCCGGACATGGAATCGGATTATCAATTGTAAAAAGGATTGCCTCTTTGCACAATGCAACAATAAATATTATATCGGAAATTAATATTGGTACAACTATTACTGTCTTGTTCAGAGAAGCAATTTGATTATCTAATTCATTGGTAGTACTTTCGCAATTATCAATTAATACACTTCCTCCTTTAAATCGGGCTTGTTTTTTTCCTGTAGCTCAGCTAATTTTTGTTTTCCGTAGGAAAGACGTATTATTATAATAAACAATACAGGTATTACAAAAATCCCCAGGGCTGTGGCACAAAGCATACCTCCAAATACAGACCAGCCAATTGTCTGGCGCGATATTGCTCCTGCCCCTGTTGCAAATACAAGTGGAGAAACGCCAAAGATAAATGCAAAGGAAGTCATCAAAATAGGGCGTAACCTTAAGCGAACCGCTTCAATAGTTGCTGCTACAATTTCAATTCCGCTGTCAACTCTCTCCTTGGCAAATTCCACAATAAGAATTGAGTTCTTAGCAGCCAGCCCTATAAGGGTAATAAGACCAATTTGTGCATATACATTATTGGAAAGGTTTGGCACAAGTGTCAATGCCAGTATAGCTCCGAAAGCCGCCAGTGGTACACCAAGCAAGATAGTGAAAGGGACTGTCCAGCTTTCATATAATGCTGAAAGGAAAAGGAATACGAACAGTAAGGACAAAACAAAAATAAAAATAGAAGTATTCCCTGCTTTTACTTCTTCACGGCTTAACCCTGAAAATTCAAAACCATACCCTTTAGGCAGCACTTTTTGTGCTGTTTCCTGTAATGCCAGCAGGGCCTGTCCGGAACTAAAACCTGGTTTGGCACCGCCAATAAACTCAGCAGTTCGGTACAGGTTAAAATGTGATATCATTGAAGCGTTTTCGCTCACCTTTACAGACATTACTGTACTTAACGGTAACATTTTACCCATGTAATTGCGCACATAATATTTATTCATAGCCTCAATGTCATTTCTGAAAAGAGTATCGGCCTGAACTATAACATGAAATTGCCTGTTATAAATGCTAAAGTCATTAATATATGTGCTTCCCAAATATGTTTGAATCGTGTTAAAAACTTCAGTAAGGCTGACACCCATTTTTTTACATTTGTCACGGTCTACGGTAAGCTGGTAGCTAGGGGTCCGGGCATTGAAATAAGTTTGGGCGCGGGCAATTTCCGGACGTTTGTTGGCTGCAGCCTGAAAAGCATTTACATTTTGTTCGAAAGTTTTAATATCATCATTGCTTTCACGTTGCTGCAATTCAAAGGTAAAGCCTCCGGTAGCTCCAAGGCCAGGAATCGCAGGGGGTGAAATGACAAGAATATTAGCTTCTTTAACAACAGACAATTTTTTATACATTTCAGCAATTATGGCATTTATCTGTTCTGATTTTCCTTTACGCTCATCCCAGGGTTTAAGCATACTAAAAATGGTTCCACTGTTACTTTTTGATGACTGGGTTATAACATTTAAACCTGCTATACCTGAATAATGCTGTATACTTTTAATATTAGCCAGTACGTCCATTATTTTATTCATCACTTCAACGGTACGGTATGATGATGATCCTTCCGGGAGATCGAATGTTAAATAAACACGTCCCTCATCTTCAAGAGGAATGAAACCTGTGGGTTTATTTACAATCATTATTACGGCTCCAAAAATCACTAATACCAATAAGACAACTACATACCGGCTATTTTTAATTGCAGCGCGTACATTATCCGTATAACCTTCGGTACGTCTGTTGAACCATTTATTAAAATGATAGAAAAAATAATTTATTCCCTTGGACGATTCATTTATAACATGTGGTTTCAAAAAAAGTGTACATAATGCAGGAGTAAAAGTAAGGGCAACAAAGGCCGATATTAGCACTGAAATTGCTATGGTAACTGCAAACTGCTGATATAACCGGCCTACTATGCCGGGTAAAAAACCTGCCGGCACGAAAACTGCAGCAAGCACAAGGGCAATGGCAATTACAGGTCCTGAAATATCTGACATGGCTTTAAAAGCTGCTTCCTTAGGGGGTAAGTGCTGCTCCTCCATATACCTTCTGACTGCTTCCACCACTATAATAGCATCGTCGACCACTATTCCTATGGCAAGTACAAATCCGAATAAGGTGAGTTTATTTATGGTGAAACCCAGAGGTATGAAAAAGGCAAATGTACCTATTATGGATACAGGTATAGCTAAAACCGGAATTATAGTAGAACGCCAGTCCTGCAAAAATATAAATACTACAAGCACCACAAGTCCTAAAGCTTCCAAAAGAGTAATAATAACTTCTTCAATTGAAACCTTAACTATTGAAACAGACTCAAAAGGAACCTCATAGGCCACATCGCTGGGAAAAGACCTACTGAGCTGTTCCATTGTTTTGTTTACACCTTTTGCTACTTCAATGGCATTACTACCAGGTGTCTGATAAATTATAAGGTATGAGGCCGGTCTTTTGTCGACAAATGCTTTACCGGAGTAATTGTATTTTCCTAATTCAACTCTGGCTACATCTTTTAAATAAACTATAGAACCATCTTCCGGATTTGATCTTACAACTATTTTACTAAAATCGTCAACTGTACTCAAACGTCCGTTTACCAAAGCAGAATATTCAAAAGGCTGACCGGTTGGTTGCGGTGGTGTGCCAACAGAACCAGCAGCTACCTGCACATTTTGTTCCTGTATGGCATTCAAAACATCAGTGGCAGATAATGAAAGGCTTGCCATTTTATCCGGCTTAAGCCATATTCTCATGCTAAAATCGTCGGTTCTGGTGAAAATATCCCCTACACCTTTAACTCTCAAAAGAGCATCTCTGATAAAAATGTTGGTATAGTTATCCAAAAACTTTATGCTGTGAGTTCCATGCGGGGAATAAATAGACACGTTCATAAGACTGGTGGGGTTTCGTCTTCTGACAGTTATTCCCAAACGTTTAACCTCATCAGGAAGAATTGGCGTCGCAATGTTAACCCGGTTCTGAACTTCAGTAGTTGCATTATCAATATTTGTACCTATGTCGAAAAACACATTCACTGTGGAAGTACCATCACTTGTGCTGCTGCTTTGCATAAAGTCCATACCAGGTGCACCATTTACCTGAATTTCCACCGGTGTTGTAACATTCTGTTCAACAGTTGTAGCATCAGCACCTATATATTGACTCGAAACCCTAACCACCGGAGGAGTTATTTCGGGATACTGGCTAACAGGAAGGTTTATAATTGCTAACAGCCCAACTATAACTATTACCATTGATATTACAATGGCTGTAATCGGACGTTTTATGAAGGTATCTGCTATCATTGATATTAAAATATTTAGGCTTAGAATTCAAATTATATTTGCAGCCGGCGGGTAAATTAAAATCACATTTTTTTCTTCCCGGGTGCTATGCTAATTGCTGAACCATCGTGCAATTTCTGGATGCCGTCTAAAACAATTGTTTCGTTACCGGTAAGTCCGCCAAGTATCACAACATTGGACAGTACCCTGGGACCCAGCGATACCTTAACCTGTTTTACAATTTTATTTTCCGGTACAAATACAAAATATTCTCCCAATTGTTCCATTACAGCTTTGAATGGAACAATTACCTGCATTCCTGCATTTTCATTCAATACAAGTACTTTACAGCTCATACCAGTTTTTAGCAGTTTTTCCTTGTTGGGAACAACAATTCTTACTCTGATGGAACCAGTTTGCTGGTCAACCATCCTGTCAATAATACTTATCTTTCCGAAATACGGATATAAGGTATTATCCGGCAGTGTTATCCTGAATGTGGAATCTTTAACTGACTGTGGCTTATTCTCAAGTTTTTCGAAACGGCTTAACTCTGTTTCGCTGATTTCAAAGTCGACTCCCATCGGATCATCTGTAGAAAGAGTATTTAATAATGTTGTTCCCGGAATAATAAGAGCACCAAGTTTAACATCAGAAAACCCAATGGTTCCTTTAAAAGGAGCAGTAATAACAGAATATTCAAAATCAGTTTTGGCTTTAATCAGTTCTGAATTAGCAGAACTTAGCTGTTGCTTTGCATTGTGCAAATCAGTTATTGAATTTTCATAAATCTGTTTTGAAACAGCATCCTGTTTAGACAAATCAGTGTATCTGTCAGCATCACGTTGAACTTTCTCCAGGTTACTTTCTGCAATTTTAACATTTGACTGAGCTTCATCGTAGGCAGCCTGGTACTTCCGACGGTCAATTTCATATAGTTTTTCACCGGCATGAACCTCTTTGCCCTCTTCAAAAAATATTCCTGTAATATATCCTTGTACCTGTCCCCTCAGTTCAACTTCTTTTAATGCTTCCACATTGGCAGGATATGAGTTGTAAAACACTGCATTTGTCAGTTTAACTTTTGTTACGGAAACTGGAACAGCTAATTCTCCGGAATTTTTGACTGATTTATTTTTACCGCATGAAAATAAAACAAGTACAAGCGAGAAAAACACTAATATTTGGGTTAATCTGACCATATATAATTGATTATTGAAAATTGAATATTGATTATTTAATATTGTTTAAATTAATTTCCTGCAGTATCATACATTTTCACCGGTATCACACCCAATGCCCTTTCTATGTCAGTTTTACTAGTAAGGACCTGGAAAAGTATATTCAGGTAGTTTAATTCTGAGTTCCGCAAATCAGTTTCGGATACTATAACTTCCAAATAAGCTTTAATACCCTTGTCATACTGATATTTAACTGTATTATATATATTTTTTGCTATTGAAATATTCTTTTTTGCAATGTTAAGCTGATCAAGATTACTGACATAATTGGCAAGAGCCTGAGTATATTCGGTGTTTATCTGGCTTTTCAGGTAATCCATTCCCATCTGTAGTCTTTGAAACTGAAGTCTGGCCTTACTGAGGTTCTGTAATTTGTTGGTCCCCTGAAACAGAGGCAGGGTTAATTTTAATCCAAAAAATGAACTTTGATAATTTATATTAAACAATTCAGAAAACTGGTTGCTCTCGAATAAGGGGTTCAAACTATAAACCGCAGAAATTGTTGGAATAAAAGACCATCTGTAATAGTTTATCTGTGTTCCCTGAAGGTCTAATGAAGTTTGTAATTGCTTATATTCTATTCTGTTGTTATAATCCAAACGAGAAGTGGTATCAAATAAAATATCATTTTCGTATTTGGATGAATCGTATAAAATTGAAATTTCCTTTTCAGGCTTTACTCCAATCAGCTGTTTTAATAAGGCATACTTTCCTTTTATGGCTTCCGCCACGGATTTTTTTTGTGCCCTTGTATTGCTCAAATCTATTTCTGCCCTTTGATAATCAATATTATCAGTAAGACCATCCTTGTATAGTGCATAGGCATCTTTATAATTACGTTCAAGACGAAGTATATCTTCATTTAAAACATTTAATTGTTCTTCAGTTAATAAAACATCGAAAAATGCTTTTGTAACGTTGACATAAGTATTGATTTTAGTATATTCAGTATTTTCTGAAGCCTCTAACTTAAGATTTTTGGCAGATCGGGCAGCAAAAAATAAAGTGCTGCTGTATAAGGTCTGGGAAGCAGTAAATAACCCGGAAAGGTCATCAATCCCGGAGGCAGCTGAAGCAATGTATTTAGTCGGAAAGCCGGCAGGATTAGCGTAGTTATAAACAGGAAATGGTTCTGTCGGTACCTGAAAATAATGTTCAGCACTCGCATCTATTTCAAGCTGGGGATACCAGCCAGAAAGAGATATCCTGATATCACGCTTTGTAATTTCTTCATCTATAACACTTTGTTTAATTAACTCCAGGTTAGCTAATGCATAAGTTAAACATTGTGACAAACTTACATTTGATGGAAGTGTATCCTTACTTGTTTGTCCATAATTAATATTGGACAGAAAAACAAACAGTAAAATTAAAGTGGCCTTATTGAATTTTTTTAAATTAATGATTCTAAAATACTTGTTCAGGCAATAATAATTCATTTATAAGTAAACATTAAATAAAAAACTAAAGAACTTCAAAAGTATATAAAAAAGCACTTCTGTGTAATAGTATTAATAGGAATTTGTTTACCAATTTAAATTATAAATCAAAAACAATTCCTGTCTGCATATGTTTAGTATCGAAAATTACGCCTTTACATTTATTAATTTTGTTATTTAAGTAATAAACATGAATAATTCAGGTAATAATGAATTTTATTCAAATGAACTTATTCATGCAAGCAGTCCGTATCTGCTTGAACATGCACACAATCCTGTCAACTGGTATCCGTGGGAACATAATGCACTGGTTAAAGCAAAAGCTGAAAACAAACCTCTTATTATAAGTATAGGCTATAATGCATGCCACTGGTGTCATGTAATGGAACATGAAACTTATTCGGACCTTGAAGTTGCTGAATATATGAACAGGCATTTTGTTTCAGTTAAGGTTGACCGCGAGGAACGGCCGGATATCGATCAGGTTTATATGAATGCGATTATGCTGATATCCGGAAATGGCGGATGGCCTTTGAATGCATTTACATTGCCCGATGGAAGGCCATTTTTTGCTGTAACATATTGCACTAAAAGGCAATGGCTTGAAATACTTGATCGGGTAATTACAGTTTATACCACACTTTATCCTGACCTGCTTAAACAGGCAGAAAGTCTGACAGAAAGAATTATAAGCTTTGACAATTATGTTATAAATCAAGGAAGTTCATCATCCGGAAATTTTAAATCTGAGGAATACATAAACATTTTTAACAATTGGGCGTCACAAATTGATTATGTCAATGGTGGTTTTTCGGGAGCGCCTAAATTTCCCCTGCCTGTAGCATGGGAATTTTTACTTCAGTACTATTATAAAACTAAAAATACTAAAGCATTAAATGCGGTTGAGGTAACGCTGGACAAAATGTCGCTGGGAGGACTTTATGATCATGCCGGTGGAGGTTTTGCACGTTATTCTACGGATATTTACTGGAAAGTACCACATTTTGAAAAAATGTTATATGATAACGGCCAGTTGACAAGTTTGTATGCACATGCATACCAGATCACCAAAAATAATCAATATGCTGATGTTGTAAATGAAACGCTGGAGTTTATAAAACGTGAACTGACTAATTCACATGGATGTTTTTATTCTTCATTAAATGCAGATAGTGAGGGAGAGGAAGGGAAATATTATGTATGGACAAGTAAAGAGATTGAAGATGTATTTGGAGAAAAAGAATATAAAATTTTTTCAGATTATTTTAATATAAAAGAATCAGGTAACTGGGAATATAATAAAAATATCCTTTTTGTAAATGAAAAAACTGAAGCTTTTGCAAAAAGATATGATATTTCGACGGAATCGTTCAGGGAATTACTAAGGAGCCTTAAATATAAACTATTAAATATAAGGCATAACAGAGTGAAACCAACAACAGATTATAAGATATTGACATCCTGGAATTCCATCATTATTAAAGGTTATATTGATGCATACAAGGCCCTGGGACACTCCCTCTACCTGGATGAAGCGCTTA
Organism: uncultured Bacteroidota bacterium; assembly: GCA_963766305.1. Taxonomy (GTDB): domain Bacteria; phylum Bacteroidota; class Bacteroidia; order Bacteroidales; family JAAUTT01; genus JAAUTT01. Next base: position 55,525 of record CAVYAE010000043.1, read on the forward strand.
AAACAGCCGGTCATATTCAGCAGAATATGACCGCTCCCGATGGAGGTTTATATAGAAATTATATTGACGGACGTGGAACCATTCCTGCGTTTTTGGACGATTATTCCTTATTTGCCGAAGCCTGTATGGAATTATATCAGGTTACCTTTAATATACACTGGTTAAACCTGGCACGATCAGTAACTGACTATACAATTGAACACTTTTATGACGTTTCAGGTAAAATGTTTTTCTATACGTCTGATTTATCGGAATCTTTGGTAGCCAGAAAAATGGAGATACAGGATAATGTTATACCTTCCTCAAATTCAGTTACAGCAAAAAACTTATTCTTACTGGGTAAATATTTTAACTACCATCAGTATAACGAATTATCGACTGGAATGATAATGACGATGAAAGATACTGTTATAAATGGCGGTCCGTATTTTGCAAATTGGGCATACCTGGCAGGACTTATTTTTGATAACCCTTTTGAAATAGCTATTGTAGGTGAAAAGGCCGGGTTATTAAACAGGCAGTTACAACAAAATTATTTACCGGATTGTATTATCATGGGAGGAGATGAAGAAAATCTCCCCCTGCTTGCCAATAAAAAATTTGCAGGTAAAACAAAAATATATATTTGCAAGGGCCAAACTTGTTTCTTAACTTGTGAAAAAGTAGAGGAGGCATTAGCTTATATAAATAAAAAATGACATTAAACTAACGTTTTACCAAATAACTCAAAAATAAATAACTTTATAAATCATATTTATAATCTATAATCTAAAATCTATAATCTTTAATCTAAAAATCTAATATATGAAATCAACAATTAATTCATTTGACAAGATTGTAACTTACCTGGGCGACCAATCTGAATATTTGCTTAAACATACTTCAAAAACTGTTTTAAAGGAAAATCTACATATAACAGGCCCCCATCATATAGATGAAGTATTTGCCAATAGTGACAGAAATCCCCAGGTTTTAAGGAATCTGGCATCTTTATATAATACAGGCAGGCTGGGTAATACAGGGTATTTATCTATTTTACCTGTTGACCAGGGTATAGAACATACAGCCGGTAGTTCGTTTGGACCAAACCCTATTTATTTCGATCCTGAAAATATAATTAAACTTGCAATTGAAGGAGGCTGTAATGCAGTAGCCACAACTTTCGGTGGTTTAGCACTCACCTCCAGAAAGTATGCTCATAAGATACCTTTTCTTGTGAAGATTAATCATAATGAATTATTGACTTTCCCAACCAAGTATGACCAGATAATGTTCGGTACAGTTAAGGAAGCCTGGAACCTGGGTGCTGCCGCCGTCGGCGCCACTATATATTTCGGATCAAAGGAATCTGACAGGCAAATCATTGAAGTGGCAAATGCTTTTGAAGAGGCCCATCATTACGGTATGGCTACAGTATTATGGTGTTATGCCAGAAACAACGGATTTGTGGTAGGACAAAACGATTATCACACATCTGCAGATATTACCGGTCAGGCCAATCACCTTGGTGTGACCATTAAAGCTGACATAATTAAACAGAAATTACCAACGCTGAACAAGGGATTTCTGGATGTTAAATTTGGGAAAACAGACCCGGCAATGTATGATAAACTTTCTACCGACCATCCTGTTGATCTTTGCAGATACCAGGTTATAAACTGTTATATGGGTAAAATAGGACTGATTAATTCCGGAGGTGAATCAAAAGGACAATCTGATTTTGGGGAAGCAGTAAAAACAGCAGTAATAAACAAACGGGCAGGAGGATCGGGATTAATCTCCGGACGAAAGGCATTTCAAAGACCATTTAAGGAAGGAGTTGATTTATTGAATCTCATACAGGATGTTTATTTACTTGATCAAATAACTGTTGCCTGAATTTAGTATTTTTACTAATGGTCTAAATACCAAGTTCTGGTACCTTTATTAATATTAAAAAGATTTTGGAATAATTTAAATTTAATGTATATTTCTTATAATTCTTATATATCTTAAATGCTTTCCATTGAAAAATCAAAGCAGGACTTAATGCTTAATATACAACAACTGATAAATGAGAATAAAACTCTTAAGGAATCTGTTGAAGTTGAAATTGAAAAACATAAGCTTGCGGAACATAGGTACAATATGCTATTTCAAAGCATTAATGATGCTATTGGAATATTTGAAATAACTGATGAAGGTAAAGCCGGAAACTTTATAGAGGTAAACGATATATTTTGCGAATGGCTTGGTTATACAAGAGAAGAGCTATTATCCAAGACTCCATATGATATTAAGTCTCCGGGTACCTTATCTGATGTGCCTTTAATTACAAAGAAAATACTTGAAACCGGAGGAGCAATTTTTGAAACAGAACATGTTACAAAAAGCGGAACTATTATTCCGGTTGAAATAAGTACAAGGTCTGCAAGGATTAATAATAAAATTATATTTTATTCCATTGCCAGAGATATTTCGACACGTAAAAAAATTGAAAGAGATTTTCTTGAGAGTGAGGAACGTTTTTTAAAAGCATATATGACCTCTCCCATTTCTTTCATGATTACCTCAATGGAAGATGGTAAAATTATAGAAGTAAACGAGGCTTTCACTAAATTCTCAGGATATACCCGTAAAGAAGTTATAGGCCGGTCAACGGTCGAACTTGATTTATGGGTTAATTCTGAAGACCGGAACCAGATAATTACAACTCTTCAAAGCGGGAAGTCTGTGGTTACCAGAGAAATATGTCTAAAGGCAAAGAATGGAGCCATTTTTACGGTTCTGTTCAGTGCAAATATAATACAGGTGGAAAAAAAGGATTGCATTATATCCAGTGTTGAGGATATAACCAACCGTAAGGAAATGGAAAACGAGCTTATTAAAGCCAAGGAACAAGCACAGAACAGCAACCAGTTAAAAACAGCTTTCCTCCAGAATATGAGCCACGAAATCAGATCCCCTATGAATGCCATAATGGGGTTTTCGAATTTAATTAACGATGAAGTATCTGATAATCCTAAGCTTGAAAAATATTCTTCAATAATTAACCAGTGTTGTATTAATTTACTCGATATTATAAATGACATACTTGATATTTCTAAAATTGAATCGGGGCAGTTGAAAGTTAATATTGAAGAATGCGATTTAAAAGTTTTATTCGATGATCTTTCTTTATACTTTACTGAATATCAAGATAGAATAAAAAAACAGGATATCTCACTTAATCTGATACTATCAGAAAAAAATGCAGGCCATTTTATTTATACTGATAAAGTTAAGCTTAAGCAAATTTTTATTAATCTGATTTCCAATGCATTTAAATTTACAGTAGAGGGAAAAATTGAATGTGGTTGTAAGCTTAATAAAGATAATAAATTATTTTTTTATGTTTCCGATACCGGGATAGGAATTCCGTTAAATCAACAGGCTAAAATATTTGAAAGATTTGTGCAGTTAAATCAGATAAATTCTAACACAGCCGGAGGTGCCGGTTTAGGTTTGTCCATAGTAAAAGGATTGTTAGATTTATTGGGAGGTGAACTGTTTCTCGAATCTGAACCAAATAAAGGAAGTACTTTTTCCTTTACCATACCTAATGGGGTAAAATAAATTACCCAAAATATTTCATAATCAGCAATTTGCCATCCATAATGAGTCATTCGTCATTCATCATTCGTCATTCATCATTCGTCATCAGTCCTTATTTTTCATCCTGGCTGAGGCACTCCTATTAGTGTGGCAGAGGTACAACTTTCTATCTTCACCTTTACAATTTGTCCTACCGAATAATTTTCTTTTGGAAAAACAACAAGCTGGTTCCGGAAAGTACGGCCCATAAAATGATCTGAAGATTTTTTTGAATTTCCATCCACAAGTACTTCTAAAGTTTTACCTATTTCCTGCTGTTTGGACTTAAATGAAATATCCTGCTGTACATCTATAATTTCCTGAAGACGCCGTAATTTTACCGATTCGGGAACATCGTCAGGGTATTTCTTTTGAGCATAAGTTTTCGGGCGTTCGGAGTAAATAAAAGTATATGCAAGTTCATATTTTACTTCTTTAAGCAAACTCAGGGTTTGCTGGTGATCTTCTTCTGTTTCGGAACAGAAGCCGGCAATAATGTCAGTTGAAATAGCGCAACCAGGAATAATCCTTCTTATAGCTTCTATCCTTCCCATGTACCACTCTTTTGAATAACCTCTTTTCATCATTTCGAGAACACGGTTACTTCCCGACTGTACAGGAAGGTGAATTATCTTGCAGATATTTGAATAGCCGGCCATAGTATAAAGGAGATCATCAGACATATCTTTGGGATGAGATGTTGAAAATTGTATCCTTAATCCCGGGAAGGCAGAAGCAACTCTTTCAAGCAAATCGTGAAACCGGGTTATCACTGCAGAATCTTTATTTTTAAACCGGTATGAATCAACATTCTGACCTAAGAGTGTAACTTCCTTATATCCGAATTCATTAATCTCATTAATTTCCCTGATAATAGTTTCAGGATCACGGCTGCGTTCTGCACCTCGTGTATATGGTACAACACAGAAGGCGCACATGTTATCGCACCCACGCATAATTGATACAAATGCTGACACTTTGTTATCATCCAACCTTACCGGACTTATATCCGCATATGTTTCCTCACGGGATAAAAGAACGTTAACAGCTTTCTGACCTGTGCCGGCTTTTTGTAGCAGGTTGGGTAAGTCGCGGTAACTGTCAGGACCCACCACCACATCTACCATCCTTTCCTGTTCAAGCAGTTGTTCCCTTAGTCTTTCAGCCATGCAACCTAAAACACCCACAAGTAATCCGGGTTTTTTCTTTTTTTGCAACCTGAAAATATCCAGACGCCCGCGCACTCTTTTCTCAGCGTTATCTCTTATAGCACAAGTATTTATAAGTATAACATCAGCCTCTTCCATGACTGATGTATTTATGTATCCATTTTGTTTAAGTATAGAAAGTACTACTTCACTATCGTTCACATTCATCTGGCAACCATAGGTTTCCATAAATACTTTCAGGCCGGCAGATTGGCTTTCAATAGTTTCTGTTTCAGTATATATATTTGGTGAAAATAAGTCATTCATTGAATTAAAATATCAGGGTGCAAATTTAGTGTAAGCTTTAATAAATGCAATAACGAACTTTTTATTAGAATGTTCAGGAAATGGATTGTAATCGTTATAAAGAGGCTTATTTTTTATTCCGGATAACTCACTCATGGTAATATATACGTTTAACCCTTTGAGATATACCGGTTAGCACCTCGTAAGGAATAGTATCCATTTGTTTTGCAATTTCTGTTATCGGATAATCTTCTCCGAAAATAATTACTTCATCACCTTCTTCAGCAGATACATCTGATATATCGATCATGGACATATCCATGCATATATTACCAATTATGGGTACCAGCTTACCTTTAATCCATATTTTTCCATTGCCGTTACCTGCTTTTCTGTGCAACCCGTCTGCATAACCAATTGGAATAATACCAATCCTGGCGGCCTTTTGCGCTTTAAATTTACGGTTGTAACCTACAGTTTCACCTGGTTGAATATCTTTAATCTGCAGGATAACAGTTTTCAGGGTACTTACCTGTTTTACAAGACTCTGATTTACAGAGCTTATACCGTATAAGCCAATTCCAAGACGAACCATATCATATTGGGATTCAGGAAACCTTTCTATACCTGCAGAATTTAATATATGTCTCCAGATTTTATATGGCAATGATTTACAGATTTTTCCACTCCATTTGTCAAATAAGTCAATTTGCTGATTTGTAAAATCATCATTTTCAGGATCTTCACTTGCTGCAAGGTGCGAAAAAACAGATTTAACCTCCAATATTTTCTGAGTAGATAAGGTACTTGTAAGTTTATCAATTTCAGCACCTGTAAAACCGAGCCTGTTCATACCAGTATCAAGTTTTATATGTACAGGGAATTTATTATAACCTGCATCTTCCACTGCTTTTAAAAACTGGGAAAAAACATTAAAGCTGAATAATTCCGGTTCAAGATGATACTGGATAATCTGGTTAAAGCTGTTTTTTTCAGGGTTCATTACAATTATAGGTATTGTTATCCCCGATTCGCGAAGTCCTACTCCTTCATCAGCAAAAGCCACTGCCAGGTAATCCACCCTGTGGTATTGCAACAGGTTGGCTATTTCAAAACTGCCACTTCCGTATGAAAAGGCTTTAACCATGGCAATTAACCTGGTCCCAGGTTTTAATCTGGACCGGAAATAGTTAAGGTTGTCGACCATTGAGTTCAGGTTAATTTCGAGCACTGTCTGATGGACTTTTTCTTCAAGCAACTTTAAAATTTTTTCAAATTCAAAAAATCGTGAACCTTTAAGCAGAATAGTTTCGTTAAGAAATTTATCTTTGGTGAATTGGTTTAAAAAGTCTTGTGTAGACTCATAAAAACTTGAACCAGCAGGAAATTTATTCTTTTGACTTAACAAATTCTGACCAATTCCAATAAACTTATTAACCGACTTCTGCCTCACCAGATTACTTACTTCGTTATATAATTGATCGTTGTTTTTCCCGCTTTGCAAAATATCAGATAAAATAACGGTTTTTACACTGTGTTGGTTTTGATTGTTCATATAGTCAAGGGCAATAGTAAGTGAGCCAAGGTCTGAGTTATATGAATCATTTATAAGAGTGCAGTTGTTAATACCTGCCTTAAGTTCAAGGCGCATTGCAATAGGAGAGAGATGTTTAAGTCGTTCACGGATAATTTCTTTATTATATTTAAATACTATAAGGAAGGCTATCAGATTTATAGCATTTTCTATAGATGCATGGTCTATAAAAGGAATTGTAACAGAAAATTCTTGCCCGTCAATTTGATAATGAATACCGGTTTGATTCTTTTCTGTAATTATATTTGTTATATTAAGGTCAGCAAATGAATTCCGCGACCAGCAGAAAGTGTTTATATCTTTATAATCGTTTGTTTTAAATAATTCCTCTATATATGGAGTTTCGCGAGAATAAATTAAAGTCTTACAGCGCTTAAAGAGTTTTAGTTTCTCTGAACATTTATGACGTAAATCGGTAAAGTTTTCCTGATGAGGTTCTCCAAGATTAGTAAATATACCTATATCAGGCATTATCATCTTTTCAAGTTTTTCCATTTCTCCCGGCAATGATATTCCTGCTTCAATAATGGCAATGTTATGTTGTGGTTCCATCTGCCATAAAGAAAGGGGAACCCCTACCTGGGAGTTATAACTTTTAGGACTTCGCACTACGTATAAATCGTTGCGTGTAACCTGGTATATCCATTCCTTCAATATCGTTTTTCCATTACTTCCGGTAATAGCTACAACCGGTTTTTTAAATTGTTGTCTGTGCCATCCTGCCAGCATCTGCAGTGCAGCTAATGTGTCTGGTACAACAATTACTGAGGCATCGGGATAATCTATACCTAAAGTTTTCTCCACCACAAAGTTCCGGACTCCCTTCAGATACAAGTCATTGATGTAATTGTGTCCGTTATGTCTTACCCCGGTTATTGCAAAAAATAAGGATTTAGCTGGAAAAGTAGCATTTCTGCTGTCTATTATCAGATATTCAATAGTATGTGTAGAATTTCCATAAAGTTCACCTTTTATTATGTTGTTAATCTGTTGAATGGAATAGGCTGACATGTTTTGGCAAGGAATAATTACTATTTACCGACTAATAAAGCATGAATAATCAAAAATATTTTTGCTGAGGCTTTATATTAACATTAATTTTACAAATGTATATAATAACATAATTCAATCCAATGTCTAGTGAATCAATTGGTAAAATATTAAGTGATTTGAATAGGGTGGAAAAAATGCTGCTTCAATTTCAATCAACAGGCGATATTCCTGAAATAGAACGAGATATTGTACTTTCAAAACTAAGGAATATGTATGAATTTTTAAGTTTAATGCAAAATCATGCAGACGAAACAATTGAAGGAGAATCCCTGACAAGTGGTCATCCAATTCCCGACCAGCAACAGGCTTCAGAAAAAAGAAGGTCGGGTATACCGGCAACCCCATTATCTCCTGTATCTGAATTCCAACAACCTGCCGGACAAGGACCAGTTTCACAAGGTATTGCTGAATCTCAACAACCTGCCGGACAAGGACCATTTTCACAAGGTATTGCTGAATCTCAACAACCTGCCGGACAAGGACCAGTTTCACAAGGTATTGCTGAATCTCAACAACCTGCCGGACAAGGAACAGTTTCACAAGGTATTGCTGAATCTCAACAACCTGCTGAACAAGGAAGAGTTTCACATGGTATTGCTGAACCTCAACAACCCGCCGGACAAGGAACATTTTCACAAGGTATTGCTGAATCTCAACAACCTGCCGGACAAGGAAGAGTTTCACAAGGTATTGCTGAATTTCAAAAAGAACCTCCCCTGGAAGACAGCTTGAAAAGAGTAAATGATAAGGCTGAAGAACATGTAATTAAATCGGGGCAGCAGGAGCATTCAGGAGATTTACAACAGGTACAGCCTGCAAAAGTAAATACTGAGCCTCAGGTACAAATACTGGCAGATAAATTTCATTCCGATAATAACTTTTTGAATGAAGCTCTTGCCAATTATCATCATTTACAAAACCTTTCAAAAAAATATCAGACTAAACCAATTAAAGATATTACAACAGCAATAAGCTTGAATGATAAGTTTTTGTATATTAAAGAATTATTTAATAATGACGGGAATTTATACAAGCAGACTATTGAAATATTAAATAATTCAGGTGATTTTAACAGTGCCGTTAAATACCTTGATGAGCACTTTAAATGGGATTTTAGTGATTTTCAGGTTCAAAAAATAATTGAACTGGTACACCGTCGTTATATGCCTTCTGATGAATAGATTAATTATTATATTTATTGGCAGTTTTTTCCGTAAGTTACGGCCAGGATATAAATTATGCAAGACAACAGGTACAAAAACTTTCTTCCCCTGCATTTATGGGAAGAGGTTATGTAAGAAACGGGGATATAATTGCATCTGAATACCTTGCGGGTTCATTTAAAAATTTTCATTTAAAGTCATTCAAGGATGGGTTTTACCAAAATTATGAATTTGAAGTAAATACTTTTCCCGGGAATATGAAAGTAATTGTTGACGGCCTTAAGCTGGTTCCGGGAATCGACTTTTTGGTTGATCCTGCTTCATCAGGTTGCAATGGATCTTTTGAAATTCTCAGAATTGACAGTTCACAATTAGCATATAACTATAACCTTATTTTACAATCAGATGTTAAACAAAAATTTATTTTCCTTGATACATTAGGCTTTGGTAAGGATAAGTCAGGAATAAAGGTAATTGAAAGTATAAAAAATAACAAGTTAAAATGTTCAGGCATAGCAGTTCTGACGGATAAACCTTTGATATATAGTGCCCGAACGTATCAGCTTGGGAAATGTGTACTGGATATAAAACGTTCATCTGTACCGGTTAAAACGCATAATATAAAAGTCAAAATTCAAAATAAGCTTATTCTGCATAAGGCAAGAAATGTGGTAGGTTATATATCGGGGAAATCAGATTCAGCTGTAGTTTTTACTGCCCATTATGATCATCTGGGGCACATGGGTAAAGACGTATATTTCCCGGGTGCAAATGATAATGCCAGTGGTACGGCCATGGTACTTGATTTGATACGGTTTTATACTTCACAGTCGGACAACCGGAAATACACTTATATATTTATTCTGTTTAGCGGAGAAGAAGCTGGTTTACTGGGTTCGGAATATTTTGTCTCTCATCCTCTGTTCCCATTACAAAAAATAAAAATTCTTATAAACCTTGATATGGTAGGAGCAGGCTCAGGAGGAGTTACCGTGTTTAATGGAAACAATTATCCTATGGTATTTCATAAGCTTGATTCTGTTAATAAATCCCTGGGATTAAGCCTTTTACTTAACTCCAAAGGCAATTCGAGAAACAGCGACCATTATCCTTTTTCGCTTAATAAGGTCCCGGCCCTGTTCTTACTTACTGAAGGAAAAGAAATTCCATATCATTCGATTAAAGATAATTATGCAACCTTACCATTTACAGCTTATGAAAAGTTATTTAAATTAATAACAGAATATGTCAAAGGATTGTAATATTATTTACTGAATACAGAATGGGCAAGCTCTATATAATTCCAACCCCGGTTGGCAATCTTGAAGATATAACTCTCAGGGCCATACGTATCCTGGGTGAGGTTGATTTGGTTCTTGCTGAAGATACAAGGACTTCGGGATTTCTTTTAAAAAAGTATAACATCAACAGTAAACTGCAGCCATTTCATAAATTCAATGAACACAGGACGCTGAATAATATTATTGAAATTTTGCAAAACAAAAGTAATGTTGCCTTGGTTTCGGATGCCGGTACTCCATCCATATCAGATCCTGGTTTTCTTATAGTAAGGGAATGTGTGGAAAATGGAATTGAAGTTGAATGTTTACCAGGAGCAACGGCGCTTATTCCAGCTCTTGTGAATTCAGGGTTTCCTAGTGACAGGTTTTGTTTCGAGGGTTTCCTTCCTCAGAAGAAAGGGCGCAGGAAAAGATTGACCGAACTTGCATCAGAGGCAAGGACAATAGTTTTATATGAATCACCTTTCAGGCTTTTAAAATTACTGGAGGAAATATCAGTTTACTTTGGAGAAGATAGAATGGTGGCAATTTCAAGGGAGATAAGTAAATTGCATGAGGAAAAAATCAGGGGGACAGTTGTGGAACTTTTAGAAAAATTAAGGAAGGTGACTATAAAAGGTGAAATTGTGGTTTGTATAAAGGGAAAAGAATGAACACTTATCTGGATATATTAAATGTATTAAAGCAATGGCTGGTAAACCACGGGATAAGGCCAGTTTATGCAGATTGGGTTAAAATTATTGTTGTTTTAGTTGGCATAGCACTGATTGCTTTTATTGCTTTTATTATTATCAGAAGGATTTTATTGTCAGTTACAGGCAATCTGGCTAAAAAACCAAAGTATATCTTTATTGACATACTACTGAAAAAGAAAGTATTTCAAAGATTTTCCCATCTGACTATTCCGGTGGTCGTTTATTACCTTATTACCTTGCCTCTGGGGGAACTTCCTAATGGTATAGACCTGTTACAAAGAATAACGGGTACTTATATTACAATTGTTTGTTTAACAGGGCTATTGGCTTTTATTAATGCTGTTGAAGCATATTTTCAGACTTTACCTGCAGCCAAAAGTCATTCTATAAAGGGGTATTTACAGGTTATAAAAATTGTACTGTATTCGGTTTCCCTTTTGACAATGTTCTCAATATTATTAAGAATTGACGCAGTTAAGATTTTATCTTTGCTGGGAGCGTCTGTTGCCTTGCTGATTTTTGTTTTCAGGGACACCATCCTGGGTTTTGTAGCAAGTGTTCAGCTGTCAGTTAATGATTTGCTCAGGCCGGGCGACTGGATAGAGGTGCCTGGTCAGAAAGCTGATGGGATAGTAAGGGATATTACACTAACAACAGTTAAAATTCAGAACTGGGATAATACTTATACTACGGTCCCGACTTATTCTCTTCTTTCGAATTCATTTACAAACTGGAGGGGTATGCAGGAGTCGGAGGGGCGCAGGGTAAAGAAGGCTGTTAATATAGATATGAAAAGTGTGAGGTTTTATAGTGAAGATCTTATTGAAAGACTTTCGGGCAATAACTTATTAAACAAGGTATTTGATGTAAAAAAATTCATAAGCGTAACTCAAAATGCAGGAGATAATAAATCAATCACAAACCTGGGTATTTTAAGAGCTTATCTCGAGTCGTATATTAAAGCCATTCCGGCTATCCATCCTGACATGACCTTACTTATCCATTACCTTCAACCTGATGAATACGGGCTTCCATTGGAATTAATATTCTTTACAAGGGAAAAGGACTTATATCATTTCGAGAAGCTTCAGTGTGAATTAATGGATCATTTATTTGCAATTATTGGTGAATTCGATCTGAAGATATTTCAGGTTTGAAAGGTATTCTGATATTTTATTATCATTGATTTATTAATATATTAAATTTATTCCATTGAGGGGCCGATTTATATGCGGCTACAGAACCATTGGGTACATATAGGTTCAGATTGGAAAAATCATCTTCAAAAACATCAGCACCCATAGAATTCCCTGTTAAGGTGCAGAATTTAAATATATATTAAAATCTATTTTATATTTTTTAGCAAGCAATTTCTGCATATGATAATTTATTACAATATTTAATTTGTTGCTTACTTATTAGTAAGTATATTTACTTCGGTTTTATTATTGATTATTAGAATGTCAGTTACAAGGGAAAAAATAATTGAATTAGGAGAAAACCTCATTCGGACCAAAGGTTACAATGCTTTTAGTTACCAGGACATATCCACTGCACTTGGTATTAAAAATGCGGCTGTTCATTATTATTTCCCTACCAAGGAAAATCTTGGTACAAGCATAGTCAAAACCAATATACAAAGGTTTGAGGAGATGATAGAAAATATGCATAGCCTTGATTTTAATGAAGTGAAGCAGTTGGATACTTTTATTAAAATTTATATAAAAAGTCATCGTGAGGAAAAATTATGCATAATCGGTTCTCTGGGTCCGGAAATGAATACATTAAGTGAGTCTACTAAAGCTGAACTTATTAAAATGACAGAGATGATACTAACGTGGCTCACCGATATACTTTCTGCCGGCAAACAGAAAAATCTATTTGATTTTAATGAAGATCCTCACCAAAGGGCTACTATAATCTTTTCCGGTTTAGTGGCAAGTTTACAGTTGTCAAGAATAATGGATAAATTCGATTATAAGAATTTCTGTCAGGCAATTATTGACGACATAAGGGTGAATATATAGTATAACTAATACTAAACAGATGAAAAGAGCAGTCATAACCGGAATAGGAGCCATAACCCCTCTTGGGAACAATGTGAATGAATTCTGGGAAAATATATACAATGGTAAAAGTGGAGCAAGCCATATTACCAAATTTGATACCACAAAGCACAAAACGACCTTTGCTTGTGAGGTTAAAGGTTTTGAACCTCTTCTGTACCTTGAAAAGTCAGAAGCCAGGAAGATGGATTTATATACACAATATGCCATAGCGGCAACAGATGAATGTATAAAGGATTCCGGTATCGATTTTAACCGGTGTAACCCTAATAAGATTGGAGTTATACTGGCCACAGGAATTGGAGGTATGACAACCTTTGAAGAAGAAATAATAGCTTTTGCCGACAATGGGAGGGTTCCAAGGTTCAATCCATATTTCATAACGAAAATGATATCCAATATAGCCTCCGGGCAAATTACCATACGTTATGGACTGCATGGAATAAGCTATTGTATTTCTTCGGCCTGTGCATCTTCAAATCATGCTATCGGAAACGCGTTGGATCTCATCAGGCTGGGCCGTGCCACAATAGTAATTGCCGGAGGTTCTGAAGCTACTATAACACAAGCATCCATAGGTGGGTTTAACACCATGAAGGCATTGTCGACATTAAACGAAACACCTGAAAAAGCATCCCGTCCATTTGACATTGCAAGGGATGGTTTTGTTGCTGCAGAAGGTGCCGGATTACTTATGGTAGAAGAACTTGAACATGCACTTGACAGAGGGGCAAAAATATACTGTGAATTGGCAGGTTTCGGAGCAGCTTCAGATGCATACCATGTTGCAGCAACACATCCTGAGGGGCTGGGTGCAGAAATAGCTATGCTTAATGCCATGGAAGATGCCGGTATAAATCCCCCCGAAGTTGATTATCTAAATGCGCATGCAACATCAACTCCAAATGGTGATCCAAGCGAATGTAAAGCCATTGAAAAGGTATTTACTCAATCGGTCGATACACTGCAAATAAGTGCTACAAAATCTATGACAGGTCATCTTTTGGGAGCAGCCGGAGCCATAGAGTCCATTATATGTATAAAAGCCATAGAAGATAAAATCATTCCCCCTACTATTAACCTTTATGAAACAGATCCTGAAATTAATCCCAAATTCAATCTTAACCCACTGACAGCCAGAAGCAAAGAGGTCAATATTGCTTTAAACAACACATTTGGTTTTGGCGGGCACACCTCCACAACAATCTTCAAAAAATACAGGAAATAATTTATTAATATCTGTTATTGTTTAACACCAATAACTTTATTAATATGTGTTTCATTAACTCTTCCTGATGGATCTGTGTTAGCCTGCCATTTTGGGACCCATTTTAAAACGGTCCTGGCAGCTGATTCCTGCGGGAAATGCTTTGCAAAGATAGACCTGAAATAAAATGCTTCCTTCGTTGCAGGTGTATTATGCGGATAAAGTTTTGCTGCCTGGCTGAATTCCTTATCAGATACTTTTGAGTTACAGAACTCAATTATCCGGTCTATCCAGTTATAGCCAACACCATCACTGAACTGTTCTTTCTGTCTCCACAGTATGGAAGGTGGGAGGAAAGGATCTTTTTCATCATCAAAGGCTTTGCGTACAACGTATTTTTCCATTTTACCGGCTGCCCTGTTTGGCATTTTATCCTCCGGACATATACTCATAGCCACATCCAGGAACCTGCGGTCAAGGAAAGGCACCCTGGCTTCAATACCCCATGCCATTGTGGATTTGTCGGCTCTTAAACAATCTGCAGTGGACAAAAGGTTAACCCTGCGTATCGTTTCTTTTGCAAATTCTTCAGCCGAAGGGGCATTATGAAAATACAGATATCCCCCAAATACTTCATCTGCACCTTCTCCTGACAATACAACCTTAATTCCCATTCGGGATATATATCTGGAAAGGAAATACATGGGGGTACTGGCTCTTATAGTGGTAACATCATAGCTTTCTATATGCCATATGATTTTTTCAAGTTCTTTTATACCTTCTTCAACTGAAAAAATAACCTCATGGTGAGTTGTTCCTATAAATTCAGCTACTTCCCTGGCAGCTTTAACATCCGGAGCATCGGGGCTCAGGCCAACAGAAAATGAGTGAAGTTCCTGATTTGTGCCACGTAACAGCCTTTTGGTAATTGAAGAAATAAGGCTCGAATCGAGTCCTCCGGACAGTAATACACCCAATGGTACATCACTCATCAGCCTGACTTTTGTTGAATCAATAAGTGCATCCCGCAGAAGGTTGTAGTTTACAGCTTTGTCAGCTTTTTTATAATCTTGCCATTCAGGATTATAAAAACGTACCAATCCGGTTTCAGGAGTGTAATAATGTCCCGGAGGGAATGCTTCAAACTCAACACATTGATCTGCAAGTGATTTCATTTCAGAGGCAAAATACATATTCCCTTTTTCATCCTTACCATAATATAATGGTTTAATACCTATAGGATCGCGGCCGGCAATAAATTTATTGTTATCATCATCAACTACAAAAAATGCAAAAATACCACGCATCTTGTTACAGAAATCGTACCCGTATTCTTCATAAAGATGAACAATTACTTCACTGTCGCATGTAGTTTTAAAAGAGTGATGTTTTAATTCTCCGTTTCTTAATTCCTGATGATTATAAATTTCACCATTATGCATCACAAATGTGTTTCGGGAGCCAGATATTGGTTGACGACCTGTTGACAAATCTATAATTGACAGTCTTTCATGGCACATTACTATTCCCGAGGCACTTACGTGCATTCCGCTTTCATCGGGTCCTCTGTGACTCATTCGTTTCGCCAGTTCATGAACTTCATTAGGGTCTCTGGTCCCAACCATTGCTAAAATTCCACACATATTAATTTTTTTAAGGGTAATTTAAAAAAAATCTATATTTTTTAGGAAGCTTCCCCTGTATAAAAATGGGGGTAACTTAAAAAATTATAAATATTATATCTTTTTTGTTATAATCTGAAACAACTTTTCTTAATATTGTTTTAAATCAAAAAAAAAACTTATATATTGCTTGAAAATGATAACAAAAACAATGCAAAAATATTTAAAGGATTTTATTATGCAAATTATTTTTGATTTTTATACTTTTTATTTCGATATTGCTTTAAGATTTTTAAAAAACAGGCCAAATAATTTTAAATTTTATGGTAAATTAAACAAAAACCTATGGAAAACTTTCAAATTGACAATTTAGACAGAAAAATTCTTGCTATAATTAAAAACAATGCAAGGACTCCGTTTCTTGAAGTAGGGAGAGCCTGTGATGTTTCAGGCGCAGCCGTCCACCAGAGGGTTCATCGTCTTATGAATGAAGGGGTAATAGTAGGTGCTGAGTTTATCCTGGATCCTAAGAAAGTAGGGTATTTAACCTGTGCCTACATTGGTATATTTCTTGAAAAAGCAAGTCAGTATAAGGAAGTTGCTAAAAGGCTGGATCAGATTTCTGAAATTGTGGAATGTCATTATACAACGGGGAACTATTCCATATTTATTAAGATTTATGCCAAAAACAATGAGCATTTAAGAAATATTCTTACCGACCAGCTGCAATCCATACCTGGAATAGCCCGTACTGAAACATTTATTTCACTTGATGAAAGTTTCCGCCGGCAGCTACCTGTAGAAAAATAGCTTTTATTACCAATTCACCGATTTTTTTTTGTTTATCAATTCAATTCTTACGAAATTCGTTTAATATATTTTATATTGTAATTGTATTACTAAAAATGAATAACCCCTATTAATATTAACTGATAAAATATCCTTATTATGAAAACTCTATTTTCTGTTATTTCAATTTCTTTTTTAAGTGTATCTATTTTTGCACAGAACCAGGTAAATCTTAGTTTGAATTTACAACAGGATAAAGTTTACCGTTTGAGATCATCAAGTGAAACATCAATGAATCAGACTATTATGGACAGGCAACAATCTTCCGATAATAAATCGTTTCATTTTATCTCATTAAAGCCAGTAAGCGTTGACGCAAATGGAATTAATGCCGAAATACATTTCGATTCAATAGGATTTACAAATTCCATGCCTCCTATGGATGTTTCCTCTTCCAAACCTGGTATGCTGTCTTCTTCCGATGCAAGTCAGATAATGAATGTTGTTCTTTTCAGGTTAAGTAAGACTCCGATTCTTGTGCAGCTGTCAAATGCAGGAAAAGTACTGGCAATAACCAATCTAAAGGCAATAAATGACTCAGTATTATCAGGGGTTGACACTCTGAAAAGTCAGATGGCAGGAATGATTAAGACAATTGCTAAAAACATGATCAGTGAAGAAAGCCTGAAAGGAATGATAGAAATGAGTACCGATTATTTACCGGGCAAAATGGTCCATGTTGGAGATAGCTGGTCTAATCAGGTTAAAATATCATCCAATGGAATTGGGATAATTGTTAATGGTAATTTCAAATTAAAAAAAATAACCGGGAATGAAGCTGAAATAAAGGAAGATTTTACAAACGAGCCAGCCAGCTCTGATCCGGTTGATATGGGTGGCGCTCAGATTACATACGATGCCAGAGGTTTGGGAGAGGTAACACTGCTGGTTGATGTTAATACAGGTTGGATAATAAAAGCTTCATCTAAATCCCATGCACAGGGAAATATCGGAGTTAAGGCACAGGGGCAGGAATTTCAGATACCTACAGAAATTGATATAAACGGAGAAACAGTGTCAGTTCCGTAATTTTACCTGTTGTAAAAAAACAGGCAGGTGGAAGAAGGTTAGGTTAAAACTCAATTGTAACTATTACTTCATTAAGTAATTAACAATTAGTTGTATAATAATTTAAACTATTGTACGGGAAAGTTATTATCCATCCCCAAAAATACAAATAGTTATAATTCAATAGTTTAACAGATTTTTTTTTATTACTTTTTAAAATAATATATTATATGAAAAAATTAATTGGCCTGTTATTTTTAGTCAGCTCAATGGTTACTCAGGCACAAACTATAAAAGGATGGGTGTTTGCTGAAAAAGACAGAACTCCTGTTGAATATGCAACAGTTTCACTTCTGCACCTTCCCGATTCATCAGTTATAAAAGGTGTATCGACTGAATCCTCAGGAATGTTCGTAATAGACGATATAAGAACTGGAAAATATTTTATAAAGGCTTCATCACTTGGGTTAAAAAATAAAGGGAAATATGTGGAAATTAAACCTGGAGTAAAAGTAACCCAGGTTGATACAATTTTTATGTCTGTATCGTCAAGCCAGATTGCCGAGGTAACAGTGACAGGTGAAAAGATAAAAGGAAAAGAACTGGTCGATCGTACTGTTTATTCCATCCCTGCAAATGTTGCCAAAAGTTCATTAAATGGTTATGAAGTGCTTCAAAAAATACCATCCATACAGGTTGACATAAATAACAACGTTACACTAAACGGATCCTCTAATTTTATTATTCAGGTCGATGGTAAAATACGGGATAAGGAGTTTCTTGCCAAACTTTTACCTACTGATATAGAGTCAATTGAAGTGATAAGTAACCCTTCAGGAAAATATGAAGGAACGGTTGACGGAGTATTAAATATTATCTTAAAGAAAGAAGCAAGGTATGGACTATCGGGTAACGTTACAGCTGGAATACGCACATATCAGAAATTTACGGGAAACGCAAATGGAAGCCTCGATTATGGACTTGGAAAAATGAGGCTTTATCTGACCGGATATTCATGGGATCAGAACCTTAATGTATTTTCTGCCGGGTATTATAATTTCGGCATTGGAAATAATTCATTGATTTTGAATGAGTCCGGGCCAGGAACATTTAAATTGTCTGCAAATTCCATCAATACAGGTTTCGATTATAATATTAGCGACAAAAATACACTCAGTTTAAATCTAAATTTTAAACCTTTTTTACAGGATATTTTTGTAAATGACCAGGGAACCCAGCAAGTTATTAATGGTACAAATAATGTTAAACAGGACTCTGTTCTTAAAAGCCCAACAACGAATAACGTTACCAGCCAGGAATATAATGTCAACTTATTTTATAGGAAACAATATCCTAAGCCCATTAAGGAATTAACTGCCGAAATGCGTTACTACCATTATTATTCCACAACTGACAATAATTTACCACGGTATATTTACGATGATGTTAATTTAAATACTCCTATCAATACTATCCAGGATGAAGAAGTAAACATCGATAAGAGAACGGCCTACACCGGCAAGATTGATTATGTTTATCCATTGGGGATCTCGGCACGACTGGAAACAGGATATCAAATTTACTATCAGATTTTAAATTACAATTATTCAAGGAATGCTATATCAGATACCCCATTTCAATATTCCGAATTACGGAACGCTGCATATGCAGGTTTAATATACAATTACAAAAAATTTGGGTTTCAGGCAAATGGACGTGCCGAATATAGTAATGTTGACATTAATAATACCTCCAATACAGATTATCTTTGTTTTTTGCCATCAGCCAATATTCAATACAAATATACAAAGTCACAAAACATTAAGTTAACCTTCAACCGGCGTATAGTGAGGCCTGGTATAGGTGACCTCTATCCTTTCCTTAAAAGTTCCGGACTGACATTTACTCAGGGTAATCCCTACCTGGTACCGGAATATGACGATAGATACCAGATAACCTATACTTTGAACTTAGGTAAAAACTATATATCTCCATATTTATATTACACGGATATTTCAAACAAAATTGGCCAGGAAAACATACTTGAATTAATACCTTCATTCGGAAGCCAGAATTACGTGGCCGTTTCAAAAAATATACTGAGTGGGTATGAACAGGGCCTGGGATTAAATGCATTGTTGTTCTTCTTCAATATTAATGTGAGGGTTTACCAGGGCCATTACAATTCATATACCGATAACACTACCGGCACGAGAATACCTTTTGTAAATTATTCTTCTTTTGCTATAAACAGCTACATGTATGGTGAGTTATTTTATAAAATAAGTGCCTTTGGCTTTATAAACTATAACGGAGTTTCTGTAAATGCACAAAGCCGGACAACAAGTACCCCTTTTTATGGTGTCGGAGCACAGCGTACCTTCGGCAACAGCACATTTAAGTTTTTCTGGTTACTACCATTTTCAAAAGATATTACCCTGAGCAAAACCATAACAAATTCCCCGGGATTCTATTCGAACACATCCTACGGTTTCGACGTCTCAGATTATGTCGTTGTCAGTTATACATATAAATTCAACAAAGGGCGTACTGTCAAAAAAGTGGTTCATGAGGAAGAATCGGAAAGTGACATTAAAACACAAGGTTTAGTGAGATGATTTAAATTTGTATATTAAATCATCTTTACCTGTATAAAATCAATAATTATAATGCATTAAATGTTATATACATATGCGGAAAATCCCTTTGCTGATGTTCATTTTATTTGTTTTATATTCGTACAAGTCAGATGACAATCTGTTCAGACCAGGTAAATTATGGAACGACGACAAGGGTATTCCTATTAATGCTCATGGAGGAGGGATATTGTACAATGAAGGCAAGTACTATTGGTTTGGACAATTCATGGTGGGAGGTGAATTGGGAAATTCAGCCCAGGTGGGGGTTAGTTGCTACTCTTCCGCGGATTTGTACGATTGGAAAAACGAAGGTATAGCATTAAAAGTTGTGGAAAATGATTTAAGGAACGAACTGGCTAAAGGATGCATACTTGAAAGGCCTAAAGTAATATTCTGCAAGAAAACGCATAAATTTATAATGTGGTTTCATCTTGAACTTCTGGGTAAAGGATACAGCTCAGCCAGGGCAGCAGTTGCAGTAAGTGACAATATTACAGGTCCTTATACATATCTGAAAAGTTTCCGTCCTGACGCCGGTTTTTGGCCGGTCAATGTTCAGAAATGTCATTTTAAAAGGATTAAAAAAAATGTTAAAAAGAGTTATTGTGGTGGGGAAAACTGTTTACCGGCACATCCCGATACTCTCAACCTGCTGGGGAGGGATTTCAGTGAAGGACAAATGTCAAGGGACATGAGTCTTTTTGTGGATGAAAATGATAAAGCCTATTTAATTTATACATCTGAAGAAAACAGTACCCTCCACATTTCACTCCTGACAGACGATTATTTGTCGACTTCCGGAAAATATATAAGAGTGTTTACAGGCAGATATATGGAAGGTGCTGCGTTATGCAAAAGGAAAGGTTATTACTATATATTTGCATCAGGCTGCACAGGGTGGGAACCTAATGCTGCCCGCTCTGCCCGTGCGGATTCAATATTTGGTGAATGGAAAGAGCTTGGTAATCCTTGTGTTGGAGCTGATTCAGCTTTTACTTTTCATTCCCAGTCTTCTTTTATACTTCCGGTTCATGGAAAGAATAATGCACTTATTTTTATGGCCGACCGCTGGAATGGTGCGAACGCAATAGATGGAAGATATGTCTGGCTGCCTGTAACTTTTATTAATGACAGGCCGGTAATAAGATGGCATGAGCAGTGGAACCTTGATGTTTTCTAAATCTTAAGATTATTTATTTCCAGGAATGTATTTATGTCTGCCCTGACGGGGGCCGAAGGTTGTGCCCCCAGCCGTGTGACGGATATTGCTGACGCAGCACCGGCAAAACGGACTGAATCAATTATTGTTTTGCCTTCTGTCAAAGCTACAGCCAGAGTACCGCAAAAAATGTCTCCTGCTCCGGTGGTATCAACTGCATCTACCTTGTAAGCAGGTACAAATTGCTGCATTTCAGAGGTTACGACATATGAGCCGCGTTCGCCAAGGGTAATAATGACTATCTCTGGACCTCTGCTTAATAAATCTTTCGCGGCAAAGATAATTTCCTCATCTGTGTCTGCTTTTAACCCGGTTACCATGGCTGCTTCAACCTCATTTACAATAAATATATAAACCTTGCTTAATACAGATAAGTCAAAAGGCCTGGCGGGAGCAAGGTTAAAAATAATCTTCTTTTTATGTTTGCCGGAAAGATCAAAAATATAAGAAGTTGTCTCAAATGGAATTTCCATCTGTAGTAAAATAATATCTGCATTTACAATTGCGGGCAGGGCCTGGTCTATATGTTTTGTCCCCATACGGTAGTTTGAACCTGGCGCCACTGAAAGGTAATTGTTTCCGTTTTTATCTATCATTATCAGGGCTGACCCCGTGGCCGTGTCTTTTTCTTTGAAAATATAGCTTGTATTTATACCTGCTATAATAAATTGTTTAATCAGATTGTCTGCATAAAAATCTTCTCCCAGGCACGACACAAAAGTAACATTACCTCCGGCTCTGGCTGCTCCTACTGCCTGATTGGCACCTTTACCGCCATATGTCTGCATGAAATACCCGTCGGTGACTGTTTCTCCAATAGCCGGCAAATGTTCACTTCTTATAAGGAAGTCTACATTGGAACTTCCAATAACCAATAAATTATTACTCATATATTCAATTTATTTTAGCTGCAATAATAAGTCCTAACCCGGTAATAAATAAAACAAACATAGCAGCAAGGTATTTATTTACAAATTTTGGAGCAGTGGCGAACTCACGAAATACAAAAACACCCCAGGCAGCTCCTATCATGGTAGCTCCCTGGCCAAGACCATATGAAATGGCAGGTCCTGCTTTTTCCGATGCAATTAAATTGAAAAGAAAGCCTGTATTGAAAATCAAACCTCCGGATATACCAATCAAATGTTGTTTCAAGGTACCATTGGTAAAATACTGCCTGTATGTTGTTCTTGTGCCGGTGATGGGGCGGTACATAAAGAAGGTGTTCCACAAAAAGTTAGATATGAATAAACCTGCTGAAAAAATTATTACCACTGAATATGGAGTGAGTTTTCCGGCTTCAGGGACAGAAAATTTAACAGCCATTCCTTCGGCTACAAAACGGTAGAAAAAAGACATAATTATCCCGGATATAATTGATATTACTATCCCCTTCGCAGGAGTTTTACCCTTCGATACAGCCGACTTTCCTGAGGCAATGGCATTTACAACCATGGCTGACACTACAAGTGCAACACCAGCAAATATAAGCACCGGGTTTCCTATAGGGGCTTTTAAATAATTAATTATTACACCCAGGGCTAAAGCTAAACCCACTGCAATGGGGAAGGCAACGGATAATCCGGCGATAGCGATTGCAGCAACAATTAATAAATTAGACAAGTTAAAGATTGCTCCGCCTATAAGTGGATAAATTATGGATGGTGCACCTGCCTGTCTCAGGTCGTCTATAACACTCCGACCTTCGGCACCTGTACTTCCTAAGGTTAAAGCATATGCCAGTGCAGCAATAATAAGACCTAATGAATAATCCCAGTAAAAAAGCGGGAACTGCCACTTCTGCGTTGTACACTTGGAGGTATTTGCCCAGGAGCCCCAGCAAAGCATAGTTATAATACAGAATATTACTGCTAGTGAGTAGGAGTTAATAATGAACATGTTACGTAGTATTTATGGATTAGTAAATATGGATTCTTTGATTAAATCCTTTCTTTGCCGCACAGCTTCAAAAATAATTACGGAGGCAGCTGCTGAAACATTAAGGGAATTTATTTTACCAAATACCGGTATCCGGACCAGGAAATCCGAAATTTTTAACAACTCGGAATTTATTCCGGTATCCTCACCACCAAGGATAATGCATACAGGTTTGTTATAGTCGGCATCAAAGTACAATCCGCTTGCCTTTTCAGTAGCAGAGAAAATACTTAATCCACTATTTTTTAAATACTTAACAGTGCTGACGAGGTTTTTTACCCTGCACACCGGTATATAATTTAAAGCACCTGCGGATGTTTTCAAGGCATCAGCGTTTAATTGCGCCGATCCCTTTTCGGGGACAACAATAGCATGTATACCTCCGCATTCCGCCGACCGGGCAATAGCTCCGATATTACGCACATCAGTAACTGAATCGAGGATTAGAATAAAAGGAGTCTGTCCCAGTTCATATATTCCGGGTATAATTGTTTCTATATTTTGATAAACTACAGAAGAAACAAGAGCAATAACTCCCTGGTGATTCTTGCGTGTTATACGGTTTAATTTTTCCAGTGGTACATACTGAAAGGGTATATTGTAATTTTTAACTTCAGTATATAATTCCTGGAATAATTCACCATTTAAATCCCTGCGAATCAAAAGTTTTTCAATTTCTTTGCCTGCATGCACAGCTTCAAGTACAGGTCTGATTCCGAATATAAAATCATTGTCCATGATGGGTTTTGTCATTCGTCATTTGTAGGTTGCAATCTGCACTTTTATTCTATATCATACTGCTTTAATTTATTATAAAGTGTTTTGCGGTCGATATTAAGAATTTGGGCCGCACGGGTTTTATTATATTTTACTTT
Organism: uncultured Bacteroidota bacterium; assembly: GCA_963766305.1. GTDB lineage: Bacteria > Bacteroidota > Bacteroidia > Bacteroidales > JAAUTT01 > JAAUTT01. The sequence continues at coordinate 79,820 of CAVYAE010000043.1, forward strand.
TTCAAGAACCGATTTAATTTTTTCATATTCAATCTGATCTATTGCTTTTTTAAGGTTGTCATCTTCAGACTGAACATTATCATTTTTAGTTGTTGTTTGATTTTCGGATAACTCTGCAGGAAGCGTACTGGTAGTTATAATTTCTCCTGAAGTTAACAATACTGCTCTGCGTATCACATTTTTTAATTCTCTTAAATTACCTGGCCATGTGTACGACTTAAATATGGTCACAACCTCATTGTCAAATTCTTTTACATTACGGTTTAGTTCCCTGTTTGCATTTGTAAGGAAATAATTTGCGTATATCATCAGATCGGCCCGCCTGTCCTGTAACCTGGGTACCTGCAGTGTAAACTCATTTAGCCTGTGATATAAATCCTCCCGGAATTCACCTTTCTGCACAGCTTTCATGAGGTCTTCGTTTGTAGCTGCGATAATGCGCACATCAACGGTAATTTCCTTGTTGCCACCAACAGGTTTAACTTTACGTTCCTGGATAGCCCTTAAAAGCTGTATTTGAACTTCATAACCCAGGTTACCAATTTCATCAAGAAAAATAGTACCGCCATTGGCTTCTATGAACTGACCTGTTTTATCGGAAATTGCACTTGTAAAAGAACCTTTTATATGGCCAAATAATTCACTTGCCGACAGATCTTTAGGCAAGGCTCCACAATCAATTGCCACAAAGGGCTTACCAGCTCTTTGACTTTCATTATGTATTTTTCTTGCAACATATTCTTTACCTGTTCCACTGTCTCCCAAAATAAGAACCGATAAATTTGTAGGAGCAACAAGACTTATATATTCATTCAGCTTTATGGCCTGTTCACTTATTCCTGTTACATAAACCGGTGCGGATAATGGTCTGCCGTTATCCTGTGAATCGGATATGGCAGTTTGTATTGTATAAAGAATTTCATCAGGATTAACAGGTTTGGTAACATATTCATATGCTCCTATTTTAATAGCCTTTACGGCAGAGCGAATGTCACCGTAACCTGTCATCAATATTACGGGAGTTTGCGCTGATTTTTTTTTAATTTCTGATAAAAGCTGCAATCCATCGTTTTCAGGTAATCTAATATCTGTAAGGATAACTGAGAAGCTGGACTTATGTATAGCCTTTAACCCATCCTTAAATGAAAATGATTCTGTTACTGAATAACCCTTTTTTTCAAGAAAGGTTTTAAGCATCAGGCAAAATGTAACATCATCATCAACAATTAATATATTATTCATTTTTATCTATTTCCATCTCATAAAAATACCAAATTAATTGAATATTGAATATTGATAATAGACAATTAATAATATTGTAATTATTTTTCTATTACAGCCGGTTAAATTAATTAAAACCATTCATCCGTGAAAGGAGTTAATTCATCAAATATTTACCGTTGTACGTCCCATTCTGCTTGATTTGTAGATTAAATTGATGTAATTTAACACTATATATGGTATAAATAATTTGAGTATGGTGGGTATACTTAATTATAAGATATTTCCAGACAAAAAACTTATCATCGAATGCATCCGGGGTATAGTTCATGTGGATGAATTTATACAGCTTAAATCGAGGGAGTCTCACGATCAAATGTATAATTCAACATATAATGTATTTGTAGACCTTTTGGGTTCGGAGCCTAAAGTTCGAGATGCAGAACTGCATCATTTGGTAAGGTACTTTAAAACCAACCCGTCCTTTTTTGAAAGAAGAAATGTTGCTGTATTGACAGATTCTCCAAATCAGGTTGTTACTACTGAATTGTTCAACCTTTACTATAAAAAGGAAAGCACGAACCTTAAAATTGCCAGCACCTTATATACTGCCATTCAATGGGTTGGATTGTCACCAAATGATGCTCAATTTATAATAGACACTATTAAGGAATTAACTTTAATAACAACATTAAATGAATATCCTGGAAACCAGGAACCTGGAATGATAAACCTCGGATCAAAAGTCACAGTGCATTAACCATATACCTCGGATCAAAAGCCAAAACCAGGACCTTTAAATTTTTGAACCTTTCAATTTTCAATAATCAATTGTCAATAATCAATTGTCAATTGTCAATTGTCAATTGTCAATTACTGTGGTCCATTCATTTCATCTCCATTATTAATATCTTCCTGTGGTCGTTTAGCCTGCTGGGCTTTATAATTATTCATACGGTAGCTGAAAGTCAGCATAAATACCCAGGGTTCACGCTGGTTATAGCCATAACTGCTGGCAGTTCCATAATTTGAAGTTGTTGCATACTTATCACTGCCCGGAATAAAATCCCTTATCTGTAAAGTAAAGCTTCCTTTGTGCTTAAGTATATCCTGGCGAATGCCTATGCTGTTTGAGTAGTTTCCCTTTCTGACTCCCTGGGGAGCATTGGAGGGAGCATTGTACTGGTAATTTATCTGGGCACTTGTACCTGTAGGAAGCCGGAAGGAAGGATTAACCTTTATGTTCCAGGTACCAATATTTTCAACTCTGTTTGCTACCAGGTAATAATTTAACATTGGATCTTTGTCTCCTGCATAAAGATAATCGTTATATATACTTGAGGATGTATTTAAATTAAACCACTTGGCAAGAGCAAGGTTAATCATTATTTCAACTCCGGTAGAACGGTCGTAATCATAATTCAGAGTAGTAGAATAAAATGTGTCGTTTGTATTACGGCTTACACCTTCCATAGAATTATCCGTTTCCCTGTAAAAACCTTCAACCGAAATAAATGAAGCGTCATTTATTTTCTTTTGAAGACTTAATTCGAACGAATTGGCTAATTCAGGCAGCAGGTTTGGATTTCCAGACTGTATGGACAGTGGATTGGAATGCATCTTTAAAGGATCAAGCATGAAATCACGCGGCCTGTTTATTCTTTTGCTGTAACTCCCCATAAGCTGCAAGTCCCAGGGTAACTGCCTGGAAAGATGGACCGACGGAAACAGATTTAACTGATCTACAATAAATACATTATTTTCTATTTTTTGTGTAAAATTCCTGTTCTCATATTCTGCCCTTAACCCAATCATAAAATCAAGAATATTTGTCTGTTCAGAAAGAGTTGCATAACCAGCTTCTATATTATCTTTAAAAATGATCTTATCTAATTGTGAAAAATCTTCCAGCCAGTTACCATTTACATTGGCAGTATCATAATGCTGTTGTCCAAGATTTTGATAATATCGGCCCTGGTAACCTGCTTCGAGTTTACCCTTTTCACCTAATGGTAATTCATAATCAGCCTTGCCACGGACTTCTGTAAGATTACCATCCTGTAGTGACTGGGTATTTATAAAATGCTTACCCTGAATGATATTACCATTTAAATCAGTTGTATCCTGAAAATTTGAACTGTTTCTATCTTCAGGTCCCTGGGCCAGGTAGGCCGATACTTCAAGGTTATGCCCCTTGTCGTTCAGCTTTAACATGTAATCGAGGTTAAGATTGTAATAATTTCTCAGGTATTGACCTATTGTAGAATTATAGGAGTAAATTGTTCCCAGGTAAGGACTTGAATAATTATCAATTTGATCATATACCCCTGGAAAGCTGAATTGTCTGTCGCCTATGCTTCCTGTCAGCGAAATTGTATTTTTATCATTTATAGTGTAATCAATGCCACCTTTTATTCCTTTTCCCTGACGGTGAAAATTCCCGCTGCCTGTTCGTAGCTGATCATCAGAAGTTGGAATGCCTTTGATGGTATCTTTGGTGTAAAGTGTAGTTGTCTTGGAGTTACCCAGGAATTTCATATCTGTATAATCAAGACCTACAGAAAAGTTAAACCCATCAACTTTATAGTTAACATTAATATTTCCGCTGTATTTTTCATTTGTGCCGGCTGTGAGGTTAACAACTCCGTTCATACCTCTTATTTTTTGTTTTTTCATTACAACATTGATAATTCCCGCACTTCCTTCTGCGTCGAATTTTGCTGAGGGGTTTGTTATAATCTCAACATTCTGGACCATAGCGGCAGGTATTTGCTGTAAAGCTTCACTTCCTGTTATAGGCGAAGGCTTTCCATCTATCAATACAGTAAAATTTGAACTTCCGCGTAAGGTAACATTACCTTGCACGTCAGTCTGTATGGAAGGGGTGTTCTGTAATGCATCCACTACTGTTCCACCTGCAGCCACCACATTCTGGCTTACATCCACAACTTTTTTATCAATCCGGTATTCAATATTTGATTTTGTTCCCACCACATCCACCTCATTAATGGCAGTAGAAGTAGCATTAATCTTAATAATACCCAGATTGTTTGTTTTTTGACCCGGAGTAAGCAGTATATTCGGGAAACGGGTTTTCTTGTAGCCAACAAAGTTTATCTCTATGTAAAACTTGCCATATGGAAGATTGTCAAGTATAAAGGTGCCAGTTGCTGAACTCATGACTCCCGTTATTAAAGTAGAGTCTTTTTGTTTATAAATTGCTACACTGGCATATTGAACAGGCTGTTCTGCATCAGCATCCATTATTGTACCTGTAACCTTTGCATCCATTGGCATATTGCCCTGATAATTGCCTCGTGATGAAGCCTGACTTAAACCTAATTGTGTTATTTGAAGTAAAATTACAACTAACCCACACCATAAAATATGTCTCATTATAAAATGTTTTTTGTATTTTGACACAACACCAACAATAAACTTGTGACAAAAGTTTAAATTTTTACAAAAATCACGCCAAATGCCCCTTTTATTTAATATAAATATTTTATTAATTATATTATTACGGGAAATTAATTTATTGAATTTAACCCGGAATATGTTGTTTTGACATATATTTTGTATATCTTAGATAGTTAAAGCCACGACTGAATACTTAACATGCATATGTCAAAAACTAAAATACGGGAACTTGAAAAAATAATTGAATTACAAAAAAAAGAACTTAACGACCGTAACAGACTTTTTGAAGAACAATCTGAGGAATTAAGGGCTCATGCAGAAAATTTAAAAGAAACTAACGAACTGTTGATTGAAAAGCAAATACTTATAGAAAAGCAACAAAGCGAATTAATAAAAACAAACATTAAGTTAGCTCAGCTTAATGCCTCTAAAGACAAATATTTTTCAATTATAGCCCACGACTTGAGGAATTCATTTCATGTAGTTCTTGGATTTGCCGAACTGTTACTTAACGACAATCATAAACTGTCAGAAGATAAAATTATGCGGTATCTGCAGCTAATTTATTCTACTTCTAAAAATGGTAATTATCTGCTTGAAAATTTATTACAATGGTCCAGATCTCAGACAGGCAGGATGAGTTTTGATCCTCTGGAAATAAACTTTTATGGTTTGATAGATGAGATATTACAACTGTTTGAAAGTGACATTTCAAGGAAAAAAATAAATATTAATATAGATGTGTTAAATGATGTAGTAGTATTTGCTGATGAAAATATGCTAAAAATCATATTACGCAATCTTGTATCAAACGCTATAAAATTTACTTACGAAAAAGGAACTATAACTATAAGGTGTTCAAAACATGACACTTATTTTGAAATTTCAGTTGAAGATACCGGAGTGGGTGTATCTCTGGAAAACCAGAAACTTCTCTTTAATGTTGAAACAAATATTTCCACTCAGGGTACTGCTTTAGAACACGGTACAGGACTGGGTCTTCTTTTATGCCGGGAATTTGTAGAAAAGCATCGCGGTAAAATATGGGTTGAAAGTGAACTTGGTAAAGGATCGAAATTTAAATTTACCCTGCCTGTTTTATCTAACAAATAACAACTATATTTTTTACCTTTACAACAAAAAACATACACTAAAAACCACATATACTATATTTTACTAAATTACTAACCCTAAAGTTAATTATTATGAGAAAGCCATATTTATTTATCATTTTTATTTTTGTATTTGGTAATATTTTCCTGGCACAATCACAGGATAAAAACAGTGATGCCCTTGCAGCTATAAAAGGAAAAATTCAGGATGTGCAGATCGATAAGACAACAATGAAACAATCTCTGGATATTCTTGATGAGGCAAAGGGAAAGTTGAGCTTTGTTTCAGTATTGCAGGACGAAAAAGGTAAATCCACAAAAGAAAGTTTTGAGTTTTATATCTCAGATATTGATAAGAATACAATAATTCGCAAAACATCAGGTAAAAAGCTTTATATAAGCTTATCAATTAATAATAATCAAAAGTTTATTAAACATTTTAAAGAAGATAAACTGGATAGTTATACCAATTATCTTGAGATATTGTTTTCAAATGCTGATGCAGCTCAGGATATTATCGGCAATTTCAAAACAGCCATACCACTGTTCAATGCCGGAGAAAAAGCCTGGACAACCAATACAGATGCGTTAAGCTGGCTAAAAAACAATATTTCCAAGGTAAGTTCTGGAAATACATCTGTTGATCAATCCTTTACATTTGGTGAAAGGAAAGATTACCTGGTAAAATTTACCTCAAAAAAGACTGATTCAAAAGGGGTTGCTACAGAAGAAAAATATGAATTCAGCATACTGGATATAAACAGTAAAACCTTAACCGTAAAAATCAGTGGAACTCAACTATCAGTTTATTTAGGTACAAAATCGGACAACAGGTATATAAAATATTCAAAAAATAATGATGTTCAAAGCTTTACAAATAGTTTTGAGATCCTTACGGAAGATATAGATCAGGCCAGGACTATTATTTCTGCAGTGTCAGCAGCTGTGGATAAGAGTAAACAAACCTTTCCTGATTTTGGCACCTTGCAGAAATCAATAGATTATATTACTAAAAATACAGTAGATATTCCATCAGATAAAAAAACCTTATCCCAGAAAATTGGCTTTACATCTGGCGGAGGTACAAAATCTGTATTTACCTATGCTGAACCTGATTCCAAAGGAAAATCCATTGAAGAAAAATATGAATTTTATCTGAGCGACCTGGATGCAGCCAATATAAATTTTAAGATAAGCGGGTCAAAGATCTCTTTGGCTTTATTTCCCAAGAACAAGGCTAAATATATCAAATATTTTAAAGATAATGTTTTAGAGGATTTCCAGAATGAAATTACAATTCTTACAAATGATATAGAAACATCACGTGAACTGACCGAGGCTTTTAAATCAGCTATTAAATCTTCTGAAATACAACCTGCGACATGGAAGAGTACAGGTGATGCAGTAACATTCCTGACAAATAATTTTAAGGGTGAAACAATTGGAAGTGATATATATAAACTTAGTGTAGCAGCTAACTCCACAGCTCCGCTTTATTTGAAATACGTACAGGGTAAAACGGATGCCAAGGGGGTGGCAACGGAACAAACAGCTGAATTTTATCCTTATACAATCGATGCCTCGACGGTTAAAGTTGTCAGCTCCGGTAAATTTCTCAGTGTTGAAGCAAATGTTACCGGTAAAAAATCGTTTGTAAAAATCACCAGGGATGGTAAACAACAAGCTTTTGACTATGAGATTTCATTAATGACATTTGATTCACGTCAGGCACAGGATATTGGAGAAGCGATTAAATATCTTGCCAATAACAGCAAACCTAAATCCTTGGTTTGGAACGACAAGCAATCAGCAATGGATTATATAATATCCAATTCCGGGGATTTAAAATCTGAAGGCAAGGATATCAAACAAAAAATTACTCTTACAAATAACGATCCCTGTAAACTGTCACTTACAATTTCAACTGCAGACGATAAAGGCAAAAATACTGACGAAATATATGAATTCTCTCTTTCGGATATAAATAAACTGGCTGTTGATTATAAGGTTAGTGGAAAAACAGTTGTAGTTACTTTAAGTAGTAAAAATAAGGATAAACTTGTTAAAGCTTACCGAAACGGTGTACAACAGGCCTATGGATCCGATGTAGAGATACAGGAACAGGATGTTGAAGTTGCCAGAAACGTATCGGAAGCTTTTAAAAGCGCAATCACATTTTGTGAGAAATAGCGGGGTATTTAAATGAGTAATTTTATTTTGAATTATTTTAAAAATGAGCGTAATCAATTTTCGCAATTAAACATCAATTGTAAAAAACTAATAATATCAAATTTTGCCTACAGTTTTGTTTACATAGTTCTTCCTGTAATTGCCAATTATTTCATTTTTATAGAGTTTCAGGGGATTAACCAGGAGAAAATGATAAAATACAACATTGTTTATTTTGTGGGGTATTTTATTGCAATTCCTATTGGTTTTATAATAAATGGGTTTTTCCTACGCAGGTATAAAATAAATTACTTATACATACTGGGAATGATAGCTGAAACATTCGTTATTATTCCTCTAACGTTCTTGCATATCAAAACGATGGTGCCATTATTTTTGATTGGATTAATTATGGGGATTGCAAGCGGACTTTTCTGGTCGAACCGGCATTATATGTCCTTCTTCGTCACTGATAACACAAACAGAAATTATGTTTTCGGATTGGATGGCACCCTGATGAACATAGGCGGCTTTGTATCCCCTTTGATTTTTGGTTTTCTAACAGGAACAGCTGGTTTTACGCTAGTTAAAATTTTCCCTGTTTTCCCTTCTTTAACTGGAAGGATTCTACTTGCAGGATTCCTGATTCTAATGATATTTTTATCCAGCATAAATATAATTAAAGGGAAATTTCGAAATCCTGAGATTAAACCTTTCTTATTTTTCAAATATTGCAAAATCTGGAACAAACAAAGATTGATGAATATAATGGAAGGTTTAACAAACGGCACCCTCGTGGTTATGCCTGCACTTATTGTTTTACATATATTTAAGGAAAGCGGGATACTTGGGCTTTTACAATCTTCGGGACTTTTAATCGGTTTGATTCCTATTTATATTTTGGGACGATACACTAAACCCCGTCACCGTATTTATATTTTAATAGGATCAGGTATAATTTTAATGGTTAGTGCCATAGCTCTTGCCATTAATTTTGACAAACCATCTGCGATGTTTTTTATCCTTTGTGGAAATGTTGTTTTTTCAGTACTTTTAATGCCTTATCTTTCAATACGTATGAGATCTATGAACCTTTCCTCCAGAGTAGATAAGAAGGAAGAATATTCCTATTTTGTGGACATAGAGATAACATTAGGATTGGGAAGAATAATAGGATTGTTTATTTTTCTGTTTGTTTATTATTATTTTTCACAGATAAAAGCTATGCAGTTCGGGTTCCTAATAATATCAACCATTCCTTTTATAGCGGCAATTATCGCCAGTACCATTAATCAGGAATGAAAGGGGTTATATTGGGGCCGGCATAAATTTTAACAGTTAGGACTTACAGGGCATAGTTTTAACTCTCCCGCAGCCACTGAGGAGCTAAGGGATAAATGGGTTGAGAAATTAATAAAATCAGGTTGTAATAAAGCAAGTATATCATGAATACATCAATGCCAGAGGAAAAACATTTGCTGTTAAGTGATAGTGTACCGGATGCAAATAATATGGTGCTTTTGCTTAAGGAATTTACTGATTGTTATAAAAGTTTCCAGGGGGATGATATTGAGATGCGTGAGGCCATGTGTTTCCGCATTCAATGGAAGGGAATGGTACGACCTATAAGGGACGGGGATTTATTTGCAGGGAGGATGGTTCCTAATGCAATTGGCTACGCCGGTCAGGCCTTCGAAGCTTCAACAGGTTATTATTGCCATCAGAAATCTGTTGAAGAAATTTTAAACAATCCTTGTGTGACAGATCAAAACAAAAAGGAACTTGAGCAACTTGTCAGATTCTGGGAAATAAATAATACTGTCCACAAGGCGAAAACTGCCTTCACTGAAAAAATGAAAACTGTGCTTCCCAGTGATTATTATTTTAGCGAACCTGGGATAGCTTTTACCCTCTGGAGGATGTCAGGCATTCAGATAGACTATTATAAACTTATAAAATCAGGGATAAATGGACTGAGGGATGAGGTTAAATCCTTACTTTCAAGCAGTAATAACGGATCAAAAGAAGCAAAGCTTTACAAGGCCATGTTGGTGGCATTAGAAACATTTACTGATATTTGTCTTTATTATTCTGACATGGCTGAATCACAAGCTTTGATTAATCCTGATAAAATGCGTTCCGGTGAGCTGCATAAAATGGCACAAATCCTTAAAAATATTTCTGTTGCTGCTCCTTGTAATTTCAGGGAAGGCTTGCAGTTGATGTACCTGTATAATATTGTTGACCAGTTGCGTAACTATGGGCGAATGGATGATTACCTGGGCGATTTGTATGAAGCTGACTTAACCGAAGGAATAATGGACGATGAAGAAGCGGTAAGGCTATTGTCAGGTATATGGCTCCTTATGCGTGACAGGGGTTTTAGATATGATACAAGGTTAATTATAGGCGGCAGAGGCAGGATAAATGAAAAGAATGCCGATAAGGTAGCATTGTTAATCATGGAAACTTCAAACCGGGTGCGGGAAATCGTTCCACAGGTGGCGTTAAGGTTTTATGAAGGTCAAAACCACGATTTATATAATAAAGGTTTGGATGTGCTTGCTTCAGGTTATACCTATCCGATGCTTTATAACGATGACGTAAATATTCCTGCTGTACAGCATGCATTCGGCATACCGTACGAGGAAGCGATGCATTCCATACAATTCGGATGTGGTGAATATGTCATAAACCACAGGAGTGTCGGTACTCCAAGTGGAGTGATTAATCTTCTGCAGGCACTTATTGTGACTATTAATTATGGTATTGATCCTGTAACCGGTAAACATATGGGTATGCCGCCGGAATATTATTTAAAATACAATGATTTTAAAACATTTGAGGATTTATTCAGTGCCTATAAGGAACAAATTGAATATCATATAGAACAACTAGCTTTGCACGAGGAGCTGGAGTATATTTATGCGGGGCAGGATAACCCTTACTTATACTCCAGCATGTTAATGGACGACTGCCTGTCAAAAGGGAAGGCAATTTTTTCAGGTGGAGTGCGGTATCTGGGAGGGACACTTGAAACATATGGTAACACAAATGTGGCCGACAGCCTGACGGCCATTAAAGAACTTGTATATGAAACGAAAGGTTTAACAATAAATAAATTATGTGAAATTCTTAAAGCTGATTTTAACGGCTACGGCAAGGAAAGAAAAATGATGCTTGATTGTCCAAAATATGGTAATGATAACGAAATTGCCGATAACATGTTTTTAGAAGTTCATAACCATGTTTGCAGTATCACAGGAAAACAAAAAGAAAATACTTCATTGCATTCCTATTTGGTTGTTATTATAAATAATGATGCCAATACTGTCATGGGAGAGCAAACACCTGCCTCACCTGACGGCCGACAGGCTTTTACCTATATGAATCCGGGAAATAACCCTGTTGGCGGAGCTGACAAAAGCGGATTAACAGCCTTTTTGAATTCACTTGTCAAGCCCAGTCCTGATATTCATGGAGGTTCGGTACAAAATATGAAATTTTCAAAGGAACTTTTTATTAATCATAGAGGTATTCTCGAAGCCTTACTCGACACATATTTTGATAATGGGGGCAGTCAGGCCATGCTTACTGTAACCAGCCGGCGTGACCTGGAAGATGCTATGTTACATCCGGAAAACTATCAGAACCTGATTGTCAGGGTAGGAGGATTTAGTGAACGTTTTATAAACCTCCCCCCTGAAACACAAAGGGAGGTATTGTCCAGGACTTTGTATTGATTCCTGAGATTTTCATTTTAAGATATCAGTAAATATTGACTAAGCTTTTTTCTTTTTTTTTGAAATAATGTAAAAGATATTAATTGCAATTGAAAATCCAAATAAAAGGCCTTCCACAAAGTCAAATAAATTATTACCGGGAAAGAACTTAATCAATATAATAGCTATTGCAATAAGAATAAAACTTATTGGTACAAGAAAGAAATATTTATTCATATATGCCACTATCAAAATTAGTTAAAAAGTAAATATTACCCTAATATAATTCAATTTTACTAAAAGCATTAATTTTTAATAATATTTTCCAATCTTTTCTTTCCTTATAAGCATATAATAGAATTTGCACAATCCTGTGTTAATCCCGTAAAACTTAATAGTATTCCTGATCCTTCTTAATACTTACTACTAATTATTATCTTTGCAGCCAAAAGAAAATATTTATTAAATGGATCATATCAGAAATTTTTGCATTATCGCACACATAGATCATGGTAAAAGTACCCTCGCGGACCGGCTCATCCAAACCACACACACTGTTAGCGACCGTGATTTTCAGGATCAGGTGCTTGACGATATGGATCTTGAGAGGGAGCGCGGTATAACTATTAAAAGCCATGCCATTCAAATGGAATATGAGTTCAAAGGCAGTAATTATATACTTAATCTTATTGACACTCCCGGACATGTGGACTTTTCATATGAAGTGTCGAGGTCTATAGCAGCATGCGAAGGAGCACTGTTAATAGTAGATGCTACCCAGGGGATACAGGCACAGACTATTTCTGTTCTTTACCAGGCTCTTGAACATGACCTTGAAATAATACCTGTTTTAAATAAAATGGACATGGCATCAGCTATGCCGGAGATAGTAAAAGATCAGATTGTGGATCTTTTGGGTTGCGAAAGAAATGCAATTATTGAAGCCAGCGGACGAACTGGTATGGGAGTGGAATTAATCCTGGAACGTATTATTTCAGACATTCCGGCACCTGTGGGAAACTCAGATGCACCATTGCAGGCACTAATTTTCGATTCGGTTTTTAATCCTTTCAGAGGTATAATAGCATATTTCAAAATCTTAAACGGTACTATAAACACCAGCGACTGGGTAAAATTTTTCAATACAGGCAAGGAATATAAAGCCGATGAAATAGGAGTAATGAAGATGAAACTCGATCCCCGACAAACATTAAGTTGCGGCGATGTTGGGTATATTATATCCGGTATAAAGTCCGCGCGAGAAGTAAAAGTTGGTGACACCATAACCCATGTATTAAATCCGTGTGAGAAGAGCATCGAAGGTTTTGAAGAAGTAAAACCTATGGTTTTTGCAGGTATTTACCCCGTGGATGCTGATGATTATGAGGAGCTGCGTGCATCGATTGAAAAGCTTCAGCTGAATGATGCCTCCCTTACTTTTGTTCCAGAATCCTCTGCCGCTTTGGGTTTTGGATTCAGGTGCGGCTTTCTTGGGCTACTGCATATGGAAATAGTTCAGGAGCGCCTGGACCGTGAGTTTGATATGGATGTGATCACTACTGTGCCTAATGTGTCGTACATTGTCCACACCAATAAGGGTGAAACGGTAGATGTGCATAATCCTTCAGGTTTGCCTGGTATAACCTATATAGATTATATTGAAGAGCCATATATAAAAGCTCAGATTATAAGTCAGGCTGAATATCTTGGAGCCATAATGAAGTTATGCATAGATAAGAGAGGACTGCTTAAAAACCAGGTATTCCTGACTACCGACCGTGTTGAAGTGACATTTGAAATGCCTCTGGCAGAGATTGTATTTGACTTTTACGACAAGCTTAAAAGTATTTCAAAAGGTTATGCTTCATTCGATTACCATATTATAGGCTATAAAGAAGCCAACCTTGTAAAACTTGATATTTTGCTAAACGGTGAAAATGTAGATGCCCTGTCGGCTCTCATCCACCGTGACCATGCCTATGATTTTGGACGGAAAATTTGTGAAAAGCTCAAGGAACTTATTCCCCGTCAGCAATTTGACATTGCGATACAGGCAGCAATAGGGGCCAAGATCATTTCCAGGGAAACAATTAAAGCAGTGCGTAAGGATGTAACGGCCAAATGTTACGGAGGCGACATTACCAGAAAGAGGAAGTTGCTTGAAAAACAAAAGAAAGGTAAAAAACGGATGCGACAGGTAGGGAATGTTGAAGTGCCGCAATCGGCGTTTTTGGCTGTGCTGAAGCTTGGAGACTAAAATTTGGAAATATCATTTTAATGTATTCTGAAACTGAAAAATATTTGCTGTTGAATTGCAGGATGTGCCCCCGCAACTGCAATGTAAACCGTTTCTCAGAAAAGCTGGGTTATTGTAATAGTAATGCTGATTTCAGGATTTCATCCATTTGTATTCATAAGGGAGAAGAGCCGGTTATCTCAGGCATTAAAGGTATATGCAATGTTTTTTTCCCCCATTGTAACCTGCAGTGTATTTATTGCCAAAACCATGAAATATCGGATAATGAAACTTCCGTATATGCCGGCAGCTTAACTTTGACTGAAGTGGTACAACGTATTAATGCGGTTTTGGAACATACTGAAAACATAGTAGGATTTGTTTCCCCTTCACATTACATACCTCAGATGCTGGCTATAATAAGAAGTCTTCACGCACAGGGTAAAAAACCTGTATTAGTTTATAATACCAACGGCTATGATAAGGTTGAGACTTTGCAGATGCTAGAAGGAATTATAGATGTTTACCTGACTGATTTCAAATATATGGATAATACCTTGTCATATAAGTATTCAGATGCATACAATTATCCGCAGGTGGCTTCCCGCGCTCTGAAGGAAATGTACAGGCAAAAAGGCTCTACACTTGTTATTAATGATTCTGGCCTGGCGCAATCAGGAATTATAGTAAGACACCTGGTGTTACCTGAATCAGCCGCTCAAAGTATTAATGTACTAAAATATATTTCGGAAGAAATATCTCCAAAATTATACATTTCCCTTATGTCACAATATTTTCCAACAAAAAAGGTATTGCATCTTTCGGATCTTAACCGCACCATCAGCAAAGGCGATTATGAACTTGTGTTAAATGCTTTCCACGAATCAGGTTTTTCCAGGGGCTGGATACAGGATATGGACAGTAATGCCTCCTACAGACCTGATTTTTCATCCGGGCAACCTTTTATATAGAATTTTGTTAGTTATTAAAGTAAATTTGGGAGAACAATTATATTAACCCTAATCAGCTGTTTATTATGAAGGCAAAAGTTAAAATTCTTATTTTACTTATTTGTGCAGGTTCATTTATAATTTTATCCTGCCATCACCACAGGGGAATGAACAATAGGGCCAGTGAGGAGAAAATTGTAAAAAAGGTAGTTTATACGTGTGAAATGGATACGGATGTAAGAAGTGACAAGCCGGGTAAATGTCCAAAGTGCGGGATGGACCTGGTTAAAAAGGAAGAAAAATAATATTATTTTGTACTTGCAATAATTCCTGAAATTTTTACAAATATTTTACTTCTTCGTTCGGCACATTTTTGTTTGGCAGTATTCTCGGCCCTTGTATAACCGCCCTGGTAATACCTTTGAAACCATGGTGCAATTGTAATCACTGCATCTAATATAGATTCAGAATAGGCAATCTGTATTCCGAAATAAGCTAAAAGCGAGGTTAATAATAATGAATTAGCTGAGTTTTTAATATCTCCCGAGTAAAGCTGACCCAGGCCCGGTAAAAACATACTCATCACTTTGGCCGTATTAGGATTTGGCCTGTAAAATTTCTTTTTGTTTCTGAATAATTCTGTAATCTCATGCCTTTGCTCCTTATATACAGGATCAACAGAATTAATTAAAAATAATTCGGCATTATTAAAATCCTGCATGCCATAGTAGCAAAGGCCACAATAAAACTCTTTCAAATAATACCTGTTTCCCTGTAAGCTGTCGTTTAATGATAAAAGTTCATTAAGAGCCAGTCCATAGTCCCCGGTATGTATATAACAATCGACCTTCCGGAATAAATAACCAAAGCGAAGGCTGTCGTCCGAGGCAAAAAACGCTTTATCGTAATATTCAACAGCTAGATTATATTGCTGAAGATTCCAGTAGCAGTCGCCTATAGAATTAAAAATAACAGAGTTAGTGGATGGCTCGAAAAACAAATAACGCTGATACTCCTTTAAGGCGAAATCATAATTGCCTTTTTGATATTGGTTATTCGCAACCGCCAAAACTTTCTCAGCCGGTTGTCCGCACACAACCAAAACTATACTATTGAAAATCAGAATCAATATAATTTTTAGCACGGTTATAAATTTTATCGTTTGCCGATTTGTTATGTTTAATGGCAGCTTTTACCGATCCGTAAATATTACCAAGGTAAAAACCCAAAGCAAAGGAGCCGAAAATCCATCCGTTGGCATTGCGCACGCCAAAGGTTGAAAAGCCACGGTATGACTGGTATGCGTTTGCTGTGACAAAAACAAATGCTATGGCTCCGTCTTTCCAGTCACCAGTATATGCTTTTCCCGCGCCTGGCAGGATTGCAGAGAATACACCTGATAATAAAGGACTTTTAAGATGAATTTTATTGGCATCGGTTAATAACTTATCATATCTGATGTCGAGGGGATGAGACCTTACATTTACAGAATCGGCCTTAGCCCAGTTTTTGCTAAGTAAATAGGTATATTCGCTATATGCATCCTTAGTTTTAAAATCCAGATTATTATTAATTTTTAAATACCTGAGTTCTTCAGTAAAATCGTTTTTAAGAAGTTTTATTTTTAAATATTCCTGGGACAATGGTCCTGAAATAAAATTTAAGCTGTCACCAGCATAATCATTTATCCTTTTTTCAGCCTGATCATAATTTTCACTTAACCTGTAACTTTTAACCACGCTAAGTTTATATCCGAAATTCTCAGGATTAAGGACAGTAAGCCTCTCAAATTCTTCTGATGCAAACTTATACTGATGAGTGGAAAATAGAAAATCCGCGAATTTTAAAACATTGGTTTCATCAAACAGGTTTTGGGCAATACCATTTGCAGAAAGTAAAACAAAACATGAGAAAAGGGAAAAATTAATCAACCGGGTCATAATATCTTTGTGTTTCCTGATGAATGGGGTAATTCTTTGGTTTAAAAGGATTACACCTGCATAATCTGTCGAAAGCAGCCATGCTGCCAATAATTACGCCATGTTTTTTAACAGATTGTAAAGCATATGTTGAGCAGGATGGATAAAAAACACACGAACTGATATCCTGGGAAGATATACCTATTTTGTATATGAGGTATAAACCTGAAAATACTGCATCTAACTCGTTGCTGATATTTTTCGTAGCAAAGGCATAGCTTGTGCTTTGATTTTGAACATCAAAAACATGCTGGTATTGTAATATGTCGTTTTTTGATTGTCCGCTGCAGTACTCCTCAATACTTAGGTATAGGGTAATCAAAATACAAATTGTCCTTAGTTTCATCTATAACTACATTTTTATAAGTGGTAACCTGGTAATTTTCTTTATTGCCCGTGTAGGTAATTTCTGTTATTTCAGTAGGAAATTCAACTCCTGAAATATTTTGGTAATTGTTAAAAAACTGTTTTTTTACAACATTATCTTTTGTATCCAGAAAAACAATTCCGAAAAGTTTATTTGATTTATTTGATATCAGCACTTTCCCGGTAATTTTTGCTAATTTTTCAGGTGGTAGCCATGTTGTAATTACCATGTCGTTTTGTTTTTCAACCTTACTGATTGTAAAGGTAGAATTTTTAAGTCCATAGTTGTTAATCTGGCTTGTAAGGGCGAGGTGAAAAATTGAAAATGTACTTATCGGGGGACTTGAGAAGCGCGCAACTACCTTGTTCTCTTCTATTTTATAAAGGTTGGTATCTATTGATACCCAGGTTTCATCTAAAGGGAAATTTGCAATATAAACAAGCTTTTGGATTGTTTTGTCATAGTAAAATTTTCCTAAAGTAAGCTGATTCCTCCCATCGGCACTTTTTGCCTTTATGCTGAATTCTCCGTTGATGCGGTAAAATTTCTGTCCTGATAAATTCAGGCAAATAGTTGATATTAATAAGAATATTATAACAGTTATTTTCACCGGATTATATAAAATAAAAGTTGCCCGATAAAATCGGGCAACCTGTTTAATTCGAAATGATTAAAAGCTATATCAATAAACATACGCTGGTGTCGCCGCTTTTGCAGTAACAAAAATTGCATCCCATAACAAGAAATAAAATAACACTATTACCACCCAAGGGATACAGCCATAAATAGCTTTTCTAACCTGGTCTCTGTCACCGTTGGTAACAAAATAAACTATAGCCACGCCGACCACACCTAATATACAACCCCAGAAGAATGCAGGTACACCTAAAGGTATATCACCACCACCCATTAAAGGATTGGCAAAAAGTTCTATTCCATTGATCATATATGAACCGGATTTGGTCACATTAACCACTGCAATAGCAGGATGTTCAACAACATAGGTTTCAAGTACACTTAGCTCTGATAAAGCACTTTGTACAGCAGACTTATCGTAGCTGAAAAGATCAGCATCACTCGCTGAAACCTTTAATAACCCAGCAACAGCTAAAGTTATAATAAGTAGAAATTTCTTCATCGTAGATTAAAGGTTTTAAGGTTAATATCTTTTGCTAAAATAGTAAATTTTTAATAAATAAAAGTGTTTAAGATCTTTTATTTATTATTAACAATTAAGTGAATTAAAATTAGCAAATCCTCATAACCACTAATCTGTTCGGATGTTTAATAATAATTATAACCATAATGATATGTGGGAGCATACCAGATAAAGAACAACAAAGACCAAAAGACAACAGCAGTTATACAGCCTTCCATGGCAAGCCATTGAGCCCTTCTGTCTCCATTTGTTCCGGCCATCACTATGACAACGCCAATAGGTCCCAATACACAACCCCAGAAATAAGGAAATGGTACCGGGCTCCAGCCTCTGCCCTGCATTGGGTTTGAAGTCAGTGCAATGCCGTTAACTATTACTATGCCGTCTTTTTCACGCTGAACCTTTACAAGCGCAGGATGTTCTGTTACGTAACTTTCAAGTACTGAAAGTTGAGAAAGTGAATTCTGCACAGCAGACTTATCATAATTAAACAGGTCAGCATCATTTGCCGAAAGTTTTATCCCGGCGCACAATATAAGGGTGAAAACAATCAATATCTTTTTCATAATCATGTTTTTAATTTATAAGACCCTTGATTTGAATTAAAGCTTTTGTTTAACTTTATAAAACATACAAACTTCATGCCAGTTTGGACTTCAGAAATCAGAATCAGGGAGAAATCCGGCTCTTTTGATTATTCAACAACTTTAATGTGCAAATCTTTTAGCTGTTCATCAGATATTTCGGAGGGACTGTCGATCATTACGTCGCGACCGGAATTGTTTTTTGGGAAAGCTATCACATCCCTAATAGAATCAAGCCCTGCCATCATGGATACAAGACGGTCAAAACCAAAAGCTATGCCACCATGCGGCGGAGCACCAAAGGTAAACGCATTCATGAGGAAGCCAAATTGGTTTACAGCCTGTTCCTTTGTAAAACCTAATATAGAAAACATTTGTTGCTGAAGTTGCTGATCATGTATTCTTATTGATCCTCCCCCAAGTTCAACACCATTAACCACGCAGTCGTAGGCATTGGCCCGTACCCTGCCCGGATCGGTGGTTAACAGTTCAATATCTTCAGTCTTTGGAGAAGTAAAAGGATGATGCATGGCATAAAACCTTTTGGTCTCTTCATCCCATTCAAGCAATGGGAAGTCTGTCACCCACAGGGGTGAAAAAACTGCTTTATTCCTTAATCCCAGACGATTGCCGATTTCAAGGCGTAACTCACTTAGCTGGCCCTGAGTTCTTTTTTTGGCGCCTGCCATTAAAAATATCAAATCACCTGGCTTAGCATTAAAATAAGAGCTTATATGAGTTAGTTCGTCTGAAGAATAATATTTATCGACCGAAGATTTTACTGTTCCGTCAGGGTTAAACCTTATATAAATTAATGCATTGGCCCCTATTTGCGGACGTTTTACAAATTCTGTAAGGTCATCGATGTCTTTACGTGTAAAGGTATTGCATCCTTCAGCACAAATACCTCCTATATACCCGGCCTGATCAAATATTCCAAAGCCTTTTCCTTTAATACTTTCCGGAAGGCGGTGGATTTTCATGCCAAACCTCATATCGGGTTTATCATTTCCATAATTATCCATGGCTTCCTCATAGGTCATGCGTGTAAAAGGCTCATTATTAAATTCTATGTTTTTAATACTCTTAAACACATGCTTAATAAGGCCTTCAAATGTCCGGAGGATATCTTCCTGCTCCACAAAAGCCATTTCACAGTCGATCTGAGTAAATTCAGGCTGCCGGTCGGCCCGCAGGTCTTCATCCCTGAAACATTTAACAATTTGGTAGTAACGGTCGAACCCCGCTATCATCAGGAGTTGTTTAAATGTCTGCGGTGATTGGGGCAAGGCATAAAACTGACCATTGTTGATCCGTGAAGGTACGACAAAGTCCCTGGCACCTTCAGGTGTGGATTTTATAAGAACAGGTGTTTCTATTTCTATAAAACTCAGACTATCGAGGTAATTACGCACTTCCCTGGAAATTTTATGACGCAGCTCGAGGTTTCCTCTTATAGCTTTTCTTCTCAGATCGAGATACCTGTATTTCATTCGTAATTCATCTCCTCCGTCGGTTTCATCTTCTATTGTAAAAGGCGGCACAGCGGAACGGTTTAAAACAGTTAACCCTTCTACCGCAATTTCAATATCACCGGTTGAAATATTTGGATTTTTATTGTAACGTTCAACCACTTTTCCTTTTACCTGGATAACAAACTCACGGCCCAGTTGCCTTGCATCTTCGCATAAAGAGGCATTGGATTCCATATTAAATGCAAGCTGGGTAATGCCATACCGGTCGCGGAGGTCAATAAAAGTCATACCTCCCAGATCACGTTTGTGTTGCAGCCATCCGGCAAGTAATACAGTTTGTCCGATATTGTTTTTGTTTAATTCACCACAGGTGTACGTACGGTACATATAATTTTGTTTATTCGTTTATTCTTTTATCCGTTATTCCCTTATTCATTTTATTTGAAAGTAGGATAATAGGTAAGTAAGGGTGTAGGAAAGGAAAATTTTATTTGGAATTGCGATTTTCGATTTGGGGTTTACAAAATATCAAAATCTTCAAATTACAAATCCGGAATCTCTTATATAAAATCTTACCTCTTACTACTATTTACTATATCTGCGAAAATAATAAGAAAATGTCTAATTATTTGGCATAATTATTGAAATCATTACAATACTTATAATTTTGAATTTATTTGCTAATTGTTATCTTTGTTAATACATTTTATTTTACAACCAATGAACAAATCAAAAATCCAAAATCATATTACCGCTGTTACGAGGTGTTGTATTTTTATATCTTGTTTTGGAACATTAATAGTTACTTTAAATAGTTGCCATCCTGTTTATGTGGTTGAACAGCCTGCACCACCTCCTCCTCCGCCACCCCCGCCACCGCCCCCTCCTGTTGTTACTCCTCCGCCATGGGCTCCTGTGTATGATAATGAAAGCCAGGTACATTACTATTACCTTCCTGATATTGGTGTTTATTATGACGTGTGGCGTCAGCAATATATATACAATGATAATGGAGTTTGGATGTTTGCACCAAGTTTACCACCTTCATATGACTGGTATGATATAAATGATGCCTTTGTTGTAGTACTTCAATACAACTCTTATAATCCGTGGATACATCATGATGTTTATGTTTCCAGCTATCCTGCATATTATTATAGAAATAATCCGTCTTATTATAACAATAACACCACAGTTATTAATAATACTTATGTAAGCAATTCCACTACAGTTAATAATACATCAAATACAGGAAGTTTCAGAGGTTATAACGAGAATGCCAAAACTGTAATGGTTGCAAGCAGGCCAAATAATCCCGGTCCAAGAAACGGCACCTGGGGAACTCATTCATTCAATCAGCGGCCTCCTGCTTTCAAAACACCGGTTTCTACGGTACAGGGCCAGCCTGCAAATGCCGGACCTCAGGTACAACACAATATTAACAACAATGTGCCTGCTAATAACCAGCAGAATAATGTAAGAATACAGGAAACAAACCGTACTTACAATAGTTCTGATCAATCGCAGGTAAATACGACGCAACCTGCCGCGAATACTCAAAAGGTGCAGCAACAGCAATCTGTCAATACCCAAAAGGTGCAGCAGCAGCAACCTTCCAATAACCAAAAGGTGAAGCAGACACCTGCTAACACTCAAAAGAATAAAACTCCGCCTCCCCGGTATCAGAATAATGAAAAAAAGGGAGAACCGAAGTAATGACAAATTACTTATGACTTTTGACAGTTGAAAAGATGTACAAATTTCCAATTTGCACATCACAAATTAATAGCAATTAGAAATTGCAAAGAGACAATTTATTTCCTATGAACATTTACAAGGAAAATTTTACAAGCTTTTTTCATTGGTTTGCCTGGACAATTGCTATTATTGCAAGCTTATTTTTTCTTGCATTTGATGTTCGTGAAAATATAGTATCATATTTTCATTTTCCTAATTTATCGGTTCTCTTAATCATTATTGCACTATTGATTTCGATAACGGGGAGTTTTTACTCTTTGTTCAGACAGGTCAGGGGAGGAGTTATAATGATAATCGGCGGAATTGCCATAGTTGTATATTATTATTTTACAGGGGGTATCAGGGAATTTCCTTTTATGCTGGCATATGGTTTTCCATTTATAATACCCGGTGTATTTTTTGTTTTTGTGAGAAGATGATCATTCTTTGCCGGTATGTTCCGAATTATCATTTAATTCATCTGTTTTAACAGTATTATCATCCTCAGTTTCATCATCATCATCTTCTTCTTTTATTTCCTGCCTTGTTGGCCCTTCTTTTCTGTATACAATTGCAAAAGTCAGTCCCGTGATACCTCCAAATAAATGTGATTCCCACGATATTTCAGGGAAAAAAGGGAATATTCCCCATATCATGCTGCCATAAAGAAATATAACTAAAAGGGAAATTGCTGCCAGGGTAGGGATACGACGGATTAATCCGCTAAAAAAAAGAAATGAGGCTTCTCCGTAAATAAGTCCGCTGGCACCTATGTGATAAGCCTCGCGTCCGGCTATCCATACGCATAAACCTGTAGTTACCCATAATAATACAACAATACGTACCGCAAAAGGCCGGTAGAAATAAAATATTGCTGTTGAAAGTAAGAACAGGGGGAAAGAATTACTTGTAAGATGGTGAAAATCTGCATGTATAAGTGGAGCTAGAATAATACCAGGAAAGTTGCGGATACTTTTTGGATAAATTCCATAATCTTCGAAAGAAACTCCGAAGGCAACCTCAATTCCTTTTGATATCCAAATAAATATGAGCAGCATTGCAGGTACATAAATTGCTCTTATAAGATCTTTTTTACCGGTAGATAATTCCATTTTAGTAAAGTATTTAAATAAAATAACTATCAACAAGAGTGTTGTATAACACAAATGTTATCTTTGCGGTTTATTTATTCAAATGCAGGTTATCACCCTACTTTTCCTGGCCATAAGTTTATGTGTCGATTCATTCGCCGTATCCATTTCATGTGGATTAATGATGTCAAATATAACATTTTGGAAAGCAACCCGCATAGGATTTTCTCTGGCTTTTTTTCAGGCAATGATGCCATTGTTTGGTTGGATGATAGGGAAGAAAATAGAAACCTTGTTTAACAGCTTTGATTACTGGCTTACCTTTGGTTTACTTGTAATTATTGGAGCAAGGATGATTTTTGAAAGCCTGAGAAAAAATAAAAAATCAAATAAAAAAATGAATCCTCTTGACTTGAGAGTACTTATAGGTATGTCTTTAGCAACCAGTGTAGATGCTCTAGTAGTAGGTATCAGCTTTGCATTTATTAGCGTTAATCTTTACTTACTGGCTTCCATCATAGGGTTCACAACTTTCTTTTTTTCCATGCTGGGTATATTGTTTGGAAAAAAAATAGGTACCCGTTTTGGTAACAAGATGGAAATTATAGGCGGAATAATCCTGATAGCTATAGGAATAAAGGTTCTGTTAGACCACTATTGGTTTTTCAAATAATGCTATACTTCTTCCTAATATTCCGGCTTATCGTGCTTATCGGCTTTTTTAAATTCAAAGCTTTCATGTTTTTCGGGCCTCTCGTGTTTTTCTGGTTTATCTGATTTTTCCGGGCGTGGTAATAATACTTTTCTTGAAAGTTTCATCTTACCTGTTTTCTTATCTATTTCAATAAGTTTAACTTCAACTATGTCGCCTTCTTTTAAAATACCATCAAGCGATTGAAGATGATCCCATTCCACTTCAGAAATATGTAATAAACCATCTTTGCCGGGCAGTATTTCCACGAATGCACCAAAGGCAAGTATGGATTTTACTTTGCCTTTATATATCTTTCCAACTTCAGGAACTTCTATTATGCCGTTTATCCTGGAGAGAGCGGCTTCAATAGAATCCTGGTTTTCGGCAAAAATATCAATAATACCCCTGTTATCAACTTCTTCAATAACAACTGTCGCACCGGTTACATTCTGTATTTCCTGTATTACTTTTCCTCCTGTACCTATTACAGCTCCAATAAGTTCTTTTGGTATCGACAGCTGAACTATCCGTGGAGCGTGTGGTTTGAGTTCCGGGCGGGGTTCTGAAATGCATTCTGTAATTTTGTTTAAAATATGAAGGCGGCCTGTACGTGCCTGGTCAAGTGCTTTTTTAAGAATTTCATAGGACAGTCCGTCAACTTTAATATCCATCTGCGTTGCCGTGATTCCATTTGCAGTACCTGTAACTTTAAAGTCCATATCCCCAAGGTGGTCTTCATCTCCTAAAATGTCCGACAATACCGCAAACTTTCCTGTCTTTGAATCTGAAATTAAGCCCATGGCAATTCCGGATACGGGAGCTTTTATTTTAATACCGGCATCCATTAATGCCAGTGTACCAGCACATACAGTAGCCATGGAGGACGATCCGTTGGATTCAAGAATATCTGAAACTACTCTTATTGCATAAGGGTTTTCCGGACCTTCGGGAACCACAAATTTCAGAGCTCTGTATGCCAGGTTTCCATGTCCTATTTCCCTGCGGCTAAGTCCTCTTGAAGCTTTGGCTTCTCCGGTTGAAAAAGGTGGGAAATTATAATGTAATACAAATTTTTCTGATCCACGGAACAATACCTCGTCTACCTGTTTGGCATCCAGCTTGGTTCCTAAGGTTACAGAAGTAAGTGATTGGGTTTCACCACGCGTAAATATAGCTGAGCCATGTGTTGCGGGTAAATAATCCACTTCACAGGTTATAGGCCTTATATCAGTTGTTGTGCGACCATCCAGACGTATACCTTCGTTAAGTATCATATTTCTCATGGCAAGCTTTTCAACATCATGGAAATATCTGTTAACCAAAGAAAGTTTTGATACACGTTCTTCTTCAGGAAGTGATTCTATAAATTCGTTCTTTACAGCTTCAAAGGCTTCACTGCGTTCATGCTTGGCAAGTTGCGATTTAGCCACTTTGTAAACCTTATTATAAGTTTCAGTTTTAATAGCCTCCCGCAGTATTTCATCATTAACTTCGTGACAATATGTTCTCTTCACTGTTTTTCCTGCTTCAGCCATAAATTCAAGCTGAGCCTTACAATGCTTTTTGATTTCTTCATGAGCTATTCTAAGAGCTTCAAGCATGTCATCTTCAGAGACTTCTTTCATTTCCCCTTCCACCATCATTATATTGTCAATGGTTGCAGCAACCATGATATCAATGTCCGATTTTACAAGTTCATTGAAAGTAGGATTAATTACAAATTCACCGTTTATGCGGGCTACCCTGACCTCAGAGATGGGACCCTGGAAAGGTATATCAGATACAGCCAGAGCAGCTGAAGCAGCCAAACCGGCTAAGGCATCGGGCATTATATTTTTATCTGCAGAGATAAGATTAATAGTAACAAAAGTTTCAGCATGATAATCATCAGGAAACAATGGACGAAGAGCCCTGTCCACTAACCGTGAAACAAGTATTTCATAGTCTGATGGTTTAGACTCACGTTTCATAAAACCTCCCGGGAAACGTCCGGAAGAAGAGAATTTCTCTTTATACTCCACTGATAAGGGCATGAAGTCTACTTCATCTTTCACTTCTTTTGCTGAAACAACTGTTGCCAGCAACATTGTTTTCCCGATTTTCAAAACGACAGATCCGTCGGCTTGTTTTGCCAATTTACCTGTTTCGAGAATAATTGTTCGTCCTTCACCTAAATCTATTGATTTTTCAAAAACCTTAAACATAATAACAATGGATGCTATAATAAATAAAACAAGAGTTTATAAAATAAGAAAAAAGGCAATTTAATAATTGCCTTTCTTTTTTAATTAACGCCCTCCTTAGAGCCTGAAGACATTATTTCCTAAGGTTAAGAGATTTAACTATTTCACGATATCTTTCAATATCTTTTTCTTTAAGATAATCAAGTAATCTGCGTCGTTTACCAACCAACCTTAATAAAGCTGTTTGTGTGCCAAAATCTTTTCTGTTATCTTTTAAATGTTCTGTTAAATGATTAATCCGAAACGAAAAAAGTGCAATTTGTGATTCTGCAGAACCTGTATTTGTTGCAGATTTTCCATACTGACTAAATAATTCCTGCTTTTTCTCTGTAGTTATATACATTTTTAACTATAATTTGTTCGTTCAAAGTATTTTTAAAGACTTGCAAAAGTAATGAATTTTTTTAAAAATCAATAAATGAATGACAAAATTGATAATTACTTAAATACATTCATTCACTACTGATTATTTTTAAACCAATGGCACAATCCAGGCACCTTTTATTATCACAATATTTATTTTTTTGTTCTAACAGTGCTTGTGATTCAAATGCATTACCTGCTGAAATGCCAAGTTGTTTCCAGTGGTCAATAATAGAATTTTTTTCCGGTGCAAGTTTCTCCAGAAATTGAACTGCTTTATCCCTGAATTGGGGGAGGTCCATAAGCTTGCCATATACAAAGTAATATGGAATAATTGTATTTATGATAATCACTTTTGAAGATTCATCACCCAAAGGTTTGTCAATTATCCTGGTGACGTTTTTAAAAGTATAATGGTTTTTCCAATATGGAGAAACATCTGTAGAGAATAAGTTTATCAGATTTTGCAAATTAACTGCTTCCAGAACACCAGAAAAAAAAGCAGGGTTAAAATGAATAAAAGCTGCAAATTGTGCGATACGAATTGTGGGAAAATTTCCGGGTCGCACCCTCATAAATTTCCATAAATGCAATTCTATAGGTTTTAGCGAATGTTTTTTTTGAAGGAAATCATATTCAATTTTAAGTTTACTATGGTATTCATCCCCATAGAAGTCAGTATTCAATAAGCCGGATTGACCAAAAAGTATTGCTTCGAGCTGAAATAAATCATTACGATATTTTCTTAATATTTTCAATGGAAGGGATTTTGCCAATGCTTCAAAAGGCAATGCATTAACATTAAAACCGAAACTTCTGGCAAGTAGTCTGTATAAAACTTCTTCCCAGTCATTTACAGTTGAAGTCATATTTGACATAAAGGCTTCACTGTGATTCTCAAGACGTTCAATACCCAGCTTAGTTATCCATGATGCAATAATTATTTCGGATACTTCACTCAAACGGTCTGCACATGGAACCCACAACTCATCTTTCATAAGCTGCAGGTAGTTGTCCAGAAAGTTTTTATTGTATGAAAGTTTAATAGTTGGTACTCTCTGTCCATTTTCAGAATATACGGGAGCATCTATTTCTTCGGCAATATGCAGAATTACAGTGTTATATACAGGATCCCTGTCATGCCCATGCTTTGTCCAATCCGAGGATTTAAGATGAATTTCAACGTTTCCTGCCCATAAAGTATTTCCTATTTTTATTTTTGAATTGAAAAAATCGGGACCTGAGTTATTATTTAATTCTCCTGCATTTATAATTTCAACTTTTTCACCATCAATAAATAATGAATTATTGTCATAAAGATTATATTTCCATAAAAACGATAAAAATTTTTCGTTAACCAGATTCATACAAATACTTTATATTCTTTAAGCAAATCACTCATTTCCTTCTGAATTTTACCAGCTTCCATTCTTGCAGCTTTTGCAAAATCAACGGTACCATCTGCATAAATAATTCCCCTTGAAGAATTTACAATAATGCCGCAACCTTTGTTAAAACCATATTTGGCAACTTCATTTAAATTTCCACCCTGAGCACCAATGCCGGGTATAAGTAGAAAATGATCCGGAATAATATTTCTTATGCGTGTCAACATCTCAGCTTGTGTGGCCCCTGCCACATACATCATATTATTTTTAGATCCCCAGCTTAATGAAGTTTGAATAACATCCTCAAATAACTTGTTATTGTTTTTTTTGTTTATATTTTGTTGAAAATCTTCTGAACCTGTATTTGAAGTTAAAGCCAACAGAATAATCCATTTATTTTTAAAATCCAAAAAAGGTGTTACTGAGTCCTTCCCCATATATGGTGAAACAGTGATTGCATCGGTATCCAATGTTTCAAAAAATGTTCTTGCATAATATTTTGATGTATTTCCAATATCACCTCTTTTTGCGTCTGCAATAATAAAAATATCAGGATAATGTTTCCTTATGTAGTTTATAGTCAATTCAAGGTTAATCCAGCCTGCCGCACCAAGTACCTCATAAAATGCCATGTTAGCTTTATAGGCTATTGAATATTCCGCAGTTGCATCTATAATTTGCTTATTGAATTCGAATAATTGATATTGTGATCCCATCAAATGGTGTGGTATCTTTTGTAAATCAGTGTCAAGACCCACACACAAAAAGCTTTTTTTTGTCTGGATTTGTTTTGACAGTTGTTCTATATTCATAATATCACAAATTACTTTCTTTCAATCGTTCTGCATTTTCAGCCATTTGCAACTTATCTATAAATTCCTGTATATCGCCATCCATTATAGTCGGTAAATTATAAACTGTATAGTTTATCCTGTGATCGGTAACTCTTCCCTGTGGATAATTATAAGTACGTATTTTCGCGGATCGGTCGCCTGTAGAAACCATGGTTTTTCTTTTTGAGGCTATGTCATCAATATACTTTTGATATTGAATATTATATAACCTGGTCCTTAATTCAGCCAAAGCCTTCTCGTAATTCTTAATCTGTGATTTTTCATCCTGGCATTGCACAACTATTCCTGAAGGCGCATGAGTAAGCCGTATAGCGGAATATGTTGTATTTACCGACTGACCTCCGGGACCTGAAGAGCAAAAAGTATCTTTACGGACATCGTTCATATCCAGTTCAACGTCGAATTCATCCGCTTCAGGCAACACAGCAACAGTTGCGGCCGAAGTATGAATACGTCCCTGGGTTTCAGTTTTAGGTACACGTTGTACACGATGCACTCCCGATTCATATTTAAGCACCCCATAAACTTTATTGCCCGATACTTTCATTATTACTTCCTTGAATCCCCCCACTGTACCTTCTGAAATATTTGTCACTTCAACTTTCCAGCCTTTGCTTTCACAATATTTTGAGTACATCCGGTATAAGTCCCCGGCAAAAATACTGGCTTCATCACCACCGGTACCGGCTCGTATTTCCATAATTGCATTTTTATTATCCTCAGGATCGGCAGGTAAAAATAATAACTTTATACTTTCTTCCAATTCGCTTTCTCTGGCTTCCAGTTCTATAATTTCTGTTTTAGCCATATCGCGTAATTCATCATCTTTTTCATTGGAAAGAATATTCTTGGCTGTGGATATGTTGCTTAAAACGTTTTTGTATTCATCCATTACGTGCATAAGAGGCTCCATTTCGTGATAATCCTTGTTTAATTTTATATATTTTTTAACGTCACGAATTATATCAGGATCGGTGATTTGTTGTGCAACTTCTTCAAACTTTAGTTTCACACCCTCCAATTTTTCGATAATTATATTGCTGTTCATAAATTTTGCCTTATTTATTATTTAAATGATTTTACTGCTTATTGAAAATTATTTCTATAACACTATTGCAAAGGTTTGTTTTTGCAATTAAACTGAAAGAGTGCGCAGTATACCTAATAGGTCATATTAATTTTATTTTGCGATATAAAGATATGAATAAATGTGCAAATTTAATGACAAATTACAAATGACAAATTACGAATGAGTAAAGTCAAATTTTAAAATATATTATAAAAGAATTGGTCATCGGTATATCGTAATCATGTTCACTGTCTTTGGGTCTAAGAATATACAAACTGTCCGAATTCACTTTTAATAACTACATTTTTTCCTTTACAGGTATTACAATGACCTATAATCTTTGCTTCTATACCAAAAGTTTTACAAACCGAAATTATTTCTTCGGCAATATTCTTATTTGTATATATTTCGAACCGGTGACCCATGTTAAAGACCTTGTACATTTCTTCCCACGGTGTTCCGGATTCCTTTTGTATTATCCTGAATAATTCAGGTACCGGAAAAAGGTTATCTTTAACTACGTTAAGATCATCAATGAAATGTAATATTTTAGTTTGTGAACCACCTGTACAATGTATCATTCCATGGATATGCCGTCTGTATTGCGACAATATTTCCCTGATTACCAAAGCATAGGTTCTGGTTGGAGATAAAACCAATTTACCAACATCCAGATCGAAACCTTCAATTTTATCAGTGAGTTTGTAACTACCAGAATAAACTAATTCGGCAGAAATTGAATTATCGTAACTTTCAGGGTATTTCAACGAAAGGTACTTTGAAAATACATCATGTCTGGCAGAGGTCAATCCATTACTTCCAATACCGCTGTTATAATTATTCTCGTAGGCAGTTTTGCCTGAAGAAGCCAATCCTATAATAACATCTCCTGATTCAATGTGTTCGTTTGAGATTACTTCACTTTTTTTCAACCTGCAGGCAACGGTGGAGTCCACAACTATGCTGCGCACCAGGTCCCCTATATCGGCTGTTTCACCACCGGCGGAATAAATATTTATTCCATATGATCGAAGGAATTCCAATAATTCTTCTGTAGAATTTATTATTGCGGATATTACTTCACCTGGAATTAAATTTTTATTACGTCCTATAGTAGTGGAAACAAGAATATTATCGCATGCACCCACACATAATAAATCATCAATATTCATTATAAGGGCATCCTGTGCAATTCCTTTCCATACACTCATGTCTCCTGTTTCCTTCCAGTATACATAAGCCAGGGAAGATTTTGTTCCGGCACCGTCAGCGTGCATAATATTACAATAATCAGGATCACCCCCGAGATAATCTGGGGTTATTTTACAAAAAGCTCTAGGAAATAAACCTTTATCTATGTTTTTAATAGCGCTGTGCACATCTTCTTTTGAAGAAGAAACACCCCGCCTCAAATATCTTGAATCAGGATTCATTATAAATATTAATTAAAATTAAAAAAGGAAATTATTAAATTTATTGATATTGTGATATTTATAAGTTACACTTGTTTTTTGCAGTATCTTTTATTAATTTAGATTATTAGATTCGAAATTTTAAGAATAAAACAGTAAGTTAACAATGAGAATTAATTTTATTTTTCAAACTGTAAAGAATTACAAATGGTCCGTAATTTATTTAATACTCAGTATATCATTTCCATGTATTACCAGCTGTGAGGTCACTTCAAAAACCAGGATAATGCTAATCAATTGTTCAGGTACATCAATTCTTACTGATTCACGTGAAGGTTATTTTAAAGAGAATTTAAGAATACATTATCTTTCAAAGCACATTGCTGCCACTAAGAAATAATCAATAACATAATTACTTTTTAGCTGGTTTATAATCAGTTGTAAGAACTTTAAATTCAGTTCTTCTGTTGATCTGATTTGCAATTTCTTGTAAGTCAGAGTCTCCCAGGGAATTGATATAGCTTTCAGTCAGCACTGTACCAACTTTTAAGAAAGTATACTGTCCGGCAAGTTTTTCATCCACAACTTTTGGGATAGCTTTACCGTAACCTTTAGCAATCAGTCGGTCTGCAGCGATACCTTTTTCTATTAAATAATCAACAACAGATTGTGCTCTTTTTTGTGAAAGTACCAGGTTTTCTGCCTCACCACCACGTGAATCAGTATGAGAACCCAATTCAATTGTAATATTTGGGTTGTCGTTAAGTGTTTCAACCAATTTGTCAAGAGATGCCATAGATTCGGGTCTTAAATCCCATTTGGCGAAATCATAGAAAATGTTAGGCAGTTCTATTGGTTTGGCAATAGATGACAACAAAATAAGTCCTTTAAAGTCGCGGCTGTGCTCTAAACCTTTAGTGGTTTCACGTTCCTTACCGTTAAGATAACCTTCCTTGCTTGCTATAAATACGTAATCTGTATTTGGTTTTAAATTTAAATGGTATGTCCCTGTTTTATCTGTCTTTGAGTCTATACTAAGCCCATCACTGCTTATAGTCTTTATATTGACATCGGCCAAAGGTTTATCAGTTTTTTCCTCATGAACAGATATTATAATGTCGAATTTTAAAGGAGGTAAGGAAAATGCATAAATATCATCGTCACCATGAAGGTTTCTGCTTGATGAAAAAAATCCTTTTTCTTTATCACTCTGAAATACAATTCCAAAATCATCTGCATGTGAATTTATTGGAAATTCAAGGTTCTCAACTTTCCATGTTCCATCTTCCTTTTGAGTAGCTTTGAATATATCCAGACCACCCATACCAGGTAAGCCATTAGAAGAAAAATACAATGTTCCGTCGGGATGTACGTACGGGAAAACCTCATCACCTGAAGTATTAATCTGAGGACCTAAATTTACAGGTTTGCTCCAATCATCTCCCTTGTTTGATCTTGTCACTTTCCAGATATCCTTTCCACCTTCTCCGCCAGGCATATCAGAAACAAAATACAGGGTGAGATCATCCGGAGAAATTGCCGGATGTGCAATAACTATGGTATCGTTGGCAACTATATTGACCAATTTTTCTTTACCCCAACCATCGCCCTTACTTTCAACACTGTATATTCTACATCCTGAATTTTTATTTTTTATTTTTTCACATCTGGTAAAGTACATGGTTTTGTAATCTTTTGAAAAACTAGTTGCACCCTCATCAGCTTCAGTATTTATGGTTCCGGGAACCGGGACAGGGCTGCTCCACACACCTTTTTTATCCATTTTTGATACATAAATATCAGCAAAAAACTGTCCGGTACCACCGTGTATTGTTGTGCCCATAGTGCCTTTGCGGCTTGATGTGAAATATACAACACTATAATCCGGATTTGCATAGGTAGGACAGTAATCATCCTGTTTTGAATTAAAAAACTTCATATTCTCAACTACATAACCATTAGGGTTATCCATCCATTTTAAGGCAAGTTCACAGGAACGTACCCCGTCTTTTCCTCTGGGATCATCCGGAACAAGCTCAGAAAATTTTTTAAAGCTTTCTTTTGCTTCTTCATACTTAACATTTTCCTTCTGCATTTGAGCCAGGTAATAAACAGCCATCGGATCTTTAATCCCTTTACCAATAGATTTGTTATACCAAAGTTCTGCTTTCAGGGGCTCATTCATTAACCGGTAACAGGTAGCTATCTTATAAAGGATATCAGCCTTACTCATTTTATCAGTAATGGTATTGTATGCTTTTTTATAAAGCTCAACAGCATCAAAATATTCAGCTGCATTGAATTTGGCTTCGGCCTCAGCGGACTTCTTACTCTGTCCGTATAAATGGAGATTTATTAAAATGGGGAAACTCAAAATAATAATCAAACCTGCGGCTTTCATTCTAAAAATTTAGTTTTTCGTAAAATTAATTAATTTATTATCTTATGATAATTTTTATAACAAAAAAGGGGAGGCTTTAACGGCCACCCCTTTCAACGATATATTCTTTTATTTAATTATCTGATAAATAACATCTCCCTGTATTTTGGCAAACTCCACATTTCATTATCTACAATTAATTCCAACTTGTCGATATGATAACGTATTGAATCAAAATAAGGGAAAATAGTTTCAGAATACACAAGAGCTTTTTCACGTGCATCTTCAATTTGATTGGCTACCTTGCGGGCATCAATCATGGCACGGACTTTTGCTTTTATAGCCGTAATATTCTGTCCTACTTCTTTTATAAGTTCCAGACGGGCTTCAGCTATTTCTTTGTATTCATCGGGGGAGAAAAGGTTCTTAATGCCCTGAACGTTTGCAATGAGAGATGACTGATATTCAATACCTATCGGAACAATGTGGTTCATTGCAAGATCTCCCAATACACGGGCTTCAATCTGAATTTTCTTGGTATAAGTTTCCCATTTTATTTCAGTACGTGCATGAAGTTCCCTTTCACTTAATACCCCTGTTTTTTTAAACAGGTTTATAGACTTTTCAGTAAGGTATGCATCGAACATTTTAACCGGGTTTGCTTCATCGTCCAGACCACGTTTTTTAGCTTCAGCTTTCCAATCGTCTGAATAGTTATTACCGTCAAAACGAACAGTTTTTGATTCCTTGATGTATTTTCTCAATACCTGGAAAATAGCTTCGTCTTTTTTTACACCTTTTTCAATTATGGCATCCACTTCAATTTTGAAATCCATTAATTGTGCGGCAAGTGCGGTGTTTAACGCAGTCATTCCTTCCGAACAATTGGCTGATGAACCTACAGCACGGAATTCGAAACGGTTACCGGTAAACGCAAAAGGAGATGTACGGTTACGGTCTGTATTATCCAGTAAAATTTCAGGAATACGCCCTATATCCAGTTTTATTTCAGTTTTTTCATCCGGAGTCATTTTCTGATCGGTAACTTTTTCCTCTATCTGATCAAGCATTTTAGTAAGGTATGTTCCTAAAAAAGTTGAAATTATAGCCGGAGGTGCTTCGTTAGCTCCCAAACGATGGGCATTATTTGCAGAAGCTATTGAAGCCTTAAGCAAGGATGCATTTTTATGAACTGCCATTAAGGTATTTACCAGGAAGGTAAGGAACTGCAGGTTACTCTTCGGGTTTTTACCGGGTGAGAGCAGGTTAACTCCTGTGTCGGTTGAAACGGACCAGTTATTATGTTTTCCTGAACCATTTATTCCGGCGAAAGGTTTTTCGTGTAATAAACAAGCCAGGTTATGTTTACGGGCTATATTTCGCATTATTGTCATGATCAACAGATTGTGATCAACAGCGAGATTGGCTTCTTCATACACCGGAGCTACTTCATACTGATTAGGAGCAACTTCATTATGTCTTGTCTTTAAAGGGATGCCTAATTTCCATGCTTCAAATTCAAGTTCTTTCATAAATTCCTGAACCCTTGGGGGTATAGCACCAAAATATTGATCTTCCAGTTGTTGGTTTTTAGCAGAATCATGACCCATCAAGGTACGTTCAGTAAGTTTAAGATCAGGACGTGTTTCATACAGAGCCTCATCTATAAGAAAATATTCCTGCTCCCATCCCAGGTTTGCGTTGACTTTGGTAACATCCTTGTCGAAATAATGACAAACTTCAACTGCAGCCTGATCGAGTGCATTCAGGGCTTTTATTAGAGGAGTTTTTTGATCAAGTACTTCACCGGTATATGATATAAAAATTGTAGGGATGCATAAGGTATCATCAAGGATAAATGCTGCTGAAGACGGATCCCAGGCTGTATAACCACGTGCTTCAAATGTTGCCCGGATACCACCGCTTGGAAAACTTGATGCATCGGGTTCCTGCTGAGCCAATAGTTTACCTGAAAATGTTTCAATAACTTCTCCTGTACCGGTAGGTTCAATAAAAGCGTCATGCTTTTCAGCTGTTCCTCCTGTCAATGGCTGAAACCAGTGGGTATAATGAGTGGCTCCCAATTCCATAGCCCAGGCTTTCATCCCTGTAGCTACCTGATCAGCAATTTTACGATCTATCCTAATACCTTTGTCAATAGCACTAATAACTGCCTGATAAGCTTCTTTAGAAAGGTATTTTTTCATTTTATTCCTATCAAATACCAGTTTACCATAATAATCTGAAGTTTTTTCTTTAGGTATTTCCACATTTACTGGTTTTCGTGAAAATGCAACTTCTAATGCTTTAAATCTTAATGTAGCCATATCCATATTCGTGTTAAGTGATTTTTTGTATGTCGTTACAAAAATATGCATTTTTTTAAATTGACCCCTCCTTTTTTATCTTTTTATTACTTCAATTTCCGCAATTTTTAATTTATCGTACCATTCATTGCCAAATTTTCGGATAAGGGGGTCTTTTAAAAAATCTGTGAGAGATATATCAATATTTTCACCTTCTGTAATTGCAGGTTTGCAAATATCCCACTGGTGATAGTTAACGGCCTCAAAATCTTTATATTTTGTAATTCTGACCGGATAAAGGTGACAAGATAAAGGTTTTTTAAAATTAGTTAATTTTAATATATATGCTAATTCAAATACACAATAAGAAATTCCCTGTTTAACCGTTGTAAAACAACATTCCCTTCCATTAACCAGAGGTGTTACCATATCTCCATCGCTGTCAATGACATATACACCATATTTTTCAACTGCTTCTATACCTTCCTTTCTCATTAAGGGTTTAACAGTGGGGAAAATATTTTCAATCACAGAAGCTTCCGTTTCATCCAGAGGTGCACCAGAATCTCCGTGAACACAACAGGCTCCTTTGCATTTTTTTAAATTACATGAAAATTTTGTGCGAAAAATATCCATACTAACGATAGCATCATCTATTTGTACCATATTGCAATTATTCTGATAAAATTTTAAGTTAAAGGAAATGTACTTGATTTTTATTAATTAAATTGATATCTTAACATTATATTTAGGGTTTATAAATTCTAAAGACATATTTGCGATAAAAGTATAAAATATTGATTATTTTTTTTGATTAAAATCATTATCTAATGAAAGAGATTTTACTGTCCAGAAACAAGATTAAGAACTTTTTATCAGAAAGACTTACTCAAAAAGTACTTCAAACCAATGAGGAAAGTATATTCAGCATGATAAGGTATGAGGGTATTGGCGGATATGGCAAAATTTCTGATACAGATTTATTTTTTCAACTTGTGGAAGCTATTCCTGAGTTTCAACTGTTAGGATTAGTAAACTCCGATCAAAACAACTTAATCGTTTCTGTAAAGCCTGAATTTGAAAATACGGAAGAGGACATTTTAATTGATATTACCAGGATAGTACAAATGAAGTTAAGTTAGTCATTTAATTATATTTATATTCATAATAATACTTTACTCAAATCTATTAATTTACATATTATGTATAAAACGATTTCAATACATTCCCGCTCAACATATTGGGCTACACACGAATCAAATGAAGAACTGATAGTAGATTCCAATGATTTATCCCAGGAGATTGAGAAGGTATGCAATCAAATGGATTCGGAAGGCTTTGATATTATTTCAGTATTACCCATCAATTCAGGGTCAGTTGCACACGGGTCAGGATATTATCAAACTGAAAGTGTTATTATTATTGGGAAAAAATGAACCGGCATATAAAAAAAACAGCCGTGTTACCGGCTCTATTCATAATCTTTTAATGCATCCATCAACTTCTTTCTTGTAAAAAATATCCTGCTTTTAACAGTACCTATTTTAAGATCAAGTTTTTGGGCTATTTCTTTATATTTAAAGCCTTCAGTATGCATTTTAAAAGGAACTTTAAATTCGTCTTCCAGGCTGTCAATAACTTTAGTTATTTCCTGAGCTGAATAAGCCGAATCCGGAGCAACATTTACAGTGTCCTTGTTCTGGTTAAGAAAATATAAATCCTTTGTATTATCAAAAGCTGTGTTCTGACGTACGTTTCTACGGTAATTATTGATAAAGGTATTCTTCATTATAGTATACGTCCATGCTTTGAGGTTGGTATATTGAACAAATTGATCCCTGTATGTAATTGCTTTTAACATAGTATCCTGAAGCAAATCCTTCGCATCATCTTTATTTGAGGTGAGGCTTAACGCAAATCTTAAGAGCTTTTCTTCAAGGGAAGTAAGCTGGTGATTGAATTCCATCGCTGTCATAATCGTAGTTTTTACGTTTGTTATTTAAAACAAATCTAAATAAAAATTACGAATTGGAAAAGTAAATTTCAGAGAATATTAAGATCTTTAATTATAATTCTAAATAACGTCTTATTAATATATTAAATATATTCAATACATTATAGCTATAA
Organism: uncultured Bacteroidota bacterium; assembly: GCA_963766305.1. Taxonomy (GTDB): domain Bacteria; phylum Bacteroidota; class Bacteroidia; order Bacteroidales; family JAAUTT01; genus JAAUTT01. The sequence goes on from CAVYAE010000043.1 coordinate 117,878, forward strand.
AATTGGGTATATTCTAAATTAAAAAATGAAAAATTCCGTTAGAAAATTTTGACAAAATGTTAAACGGTTTAAAATCAGGTTAAATATAATACTTCATTTTTATTCAAGGATCCTGATTTTATCCTTAAGATTTATTATTCTTTTAATAACCTCTTCTTTACCCAGTAAACTGGCAATTACAGGTAAATCGGGTCCAAAAAGTCCACCAACACATGCCAGACGGAGAAAAGTCATAATACTACCCAAGTTAAATTGTTTTTCACTGGCAAAAAGATGAATATCCTCTTTAAATTGTTCAGCGGAAAATGGTTGTATATTTGTAATTAATTCTATTAATTGGTCAGTTAAGTGCAGGATGTTATTTTTCAAAACCTTTTTTATTGCTTCCGCATCATAATCCTGAGGTTGAATAAAGAAAAATGAACCCTGTTGCCACATTTCATTTATAAAGGAAATTCTTGATTTAATGAGTAATGTTACCTGTTTAATATATTCTAAATCTGCATTTACAGAATGCTGTTTAATAATTTTCTCAAAACGTAAAGACAATTCCTCATCACTTAGTTTTAAAAGGTACTGCTGGTTAAACCACTTTGCCTTTTCAAAATCAAACTTTGCCCCACCTTTATGTACGTGGTTTAAAGAAAATAAATCAATTAGTTCATTTATTGAATATATTTCCTGTTCTGTGCCAGGGTTCCACCCCAGAAATACAATCATGTTAATAAAGGCGTCCGGTTCAAAACCTATTTCACGGTAACCTGAGGATACTTCTCCGGTAAAAGGATCTTTCCATAATAGCGGGAATACAGGAAATCCAAGACGGTCACCATCCCTCTTGCTCAATTTGCCTTTACCATCGGGTTTTAATAATAAAGGTAAATGTGCAAATTCCGGTTCTTCCCAACCAAATGATTTATACAGCAAAATATGTAAAGGTAATGAAGGAAGCCATTCATCCCCCCTTATGACATGAGTAATTCCCATAAGATGATCGTCTACAACATTGGCAAGATGATAAGTTGGGAGCCCGTCGGATTTAAACAATACTTTATCATCAAGAGTTGTGGTTTTTACCTCAATACGTCCCCGTATTATGTCATTTCCAATTATTGTCTCATTTTCAGGAATAAGCATCCTAATAACATATGGCTCCCCTGAATCTAATTTATGTTTAACTTCAGTTTCAGGCAATGTTAAGGAATTGTTCATCCTTTTTCTGACATGCAAGCTGTAGCTGGTATTTTCAGCCTTGGCATTTTCAAGTTCCCTGCGTAATTTTTCAAGCTCCTCAGGAGAGTCAAAAGCGTAATAGGCATAACCTTTATTAACAAGTATTTCTACAAATTGTCTGTAAATAGCCTTTCTTTCGCTTTGCCTGTAAGGGGAGTGCGGACCACCTGCACCCACACCCTCTTCAGGCATTATACCTGCCCAACGCAGGGATTCTATAATATATTCCTCTGCACCGGGAACAAACCTTCCCTGATCAGTATCCTCTATTCTTAAAAGGAATTCCCCTCCGTATTTTTTTGCGAAGAGGTAATTATATAATGCCGTTCTTACACCACCTATGTGTAGTGGTCCTGTAGGACTAGGTGCAAATCGGACACGTACTGGTTTGTTCATTTAATTAATTGTTCTTTCAGGGGCTTTTAGGAAATATTTATTGTTTATTCGATATAATCAGCCGCATTTGGAATTACCGCAATTGGTACATGTCAAACAACCTTCCTGATATACAACAGATTCAGAACCACATTCTCCGCATTTGCTTTTGGTAGCTCTTGTACCATTAGGTATGTATTTTTTAAGTGCCCTTACAACCCCGTTTTTCCAGGTATTTACAGTTTCACTATCCACAGTAAGTGATGATACAAGGTTTACTACGTCCTGAATAGGCATTCCATACCTTAAAACCCCGGAAATTAAACGGGCATAATTCCAGTATTCCTTTTCGAACATATGAGATAATCCTCCAAGGGTATTTTTATAACCAAACCGGTCAATATACTGGAAATCATATCTCGTGTTACCATCCTCATCCTTATTCTTTATTATTTTACCTGAAGTAATAGTCTTTGGTATAGGAAACATTTCTTCATCCTTCAAACCGGTGAATATTTCATATGGGCGGTCGTCTTTCAATCCTACAAAAGCAATCCATTCATCACTTTCATTTTTAAACCTTATTACATCAGCATCCAGTACTTTAGGACGTTTAATGGGTTCACTCATTACCATGGGGTTCTTCTTATCTTCTTGTTTATTAGAAATAAGAACTCCTGAACGAGATCCTTCACGGTATACGGTTACGCCTTTACAGCCATTTTTCCATGCCGTTACATATAATTCATCCACAAGTTGTTCTGATGCATCTTCGGGCAGGTTGATGGTCACACTTATTGAATGGTCCACCCATTTCTGAACCTGACCCTGCATGCGTACCTTACTCAGCCAGTCAACATCGCTGGATGTTGCTTTATAGTATGGTGATTGTTTTACCAGTTTATCAACCTGGTCATCTGAGTAATTTTTGACATCTTCAGTATTATAACCATTTACTTCCAGCCAGGTAACAAACTTATGATGAAATACATTGTATTCTTCCCAGGCATCTCCGATCTCATCTATAAAAGTCACATTGACATTGGTATCATTAGGATTAACCTTACGCCGTCTTTTATAAACCGGCATAAAAACCGGTTCTATCCCAGAGGTGGTTTGTGTCATAAGACTGGTGGTTCCTGTAGGAGCAATAGTAAGCAGGGCAATATTTCGGCGGCCGTATGTCACCATATCATTGTAAAGCTTTTCATCTTCATTTTTTATCCTGTTTATGAAAGGGTTCGATTTTTCCAGCGTAGCATTATACACCGGGAAATGCACCCCTTTCCCTGGCAAGTTCAACTGACGATCTGTATGCTTCAAGGGCAAGTAATTTATGAACCTCAACAGAAAAATCAGTTGCGTTATCTGTACCATATCGCAATCCAAGTGCAGCAAGCATATCACCTTCTCCGGTAATTCCAATGCCTGTACGGCGCCCTTCCAATGCTTTAATTCTAATATTTTCCCAAAGCCTTCTTTCAACGCTCTTTATCTCTATATCTTCAGGATCTTCATCTATTTTCTTCAGAATCAATTCAATCTTTTCAAGTTCCAGGTCAATTATATCATCCATAATTCTTTGTGTCCAACCGACATGTTTCTTGAACAGATCAAAATTAAATTTTGCAGCCGGAGTAAATGGGTTATCCACGTAACTGTAAAGATTTATTGCAATCAACCGGCAGCTGTCATAGGGGCACAGAGGTATCTCACCACACGGGTTTGTAGACACAGTTTTAAAGCCCAATTGGGCATAACAGTCAGCAACAGATTCATTTATAATTGTATCCCAGAACAGTACACCTGGCTCAGCTGATTTCCAGGCATTATGAATTATCTTGTTCCATAATACCCTTGCATTTGTTTCCTTTGTATAAACCGGATCAGCAGAATCTATAGGATATTGCTGCATATAAGGCAGGTCATTTACCACAGCATTCATAAACTCATCATTTATCTTTACAGAAACATTGGCACCCGTAACTTTTCCTGCCTCCATCTTTGCATCTATGAAGTTCTCCGCATCCGGATGCTTAATGGATATTGAAAGCATTAATGCACCGCGACGGCCATCCTGGGCTACTTCCCTTGTAGAATTGGAGAACCGTTCCATAAATGGCACCACCCCCGTGGAAGTTAATGCACTATTTAATACCGGGCTTCCATGAGGACGTATATGTGATAAATCATGACCAACACCTCCCCTGCGCTTCATCAGCTGTACCTGCTCCTGGTCTATTTTCATTATTCCTCCGTAGGAATCGGCTGCAGGTTCATTTCCAATTACAAAACAATTGGATAAAGAAGCGATCTGGAAATTATTTCCTATGCCTGTCATAGGACTGCCCTGAGGTACCACGTATTTAAAATCACGAAACAATTCGAAGAGTATTTCTTCCGTCAGTGGATTGGAATATTTATTTTCTATACGTCCGATTTCCCTGGCCAAACGCCAGTGCATGTCGCTTGGAGTAAGTTCATAAATATTTCCGTAAGAATCCTTTAAAGCATATTTTGTAGCCCAGACTCTTGCAGCCAGTTCGTCTCCTTTAAAATATGCCAGTGTATTCCTGTATACTTCGTCGTAAATGTATTTTTTATTTTCCATAATTATTGGATCGTTTTTCTGCCTGGTAATCATTGTATCAATATCCATATTATGTTAATTAATAAGGGTTACTAAACTTTTTTTTAAAGTGAACAAGTACGCAAGATATAAAGACTCTTAAAGCTGCGCAAGGCGATTCAGGGAGTGTTATTAACAAATAAAAGGAGTTATTAGCCTATTGATTTTTTGATCGTTGACGGATTACCCATTACCGTTGAAACTATTTTTTCAGTTGCACCGGTGTTACCTTTTATATAATCAGAAGCTATGGTTCCGGATTCATTCGACATCAGAGTATTGTTAATAAAATAGTCAAATTTTGTTTTTAATCCGTTGTAATCATATATTGCAAAAGCACCGCCAATTTCAATAAGTTCGAGGGCTTCCCTGAATTTTCCATGATTAGGTCCAAATAAAACGGGTATACCCCAAACTGCAGCTTCAAGTATATTATGGATTCCTTTTCCGAATCCGCCTCCTATATAAGCCAAAAGTCCGTATTGATAAACAGATGACAGCATACCTACATTATCAATTATAAGAACATCATATTCACCTGATTGTTCTTGTTTCCATACAGAATAGCGAACTGATTTTTTATTAAGTTGATTTTCAATATGTTCTATATGAGATGTGTTTATTTCATGAGGAGCAATAATATACTTAACAGAAATATCAGTTTCATTAATGTAGTTTATAATTAACTGTTCATCAGGCTCCCACGAACTCCCAATTACTATACACCTTTTATTATGCCTGAATAAATTTATTTCTTCATATTTCTGTGCTTTTGAAGCGATGGCCAATACCCTGTCAAATCTGGTATCTCCCGTAACAATCACATTTGTAATACCTATGTTATTCAAAAGCTTGCCTGATAAATCATTTTGTACAAAAAGCAAGGTGAAGTTTGATAATATATTTTTGTACCATCTGCCATACCATTTAAAAAATAGCTGATCTTTTCTGAAAATGGCAGAACAAATATAAACAGGTATATTTTTTTTGTGAATAGCAGAAAGATAATAATACCAGTATTCATATTTGATAAATATTACTTTTTCAGGATTGACTAATTCAGTGAATCTTCTTGCATTATTTGGCCCATCCATAGGAAGGTAAAAAATGTAATCTGCAAACCGGTAGTTTTTTCTAACCTCATAACCGGATGGAGAAAAGAATGTAAGGAAAATTTTATACTCCGGATATGTGTTTTTTATTAATTCTATTACCGGTCGGCCCTGTTCAAACTCTCCTAAAGAGGAGGCATGAACCCAAATCCTTTTCTCTCCGTCGGCAAGGCTTTTCTTAATTGAATTTAAAACTGACCTTCTTCCTTTAATCCATGATTTAGCCTTTGCATTGCCAGATAAGGATGCCAGGAGAATCATCAAAGCATAAACTTTTATAAGTATGTAATATATTATGTTCATTCCAGTTTATTGAGACCACAAAAGTAAATGAATTATTTTTCTTAATCAGTTTAGTAATGATATTATAATGAATTGTTTTCTCGTTATATTTATGTTTGCTATTTTAGCTTTTTTTTAAAACACGGCCATTTTTGCTGATTGTGAAGTATTAAACTTAAGTTCTGATATAAAAATTTATAAAAAACACTTAAAATGAGAATTGGTTGTATAAAGGAAATTAAACATCATGAATATCGTGTTGGCTTAACCCCTTCTTGCGTAAGGTCATATGTTTCAAGAGGTCATTCTGTTACAATGGAAGCCGGGGCTGGTATGGCGGCCGGGTTTTCTGATGAGGAATATGTTACCTCAGGTGCTAAAATATCTGTGGATAAAAAACGGATTCTTGATAATTGTGATATGATTATCAAAGTAAAAGAACCGCTTGCTGCAGAGTATGATTTGTTTCATGAGAACCAGATCTTGTACACTTACCTGCATTTTGCAGCTTCACGTGAGCTGACGGAAGCAATGTTAATCCGGAAAGTAACTACGGTTGCCTATGAGACAATACAAACTTCTGATAAACAGTTACCTTGCCTGAAACCTATGAGTGAAATTGCTGGCAGGTTAAGTATTCAGGAAGGTGCCAAATATCTTGAAAAAACTTTTGGAGGAAGGGGAGTGCTTCTGGGAGGTGTTCCCGGTGTTCGTCGTGGCAAAGTTGGAATAATTGGAGGTGGTGTAGTAGGATTGAATGCCTGCAAAATAGCTGCAGGGATAGGGGCAGAAGTAACTATTCTGGATATTGATGCAAACAGGCTGGCTTATCTTGACGATATTTTCGGTTCAAGAATAACTCCTTTGTACAGTACCGATTCAAATATTGAAAGTGTTTTAAAGGAAAGCGATCTTATTATTGGGGCAGTTTTATTGCCGGGAGCAAAAACACCCAGGATAATAAAAAGGAGTCACCTCAGTTTAATGAAACCTGGTGCTGTCATTGTAGATGTGGCTGTAGACCAGGGTGGATGTGCTGAAACCACCCATCCCACAACACATGACGATCCTGTTTATATTATTGACGGGGTGGTTCATTATTGTGTAGCCAATATGCCGGGGGTTGTAGCACTAAGTTCAACCCAGGCATTAACTAGTGCAACTCTTTATTACGGTCTTAAAATAGCCGAACTGGGTATAGAGGAAGCTTGTAAAAGCTTAAATGACATTAAATTAGGGGTAAACACCTATAAAGGGAATATAGTTTACTCAAATGTTGCCAAAGCTTTTGACATTCCTTATGTCAATTTAGATACTTTATTGTAACTTTGGGAAGATTTAGTTTGTGATTTTTTGTTTGTCTGCCTTATTAAAGGAAGGTTTGTCACCTTCCTTTTTTCTTTAAAAACAGCCAAAGTCAAGTTTCTCTTATCAGAAAAATTCTTATAGCTAATATTTATTTCCGCTTTTTAATACCTCTCAAGCCTTGTATTTGACTTTTTCTTAATGTTAAAGAAATATTGAGTTCAGAAGGCGGCCATCAGAAGATTGATGTCCTGATAAGGAATGCCAAGTTGAACACCAATGGCCTTATCGGTTAAGATTCCATTGAACATATAAACGCCGTGGCGTAAACCCAGATCAGTTTTTAATGTTGGGTTCATGCCTCCTGATTCCGCAATATCGAAAAGTATGGGCGCAATAACATTGCTAAGCGCTATGGAAGCGGTGCGGGCCACCCGTGATGGTATGTTAGGAACACAATAATGGATTACATTATGTTTTGTAAAAACGGGGTTACCGTGATCACGGCATTCAGAAGTCTCAAAACAGCCTCCCTGGTCTATACTTATATCAACTATCACCGAGCCTTTTTTCATTTTGCTTATCAGTTCTTCTGATACAAAAAAACGTGAGTTGGCTTCGGTAAAATGTATAGCTCCTATGACAACATCAGCTGATCTGAGGGCCTTTTTGAGAACCTGGTGGTGGAGTACAGATGTATACAGTCGCATACCGAGATGTGACTGTAACTTCTCCATATCATGTACCGAACTGTCCATGATCTTGACATATGCTCCTAAACCTATTGCCGTTCTTGCTGCTGATTCAGCTGCCGTGCCTGCTCCAAGAATTATTACTTCTGCAGGTGTAATACCTGTAATACCACCCAGCATTACCCCTTTTCCTTTATTTACATTACTTAAGTATTCCGCTGCTATGAGTATTGCAGTGTTTCCGGCAATTTCACTCATACTTCGTACAATAGGATAATTATTGTACACATCCTTAATATTTTCGAATGAAGCAGCTGTAGCCCTCTTTAACATTAATCCCCTTATATGTTCTTCAGCAAGGTTACGGTATTGTAAGGATGAAATAATTACCTGGTTTTCTTTAAGCAAAGAAATCTCGCGGATAGTCAGCGGGGCTATTTTTAAAATTATATCAGCTTTATAAACTTCAGATTCTTCAACAATTAAACCCCCACTTTCGCTGAATTGAGCGTCTTCATAATTGGCGGCATTGCCCGCTTCCTTTTCTATTAAAACCTGGTGTCCGTGTTTAACAAGTGATTCAACGGCTTCAGGAGTCAGAGGTATGCGGTTTTCATATTGATCACTCTCTTTAGGAATACCTATTATAAGCTGATGATGTTTCTTGGCAACTTCAAGCATTTCTTCCAATGGCAACAACACTTTATTATAAATATTAAAAGTGCGTGAACTAACTTCTTGATTGGCCATAGGTTAAATTAAATGTTAGCAGATCTCATTAATTTTCTAAAGTAATATAATTCAATGTATTTGGCAATGTATTTCAATATTTTATTAAACCCTTTGTCAGTTTAACAACTAATTACCCTGGTACCATCATTCATTTCTGAAATTGTAACTTTTAAGAAATGATCCGGTACCAATGACTCGCCTTTTTCAGGCCATTCAATAAAACAATAATTTTGTCCATACAAATACTCCTCATATCCAAGGTCAAATAGTTCATTTATGTTATTAATCCTGTAAAAATCGAAATGATAAACACTTTCTCCCTGCTTTGTAAAATATTCATTCACAATAGCAAAGGTTGGGCTTGTTACTCCTTCATCTATACCAAATAATTTGCATATTGCCTTTATAAATGTCGTTTTCCCGACACCCATAGAACCATAAAAGGCAATGTGCTTTTTGTTTGGAATTGCTTTGAGAAAATCACCGGCAATCTTATCTATTGATTCAATGGATTTTATAGTAAACTCCATGCTTTGTGTATAAGTGTTAGTCTTAGTATACGGGCATACAAATTTATAAAATCCTTATTAATTTTCATACGTCATCGGTGTTTCGTCATCTGTAATGCGTTATTAGTAATCAGCAATTTGCGCATCTGCAAGTTGTTTTTAGTCATCCGTCATTAGTCATCCGTCATCATTTTGACATTATTTCCTTTATCTTTGCGCCCAAATAATATTTTAGGATCATGATTTCTATTAA
>CAVYAE010000044.1:0-57815 GCA_963766305.1 uncultured Bacteroidota bacterium
TAGTGATCATTGACAATTAATTATTGATTTTATTTGTATTGTCGATTACACCTGATAAAATATTGATTTTAAAGGTATCATGGAAAATTGATTATTGATTATTGATTATTGATTATTGATTATTGATTATTGATTATTGATTATTGATTATTGATTATTGATTATTGATTATTGATTATTAGCATATAAAGTCACATTATGTTTATTCCAATTGACAATATTCAATATTCAATTATCAATTAACAGCTCCCCTCCGGCCTGTAAATTACATATAAAATTAAAGTAACCTTCCGTGGTGGCAAGAGTATGTTGATTACCAATCTGAACAACACTTCCATTATTTAAAACAATAACCTTGTGTGCAAAAACTATAGATAAAAGCTTGTGAGAGATAGTTATACAGGTCTTTTTGCCCAGCACATCCTTGAGTTCTTTATAAATTGCCTGTTCGTTCAACTCATCTATTGATGAGGTAATATCATCAAGTATAAAGATATCAGGATCTTTCAAAATTAATCTTGCCAATGCCATTCTTTGTTTCTGTCCGCCGGAAAGGTTAACTCCTTTTTCTCCAATCATATTTTTTAGCCCGTATTTCGTTTTATGCAGTAAACTTTCTATGCTTGCCTTTTTCATTGCATCAATCAACATTCCTTCTTCAGCACCTGGTTTTACTGTCTTCAGGTTTTCTTCGATTGTAGCTGAAAACAGAACTGAATTTTGTAATGCCACTCCCAACCTGCTTCGTAAATGTTTTTTGGGATAGGTTGTAATATCTTTCCCATCCAGATAAATTTTACCTGTTGCAGGCTCATATAATCTTAATATAAGCTTTACTATTGTTGATTTTCCTGAGCCTGTGGGTCCAATAACAGCAACTTTTTCACCTTGTTGAATATGAAAACTGACATTTTTTAATGCATATTTTGTTTCGCCCGGATAGCAAAAACTAACGTCTTTAAAAACTATATCACCCTTTAATTCAAAGCTCTTTATTTCTGATTCTGTTTCTTCCTCCCTTGGAATGTTAATTATTTCCTTAATTCGCAATGAAGCAACCATAGCCATGGAAAATTTGGATAATAAGTCACTTACATTTTTAAGAGGCTGGGACATAAGATTTATATAAATATATCCTCCCATCAACCCTCCTAAGGTCATATGACCATTTGAAGCCAAATAAACTCCGGCTATTATAGAAATAACTATTTGGGCAAAATTTATAAAATACAGAACAGGCCAAAAGAAACTATGAAGTTTAATATGGCGTATATCGACATTTAATTTTATTTGGTTCTGGATCTCAAAATCATTAATTGCCTTTCTTTCCTTCCCAAAAGCTTTAATAGTTCTTATTCCATGAATATTCTCCTGAATTACCGAATTAAGCTTGTCCGATTCTCCTTCCCTTTCGTTCCAAACCTGGCTTTCTTTCTTATAATATAATATGGATACAAAAACTGACACTGGTGATAAACAAATACATATAAAAGCAAATAATGGATATATCCTGTATATCATTATAAATGAAAATACAAATAGAAATATTGTCCTTACTAATTCAGTAATATTATTCTGAATAAAATCCTTTATTACTTCCAGATCATTGGTAGACCTTTGAATAATTTCTCCCCTGGAGTATCCGGCAGTATTCTGGTAAGAAAGATTCTGAACATGATCAAAAATCCTGTTCCTTAAATTGTACAGGGAATTTTCTGTGGATGAGGAATTGATTATATTTGCTATAAATACAAGTATAGCTCGTACTACTGTTATGGCAAAATATATAAAAGCATAATATAATAATAATGTAGAGAGCGTTATATGTTTTGTTATTATTTTACTAAACAATGGTATGTTTATTGTTGGTGCTAAAATGGTATCATTAAACCTTTTAAAATGGATTACATCATCTGTAAGCCACTGAAAGACTCTGGGTTCCAAAGTTCTGAAGAAAATTGCAAGTATAAATAAAAAGCTGGAAAACAAGTACATCCATTTATTTTTTCCAAGCATTTTTAAAAGAAACTTCATTTGCAATCGCCCCTTATAATTTTTGATTTTTTATTTTGATTTTGGTTTTAGATTTTTGATTTTAAATTCACTTCAAAGCATCAATCAATATCCCGAGAAAATATTTTTTTGTATCCACAATATTCCCATCGTTGTTGATAGTAATGACATTTGGATAATTAACACTGAATTCATCGAACCTGTTCAATCGCTCCTCAATTTCTGACATTGATTCACGTCCTCTGTTTATAAGCCTTTCTTTAAGTTTTTCCCTACTGGTCTGAATCAAACATATACGCATTTCAGGATAAATTTCCAGCGCCTTTGGAATATATTCCCTGGAACCATTCATCAATACCAGGCTGCCGGAATTTAACCATTCATTTATTTCACGCCCAATGCCGTAATAAAATCCATGACTTTGCCAGGACATGGCAAACAACCCGGCTTCCCGGCGAAACATAAATTCTTTTTCAGACAGGAATATATGATTTTCACCTGTAAGTTCAACGGGTCTGGTAATATATCTATGTACAAATATTAACGGTATTGCTTCAAAATCTATTTCATTGCGCACCAGTGACAATAAGGTATCCTTGCCAGACCCTGAAGCTCCAACTATATATATAAGTTTATTACTGCTCATTTGTTTAAATCAGGTTTATACCTTTATCCTACTAACTTCATCACCCACTTATTACATGCTTTTAATATTCTATAACATATATACAGGTATTATATAAAAATCTTACCAAACCTTCAGATTGAAATTCAAAAAACAAATTTTTTACTTCTTCCAGAAGAGGAATGTAATTTTTATTATCCTCCTTTGGACAGTAGGAAGATGATCTTAATCGGCCAATTATGCCTTCTAAATCCATATCCTGATAATTATCAGCATAATGAATATTAAGTTTATTATTTGGAAATATAGTTTTTATAGCCTCAAAAGATAACCTTTTATTATTCACTTCACTATAAGAATCACAATACCTTTTCAATATTGTTTCATATTTTTCCATTAATCCGTTGCCTGAATTCGCCCTGTCGTTCCAAATCAATGCAATTTTGCCATTACTTTTTAGTATTCTGTTAAATTCAGGAATTGCTTTACTGTAATCGAACCAGTGGAATGATTGTGCACAGGTAATCAGGTCAATTGATCCGTCCTTTATATCCGGTACATCTTCAGCTGACCCTTTTAGGCTTTTAAAATTACTGAATCCGGAAAGCTTTTTTTCAGCAATACCCCTCATGTCGTTATTAGGTTCAACGGCAATCACCTGGCATTTATTCTGAAGCAGGAGCCCGGTAAATATTCCGGTTCCTGATCCCATATCGGCAATTAGACTATCTGTTTTTAATCCGTAAATATTTTTTAAAATGTCAGCAACCTGAATTGGATAACCAGGTCTGTATCTGTCATAAAAATCAATCACAGATGAAAACCTTTCAGTTGGTTTGTATGGAGATATGTCCATTGAAATTAATCGTTATCATAAACAACCTTTCCTCCAATTACTGTTTTTACAACCTTTATCATTCTTATTGAATCGGGATCAACTTTTCGCGGATCTTTGGATAATATAACAAAATCGGCTAATTTACCATTTTCAATTGAACCCTTGATGTTTTCTTCAAAAGATGCATAGGCACTTCCCATGGTCCAGACTTTTATAGCATCTTCCACTGATACTTTCTGAGCTTCCCCATAAACCTTACCTTTTGAACTTTTTCTTGTAACCATACATTGTATCCTCAGGAGAGGATCTGCAGCACTCACACTGTAATCGGAATGACCGGCAACATGAATTCCCATCCTTAAGGCTGAAGCTGTCGGGTGCATCCAGTTCCAACGGTAACTGCCGTATTCTTCTTCTTTTTCACCATGCTCCCATTCATAGGAATGCGTGACTATAACCACCCCATCTTTTTTTATAACCTTTAATATTGAATCATTTACAATACTACAATGTTCTATTCTGAATCTGTGATCAGCATCTGGTTTTTGCAATAGTGCCCTTTCGTATGCCAGTAATACCATAGGAATTTCCCTGTCGCCATTTGAATGGGTTGCAATCTGAAACCCGGCCAAATGTATTGCCAGCATCAAAGAATCGAGTTGTTTCTGACTACGGGCCGGCGGTATGCCATAATCATCTTTTTTACCTGTTTTTGGGTTTATCCTTTCATAAGGCTGGCTAACCCAACATGTTCTGCCCGATAAAGAATTACCATGAAATACCTTGATTGTTTTTACCCTGAGGTTTGAAACAGGAATCGAAGGGTCTACCACAAGTAGCTTAGCTTCATTAAGATGACTTGAACTTATCATAACGTTGATCCTTACCGGCTGTCCGGCATGAAAAGCCTTTTCATATAATCTTACTTTTCGTATATCTATTCCTGCATCGCCTATACTTGTTATGCCTTTGGAAGCAAAAATGCTGAAACATTTTAAAAAGCCTGCTACTTCTTCCTGTTCTGTAGCTTTTGGCCATTTTGGACCATTTTTTTCAACCAGAGAACCTGCATGTTCCCGGCATACGCCGTTTGGTCCGTTTGCATCCCTGTCAAAAGCTCCGCCGGGAGGATCTGCGGTATTTTTATCGATCCCGGCCATAGCAAGTACATATGAATTAACAACAACTAAATGTCCGCTGGAATGACTTATCATAATCGGATGTTCTGTTGATACTTTATCCAAATCGTATCTGGTAGGATGACGTCCGAAATCCGTATCTGAGTATCTTGAACCATAAATCCACTGTCCTTTGGGTGTAATAGCTGCTTTCTTCTTCAATATGGATATAAGATCGTTAATTGTTGATACTCTTGGTGGAGTTAAATCAATTGATCCATAAACACTGTCTTCAGGATATACAGGTTCAGGATGCATATGGGCATCAATAAATCCCGGAGTAATAGTTTTACCTTTGGCATCAATGACTTTTGTATTAACCCCTATATATTTTTTTATATCAGCTGAACTCCCAACTGCTATGAACTTACCATCCCTGACAGCAAAAGCTTCGGCAGACGGGTTTGTGTCATTGACAGTTATTACAGTACCATTTATTACCACTAAATCGCAAGTTGAATCTGAAATTTTGAATCCGGTTATCAGAAATACTGATAAACCAATTATTAACATATTGTTTTTCATTTGAGAGAGTAATTGATTGTTAGAGACACAAATCTAACAGTGTCGCATTAGACAGATGTATAATTGTAATTAGGGTTTTGTTAGGAATTAATTTCAGGGATTATTATTTCCTGGAGAAATTGACTTTATTTCTTCTGTGTCGTTCCAATGCAAGCTCAATTAATTCATCAATAAGATTAGCAGCAGGTATACCACTAATTTCCCAAAGCTTGGAAAACATACTTATATTTGTAAATCCCGGTATGGTATTAATTTCATTAACAATAAGCTCGTGCTGAGGCGTCAAAAAACTGTCGACGCGGGCCATGCCTTCACAACATAATGTTTCACATACTTTTATTGACAATTGTTGTATTTTTTGTACTATTTCTGAAGACAAGGAAGCTGGTATTACAATAGTGGCTCCGGATTCATCCAGGTATTTAGCATTATAGGAATAGAACTCATCATTTTCAACTATAACCTCGCCTGGCACAGATGCCTTGTAATTGCCAACATTACCTATTACACTGCATTCCAGTTCCCTTCCGGCAATATACTTTTCAATAAGTATTTTTGTACTGAATCTGAATGCCTCCTCCAATGCCAGTTGAAATTGCTCTTCATCGCTTACTTTTGAAACACCTACTGAGGAGCCAAGATTGGCGGGTTTTACAAAAAAAGGAAGGCCAAAATTATTTACTAAATCCTCAAATTGGTATCTGTATGAATCTGAAGAATGTATAACGACAAAATCGGCAATTTTTATATTAGCATCACGCAATAACCGTTTAGCAACATCTTTATCCATTCCGACTGCTGAACCCAAAATATCAGCTCCTACAAACGGAATGTTGGCAAGCTGGAGCATGCCCTGAATAGAACCATCCTCTCCGTTGGTACCATGCAATACAGGAAAAGCTATATCAATCGATCCTATTTCATTCCCTCTTTCAAGATCGATCATAATATTTGAATTTTTCTTTCCAATAACAGTTATTTCCGTTGAAAGTCCTGTTTCTGTTTTATCTACCAAAGATTTCATCACTTCACCGGGTAATTTATTTAATAACCATTTACCATCTTTATCTATATATATAACTACCGGTTCATATTTACCTTTGTCCAGTGAGTCAATTATATTACTGGCAGAAAGTAATGATATTTCATGTTCAACAGATTTACCCCCAAATATTACACCTACTCTGATCATTGTATAAAGTTACTTTTATTTGCTACTTCAATTTATAATTAACATCAAAAATAAAAATATATCACAATCAATAATAATATGGGTTGATATTAATTTTATTTAATACAATCCTAACTTTTGCCTTTCATATTTCTAATATAATAATTATATGTTTGATAGCATAAATTTATTACAATGCTCGAAGTGCTTAATATTACCAAGGTTCTTCCCGATGGAAGGGCATTGCTGAAAGGTATAAGTTTTTCTGTTAAACGCGGGGAATTTGTAGGGATATTAGGTCCTAGTGGAGCCGGTAAAACTCTGACTATGCGTTGCTGCAACGGATTAATGAAGCCTACGGCAGGAGAGGTTTTGATAAGTGACGAAGATGGAAATAAAATCAAGCTTAGCAGTGTAAAAGGCAAAAAATTAAGAAATGCCCGCAGAAAAGTCGGAGTAATTTTCCAGGGATTCAACCTTGTCAAAAGACTTACTGCATTAGAAAATGTTATGATAGGCCGTCTGGGCGATATTAATCCCTGGAGAAGCATAATATACGGGTTTACTGAAGAAGAAATGAAACAGGCCAATCTGGCCCTGGAAAAAGTTAAAATCAGGGAGCTGGCATTTCGTAAAGTTGAAAGTATGAGTGGCGGGGAAATGCAGCGTGTTGCCATTGCAAGGGCAATATTTCAGAATCCCTTAATACTTCTTGCCGATGAACCTATAGCAAACCTTGATCCCAGTAATGCAAAAAGCATAATGAAAATATTAAGGCCATTATCTTCTGAAATGCCAATTATAGGAGTTTTTCATCAGCCTGACATTACCCAGAAATACTGTACAAGGATAATAGCCATCAAGGCAGGATTGATTGTTTATGACGGTTTGCCCAATCTCACAAACGAACAATTACATAATATTTACGAAGATGAATTTGCTGAATTTGAACATAATGTAAATGATCAGGAAAGAAATTTTCTTTATGATGAAACTGGTGGTTTACTAAAAAATAATCCTCTAATAACACTGATACCCAAGGTAAAGGAAAAAATAACTCATCCGGCAAAAGATGCCATAGAGGACTGATTGTTTATAATTGAAAAGATTGAACAGATGTGCAGATTATCAATTGCAAATTTCAAAAAAATTTAAATGCAGAAAATTAAAAGAGCTGAATTTCAATCAATAGTCAATTAAATGACTTCCTTTAAACGATACAGGAAATTATTAATACCAATATTGGTAATTGCAATATTAACATATATTGCAGGACGTTTATGCAGGTTTAGCTGGTCTGAACTTGCAGAGGGAATTCCCAAAGGGTTGATACTGATTAAAATGATGGTTCCACCTGATTGGTCGGCGTTTGGGGAAATGATACAACCAGCTGTTGAAACTGTGGTTATAGCTATTATAGCTACAGTTATCGGATCTGTTTTATCAATTATATTTGGACTGGCAGCGGCTAAAAATATTTCTCACCCGATATTACGCAATGTAACCAGGTTTTTAATAGCCCTTGAAAGGTCGTTGCCTGAAATATTTATTATTCTTTTGTTAGTTGCAGCTTTAGGCCTGGGACCTATATGCGGAATAGTAGCACTGGCAATTGGATGTATAGGAATGCTCGGGAAATTATTAGCCGATGCAATTGAAGAGATAGATCCAAAGATACTTGAATCAATTGAAACCACCGGAGCAAATAAGTTACAGCTTATTAAGTATGGGGTTTTCCCACAGGTTACACCTGCTTTGATCTCCAATACTATATTCAGGTTTGAAGTTAATATAAGACTTTCTGTTTTGCTTGGTGCTGTTGGTGCAGGAGGAATAGGTTTTGAATTGTCCCAGAGTTTTAATATGCTTGAATACCAGAGAGCAACTACGGCAATTATAGTTACACTGGTTTTGGTGTTTTTAACTGAAAGACTTTCTGATTATTTAAGACACAGAATACTCGAATCGGGTGATAATAAAATGAAAACATCTACTATGAAAGCCTGGGTACCTGTCCAAAGGTTCAGAAAAAGATCATATATTACAGCACTTATTATAATAATAATAAGCTTATCGTCAATATATCTTGGTTTTAATCCGATTTTGTTTTTCACCGATTTTCATTACATGGTTTCCTTATTTAAGGAGATGATCCCTGATAACCTTGAAATTCTTACCCGTTCAACTGTTTATGTCAGTATTGCACAAACGGTGTCAATGGCATTCCTTGGGACCTTATTCGGAGGTATTATTGCAATGGGTCTGGCTTTTCTGGCGGCTGGAAATACATCACCTTCACCTTATTTGCGTACCACAGTCCGTACACTTCTGGCATTTGAAAGGGTGACACCAAGTATGGTTATAATTTTGGTATTTATCATTGCTCTGGGCATCGGTCCTTTTGCAGGCATGCTCGCCCTTACCATCGGCACACTGGGGATGTTTGGCAAACTGTTTGCTGATGCAATAGAAAATGTTGAGTATGGCCCGCTGGAAGCCATTTATTCCACCGGTGCACATAAATTGCAGGCAATCAGGTATGGAATAATACCACAGGTATTGCCGTCTTTTATTGCCAACTTGTTTTATGCTTTTGATGTGAATATGAGGGCAGCCATATTTTTAGGAATATTTGGGGGAGGCGGAATCGGGTATGAATATTACATGGTAATGAAGGTGCTCCGATATAAGGATGCTTTGGCATTACTTTGTTTTACAATCATTTTAATTACTCTGCTTGAAAAAATATCTGATTACCTGCGAAAAAAAGTAATTGGAGTTCAAAAAATTTAAAACATGAATATTCAGATTTTAACAAATGCCAGGATAGTAACTCCTGATTCAGATTTCATTGGTTCTTTAGTAATAGAAAACGGTATTATTGCTGAAATTTTAAAAGACAAATATTATCCGGAAGGAACAGATCAGCATGAACATTGGTTAATTCCCGGCCTTATTGACATCCACACCGATTATCTGGAAAAAGAAGTAAATCCCAGGCCAAGTGCCACATTCCCATTGTCATTTGCCATGCATTACCTTGATGCCAGGGCTGCATCGTGTGGCATAACTGATGTTTTCTGTGCAATCAGCTTCTCGGATGATACTATGAAAGGGAGAAGTTTCAGTGAAGCTATTCAATTAGTTAGAAATTTTGATAAATTGCAGGATAACCTGCTTATAAGGCATCACATTCATGCAAGGCTTGACCCTAACACAGATACTGTTTTAGAATACCTGGATGATATGAAAACATTTAAAAGTCTTGCTTTGGTTGTTTATAATGAAAACATACCCGGTCAACGTCAGTTTAAACTTGATGATCTGATTGATAAATGGTCTGTTCAAAAAGGAATATCCAGAGAACAGGTAGCTGCTGAAATAAACGAAAAGGTAAAGCGGTTAAGTAAAATAAATCATCGTCCTGAAATTTACTCTTCATTCCGAAATAAATTTATTATTGGAAGTCATGATGACACAACTGTGGAACATGTGGCAGAAGCAAAAAATAATGGTGCCATATTATCTGAAATGCCCACTACAATTGAAGCTGCCAGAAAAGCAAAGGAGCTGGATATGTGGGTATGCATGGGAGCACCAAATTATTACCGTGGAGGGTCACATTGCGGAAATCTTTCATGTGTGGATGCTATGAATGAAAACCTTGTAGATATTCTATGCAGCGATTATCATTTTCCTGCTTTACTTGGCAGTGTTATCAAACTAATTAACAATGGAACATCTCCCAGTAAAGCTATTAGCTATGTAACCTGCAATCCTGCAAGAATGCTTGATTTTAATGATGGTGGAAGTATAGAAATCGGGAAAAAAGCTGACCTGGTGACATTTTCAATTATTGAGTCGCATGCAGCCGTATCAAATGTTTATATTAACGGAGTGAGAAAATATAATTCGAATTACCAGATGGACTCCAGAAGCAGGAAACAGGAAGCTAAAATAATTGATTATTGATTATATTTAAAAACCCCTTAATCCGGCAGAAAAAGGGGCTTTTGTTTTTAGTAATTATTACTAATTATTAGTGTAATTCAAATGAACTTCGGTAAATAATGACAAAACATCTGCTACATTATTTCCCTGAGCTTTAATTGTTTCTTCAAACTGGTCGGTATTTACACTTCTGACGTTCAAGGCTACATCCAATACCTTATTAAATTTTGAAGTGGCTTCCTCGAGGGTCAATTCCTTAGTTTTAACACATTTTTTAATGTACCTGTCAATTTTAACTACTGCGTTATAAATCACAGGTTTCTTATACATGGTCCTGGTTGCAGGATTTCCCGGAGCAATGAGCTCAGTATAAGTATAAGATTCATCAAGCAAATACATTTTTTTAGCAATTTCAGGGCCTAAAAAATGGTTACCAGCCATGTCATCAGTTACTTTTTTCATTGCTTCAGGTACATAATTATACACCTCAAAATCATAAGTGGCTAATTTTTTGCTGGTATTGGGTAAGTTCTTATTAAAAGATGTATTGGTTACAGCATAATCTTGTGCAAACAAATGTCCCTTTAAAAACATTAAAGCAACTATTATCAACATAAGTTTTGTTTTCATAAATTTTATAATTAGTTTGTTTATACAAAGGTCGTACTTAATAACCCAGCTACTGTTAAGCTAAAATTAAATTTAATACAGAAACTTACTTTTTAATAAGTTTAAATTTATATTGTTAAGTCCCATAACTGATTCTAAAAATGCATCTACAGAGCCATATTGTTTTTTAAGTGTGTCAAATGTGGCTTTCAGATATCTGGGGTCGGCCACCATAAAACGCATGGATGCATTTGCAGGTATACCCCTCATCATTAGTCCCATTACAGATTGGTCGTTTAAGGCTTTCCTGTAAGTATTTGTCAGAGCATAATCCTGGAAAATAACACTTTCTTCAACTCCCAGGGCATATAATATGAGGGCAGCTCCCACCCCGGTCCTGTCCTTGCCGGCGGAACAATGGAATAATACCGCATCATCGGTCCCCAGAGTTAACAGTCTGTCGAACATTGGTTTATATTTTTTTTGAAAATGATCCGTTTTAGTATAAAATGTCAACATCATTGAATCGGCAGTTACTGAATCCTTCATATATTTCATATAATCATTCATTCCTACGTTTTCACTGCCTGCAGGAAGAGAGATTCTTTCGACTCCGGCAGGTATTTTATCAGGTGCCGCATCCACTTCCTTGTCGCCCCTTAAATCACAATCGAGGTTTATGTGTAATGCTGTTATGACTTTCAGATCATCGTCGGTTAATTTACTAATATCGGCAGAACGGTATATTTTTCCCCATTTAACCTGCTTCCCTTCTTTATTGATATAGCCACCCAGATCGCGGAAATTAATTGCACCTTTCAGAACTATTAACCTTTGGGAGCAGTAATAATTTTTACCATTTACCTGCGATTTAATTAAAGGGTGCACAGAAACAAGGTTGAATGTATCTTTATCCTCTTTTATGGAAATTTTAACGGGATCTTTCCAGGAATCGGGATAATTACTCATACTTATTTCATGCTGGGCTGCAGAATTTTGAAATTCTATGATAAAAGTATTATCCTTGACCTGATTTAAAGTAACCGGCTGAGAATAAACTATTATATCGGCCAATGTCAAACATGCAATCAATACTGTTATTCTTGGTTTTTTCATATTTATAATGTGTTATTATATTATTAAAGAAAATGATTTAATATATATCACCCTTTAGAATTATATAGTACTAAAAAAGCTGCCCAAATAAAGGGCAGCTTTTAAATATCTGAATTATCCATTTGTCAATTTGTCATCAGTCATTTGTAAATAGTAATCGAAAATGCACATTTTAACATTCTCATATCTACACATTATCAATTACCATTCAATATCCACATTTTCTGGAATAAATTATCACCGGCTGAACCATACTGACTGGTGACTGAATTTTGCCAGTTAGTTGTATTAAACTGAACTTCTGTTTGAGGATACTGCCAGCGAAGTGGGATCTGACCATTGGCGGTAAAGAGATTGGGAGAACTGCTTCCAACAAATGATGTCGGATACCCTGTCCTTCTCCAGTTATAGAATGGCTCCCATCCGGAATTCAGGAACATTGCAATAAATTTTTGATTTATAATGTATTGCACCTGTAGGTTTTGATTACCTGCTGCAGCATTAAAAGCACTGTTTATATGATTTATAAAAGAATCAAGCTGGTATGTGACTGTTCCTAATAATGTATCACCGGTAACATCATAAACACCCTGTTTACCCTGGTCACTTACACCATAATAGACCATGGAACCATTGATTCCATTATCAAGAGCAGTAACAGCATTCCCGCTAGTCCACCCGCGAACTATACCTTCAGCTATATTAAAACACTGTTCCGGGTAACCTATAATTATTGATCCAAGTGCTTCAGCTCCCGTGGAAGGACCTGTATAAGTGGAAGTAAAATAACGGTTGTAGTTAATATAAGAGAAATCATTTTGTTCGTTCAGGAGAACAGTAAGGCTCGTATCAGGATTACCACCTACATAACACTTGAAATCGCTAATGCTTCTATTCTTTGTCTTCCTTTGATATATTGAAGGAGTGGCAAAAACATAGGTACGTGGATCATCAGTTGAATCGGTTAAACTTAGCAATGATGATGTTAATGGATCGGATGTGTCATAGTAATCCTTAACATTTGTGGCATAAGGATTAAATGCAGAACTGTAAGCATATTTAAGGTCATCGTTATCACTGGCCATAAGGGGATAAGTTGCTGGATTACTTAATATAGAGTTAAACTGACCTGCTATATTTATATCTGATGCGGAAGAAAGACCTGCTTTGTTGCTTAAACTAATCAAAACCCGTAATCTATAAGCATTTATTACTTTTTGCCATTCTGCCAAGCCACCTAAACCTGTAAATCCGAATATATCTCCGGTAAATGGCAGTGTTGCTATGCCTTCAGCTACACCCTTGTCTGCACTAATCTGGTTAATATATTGATTAGCGGTATCAAGCAGGGCAAGACTGGCTTTATATACATCGTGCTGTGTATTATATGCAGGAGTAGGATAGGTTAAACCCTGTCCGGCTTGTATCATAGGTATATCTCCTACTCTTTGTGAAAGCCATATAAATATATATGCTCTCAAAAATTTTCCCATAGCAGAGTAGACGTTTACTTTTGAATTGGCAGTAATTAAGGCATTATTTTCCATTTGTATTATGTCTTTCAGCATATTATAAGGATGTGCAGTATTTGACCAGTTATAATTATCAACACCTCCATAATATACATTATTTGGCCACAGTTGCTGACAATAATGCTCAATGCTTCCGGAGCGGCTCGGTAATTCTGAAACGCTGCCTGGCTGACCATCTACTTCACCAGGACCTTCTGCCAGTTCATTTTCTATTCTGTTGAGTAATAAAGAAGGTGGCATAGGAGAGTTTTGACCCGGAATATTAGGGTTAACGTCGCTAAATTTCTGACAGCTTGCTAGAATTGTCAAAAACGCTATAAATCCAATTAATTTTATTGTTCTCATAGTTTTATATTTTCGTATTATTTTCAAAATAATTTTTGGTTTAAAATATTAAGTTGACGTTGAAACCAAACTGGCGGACAACTGGTGTCTGCATACTAGCATCCTGAATAAGGTTAAGGTTATTTGTGCCGTAACCATTCGATTCATCATCCTGATCCTTTGTCTGGCCAATCCTTGAAACGTCAAATCCGGTCGGGTATTGGTCCAAATCAGTATCATGCCTTTTATCAACAGATATGTATAATAAATTTCTTCCAACCAAAGAGAATGAAGCTTTTTTGAAAAATGAAGTATTCCCTGGTTTAATAGGTATATTATATGTTAGAGTTACTTCCCTTAACATGGCATAGGTACGGCTGATAAAGAATGGCTCCTGTATATAACCATTCAATGTACCTGTGTATGCATTTACTCCAATTGGTGCTTTATTATTTGGTCCAAACGTAAGATCTTTCATATTATTAATATTACCATTTGAATCAAAAGTTGGTGTTCCTGTTAAAAGCACATCTCCCGGTGCATTATATACAGGGCTAAATGTTCCTGTTCCTTTAACCTGGCTCCACTCATTTGCTCTTGCTGTACCGAGGTCTCCTTTTACAAGGTCAGTTGCATTACCCGACTGGAACTGGTCAACATATATTTCATCATAAATGGTACCTCCTATTCTTCCGTCAAACTGGAAACTGAGAGAGAAATTTTTATATGAAATCCTGTTGGTAACACCAAAGGTAAAATCAGGGTTGGCATATCCAACTCTTTGTTTATACTGGGTACCCTGTGGTCCTGTTAAAGCAGATGCAGATCCATTAGAGCCGACAACATTTATAATATTTCCTGACGGATCACGGAAATATTTATAAGCATAAATAGCATCCAGACGGTCGCCAACATGATAATAATGGTCGTTAAGGTCAACACTATTATCACTTCCATAAATGCTTTTCAGCGTTTCGGTAAATGTTGAATAGTTAGCAGTCAGTACCCATGACCAACCATTAAGGTTTGTTATTGGGTTTAACATCAACTCAATTTCCA
This sequence comes from uncultured Bacteroidota bacterium, assembly GCA_963766305.1. Classification (GTDB taxonomy): domain Bacteria; phylum Bacteroidota; class Bacteroidia; order Bacteroidales; family JAAUTT01; genus JAAUTT01. Next base: position 14,942 of record CAVYAE010000044.1, read on the forward strand.
GACCATTTTTAGTCGTGGTTATACCATTAACATTTTGAGAATAGTAACCGGTAGAAGCAGCAACCTGCTGCGGGAAGATTGCAGGGCCGTTAACAGTTGTATAATAGGTAACGCCCAGTCCTATTTTATTATTCAGAAAACGAAAGTCACCACCAAATTCTGTAGAAGAAACAGTAAATGGTTTTAATGCCGGATTAGCTAATGTTTGTGTATAATCGGCCGAGAGCTGGTTGTTATATAAATAATTTAAGGCGTATCCATTTTGGTTGCTATATGTAGGGCCACCATAGGAACTGTAATAGCTGGATCCATAACCCAGAGGTGACTGAATACCCAATGGTTCAAAAGAAGGACCAACTGTAGGACTGGTTAAACCACCTTTAACATTGGCATATGAAATCCTCAGTTTTAAATAGGATATGATGTTTGCAGGGATTTTTATGTAATCAGTCAATACTGAACTTGCAGAAACAGAAGGATAAAAATAACTCTGGTATCCGCTTGCAAATACTGAAGAAACGTCATTTCTGCCTGTAGTGTTTATAGAAAAATAATTCTTGTATTTAAAGTCTACTGAATAATATAAACTGAAAATAGTCATATTTGACAGAAAATTATAAGCTACCAATGGATTAGCTGTATTGGTGAAATTATAAACTGAAGGTATAATAATGTTATTTGTCGACACCCAGCTTGAATTATAAGTAAAGGTTCTCAAATTAGCTCCTCCAAGGGCACCAATAAAAATATCAGGAGTTACATTTTTATTATAAGTTAACAAAATATCATTATTGTTATCCCACATATTTCTGCGGTCTTCACGATATTCACCTGTTCTGTTGCCTTCCTGTATACCACCGCTGTTCAAGCTGTAAGTGATAGCTGAAGTTGGCATTGTTTCTGTTCTTAACAGGCTGTAGGTACTTGCCTGTGCCCTGACACTAACTTTAAGGTCAGGGGTGATATCATAAGATATTTTCCCATATCCGTTTATATCGGTTTTCTGATGTCCGCGCAACCACTGGTAAGCCATGAAATAAGGGTTGTTGGTACGTCCATATTCAACCCAGTATTGCTGAACACCAGGAACACCTGTAGAAGGTACATTAGGAATGTTTGGTGATTGCCAGTAATTTTTAAACTGGGTAATATCATAGTTTGCCGAACCATATTCCTGTATCATATAGGTATAACTGTTGGGACCGTAAATAGCATCCGGAACGTTATTTGAATACTGGTAATTAAAATTTAAATTACCTTCAAATCTGAGCCTTTTATTATAATTATATCCTCCGAATAAATTACCTGTAGAGCTGTTTAACCAGGTATTTGGGTCAATACCTTTCTGGTAAACATCTGTAAGAGATATTCGGGCTTCGCCTTTTTCTCCTGTAACATTATATGACAGGTTATTACTTGTATGAAAGCCAGCTTCCATAAAATTTGTGAAATTGTGTTTTCCTAAATCAAGCCATGGTTCTTTTTGCCTTACACCATTTATAACAGGGCTATTGAACTGGGCAACTTCAACCCCATCGTTAAAACGTGGTCCCCAAACATTTGCACGCTGGTTGGAGCTTCCATGGTTATAGGCATCGTTTGCATAAGCGTAAACATAATTTTTACCAAGTCCATAAAGATCCTGGCGATCAGGTATAGCAATAAAGCTTTTTGGGTCAAGGATATCACTTGAATTGAAATCAATTTCCGATGTTCCTTTTACTCCGGTACCTTTTTTTGTTGTAATTAAAATAGCACCGTTAAGGCCTCTGGTACCATATAATGCACCTGCATTGGGACCTTTCAGTACGGTATAGGATTCCACATCATCAGCATTGATGTTCCATGTATCAGAGTTAATAGGTACTCCGTCTACAACATACAAAATATCAGTGTTACCACGTAATACAACTGTAGGTGTACCCAAAAATTCAGAGGAAGCACCAATAGACAACCCTGCAACTTTACCAACCAATCCGTTAATTGCATTTACATCACGTGCTTTTGTAAGATCCGAACCTGAAATTTCTTCCGTTGAATATCCTATGGATTTTACATCCTTTTTGATACCAAGAGCAGTTACAACGACTTCATTGATATTTGTAACCTCCTCAAGCAAGGTAACCTGTATATCAGACTGAGCCAAAACAGGTATTTCCTGAGATACATAGCCGACATAAGTAACGGCCAATACATCCGTTGATGCAGCTGAAATGGAAAAATTACCATTAACATCGGTAATGACTCCTTTTGTAGTACCTTTAACAGTTACAGTTGCACCAGGAAGTCCGGTACCGTCTTTTGAAACTATTTTCCCGGTAATGGTTTTTTCCTGTGCATTTACATTACTTACCATACAGGAAAGTAAGAATAATAAAAATAAGGCCAGAATGTTCTTTATCGGCCAAAGTTGTCTTAGATTAAAATTAAGTCTCATGTTTGTTGATTTTAATTTAAATTTTAGTTTTGTTTATTTATAATTATAAGGTTGTAATTAATTTTCAAGTAGTTATTTTTTTACATAGGTCCTCCTCTTTCAATTGGTTTTTTAAGGGCGTAATATTTTTTTTATGCAGTTCAAACTTATTGGAGATATTTCAATAAGGTGTTTTAAAAGAATTAGTAATTACTTAGAATTGTTAGGAATTAATTAGACGATATGTTTTTTATTTACAATAACTTATAAAGATTTTAAATGCTTAACTTTATATTAATATATTATATGATTCATTTTAAGCAGGATATTAAATCACTGGATTTAGATTATGATAACATATGATGAATTATATTCTAATATATTTCTAATAATTAATGACTGGATGAGCTTATTCCAGATTAAATACATGTATATTAATGATATACGATTTGGATATGTGATTTTTAAAGAATATTAATAATAATATAAACTTATATACATATAAACTTTATGAACTTATTCGCACTTTTGTACCTGGACTGGAAATAAAAATCATTTGCTGAAAAATGGAACGTAGACCCTTCTATATAATCCTTATAAACTTTATAAACGAATAAGACTTTTTCTTAATACCTACAATTAATATCCATTATATGCTGTCAGTCATAAGTTTGAACACGTGGAAATGCGATGGGGAATATGAGAAAAGATTAGATGTAACTCTTAATCAATTAGAAGAATTAAATTACAACATAATAGCTTTGCAGGAATGTTTTGCAACTCCTGATTATTATTATAATACTGCCGGGGTTCTGTCAGAAAAACTTCAAATGAGTTGTTTTTTTTACCCTATAAGGCGGAAACCAAGAAAAATAAACAATGAAACACTTGATAGTTTTTCAGGCCTGGCTGTTCTTAGCAGGTTCCCATTTAATGAAAAACAGGTTATTGAACTACCGGGTGCAGATCAGGACCCTGAAAGGGTAGCAATTGCAGTAAAATTTAAATATAATAACGTTTGTATAACTTTGGTAAACCTGCATTTAACTCATCTACAAAATGAAATAAAACTGAGAAATAAACAGTTTAAAACTATTGTAAATGATCCTTTTTTGGGCGACAGCTCTTCAGTTAAGGTATTTTGCGGGGATTTTAACAGTGAAACTTCATCTGAAAGCCTCACAGAATTTTTTAACCACCCATACAATCTGAAAGATACCTATGTCCTGGGAAATGGTTTACAACCGTGTTATACATGTCCTGCCACCGATGAATTACCTGACAAAGGGAAATATAAAATTGACCACATTTTGGTTGCTCCAGTAAATAATAATTACCCCCAATGTATTGATTCAAGAGTAGTACTGAATAAAAAAGATGGCAGGCATAATATTTATCCAAGTGATCATTTTGGTATATCCACCAGACTAATAATTTAGTATTAAGTTTGTTTATCAGTTTATATGACCACCAAAATCATTGCTGTCAGCAGCTTTCCTTGTATGGGTAATGCAGGCTTAAAGCCGATGTTGCAAATCCTGTCCGGACATATAATTCCGGTACCGGACATAATTTTGACTGCAACATCAAATATCAGGGGATTTATTAAAACCGGTACTGATTTTGAAACATTGCTCGACGGGAGCTTTGAATTATGTAAATCTATGAATTATGAAGTAATCCTTTTTTGCGGATATTTCTATAAAGCCTCCCAAATAGATTTTGTACTTCAAATGTATGATAAATATAAGTCAATCATAAAACTTGTGATAGTTGATCCTATTTTGGGAGACAATAACAGGTTGTATGTTGAGAAAGAAATTCTGGATTGCATCCCCAAACTTCTTGGAATTTCTGATATTGCCCTGCCTAATTATACTGAATTAAAATTTCTGTCTCCCGGCACGGAAGATTTTAAGGAAATAATTAAACAATTTATAAGTTTGTATCCAAATATTACACTTATAGTCAAAAGTATACCAGTAAAAAAAGGATGGATTGGTATTAGTTTAAACTCACAAAAAATGACTTTTGAATATAAGCACAAGTATATAAATGTTTATTTTGGCGGAACAGGAGATGTATTTGTGTCTTATTTTATAAATAATTACATTTTTAAACAAAAAGATATCTGCTATTCGGTAAAAAAAGCAGCTAGCCAGACTGCAAAATGTATTAAAAAATCGCTTGATTTGGAATCTTCAGAATTAATTATAATAAATGGTAGTTGATTGAATTTTTATATGACTGGTAATAATTACTTTTAATTAGTTTACAGGAATAAATTGTTTAAACAATTTTTGACAATACTACTGTTCTGCTGAAGAATACAGGAGGTTCGTTCATTAATTTGAATCCAGTTTTACTCATTTCCGCTTTTGAGTTATTAAATTCCGCTTTTGATACGTGAAATTTAGGTTCGGCAATTAAAATTTTGCCTCCCTGTTTCAGGAGAGAATACAATTCCTTTAAAAACACATTTACATCTGGTACTTCATGAAGCATCCAAAAAACGAGTACAAAATCAAATTGTCCTGTAAGACCAATTTCAGTTTTTTTACATTGGTGTAATGCAATAATATTTTCAAGATTTGCTTTGTTTATTTTCCTTTTTACAATTTCAAGCATTCCTTCCTGTAAATCGACGGCAGTCAAATGGCCTGATTTACCAACCATCCTTGCCATATCAATTGTAAAGTATCCCGGGCCGCATCCGACATCAAGAACGGACATTCCTTCTTTTATATATGGCTTTAAGATTTTCCGGGGATTATGAAGCAATTTTCTGATCCTTAAATCTAAAGCCCCCGCGTGTTCCACGCTGCAAACTTTGTTTTTTTCTTCCTGTTTCATAGTATAATTTGGATTTAATTAAAATATGCTTAAATGTATGGAAAGAAATTAAGTGGTATAACTAAAATTACGTAAATGTTCTATTTTTACCGGTAAAACATAATCATTTTGAACTTTAGGTTATATATTTGAATTAGAATTTGTCAAAAAATAATAAATTACATTTGAAAATAATTTTGACAAGAAAAAATAAGCAAAAATCCGGTTAATTAAAATTGAAAAAGATGGAATACAAGGAAAAGAAAAGAATCAGCCGATGGGGCATAGGGCCATTATTTGCAGCTTTGTCCGTTATATTTGGAAGTATAACTGTTATAATTAGTAATTATTATTATCCTTTATTTAATATTGGATTAAACCAACACAAAATATTCCAAATAATTGGTATTATATTTATTTGTATTGGCGTTCCATATTTTATTATTTCAGTAATAGCTGTTAATAAAGCATATAATTCTGATAAACTTATTACGGGTAGTGTATACAGAACCTGCCGTCATCCATTATATTCTTCCTGGGTAATATTTATTGCACCTGGAATATTACTTTTATTAAATAGCTGGATTAGTTTAACTACACCAATATTTATGTACATCATTTTAAACGCTTTGGTTAAAAAAGAGGAAAATTATTTGGAAAATAGATTTGGTTCTGAATATCTGAACTATAAAAGGAAAATCCCGGTAATATTTCCTTATGGCTTATTTATTAAATGAATTATTTTTAACTAAAATAAATTGCTTCATGATAAGGAAATAAAAGTTCATTCATAAAGTAAAATAATTGATTACTAAATTATTATTATATTATGTTTATGGAAATAATTGATAATCTTGTTCTTTTTATTCAGGCTTTTTGAACCTAATGCATTTTCAATAACGACTACATCAAAATTATGCGATTTTAATCCCATGGCAGTAGCTTTAACACATCCTTCAGCCATTAAACCTACAATGCAGACTTCGGTAATTTTATTATCTGTGAGAAACTTATACAAATCTTTATTTGTCAATGCATTTGGTTTTGATTTTGAATAAATTTTGTTACCTGCAATTAATAACCTTTTGTCAAGTCCCACTCCTGCTGCTCCCTTTTTACATGTGTTACCGGTAAAGAAATTCATTACAGGATTTGTCCATTCATTAACAACATAAAGAACCGGATTCCCTTTTATTTTATTTGTTAATACTGCATTATTTACATTACTGATAAAAGTATTTATTCCGCTTGTGTCAATATGCATTGCAGATTTTGGGTTTAAGAGGTTTCCCTGAACATCTATAACTAATAAGGCCCTGTTGACATTCTGTTGACCATATGAGTTATAAATTGATACGGAAATTAACAGTAAAAGAGCAAACAATACATTTTTAAATTTAAAGGATGTGTATATATTCATATTCTTTGGTTGAGATTTTAGTAAAACTAATAATCTTACATTTTTATGTATATAAGTTTTAGGTAAACTGGTTAATATTATCGGTAAGTTCATCACACATTATTCTGCAAAAGTATTATTGAATGGATTATTTATTATTTTTAACTGATAAGTAAACCATGAGTACTGATAAAGGCATTGGCGACCAATTGAATGTGTTCATAGTATTACTGATATTTGCTTTTAAACCTTTCCTGTAGTTTTATTGGTGGCATGAATATAAAAGTGGTGACATTTTAGCTTGTAAGGATTTTTTCAATCGAGCTTCTTTCCTTTTCAGACAGTGAATCCATTTCCCTCAGTGCATTTACTATCTTAGTTTTAAAATTCCAGCAAGTCATTTGCCGTAATGAAAGGCGCCGTCCCAATTCGTAGGATGATATTTCTTCCTTGCCCCTGCAAACATTGAATGCTATATAAAAAGCCTTGCTAATAGGGAATTTTACTCCATGAAAAATAGTGCCGTTTGTAGCTGTTTCTTTAGCCTTGCATTTTGTACACCGACGCGAAAAGGGTTCCTTCCCGGGACAAAAGTTTGAATTACCGCATTTTTTGCATTTAAAACCATTAGCCCATTTTATTTCTGCTAAAAATTCAAGACATTTTTCATCATTTTGAAACAACCCTTCAAGTTGCTCCGAGCTAAGATTTTCATTAAATATTTTACTCATGGTAAATTTTATTCCTATACAAATATAAATAAATTTAGTGTCATTAAAAAGATTTAGGTGTCATTATAACGATTTATTAAGTTTATTTTATTATCTTTGTATAAAATAATATTAAATATAAAAATGAAGGCAAATTTTGATACAATCATTAAGGATTCACGTCCAGTTATAGTTGATTTTCATGCATTATGGTGTAATCCTTGTAAAGTTCAATCACCAATTTTAAAAGATCTGGCTTCTGAACTTGAAAGTAAAGTAAATATAATAAAAATTGATATTGACCAAAATCCTCAGATAGCAAACAGGTTTAATATACAGAGTGTTCCAACATTAGCGATATTTAAAGACGGAGAATTGAAATACAAAAAGGCTGGCGTTCACTCCAAAACTCAATTGATGGAATTATTATCTCCAATTATATAATCAAATAATAATAAACAATGTTGATGTGTATACTAATACGAATGTTTCTTCAATAAATAAGATTGCCCATACTATAACAACAGTCAATTGGCAAAATGGCGATCAAAAATCATTTGAAGATGATAAATTAATCCTTGCCCAGGGAGGTAATCCAGTTATACCTGAATTGCCCGGAGCTGGTTTAAGTCAATTCGCAGGATTTACCAATGTAAAGAATGGTGGCGGAATTGCATTGATGATGATGAACAGAAACTTAATTTAATACTATAACAATGAATGAATTTTTTAAAAATCTATTTGGGTTAAAATCTACAGATTATAGGAAATTAATGGAAGAAGGAGCCATTATTTTGGATGTACGCACTCCGGGTGAATATTCTGCCGGACACATCAAAGGATCTTTGAATATCCCATTAAATAAACTATCTCAAAACCTTAACAAACTAAAGAATAAAAACAAGCCGATTATTACTTGTTGTGCTTCCGGAATTCGAAGCGCATCTGCAAAAGGAATTTTACATTCAGGAGGTTATGAAAATGTTTACAATGGAGGTGCCTGGCATATCCTTGAAAAGAAATTAAATAATTAACCATGGGAAATGCTGAATTTTACGGATTGAACCGAATAAATAAAGGTTGATTTTACTTAACAATAATATAAATGTATAGATTATGAAAAGGAATATGGGAACCATAGACAAAATTGTGAGGATATTTATAGCAGTTGCAGTACTTGTTTTATACCTTACTCATTTAATTTCAGGCGTTTTAACAATTATTCTGCTAATTATTTCCGGTATTTTTATTCTGACAAGTTTATTTAGCTTCTGTCCTGTTTGGTGGACTTTTGGAATATCTACCGCAAACAAAAAGGCATAGAATGCTCGACTTCAGATTAAAAGTATTCCAATCTGTGGCACATCATTTGAGTTTTACATAAGCTTCAAATGAACTGTTTATCTCCCAACCTGCAATTACAAAGCATATTAAAGAGATTGAATCAGAATTTAATGAAAAGCTGTTTCACAGGTCGGGAAATAAAATATCACTTACACACGCCGGAATAATTTTAGCCCAATCAGTTCAGAATCCGTTTGTAAAAATAAATAAAAAACTTACACATATTTTATTACAGGTTTCTGTGGTTGGACTGGGTTTTGGTATGAATGCCTGGCATGCTCTTGAAGCCGGAAAGCAGGGACTGTTGTTTACTGTTTTTTCAATTGTAAGCACAATTACCATCGGCTTACTGATTGGTAAAAAGTTGAAGATTGAAAATAACCTTATTCCTTATAGGAACCGGTCTTACAAAAGAACTTCTTGCAAAAGTAGGATTCAAACCCTTCGTTCAGGGGTTACTGCTCTGGACATTTATTTCAGTGTCGTCCTTATTGGTAATAATTAATTTTATTACCTGAATTTTTATTTCACAAGTAATTTTTCTGGTAATCTTATTTCCTTTAACTATCAACCAGGCAGCAGGCACTAATTAGAAACCTGAAGACAATTTTCTTTTATTCTTAAAAACTTATTAACAGTTTTATCAATATCAATAGTTTCCAGATAAGTTGTCCATATGGAACCTAAGGCTACAATTCCTTTGAATCCTATGTTTAAGGCTATTCTTGAACTTACTTCATCTATTCCGCCTATAGCTGCTACCTTACTTTTTAATTCATGTTCTTCAAAAAAATTCCTTAACCGACAATGGTTATATCTTTTATTATAATACATTGGATTTGAAATACTTTTGAAAATAGGGCCTATTATTATCTGATCAAATTTTGAATCAAGTGTCAAAATATCATGGAGATTATAACAAAAAGTTGATTTAAACCAATGCGGCTTCAAATTCTCTGAAAATTGTTCAGGTAATAAGGTACTGAAGTGAATTCCTTTTAATTTATATTTTTCAACTAATTCAATATTGGAATGAAGTATGATTTTCTTGTGAAACTGTGGATTTATATTGCAAATATATTCTTCCATCAACTGAGGTGTGAAATTATGCTTCCTCAGGTGAAATGCTTCCAACCCATTATTAAATAATTGATTAACTATTTCGGTTTCTTTATACAAAGGCAAATGATAAGAGAAAACTATTGGGATCAAAAGTTAAAATGTTAATTATGTGTTTATGAGTTTATAGCGTTTATGACTAAATTCTGTTATCATACCAATTTAAACCTGTAACCAACAGATCTTATGGTTTCAATTAAATCCCGGTAATTACCTAATTTCTTCCTCAACCCCACCACTTGAACATCTATTGCCCTTTCAGTTACAATACAATTATCACCATTGATGGAATCGAGAATATCATCTCTGGTAAAAACCTTGCCTGGTTTTGTGGCAAGCAATTTTAACAATTTAAATTCCGAATAAGTTAATTCCAGATTTTTACCACTTATGAATGCTGCATAATTATCCAGGTCAATTTTTAAATCACTCCTTATTATTAACTTATTATCCAGTTTTTTACTTTCAATAAGTTCATATGACTGTACTGAAATACTGTTTCTTCTTATAATTTTCTTAATTCTTACTATTAATTCTTTAATATTGAAAGGTTTAACTAAGTAATCTTCGGCTCCGATTTCAAGTGCTGTTACAATATCAATTTCATCATTCTTGCAACTTATCATTATAACTGGGATTTCATGCGTAGTTGGATCGTTTTTAAGCATTCTGCATAACTCCAGTCCATCCAGATCAGGCATTAACCAATCCGAAATGACAAGGTCAATATGATTATTTTTTACATATTTAATAGCTTCAACCGGATTACTAAACAATTTAACATTGTATTTCTCTCTGACCAGGTTATAATTCAGGATTTCAAGAATATCTTGTTCATCATCGACAACAACAATATCTTTCATAGGGTTAGTATTTATTTATGCACAGACAAGGTATGCCATAACTCTTATATTATTATTAAGCTGACGTTAATAAAACGTCAATTTTTAGAATCCGTAAATATTTTAAAAAATTAGAGATATTTGCTTTCCTGTTAAATTTATGTTAATTTTACGTTAATTAAATCTATATAAATAAAATGGATTACAGTAAAATGAATACCTTAAAATTGGACATTAATAATCAAATTATTATTGTTTTATCTGATAATTCAGAAATTACAAATAAAATTTCTGAATTTAAAAATTCTGTGGATAAACTAATTTCGAACCATAAAAATTTAGTGGATCTGTATGCTCAGTTAAGCTCGGGAAATAACAGTTCTGAAAAACACAAGAATGAAATGCGTAATCATCTGGTAAAGGCGATTACACCTGTGGTTACAATTCTGCAAATTTATGCATTTGATAAAAACAGGAAAAATTTATTTTCGAAACTGGAGTCTTTATCATTTGATTTTCTTGATAATTGTTCAGATACAGAACTTATAAATATATCAAAAAAAATATGGCAAATCGCAAATAAACATGGAGGTTATTCTCTTGCATTTATTTCAAAATCCAAATCATCTTATTATAATAATAAATTAAAAGTAACTCAATTACTTGAAAAAGATTATGGATTAATTCCAGCCATGATAAATGATATAGAAGAGGCTAACATTAAATTTATAAAATCATTACTCACATATAAAGAGGAACTTAAAGGGAAAGAAAAAATTATAGGTAAGATTAAAAAATACAGCAATGAAACTGGTAAGATCTTAAAAAATAAAATAGACCTTTTTGTTAATCTGGTTAAAAATGATAATCCGGATTTTTATAATAATTACCGTAAAGCCCGTGAATATCAAAATCATGAAATTACAACGGAAGATGAAGCAGGTGATACTTCTCCTGAAACAAAAAATATTCCTGCAGAAGACAATTTAAAACAGGCAAAACGTGTATCTCACGGAAGACTTAAACCTGTTGAAAATACAGTTTAAATTTGTAATTATTTCTTTACAATCTGATAATGTTTATGGGGTTTATAGAGTTAATAAGGTTTATTGGACTAATTAACTTTATAAAGCTTATAAACTTATTAATATTTTAAACATTAATAAGTTTCTTCACTCCCGTAATATAAAAAAGATCCGATACCCGAATCCACAATTATCTCCCCTCCCAGTTCACTTCTCATTGCTTCAAGAAATAATTTTGAATTGGCTATAACAAGCCTGTTATTGAAAGAAACTAAAGATCTGATATCAATATTTTCAGGATTGCCTTCCTTTAATAAGTGTATATTTTTTTTTACAACCGAGTCAATTTGACGGCAGTAATTAATTGGGTCATTCACAGGATATGCCATAATAGTATGTTATTGGTAATGAAAAGGCGCTGTAAAGTTAGTTAGTTTTAATTAATCTGTCAAATTAATAGCAATTCTTATTTGTTGTAAAATTACTTTTTGTTTATTTGTACATAATCAGTCATGTTTAATTAATAACTATAAGTAAATGAATTTTAACCCATTAAAAAACAAAAACATTATAATTTTAATATCACTTATGATGTTAAATGTTGTAATTAAAGCCTCCGTGATATCATTCAAAAGAGATTCTGACGGAATTACATGTTCTCTGGACAAAGGCCTGCTAAAAATAAAAGTTTGTCTTGATAAATTGGTTGAGGTCAAATACACTACCCTCCCGCTTTTCCTTGACAAACCTTCGCTGGTAATAGCAAATGACTGGAAAATAATCCCAAAGTTCACCGTGGTTGAAAAAACAAATGAAATTATAGTGTTAACTGCCTCTTTAGTGGTAATTGTTGATAAACAAAATAATTCCGTGAAATATGCGGATATAAATGGAAAAATAATCCTCAGCGAGTCGGGTTTGAACGGTAAAACTATGAAACCTGCTACCATTGACAGTATAGAAACATACAACTGCTCAACACAATTTAATTCACCTGCCGGTGAAGCACTTTACGGACTGGGTTGTCATCCTGAAGATTCCCTTTCCGTGAATTACAAAGGACGCGACCAGCATATGGTAATAAAGTACATGGATGGAGCAATACCGGTATTGCTTTCAACAAGAGGGTACGGCTTAATGTGGGACAATTATTCAGCCTCCGAATTTTATGGTACCGATGATGAAAATACAAAATTCAGGTTTGTTTCGGAAAGCGGCAATATGGTCGATTATTACTTCATGTACGGACCCGGTTTTGATACTATCATTTCTTCATACCGTATTGCCACCGGGAAGGCCCCTATGTTTCCCAAATGGTCGTTTGGGCTTTTCCAGTCCCAGGACAGATATAAGAGTCAGGAAGAAATATTATCTGTAAAAGATAAATACCGTTCCGCAAATATTCCTTTGGACTGCATAGTACAGGATTGGTTTTACTGGGAACCGGATTTAATTGGTTCCCACATTATGTTTCCACTTAGGTATCCAAATCCAAAGTCTATGATTGATGAACTGCATAAGTCAAATCTGCATGCAATGATCTCCATCTGGCCGGTCTTCGCAAAAGGTACCAATACTTATAATCAGATGGCACATTCAGGAGGGCTTACGGATATTGTATGGGATAATTTTACGACTCATACCCTGGATTTTTATTACGATGCCCACAGCCCACAGGCACGCCAGTTGTACTGGCAGCAAGCCAGGGACAGCCTGATTGGCCGGTATGGATGGGATGCCTGGTGGGTCGACCAATGTGAACCTGAAAATGGCAATGATATAGATGCCCGCAGAAAAAGCAATTTTGCCATTGGCAGGGGAATAGACTATATGAACACTTATTCCCTTATGCACTGTACAGGATTGTATAATAACTGGAGACGGGACATACCCGGCAAACGTGCTTTCTTCCTTATACGGCAGGCATTTGCAGGCCAGCAACGTAATGCAGCAACTTTATGGTCGTCTGATATTTCATGCACCTGGAAAGCTTATAAACGCCAGGTACCCCAGGCAATTAATTCATGCGCATCTGGCATACCTTATTGGACATCCGATATCGGAGGGTACAGTTTAAATTGGAATGCCCCGGATTGGAAAGCTCCTTTAAACACGGAATTATTTACAAGGTGGTTCCAGTTTGGAGTGTTCTGCCCCATCTGCAGAATACATGGCAAAGGAGAAAGAGCATTATTTTCAGATAACTGGGATACAAAAACAAAAGCTATCCTTCTACAATATGATAACCTGAGGTACCGGCTCCTGCCATACATATATTCACTATCCTGGAAGGTAAACAATGAAGGTTACACAATATTAAGGTCACTTGCCTTCGACTTTATGGGTGATGACAATATTAAAAATATACCTGATGAATATATGTTCGGTCCTGCCTTCCTTGTAAACCCTGTAACCGAACCAATGTACAGCCTGAGTGATAATCAGAAAATCAAAAAAGTAAGAAAAGTATACCTGCCGGTGTCGGCCAGTTGGTATGATTTCTGGACTGGTCAAAAATATTCTGGTGGACAAACTATTAACGCCAAAGCTTCAATTGAAACTTTACCGCTTTATATAAAGGCAGGTTCCATTATTCCATTAGGACCTTTTGTTCAATATGCCACCGAAAAACCGGGTGAAGCTCTTGAAATAAGGATATATACAGGCGCTGATGCATCATTTGTTTTATATGAGGACGAAAACGATAATTATAACTATGAACAAGGTAAATATTCAACAATAAAAATGACCTGGAAAGAAGCAGAAAAAACTTTAACTATCGGTGACAGAAAAGGAGATTTTAGTGGAATAATAAAAAATCGTACATTTAATATTGTATGGGTCGATTCGAAAAATGGTTCCGGTATAGAACCTGCTAAAAAACTGGTAATAGTCAAATATTCAGGAAAAGAAATAAAAATTAATAAATAAAACCATTTTAAAAAATGAGATATAATAAATAAATTTTTGATTTTATAATTTAATTGTCATATATAATTTACTACTCATAAGACTGACTGACTTAAAACTACATTTTATGAAGAAAATTTATTTGATGTTCATTCTTATAACAGTCATTTTGGTTGCAAATTTACAGGCACAGCAGCCAATACTGCCAGCCATTACAGGGGGCAAATTTAAAGCCACAGACGAATCTTTAAAACAATTCAAATGCCCGGAATGGTTTCGTGATGCAAAATTTGGTATTTGGGCACATTGGGGACCACAGGCTGTCCCGCGCGAAGGTGACTGGTATGCAAAACGAATGTACCAAAGCGAAACAAAAGACTGGAAAACAGGAGAAATAAAAGGTCCTGATCCTGCATATACATCTCATCTGAAAATTTACGGGCATCCCTCAAAATTTGGTTATAAGGATATAATTCCACTATGGAAAGCTGAAAAATGGGACCCCGAAAAATTAATGTCGCTCTATAAAAAAGCCGGAGCTAAATATTTTGTCAGCATGGGCTCACACCACGATAATTTCTTTTTGTGGAATTCAAAAATACACAGATGGAATGCGGTAAACATGGGACCAAAAAAAGATGTTGTCGGAATATGGCAAATGGCAGCTAAAAAGGAAGGCCTTCGTTTTGGTGTTTCAGAACACCTTGCAGCCAGTTATACCTGGTTCCAGGATGCACATGGCGCCGACAAGACTGGTCCTTATGCTGGTATACCCTACGACGGAGTCGATTCATTGTACTTTGACCTTTACCATACAAAAGCAGCTCCGGACGATTATGACTGGCTTACTAAAAATCCGGCATATCATCTTGAATGGTTCTCATATATAAAAGAGCTTATAGACAACTACCATCCTGATTTGTTGTATTCAGACAGCGTATTGCCTTTTGGAGACATAGGCCGAAGCCTGGTTGCGCATTTTTATAACACAGACCTGGTTAAAAATAATGGTAAGTTGGAAGCTGTTTATAATTGTAAAGAACCGTCACTGGGAAGATTTGCAGAAGATTTGGAACGTGGAATAAAAGATACTATCAGTGAATACCCCTGGCAGACCGATACTTCTATTGGTGACTGGTTCTACAGGACCGGACAAAAATACAAAACCCCATCAGAAATAATACAAATGCTGGTTGATATTGTCAGTAAAAATGGTAACCTTCTTTTAAATATTGTGCAGACCCCTGAAGGCGACCTGGAACCTGATATGCTCAAATCACTTGAAGACATTGGTAAATGGACATCTGTGAACGGAGAAGGTATTTATGGGTCGCGCCCCTGGAAAATTTATGGGTATAACCATCCTGTTAACCCTGATGAAATTAAAAATTCATACTGGGGAGAAGATAAGCTTAATTATAACTCAAAGGACATCAGGTTCACCACAAAGGGAGATACTCTCTATGCTTTTTGCCTCGGAAAACCCACTGAAGATATTAAAATTCCACCTTTAGGTTCAAAATCAAAATTTTCAGGTAAATTAATTTCTTCTGTACAACTTTTAGGAAGTAAGGCAAAAATTGACTGGAAACAGGATGATGACGCACTGATTATTTCCAAACCATCACAAATGCCTGATTGGCAGGTATTAGGATTTAAATTGATCTTTAAGAGTAATAGTTAAAAGTTTGATTTAGATTTATATAAGTATTACAACATTTGTATTTAATATCGCATATTGAATATTGGAATGGTTAATGATAAATTGGTATATGAAAAAACAGATATTTCTTTTAAGCTTCTTAATTATCTCCTTTAGCCTTTACAATTGTTTTGCACAGAATCCTCAAAATGATAATTCAGGCTTATGTTTAAGTGTCCAGGCCTATACATTTAAAATGTTTACTTTTTCGGAGGCCATGGATAAAATTAAATCCTTAGGCATATATTATGTTGAGATGTATCCCGACCAGAAAATTGGTGGCAGCCTGGAAGGTACAACTAATTATTTAATGGATACTGAAACGCGTGGAAAATTGATTGCAATGATTCACGCAAAAGGATTGAGGGTTGTCAGTTATGGTGTAGCAACAGCAAAAAACAAGGATGAATGGATCAAATTATTTGAATTTGCAAAAGCTATAGGGATTGAAACTATAGTTGCAGAACCGGATTCCGTACAATTGAATTATATTGAACCTATGTGTGAAAAATATAATATTAAGGTCGCCCTGCACAATCATCCCAATCCTGCTATTTATGGCCATGAAGCAAGGTACTGGAATCCTGGCTATACCATGGATCAGATTAAGAAAAGGAATAAGTATATTGGTGTTTGCGCTGATCTGGGACATTGGATAAGATCGGGGCTTAATCCTCTTGAATCATTAAAACAATGTGAAGGACGTATTATGGATGTGCATGCCAAAGATCTTGTACCAGGGAAGGATGGAATCTGTGGTTACCACGATGTTCCATGGGGCACCGGGATAAGCAATTTTTCAGGTCTTATGCATGAACTTAAACGGCAGGGCTATAAAGGTTGTATAACTATTGAATATGAATATCATTGGGAAAATTCATTACCCGAAGTAGAGGAATCAGTAGAATATTTTAACAGATTGGTTAAATGGATGAACAAAGAATAAAAAACTAATATGGATATACAAAGAAAAAGATTATTCTACGCAAGTGTCATGGCATTGATAGCTACTGCCATGACATTTGCTATTCGTGCTGATTTATTGGGTAATACCTTTGGTGCCATATTTAAATTAAGCAATTCTGAAATTGGATGGTGTATTGGAACGGCATTCTGGGGCTACACCCTCGCCATGATCATAGGAGGCTTGCTGGTAGATTTGATTGGCATGAAACTTATTTTACTTTTTGCCTTTATAGGCCATTTAACTGGTATTATATTAACTATTCTCTCCTATGGCTTTTGGTCACTCTTTATTTCCACATTGTTTGTGGGGGTAGCAAATGGTTTTGTAGAAGCAGCCTGTAATCCGTTAGTAGCTACTATATATTCAAATGATAAGACGAAAATGCTTAACCGCTTTCACATGTGGTTCCCGGGTGGAATTGTGATAGGAGGTTTGATAGCTTATTTACTTGGATTAATGCATTCGGGCTGGCAATTAAAAATGGCAGCCATACTTATTCCGGTATTAATATATGGATATTTGTTTTTAAGATTAAAGCTGCCAAAAACTGAAAGGGTAACTTCAGGAGTATCAATGAAAGAAATGTTTAAGGCATGCCTGGCTCCATTATTTTTCTTTATGGTTTTTTGCATGTTTCTGACTGCAGGAACAGAACTGGGAACCAATCAATGGCTTACTGTCCTACTTAGTAATGTAGGAATACCTCCTATTTTGCTGTTAGTGTTTATAAATGGCATTATGGCAACCGGCCGTTTATTAGCAGGGCCGGTTGTTCATCGTTTTAAGCCTGCAGGTGTATTGCTGGGGTCAGCAATTATATCCGGAATAGGATTGGTTTTTTTAAGTTATTCCTCAGGTTGGTTGAGTATGGTGGCAACAGCAGTATTTGCAATTGGAATTACATATTTTTGGCCTACTATGGTTGGTTATGTATCTGAATATATGCCAAAAACAGGAGCTTTAGGCCTGTCCATAATAGGTGGAGCCGGTATGTTGTCAGTATCATTTATTTTGCCAATAATTGGTAAATTTTATGATACAAAGGTTATAGCAGGTACAAAAATGTTACTAAACCCTCAACATGCCGATTTGTGGGCAGGTTCTCAAACTTTAAGACATGTTGCTTTAATGCCTGCTTTCCTTGTACTTGCTTTTATATTCCTTAATTTTTATACCAAAAGGATTAAGCCATAAGGCAGGTAATTTAGTTTTTAGATATTCGAATAGCGAATTCCGATTTGTGAATTGCGGATAATTTATTTTAAAATAACATGAAACGAAGGCTAAAGATGGGGATGGTAGGTGGCAGCCTGTCATCATTTATTGGAATTGTACACAGGATGGCTGCTGCTCTGGACAATGAAACAGAACTTGTATGCGGTGCCTTTGATGCCGACCGGCATTTATCAGCAGAGGCTGGCGAAGCTTATCATCTTAACCCAGACAGGGTATATGGCTCGTATATTGAAATGTTTGAAAAAGAAAAGCTTTTACCGGAAGGAATAAAAATGGATTTTGTAAGCATTGTAACACCTAATTTTTTGCATTATCCCGTTGCTAAACTGGCTCTGGAACATGGTTTCCATGTTGTATGTGAGAAACCTGTGACTGTAACCGTTGATGAAGCCAAAGCTTTAACTCACATGGTTAACACAACTGGTTTACTATTCGCTCTTACTCACCCTTATTCAGCTTATCCCCTGGTTAAACATGCAAGATACATGGTGCAGCAAGGTGAGCTGGGCACAATCAGAAAAGTAGTAGCTGAATATCCACAGGGTTGGCTTACCAATGCAGTTGAAAATACCGGTAACCAGCAGGCCTCATGGAGAACTGATCCGCAAAAAGCCGGGAAAAGTGGTACAACAGGTGATATTGGTGTACATGCCCAACAGTTGGCTGAATATATTACAGGTCTTCACATTACTGAATTATGTGCTGACATAAGTACATTCGTACCAGGACGTAAACTTGAAGACGATGCGAATATTTTAATCAGGTTCAATAATGGTGCCAGAGGGATATTATATGCAAGTCAGATTAGCGCGGGAGAAGAAAATAATCTTGCAATTCGGATTTACGGAGAAAAAGGAGGCATCGAATGGCATCAGCAGGAACCAAACTCTCTCATAGTTAGACTTATAGACAAGCCCATGCAAATAATCAGAGCCGGGGACAAAGTAAATTTATCCGGCGATGCCAATAAATTCACCAGGCTTCCTTCAGGCCATCCGGAAGGATTGATAGAAGCCTTTGCCAACATCTACAAAAGTTTTGCATCAGCTGTTTGGGAATACAAGGCTGGACATACATTACAACAGGGACAGTTTGATTTTGCAACGGTTAATGACGGTTTAAGAGGAATGTGTTTTATTGATTCTGTAATAGAATCATCGCAGAATAATGATAAATGGATTAAATTAATCTGAATACTATGGCCAGACCAATTACATTATTCACTGGTCAATGGGCAGATGTGCCCCTTGAGGAAATATGCAGGTTAACCGGTGATATAGGTTATAACGGACTCGAATTAGCTTGTTGGGGCGATCATTTTGAAGTATCAAAAGCCGATGGGATATATTGCCAGCAGAAATTGGAGGTGTTATCCAAATATAATCTTCAGATATTTGCTCTGTCGAACCACATGGTTGGACAGGCTGTTTGCGATGAATTAGATACCCGGCATCAGAAAATATTACCCGACTATATATGGGGAAACGGCAAACCAGAAGATGTTCATAAAAGGGCGGCAGAAGAAATGATTAATACCGCTGTTGCTGCAAAAAAAATGGGGATAAGCGTAGTAAACGGATTTACAGGCAGCATGGTATGGAAATACATATATTCCTTTCCTCCTGTACCTGATGAGATGATAGAAAAAGGTTATATGGATTTTGCGCAAAAATGGATTCCTATCCTTGACGAATACAATAAACTTGGAATAAAATTTGCACTTGAAGTGCACCCTACAGAAATTGCATTTGACATAGTTACAGCTGAACGTACACTAAAGATTTTAAATAACCACCCGGCTTTCGGATTCAATTTCGATCCGAGTCATTTTGCCTACCAGGGAGTGGATTATATAAATTTTATAGATACTTTCCCTTCAAGGATTTTTCATGCACATATTAAAGACGTAAACTGGTCTGATAGTCCCACTAAAGCAGGTATATTTGGTGGGTACCTTGATTTTGGAGATTTTCGGAGAAAATGGAATTTCTGTTCCCCGGGAAGGGGAAAAGTTAATTTTGATGCAATTATCAGGGCCTTAAACCGAATTGGATATAACGGTCCTTTATCAGTGGAATGGGAAGATAGTGGTATGGACAGGCTGCACGGGTTGAAGGAAGCTTACCTCTTTACAAAAGGCATGGATTTTCAGCCATCAGATATAAGTTTTGATAAAGCATTTATTCATCATTAAAATAATTATGATGAATATAATATTAGAATCTGTTTAAATGCCTATTTATTTTATACTTTAGTAATCAGATAATAATCACAATTATGGCATCAATACCTTTGTATGACTGATAAAAAAAGTACATATGAAGAACTTGAAAAAAGAAACAGGGAACTTGAAAAAGAATTATTCCTTTACAAATCCATTGTTGAAAATATACCAGTAGCCGTTTTTGCTAAAGATGCAAGGGACGGTTTCCGATATATAATATGGAACAAAGAATTAGAGAGAATCTATGGAATACAATCTGAAGAGGTATTAGGATTTAACGATTTTGAACTTAATGGATATGAATTTGCTGCAGCACTCAGGTCTGTGGATACAGAGGCCATGGCCGGCAAAGAAATAGTTGATTTTCCACAGGAAGAACTAAATACCAAATATGGTAAAAGAATTGGGCATACCCGCATAATTAGTTTGAATGATGAAAATACCAAGCCAATTATATTACTTGGTTGTATTGAAGATATTACAGAAAGGTTAGAAACGACAAATGCCCTTATAAAAAGTGAAGTTTATTTTAAAGAACTCAACAAAACCAAAGATAAACTATTAACTATATTATCTCACGATTTAAGAAGCCCTTTTAACAGTTTACTTGGATTTTCAGCTTTACTTATTAATAACCTGCATAAATATAATATTGATAAAATTGAAAAACAATTAAATATTATATTCCAGACACTGTCAAAAACATATAATTTATTGGAAGAGCTTTTAATTTGGTCAAACGCCCAATCGGATAATGTGCCTTTTCAACCTGAAGAATTGCTTTTATCAAATATATGCAATGATATAATTGACAATATAATACCTATAGCAAACAGCAAAAACATTTCTATTGACCACTTTGTAGACAAAGAACTTATCATTTATGCAGACGGTAACCTGCTTAAAACTGTATTGAGAAATCTGATTTTGAATGCTGTCAAGTTTACTAATAACGGCGGATATATAGATATCAAAGCTGAAAAAAATCACGAAAATATAACAGTATATATTTCTGATAACGGAATTGGTATAGCTGCTGAAAATATATCCAGACTCTTTGATGCTGATCAAAGACATACCACCACCGGAACCAGTGGAGAAAAGGGATCGGGACTTGGACTTATACTTTGTAAAGGTTTTGTAGAAAAACATGGTGGAAAAATTTGGGTAGAAAGTGAACTGAGCAAGGGAAGCCGTTTTATATTTACATTACCTTTACAGAATAAAGTTAAGGCGAAGAATTAAATTAAACAATAAGCCTGTAAAAAGGAAGAAATAATGTAGGCTCAAATCCAAGCTTCTGGGCAAGCTTATAAGAGCCAACGTTATCGAGCCGGCAAGACCACACTGGTTCATAATTATTAGCCAGAGAGTAATTTATTAAAGACATGCATACGGCGATTGCAAATCCTTTACCTCTGAAATATTCGGATGTTTCAATACCGATTTCAAGTTGGTTATCAAAAATAAATGCTGAAAAAGCAGTTGAAACAATAGCTTCCTCATAAATCAAACTATATCCGATACCCTCTTTTACAAATTGATCGGCACTATCCCAAAAATATTTAGGTAACACCTTCCCTTGCATTTGATGATAAATTATTTTATCAGTATGAATTATTTCATATTTGCAGGGGCCCATTTTTTCTTTTAATTGAAGGAATTTATCTTTATTAAATTTAAAATTAACCCTTGTATAAACTTCTATTTTATTATTACTTTTCCCCTTATTGTCTTCATAGTTTATTAACTGCTCACCAAACAGCTTTTTAAAATTCTGATGCCACTGATCAGGATATAGCTGAATCCACTCAGGATAATCGCGAAAATGTTTATGGTTATTCGCGTAATTATAAAACCATGAATTAAAATCACTCTGTCCCGTTTCTCCAAAAAGCAGAGACATACCATATGGATGATATATATAAAAAACCTTTGGATCTTTAATGTTATCCAAATATACTCTTCCCCGCACAAAATGCTCAAGCACAGCTCTGGCGAAAAGATGATTTATTTTCACCTGTTTTAAAGGTTCCAGGGCTAACTTATATTTATTGATTTCCAGAAGAACCATTTTTTAGTTGTCAGGTGTAAATTGGTGGTTATCAGATAGTAGTTCAAACAGGTAATTTTTTAAATTAAATTATTTTTAGATTAAATAAAAAATATTTATCTAATTAAAAATTCAAAATAGAATTATTACCTTTAAAAGGGGTTATTGGATTTAAGCATCTTTAAAAAGATGATTCTATTTACAAAGCTTTAATAAGAAAATAATCAAAATTATTTATATATGAAGGATCTTAAAATAGATGCTACTTACAAAACACCATTGGTTGATTTTAACAGAAACGGACAAATGTCCATTTCAGGCAGATCAATACCAGAGAATGGTTTTCTTTTTTATCAGCCTGTATTCAACTGGATAGAAGAATACTGCACAAGACCGGTAGAAAAAACTACTTTTGATATTTATCTTGAATATATTAACACAGCGTCTTCAAAATGCCTGTTAGATGTTTTAAAAGTCTTTGAAAAAATTAAACATAATGGCTCTGAAGTTATTATAAACTGGCATTATAAAGAAGAAGAAACAGATATACTTGAGGCAGGCCAGGATTATGACAGCATTTTAAATTTGAAATTTTCATTTATTGAGGAAATATGATTGATAACTGATGACTAACATTCTTTCCTGCTTTAAATATTAATTTAAATAAAAACATAATATGGAAATTACAAAAGAAATAAAAGATTATCTTAAACCTGAAAAGACTGCTTTATTAATCTGGGATGTACAAAACAGATTAGTTCATAATATTTTTAATACAGATTCTTTTCTTGAAAAGAACCGTAATATTATTTCTGCAGCAAGAAAACTTAAAATTCCTGTAATTTTTTCCAAAATAACTCCCCTGCCTGAAAAATTTGAATCGCCTCTTAGAAAATTACTTATGAGAAACAGGTTTGCGTCAATGAAAGATGTGCCAAATGGGATGGATTTTACTATTGAACCTGCTGCAGAGGATATTGTTATTCCAAAAAGTACTGCAAGTATGTTTATAGGAACCAACTTTGAACAGCTGCTCAGAAACGCTGGTATAACAACTATAGCAATAACAGGTATTGCAACGGAATATGGCGTTGAATCTACTGCCAGGGATGCCAATAACAGAGGTTTTTTGTCAGTTATTTTAAAAGACGCAGTATCTTCTTTTAATGAAGAATCCCATGGCAGGTCACTTGAGAATCTTAAAAATATGACTGTAATGTTAAATACAGAAGATCTGATTTCATTATGGAATGAATGATTTGACAGCTATTTTCTTACCTTCAAATAAACATATAAACGAAATAAACAAATTAACATGGCATTAATGCGAGCTATACAAGTAAATTCCCCTGGTGGTCGTTTTGAACTAGTTAATAAAGAAATTCCGCAACCTGCAGAAAATGAAGTGCTAATTAAAGTGGAGTTTTGTGGTATTTGTCACGGAGATACTATAGCCAAAGAAGGGCATTATCCCGGCATAAAATATCCAATTGTCCCTGGTCATGAGGTAGTTGGAATAGTAGAAAAGCTCGGGAAAAATGTGGTAGCTTTTAAGCCCGGTCAAAGAGTCGGAGTTGGCTGGAGGGGAGGTCATTGCAATAATTGTAACTCCTGCCGGAAAGGGAATTTCTCGGCCTGTGAGAACTCTTTAACTACAGGGATACATCTCGATGGTGGTTATGCAGAATACATGATTGCAAGAACGGAAGTAATGGTAAATATTCCTGATGAGCTAAAGCCTGAAGAGGCCGCACCACTGTTATGTGCCGGAAGGACAACATTTGGTGCATTGTCAGAAAGCGGAGCCAGGGCCGGGAACATTGTTGCCATACATGGAATTGGAGGTCTGGGACATCTGGCTATACAATATGCTGTTAAGATGGGTTTTAAAACCATAGCAATTTCAAGGGGTAATGATAAGGAAGAATTGGCGTATAAACTTGGTGCACATATCTATATAAACACTGATCATGGTGATGCAGCCAGGCAATTGATGGCTTTGGGAGGCGCCAGCGTGATTCTTTGCACAGCTCCCAGCGGGAAAGCCATATCTGAACTGATCCCGGGTCTGGGCAGAGGCGGGAAGGCAATAGTGGTTACAGGATCAAGTGAACCTATACAGGTGCCGCCTATGCTCCTGCTTGGAAATGAACGTTCAGTAAGCGGTTTTGTGAGTGGTAATATAGATGATGCTATCAGGTTTAGCGTAATTACAAAAGTTACTCCTATGGTTGAAGTGTTTCCACTTGAGAAAGTTGATGAAGCATTTGAGAAAATGATGACTTCCAAAGTACATTTCAGATCTGTTCTAAAAATGTAAAGTAATATATAAGAATTTTTCGTATCTTATAGTTGATTTTAAATTTGTAGTTTACTATTATCTGATTTCAATTAGCTAATAGTGAGTAATTTAAATATGCGGATAGCTTATTTTATTAAATCGCTGATTTTAGTTTGTCTGATTATTTCAGCATGCCCGGTAATATTTGCCCAAAAAATCCAAAATCTTGGTATACCATCCCTAAAGAATTATACACCTGATATATATAAGGCATCAGAACAAAACTGGGCAATATTTCAGGATAATAAAGGTATTTTCTATTTCGGAAACACTTTGGGAATAATGGAGTTTGACGGTATTAACTGGCAACTGATAAAACTGCCCAACAAATCGGCCGTACGTTCAATTTGTCCTGATTCCGAAGGAAGAATGTATATCGGAGGATCCAATGAAATCGGATATTTGTCTGCAGATGAAAAAGGTTATCCAAAATATATTTCACTCATTAATCTGATACCAAAACAATATAAACCATTTGAAGATGTATGGGAAATTTTTAGTGCCGGCAAAGAAGTTATATTCCGTACTATGAGTTATATTTTTATATTAAAAAATGAAAAAATTACAATTATAAAGCCTGATAAAACATTAAGGTCATCTGCGAAAATTAAAAATAAAATTTATATTTCAGATATTGAATCTAATCTATATATATTAGAAAACAATAAATTAATCAAGATACTTTCTCCTGAATTAAATCGCGATCAGCACCCATTGTTCCTGTCATATGGTAAAAAAGACATATTGGTTGCAACAAGGCATAACGGACTATATAAATATGATGGCAACGATATAGTAAAATTGCAAACACCATTAAGTGACTTCCTTAGCAAAAGTTTACTTTATAGCGCTGTGCAAATTGACAGTAATTATTATGCTTTTGGGACCTGGCTTAACGGGTTAATTATTACTGATAAGAATTTTGTACCAATCATTTATTAACAAAACTCTTGGTTTAGCTAGTAATTCAATTTATTATTTATATACCGACAGGGAAAAAAATCTCTGGTGTGCCATGGATGGTGGTATTGCACAAATTGAAATTTAATTCGCCATTTACCTTTTTCAGTACCAGATTAGGTTATGAAACACCGTGTTATACAGCAACTTTTACAATAACGACCTGTATATTGGCGGGAGCCCCTATCTCTATTACCGTAAATGGCTTGCCTATGAAGATCCTTTTAAACAGGGAACCATTTAAAAAAATACTTGGTACAGAACCTCAACTATGGCAATTAAAAGAAATTGGCGGCATATCATATGGAGCACATTCATTTGATTTATTAAAAATAAATCGACAAAATGTAAATGTATACGGTTTAAATGTCAACATAGTTTGGAATATAAACTCGGTTAAAGACAACCCACAACTATTATTGGCAGGAGAAAACAATGGAATTTATGTTTTGAAAAAAGTAAATAATAATTGGCAGTTAAGAAATAAAATTAAAGGTTATTCTGATCTGGGACGTTATATAGAAGTTGATAATGACAATAATTACTGGTGCTCAACCTACGGGGAAAAAATATACAAACTCAGGTTCAATGATAATTTTGACAGTGTAACTTATCTAAAAAATTATAATATAAGTTCAAATTATCCTTTAGCAACCAGTAACAGATTAACAATTATAAATAATAAAATAATAGTTTCAGGAGGTGATGGATTTTATTTATATAACTCTAAAAAGGATATTTTTGAACCTTACACAGAATTAAATAAACATATTGTAAAAGGTGCTCCCGTTAACATAATGGGTTATGATAAAAAAGGTACAATCTGGTTTACTGACAGCGAAAGCACCGGAGAATTAGATATTCAGCCTGATGGCAGTTATAAAATCAATAGAATGCCATTCTGTAAATTTGATATACCTTCAGAATCATACCCGGTTTTTCCCGTAAATGATTCAATTGTAATTTTATGTCAGTCAAATGAATTTGTTTATTATAACCGCGGATTTAAAAAAGATTATAATGTAAAATATAATACCATTATACGTCGAATGGAATTACTAAATACCGATTCTGTAATTTTTGAAGGAGACTTTAATAAAGCTAAAAATTCTGAGGTAAATATAAATTACAATAATAATTCAATACGATTTGATTTTACAGCAACTTATTATGAAAATGTTGAAAAAAACAGATTTCAATATAAACTTGAAGGATATGATAAGAACTGGTCGAACTGGATCTCTGATTCAAAAAAGGAATACACAAATTTGCCGGAAGGACAATACACTTTTTATATAAGGTCAAGAAATGTTTTTTCCAATCAGGGGACAACAGATAAAATAGATTTTTATATAAGACCTCCATTTTACAGGACTTTATGGGCCTATCTTGGATATACCGTATTTACTACAGGTTTGGTTTATTTAATAGTATTTTTAAATTCAAGAAGGTTAAAGGAAGCTAATTTAAAATTAGAAGAAATAATTAAGGAACGTACAATTGAAATTACAAACCAAAAAGAAGTAATTCAGTCACAATTTGAGCAACTTAAAGAAGCACAGGGTATAAAAGATAAATTCTATTCTATTATTTCACACGATTTAATTAACGCTGTTGGCAATTTAAAATCTTTTAGTGAAATACTTAAATCATATACCTCAACACTTAATGATGATAAATTAATAAAATACAGCAACGGATTGTATTCTGCATCAACAGTTGCATTTGATCTTTTAACCAATTTATTGAATTGGACCAGGTTGCAAAGCGGAAGGATGAAAACTAATTTTGAAAAAATTAACCTCATTGTGCTGATAAAAGATGTAATTAATTTATATGCTAATATAATTGAAAAGAAGAAACTAATTATAGAAACCGATTATCCTGATTATCTGTATATATATGCAGATAAAAACATGATTAGTACTGTGTTACGGAATTTATTGTCAAATGCTATTAAATTTACTCCTGAAAATGGTAAAATATCAATTAGTTTAAGCTATAATGAAAATAACTGCAAATTTGAAATAATTGACACTGGTATTGGTATGACAATTGAAGAACAACAAAAATTATTCAGGAAAGACATATTCTTCCAGAGACAAGGTACTAATTTTGAATCCGGGACTGGTTTTGGCCTTTTATTAATTAAGGAATTTATTGAACTGCATAAAGGTAAAATAACAGTTGAAAGTGAACCTTCAAAGGGCTCTAAATTTACATTTATTATACCTCAATCGGACCTGTCAAATGCATAACAAAATAGTAACATATCAATAAATATTATACACTTATCAATGAACAACAGTTGACTGTCAATAATAATTATTAAAAAGTTAATAATTATTATATTTGCAATTAACTATAATAACTGTCCAGAATGGAAAAAAACTTAATAGAGAAAATCAGTGAATTACTTGAAAGTTCAGAAAAATGGGTAATTATTGATTCTGAAGGAAATATTCATGATTTGGATGAAGGAATTTCCGGAACTCCATTAAAAATAAATCCTCATGAAGAAATTTATAAATTGTTAGGCATAAATCCTAAATATATCACTTTTGAAAGTTTGAAAAACCTTGATAATATTTTCAAAAGTATAATTGAAACTTTGTATTTTGATGCAAGTTACTCCGTACAGAAGAAATATAAAGAATTTCTTGAAACAGGTAGTATAGAAATTAAAGAAAAAAAGAAAAGAGGGCCAAATAAAAAGAAAAGCGAATAGTAAGAGCTTTCTTAAATTTTTAATATTAATCCAAACATTTTTTAAATAGAATACGTAATGTAAGAGCGACACTTAACAATATCTGAAAAATTTACATACTATGGAACCGCTGCTAATCGAAGCCACAAAAAATTCTCCCAGGGTAGAGCTGAATCCTAATGGTAAAATTTCAATGAAAGGGAGGTGTTTTATAGAAGATTCTTTTACATTTTTTAGTCCGGTAATTAAAATCTTTAAAAATAACAACTTTGGTGCAGTTAATATTGATATTCAATTGGAATATCTTAATACCAGTGGATTAGTTCAGATATTTAACCTTATGACACTGATAAAAGATAAATACGTACCGGCCAGAATAACCATCAACTGGTTTTATGAAGAAGGCGATGAAGATATTTATGAAGTAGGAAAAACAATTGAATCACAAATAAATCTACCTTTTAATTTTTATGAATATACTGAAGTAATATAAATCTATGCAGATACTTCCTGCATTTCCAATTCTGCAATCCTCTTTGCAATCAAAAGCTTTTGATTTGAGTAATACTCCGACATAAGATTCCCAATTCTAAATTCAGGCAAATCAAAATATTCTCTGTTTTCTTTCAAAACTGAGAAACTGTCAATATTTACCAAAATATAATAAAAACTCCTGTTTCTTACAGAAAATATAGAATTTAGATTATATTGCTCTGTTATATAGAGAATTCTGAAATTAATACCGTTAATCTCTTTATCGATAGTATGTTTTATCATAATAGCTGAGAATTGGTTCTTTTAATTAATTAGTTAATTAGTCAATTATATATTGTATCAAAATTGCAGTTTAGTTAGTTGTATTAACATGTTGCCAAAATAATATTATTATTTTAAAAAGCATGTTAACTAACACGAAAATTTTGAACAATTTTTAAACAAAATGTTTAAAAAATAAAATGACTGGACAATTAACTAATAATCTATCTATTACCCAAATATTACCTTACAGAAAACTTATAAATACATTTTTGTTTGTATTTTTCACCTTTCCTTAGCAATGTGGAAGGGAAACCAGGTTTATTAGGACTATCAGGGAAATGTTGAGTTTCAAGACACAAAGCACTACGTTTGTTATAAATTTTCCCGCCTTTTCCTTTGTCGCTGCCATCAAGCCAGTTACCTGTATACATTTGCAAACCCGGCTGGGTAGTATATACTTCCATCAATCTTCCTGAACCAGGTTCATAACAAACTGCTGCCAACCCCAATTCTTTGTCGTTCTTGTTCAATACCCAGTTATGATCATACCCTGCACCATATTTGAGCTGGTCGAAAACGTCGTCAATATGGGAACCTATTTTTGTCATTTTAGTGAAATCCATCGGAGTGTCCGACACTTTAACCAATTCTCCTGTTGGAATTAAATTTTGGTCAACAGGAGTATATCTGTCGCTATTAATGAGGATTTCATGATCTGTTATATTACCATTACCTTCACCTGCCAGGTTAAAGAATGAATGGGAACACATATTCACATGAGTATCTTTATCTGTTGTTGCTTCAAAATCGATACAAAACTCATTATCTTGTGTAAGTGAATATGTTATATTGACCTCAAGGTTGCCGGGATATCCCATTTCACCATCCTTGCTTATGTAGTTAAACCTCACCTTTTGGCTTTCAACTGAGGAAACATTGAAAAATTTCGTATTAAACCCTTCCGGACCACCATGCAGAGAATTTGGACCATTGTTTATGGGCAACTGAAATATTTTGTCATTTACAGGAAGTTTACCGCCTGCGATCCTGTTGGCATATCTTCCGCAAAGTGCTCCAAAGTATGGATTACCATTCAGATAGTCATTTATGGTGTCATAGCCGAGAACGATATCCGACAATTGTTGATGTTTGTCAGGAGAATAAATGCTCACAATCTTGCAACCGTAATTGGTTAATTGAACAATTATTCCATTATTATTGGTTAATGTTATAAGATTAACATGTTTATTTTGATTTATAAACTTTTCGGGAATCTTATCTTCAAGGATTTTCTGTACCTGTAGTTCAGATGCAAGAGTGGTTTTAGTCATATTACTTTATTTAGGAACTTTAGTTGTTAAAGTTAATTATTTAATATTCTGATCTATTTGACTTAAATAAGCTTCCTGATAATGTTTTATTTTTCCCAGTTTTTCACCTTTTTTATTTTCCTGATACGTACCTCCCAAATAAAAACAGGCAAAACCGCCGGAAGCAATACCCCATGACAAAGCTTCAAACATGTTAAACGGACCGTGATGTTTCCTTTGTAACTGCATAGCAACAGAAGCTATTATACCCCCTGCAAAATTATCGCCACAACCTGTTGAGTCCCCTTTCCTTAAATCGTTTTTGAGTTCATTTACAATTAAATCCGAAACAGGATATTGGTTTAAACCAATATAATCGAAAAATTGTCCGTTTGAATAGGCAAAAACGTTTTTACTTCCGTTTGTAATGAAAAAGGAGGATAGTTTTTGATGGCTGAAATAGTCTGCAGCTTTTTCTACAGATTTTTTACCGCTGATCTTTATAGCTTCTTCTGCATCCATTATTAAAACATCAGTAAGTCTAAAGCTTTCTTCGGTATCCCCTAAAGGCCAGGGATTACCGGGATTATTTTTTTCATTGCGAAAATCAAATACAGTATTTACTATTGTTATGCATCCATTTTCTTTGGCTTTATTTAAAAGCATGGTCAGCTGGTCATGAATCTGAGGCACCAGTGCCGTACCGCCAAAACAAACTATGTGGGCATTAAAAAAGCCGGAAGGCAGCATTTCGGCTGAATAATGCAAAGAAGCCCCTATATTGTTAATAAAAGACCTCTCTCCATTTCCATTATCATACACAGGATCTGAAAGAACGTCAGTAAATGCTGTAGGTAAGCTGTTTAGTTTTATATAGTTTGTGCAGTCTATAGGAATTTTACTTATAATATTGTGAATGTACCCTGCTACCTCGTCATCACCTGTACATCCGTAAAAGCTGACTTTAAACGGTCCCTGTGACAGTAACTGGGAAGCATGGATCATGGAAACTATAGCCGGACCTCCTATGTTAAAACCTTCAAAGGACTGTGTACCTATTAATTCAGATAAAATTTCCCTATACGGCCTGCCTGCAAATTTTTCAAGTTCTTCAGTAAAAACTAATTTACCGGGACTGATACCACCGTCCCCATCTTTTACAGACATATATTTTGCAAACCGGGGACTGTCAAACCTGACCCTAGTATATAAGAAATCGGCTAATGCACATCCTGTACCTGAGACATGTATAATACCGTCATCCATCATTACAAATATTTAGCATAATCCGAAACCAGGAGATGAACAGGAAGTTCGTCCTCCTCAATTTCAGGAAACCTGCCTACCTTATCATAAAAACAATTATCATTGTTATCGTCATTTACAGCACTTACCTCTCCTACAAACACTTTACCATGATTAACTTCTCCATAAAACCGGTGATATATTCCAGGTTCCAGGCATATACTCTCTCCGGGAGTTAAAACAATTTTACCTCCCGGCTCAACAGTTCTTAATAACCCGTCTGTTTTTATAAATATTTTGTCTTCAGAAAATTTTCTGTCATTTGTAGAATTGAATAATTCAATTACTAAATTACCGCCTCCTCTGTTAATAATATCTTCCATTTTATTCCAGTGAAAATGCATGGGTGTTTCCTGCAATTCTTCAACAATCATTGCCTTTTCCGCGTAAGGTTTATGGTCCAGATTCAAATTTCCATTGCGTAAAGTAAAGAGGATAAGTCCTGTTTTATGAAAATCACCACTCCCAAAATCAGTAAGATCCCATCCCAGCATGTTGGATTTAATTTCACCGTACAATCCGGGATTATTTTTCCAGGCCTCAGGAGTCCAATAACCCCATGGAGGAAGATTAAACTTCATGGATTTAAAAAACTGAATAGATTCCCGTATCAAATGGTTAATTTCACTTCTTTTCATTTCAAATAAATATTTATTTTAATACCTTTTAAAATTATTTAAAGATAATAAAATCAATATTAATGAAAAATATAAACAGGAAATTGGTACTCTTTGGAGCTGGAAAAATTGGCCGGTCATTTATAGGACAGCTGTTTAGCCGTGGAGGATACGAGGTAGTATTTGTGGATGTTTTTAAGCCTGTGATTGAACAAATGAATGAAAAAAGAAATTACAATGTGATCATTAAATCTGAAGGCAGGGATGAAGTGATCAACATTAAGAATGTTCGTGGTGTTTTGGCGACAGATGAGCCAAAGGTGGCTGATGAGGTTGCCGGGGCAGATATTATTGCTGTTTCGGTTGGTCAGCAAGGTTTGAAGTCATTTTTCCCATTACTGGCAAAAGGGTTGCTAAAAAGATTCAATGAATTTGGCCAATTACCTATCGATGTCATTATTGCTGAAAACTTGCGTAATGCAGCGGAATATTTCCACGGAGAACTAAAAAAAATACTTCCGGATGATTATCCTTTAAATGAATTAATCGGTTTGGTAGAAACCAGTATTGGAAAAATGGTTCCTATAATGTCTAAAAAAGATATGGAACAAGACATACTTCAGGTATTCGCCGAGCCCTACAATAACTTAATCCTCGACAAAAAGGCCTTTAAAAATTCAATTCCTGAAATAGAAGGATTATCACCAAAAGAGAATATGAAAGCCTGGGTCGACCGAAAGTTATTTATCCATAACCTGGGACATGCCACAACTGCTTATGTCGGCTATATATTCAACCCGGGATTTACCTATCTGTATGAAATCCTGAGTGTTCAGCAAGTTTTAAATTATGTGAGATTGACTATGTTGCAGGCTGCAGATATTTTAATAAAAAAATATCCTGATGAATTTACATTGGATGTATTGACCGGCCATATTGGTGATCTGATTTACCGTTTTAAAAATAAAGCCCTGGGAGATACAATTTTCCGTGTTGGTTGCGATTTGAACCGCAAACTGGGGCCTGAAGACCGTCTTGCAGGTGCAGTAAAACTGGCAAAAGAACTGGGTTTGCCGTACGACAGGATATTGGTTTCCATAGCATGTGCATGCAGGTTTATGGCTAAAGATGAAAATGGTTTTAGAATGAAAGAAGACGAACTGTTTGACAGGAAATACAAAGGAAATGTAAGGATAATTCTGACTGAGGTGTCAGGTTTTAATGAAGCAACTGATATGGATAGAATCGAATCCGTATTAAATCTTGTGGATAAGATCGATAAAAAATATAAATTCCCATCTAACCGCTTTCCTTTTAGGGCTAAAGCTTGGTTAGTGGGATTATTTTCTGAAAACTTCATGGTCCGAGTTTTAATTGGTTAATTAAAATTTGATATCCATCTGATAATTTTGATAAGTTAATTCAAGTAGGCAAAACACGGCTGATTTATTAAAAGTGTTTTCAACTTCTGATACCAATAACCTGGTCGTACCGTCAACTTTGTTAACTTTAAGTCTGTTGCCATCAACACTGAACATGCAGCGTTACCGTACCATTGGGAACATTAACTGTTGCAAGGGCAGCGAAATAAGCTTTTCTTAATAATTCTTCATCAGATAAGGAGTTATCAGCAACATCACCGTTTTTAAAGCTAACTTTTAAATAAAAACTTCCTGCTGTACCTTCCGGTATAACAAAATTTTGATTTTGAAGCTGATTTTTAACTTCCTTAACAAGGTTTTCATCTGATCCTGTAACCTTTAACAATTTAAATCCATCCTTGCCGGATACATTAAAATATATATAAACTTCTCCATTTGATTCTACATTTATGTTACTTAATGTAGATCCTATCTGATCTCTTACAGATACGTTGCTGTTTTTTACATTGAGACCATTATTACCAAAAGCAGTAGATACTGCTAATACACTGCCTAATAAGGCAACTGAAACAAAATTTAAAACTTTCATAAAATTAAATTTAAGGTTAAACAATAATTAAACATTATAAACTATTAAAAAAATCTTTATAATTACAAACCAGTTAGTTAGTTAATGAGTCAACTGTTTGAAACTAATAATAGTATATATACTAAATACTTATTGATTTAACCGATACAATTTAACCTGTCTGCGGAACAATTACCGGTTGTTTTTTGAATTACCTGCTGTAGTCCAGAGGTAATAAATTGAATATTAAAAAAAACGCATTCGCTTAAAATAATACAATTATCATGCCAAATAATTTCCAATGGACAATTTATTCTTAATTTTGATTGATTGGTTGCTTACAGAAGTTTGCAGTAAATTTTATGTAGTCTAAATATAAATAGAAAAATATGATAAGCATGTTAAAAAAAATTTATTATTTTTATTATAATGGATTCCGTGAAATGACAGTGGGAAAAAAGCTATGGACCATAATAATAATCAAATTGTTTATTATGTTCGCCATTTTAAAGCTATTTCTTTCACGATTTTCTGAAGAAAAATTTCAATACACAAAGGAACGTTCAAACTACATCATAGATCAACTAACCCGCTAAACATAAATTATTATGATTGATCATGTAAATTCATCACTTGTAGACTGGTCAAGGGCCAATTTGCACTTACAGCCATTTACCACTTTCTTTTTGTTCCTCTTAACTCTGGGTTTGTCATTTATTGTGGCTTTCATGGAAACCATATATATTAAAACCGGTAACCCTGAATGGAAACGGATAACGAAATTCTGGATGACATTATTCGGGATAAACTTTGCAATAGGTGTTGCTACAGGTATTATCCTTGAATTTGAGTTCGGTACCAACTGGTCAAATTATTCCTGGTTTGTAGGAGATATTTTTGGAGCCCCTCTTGCTATAGAAGGAATAATGGCATTCTTTATGGAATCCACTTTTATAGCTATAATGTTTTTTGGATGGAATAAAGTTAGTCCCCGCTATCATTTAATTTCCACCTGGCTGGTTGCCATTGGCGCCAATCTTTCAGCTCTCTGGATACTGGTCGCCAATGCCTGGATGCAGCATCCTGCAGGTATGCACTTCAATCCCGACACTGCCCGTAATGAAATGATAAATTTCTGGGATGTGCTCTTTTCCCCTATGGCTTATACAAAATTCCTCCATACTATCAGTTCAGGTTTTACCACTGCTTCTATATTTGTGGTTGCTATAAGTGCCTGGTTCCTCCTTAAAAAAAGAGAAATTGTTTTTGCAAAAAGAAGTATTGTGGTAGCAGGTGTTTTTGGTCTTGTTGCTACCGTGTTTACTGCCACTACAGGAGATAGCTCGGCACGTAATATAGCTAACCAGCAACCTATGAAATTTGCCGCTTTCGAAGGTTTATATGATGGGTCCAAGGGAGTACCTCTTGTTGCTTTTGGAGTGGTATCAGGTGAACCTAAAAATTCAAAAAACTACCTTCCTGAAATCAAAATAAAGGTCGAAGTACCCAACCTATTGTCATATCTTGCTTACCTCGACCCGAATGCTTATGTACCGGGAATAAATGATATGATCAATGGCAATCAGTCAGCTGATGTTATGTCAGCAAAAGAAAAAATTGAACGTGGAAGAATTGCAAGAAATGTGCTTAAAGACTATAAGGAAGCACTAGCCAAAAAAGATACTGTCAAAGCAAAGGAACTCAGGCTCAAATTTGATGATCCGAAATTTAATAATGAATATTTCAGGTATTTTGGGTATGGTTTTTTAAATGACCCTGATAGTCTTATACCTAATGTACCATTAACTTTTTACAGTTTTCACCTCATGGTTTTTTTAGGATTTTATTTCATTTTGTTTTTTATCCTTGTTTTAATTTATACCTTAAAAAATAACATAGAATCCAAAAAGAAATTTCTAAGGCTTGCTTTGTGGACCCTACCCCTACCATATCTTGCCGGTCAGGCTGGTTGGGTAGTTGCCGAAGTTGGTCGTCAACCATGGGTTATACAGGATTATCTGCCTACAGTTGCTGCTGTATCACAGATAAATGCAAGTGCAGTACAAATAACCTTCTGGTTATTTGCAATACTCTTTACTACACTTTTGATTGCAGAAATCTCTATCATGATCAAACAAATAAAACTAGGCCCAAAATCTGAAGGAGGAAATTAATTATGTTCGAAACATTATCACATTTGGCACTGCAACAATATTGGTGGGTTATTATCTCACTTCTTGGTAGTATACTGGTATTTCTTATGTTTGTCCAGGGAGGACAAACCCTTATTTATACACTCGGAAAAACTGAATCTGAAAGAACTCTTATTGTTAACGTCCTTGGTCGTAAATGGGAATTCACTTTTACAACGCTCGTAACTTTTGGAGGAGCATTTTTCGCATCATTTCCGTTGTTTTATTCCACAAGTTTCGGAGGTGCTTACTGGGTTTGGATGCTTATATTATTTTGTTTTGTTGTTCAGGCCATATCTTTTGAATACAGGACAAAACCTAACAATATTCTGGGATCAAAGACCTTTGAAGTTTTTCTTTTCCTTAATGGTGCTCTCGGTACTATTTTAATAGGAGCTGCTGTTGGAACTTTTTTCACAGGTTCAGCATTTTCTGTCAACGACCTTAACCAATCCCGCTGGGAAAACCCATGGCATGGCCTTGAAGCTGCTCTTAATATACACAATCTTTCCCTGGGGCTCACTGTTTTCTTCCTGGCAAGGGTATTGGCCATATTATATTTTATGAATACTATTCAGGACGATTTGATTTTTGCCAGGTCAAAAAAACAATTATGGTACAATGCAGTTCCTTTCGTTGTATTCTTTCTTTTGTTTACTGCTATTTTACTGTTGCGTAAAGGCTTTGCAATTGATCCGCATACAAAAGTGGTTTTTATGGAACCATTCAAATACCTTCACAACTTCCTCGCAATGCCCGTTGTAAGTATTATTTTTCTTGCTGGAGTATTACTTGTACTTTATGGCATAATAATTTCATTAATAAAGACATACACAAAAGGAATCTGGCATGCGGGAATTGGAACAATACTTACTGTATTTGCTTTACTTTTAATAGCAGGCTTAAACAATACTTCATTCTATCCATCCACTTTCAATTTGCAAAGCTCATTGTCTATTCAAAATAGTTCTTCAAGTCATTATACTTTAACAGCAATGAGTTATGTATCCTTATTGGTACCATTTGTACTTATATATATATTTAGCGCATGGAAATCAATAAATAATAAAAAAATCACTACTGAAGAACTTAGTAATGAGAGCCATGTGTATTAAATGTGAAAATATTGACAAATTACTGATTACTAATGAAATTATAAACGAATAAACGAGACTTATGTACACAACAGCAATATTATGGTTTCTCAGCTGGCCTTTAATTATTATAATTTCTTACTATTTAATTAAAGTTGCTTTGAAAAGGTTTGAGAAAACCTCTGGTAAATAATTGTTAATTAAATTATTGAATTACCCGGCTAAAAGCAAAGTTTATTAGTTCACGAGTTTGTAATATTTTTTTCAAACAGCTGGTCAACTTTTGCAAATAAATCATTGAATTTTATTGGTTTAGAAATATAATCATCAAACCCAAGTTCCAGACAGCGTTTTTTTTCTTCCATCATGGCATAAGCAGTCTGGGCAATAACCGGAATATGGGGGTAATCCCTTTTAATAATTGAAAGTGCTTCATACCCGTCCATAACTGGCATTTGGATATCCATTAACACTATATCCACATTTTTATTTTCATTTAATTTGTCCACTGCATCCTTACCATTAACAGCCCTTATAATATTTGCATTTGTATTTTTAAGTGAAATTTGAAGAACCCTGAAATTTAAATCTTCATCTTCCACTATCAAAATAATCTTATTTCGCCAATTATATTGTTCACGACAGGAAGTTTCCATGGATAGATCAATTTTCTAATTAATTAATGGCTGCCAGTTCAGATTTCCGGAAATATAATACCGGAAATTTGCCTTCAGGCATTTCATTTCAATTATCGTTTACGTAAAAATGTATAATTCGTTATCAATTCCGATAAATAATAAGTCAATTAAAGAACATTTTTCATTTATTAACTTCAGAACTCAATGATTTTGGCATATTATAGATTTAAATATTAAGGAATTTTTGAATCAAATATAATTATCGGGTTATTTCGCGTAAATTGTGCCCGAATTTTATTAAATTTTTATGGGGTTACAATGTGGAATTGTTGGATTACCAAATGTAGGAAAATCAACATTATTTAATTGTTTATCAAATGCCAAAGCTCAGGCGGCTAATTTTCCATTTTGCACTATAGAGCCTAACGTAGGAGTAATAACTGTTCCTGACGCGAGATTGATAAAACTTGCGGAAATTGATAAACCACAGCGGGTAATTCCTACAAATGTCGAAATAGTAGATATAGCTGGTTTAGTCAAAGGTGCCAGCCAAGGTGAAGGATTAGGCAATAAATTTCTTGCAAATATCCGTGAGACTGATGCAATTATTCATGTGCTCCGCTGCTTTGATGATGATAATGTCACTCATGTCGACGGGTCAGTTGATCCTGTCCGTGATAAGGAAATTATAGACATGGAACTTCAGATAAAAGATCTTGAAACTATAGAAGGCAGGATAGCAAAAGTTCAGAAACAAGCTGTAGCCGGAGGAGATAAATCTGCAAAAAGGTTGCATGAAATACTGGTTCAGTATAAATCAGCACTGGAACAGGGCAAATCAGCCAGAACCATACTTTTGGACAATAAGGAAGACCAAAAGCTTGCTCATGATCTTTTTTTGCTAACCAGTAAACCGGTATTATATGTATGCAATGTAGATGAGAAAAGTGCTGTAAGTGGAAATAAATACGTCGAGGCAATTCGTAAGGCTGTTCAGGCTGAGCAGGCTGAAATACTCATAGTTGCTGCTAAAACGGAAGCTGAGATTGCTGAGTTGGACAATTTTGATGAAAGGCAGATGTTCATTGAAGAGATGGGTTTAAAAGAATCCGGAGTAACCAGACTTATTAAATCGGCATATAATCTTCTTAAACTGCAGACATATTTTACTACCGGTCCTGATGAAACCAGGGCATGGACCTTTGTTAAGGGTATTAAAGCGCCCCAGGCAGCCGGGATAATACACACAGATTTCGAAAAAGGATTCATAAGAGCCGAAGTAATTAAATATGAAAATTATATTGCACTGGGATCAGAATCTGCCTGCCGGGAAGCAGGAAAAATATCTGTGGAAGGAAAGGATTATATAGTCCAGGATGGAGACATCATGCATTTCAGGTTTAATGTTTGATTTTGCTATTTATCCTGTTCACAAAGTATAAAAAACAAGTCCGGAAATTTTAAATTATAAGATATTTATTTTAAAGGTATCATTGACAATAAATTATTGATTTTATTTGTATTGTCGATTACACCTGATAAAATATTGATTTTAAAGGTATCAGGTATAATTGAAAATTGACAATTTATAATTGATTTTTAAGGTATTGTCGATTTCCAATGATAAATAATTGATTTAAAAGGATCATTGAAAATTGACAATTTATTATTGATCAGTCATTTAACAATTAAATTATGTACAGAATAACCCTTTCAGTAATTTCCTTTATTTCCTTTTATTCAACAATTATAGCTCAGACTGAGCCAAAGATTCCGGGTGACAGGCCGAAACTTATCATAGGTATTGTGGTAGAACAAATGCGTTGTGATTATATTCAAAAATACTGGGACAAATTTGGGGATGGAGGGTTCAAACGTTTATTAAATGAAGGGACATATTGTAAAAATACCAATTACAATTACCTGTTTACTCAAACAGCCGTAGGGCAGGCAACTATTTCTACTGGTACTACTCCCTCCTATCATGGTATTGTTTCAGAGGAATGGTACATAAGGCTTAAAGATAAAGTTGTTAACTGTGTGGCCGACGAAACTGTAAATACCGTAGGTGGTAGTTATGACGCGGGCCGTATGTCTCCCAGGCAGTTGCTTACAACAACAATAGGTGACGAATTGAGGCTTGCTAACAATATGAAACCGAAAGTAATTGGAATTTCTCTGCAGGGAAAATCAGCTATACTGTCTGCCGGTGTTACGGCCAATGCATCCTACTGGTATGATGATGAGAGTGGTAACTGGGTAACAAGTTCATTTTATATGCAGGATTTACCACAGTGGGTTAAAGATTTTAACGAAAAAAAAATAGCTGATGTGTACCTGACTCATACCTGGGATACTAAATATCCAATAGCTGACTATGCCGACAGATGTCTGCCTGACGATAATAAATATGAAACAGGAATAGAAGATCAGCATATTTTCCCATATAATCTGGCTACTTTAAGTACAAGCCCGAAAGCAAAAAAAAAGTACTATATACTTAAATATACACCATATGGTAATACCTATACTAAAGATTTTGCCATAGCAGCTGTAGTTAACGAAAATCTCGGTAAAAATGATTGTACTGACCTTCTTACAGTATCGTTTTCATCAACAGAATACATAGGACAAAATTTTGGCCCCGAATCTGTTGAAGTAATGGATACCTATCTCAGGCTCGATGAAGATCTTGCACATTTTCTTGAATTTATAGACAAGGAAATTGGCAAACAAAATGTACTTATTTATTTAACTTCTGATCATGGAGTTTCACAAAACCCTGATTATCTTGCCGATAAAGGTGTGCCCGTAGGTCATTTCAGTCAAAATGAAGCTATTTCATTGTTGAAAAGTTATATGAATGCCGTATATGGAAGAGGGGAATGGATTAAAGCATATTATGCACAGCAACTTTTCCTTAACCGTGATTTAATTGAAGATTCAAAACTTAATCTTGCAGATGTACAACAAAAAGTTGCACAGTTTCTACTTCAGTTTACCGGTATAGCAAATACTGTAACAGCTACCTCCCTGCAATCAGAATACTTTTCGGATGGAGTTTTTTCAAAAATACAGAAAAGCTTTAATCAAAAACGATCAGGGGATATATTAATAAACCTTGATCCGGGATGGATTGAAAAAAATGGTGAGTCGGCAAGCGCCAATTCTTCATATAGCTACGACACTCATGTGCCATTGATTTGGTACGGGTGGAGAATAAAACGTTCAACTATTTTTGATAAGGTTGATATAGAGGATATTGCACCAACTATAAGTTATTTTCTAAACATTGCAAGCCCAAATGCATCAGTAGGACAACCTATTATGAAATTAGTGGGACAATAAACCCTGTTTATTATTAAACTATAAGAAGGTTATACCCGTCATTACTTAGGCTCTCTACTAATTTAACGGCATATTCTTTATCGAAATACACTTTAGGTTTATGTTTTGCAAAAACAGGATACCGGCCAACTGCATCCTCACTGTTAAGATAATTGTAACCTACCAAAAATAAATCGGATCCTACAAGTTTAATTTTATATACAGGACGGTGCACA
The DNA here is from genome assembly GCA_963766305.1 of uncultured Bacteroidota bacterium. Lineage (GTDB taxonomy): Bacteria > Bacteroidota > Bacteroidia > Bacteroidales > JAAUTT01 > JAAUTT01. Next base: position 57,157 of record CAVYAE010000044.1, read on the forward strand.
CATAAATCTATAGCTTCTTGTAACTCATGTTTTGTTACATCAGGTTCGTGTTTTAGCTTAAAACTTCTTACAATCTCATCGCTAAAAGGTTCCATTGTAAAATGTAGATCAAAGTTTTTAACATAACAAGACAATACTACTGCTTCATTTAAGATTACGGCAGGTTTTTGCTCATCTCCCACTAAACGGACATTATATCCATGCATGGTGAAAAAGCTCAATAGTCGCTTGTTACGGCGTGCTACCATTTCCTCTAACGTTTCTTCTCTAGACATATTATCAGAATTATATATTTTTAACGCTCAAAATTAATGTGAATTGCGAAACCAAAAAATAATATTAACCTTTTTTCCTAATTATTTTTATAATTTTATAGGTACAATTATTGAATCAACATATCTATTTGATAAAAATCAATCATCTGTTTAATTTTTTTAAACAGGTGGCATCAATTTTGAAAGCTTGATAAATAAATATAATAAAATTCCTGTTATGAAATTTATAATATTGGTATTTATTTTTATTATAAGCCAGTTGCTTATTGAAGCACAGGTTGTTATGAAAGTAGTGGCAAATGACAAAATTTCAGGATATAATCCAGGTGATACAGTGGAAGTGCAGGGATTGCGTTTTCCAAATTTTGGAGGAAGTCCGGAATA
>CAVYAE010000045.1:0-5562 GCA_963766305.1 uncultured Bacteroidota bacterium
AATATCTTCATGCAATGCTTATTTATTGTTCCTTATCAATGCCTTACCACTTACTTCTCTTCTTTAATACTCTCTCTGCAATAGTATTCTGGAAAGTTCTTTTGACTGTATCTCTGTCGTGGTTTTGATGAACTATTTTAATGGCCTGGGCTGTAAGCTCCTTTCTCAGGTTCTCATTACTGTACAAATCTTTTAAGGCCTGTGTAAGATTGCTAATTTTTCCATCATTAACTATTGTATGTGCCCAACCCGATGAACGGGCGTATTCGTATAAAGCAGTATTTTTTGGGGCATAAACCATAGTAGGTGTGCCACAGGCCATGTATTCCGGAACTTTTGTAGGCATAGACAAATGTATGTACGATAGGTTGAATTTATCCTTATCCATAGGCAGCACCAAAAGCTGCACACTTTTATACTTCTCCGGCAATCCGGCGTAAGGTAAAAAATTGTTAATTTTCGTATACTTTAGTTTTTTAAGCCTGGCAATAAATTGCGGGGTCATATTATTTGCCTGAACTTCGAATCTGATATTCGAGCCCCGGGCTGCCAACCGTTCTATAACCATGGCAATGTCCAGCACTGACGTTGAGGTGCCGGGACCAATGCGTCCTGCATAGAGGACAACAAAATTTTCCGAATGGGCAGTGTTATTTTTTCTGTCGGGCAACCATTCAGTTATATCCACGCAGTTATGAAAAGGAATAAAAGCTGTCTTATACCTCTTAAGGTAAACATCTGACATATATTGGCAAATGCTCAGGTTAAGTGCCGACTGACCAATAAGCTTACGAAAAAGATTATCTGTTTTCCTTAACCAGTAATAATGAAACAGGCCAAAAGGCTCAATGGCAGGCATCCAGTCGTCCATAATATGAATTACAAGGGGAATGCCCGTTTTTGCTGCAAGCTCATCAGTAAATTTCATGAATCTGTATTCATGTAAATTGGTGTAGAGACAGTCAGGTTTAAACTGATTAATCCATTCAGTCAGTTCATCTGAAACAACTAATCTGCGTGCCCTGTAATGCAAGCCCCAAAACCTTATAAAGAAATTACGGAGTAAATGTATTTGTCCTTTTACTGATGAGGCATGTGTTATCTTCCGGGGTACTGTCTCATCAGGTTTTATATTTTCAGTGTTGAGAGTTACTGCCCTTGATTTTTCCTTTACTTTATATATTTTCCAGTAACGGTGTTCTTTGTCGCCCAATAAATAAAACTTATCACATATTTTATTTTCCAGCAATCCGGTTTCATAGGTAGCCACGGCAATAGAGTCTTTCGGCCACCCCATGAACAGGTTTGTTTTTGTGATTCCGCTACCGGAAGACAGATTAAAAGTCTGTCCAAGAATCAAAACCTTTGGAAATACAATTTCATTGTCCGGCATAATTATTAATAATATTTTGGTAGGTTGAAATAAGGTTACTTACAATTGCATCGGCATTATGCCGTTCCATGGCTCTGGCTCTGGCTCTTTGGCCCATGCTGACCATTTTGACAGGATTCGAACAAAGGTCCATAATGGCACCTGCCATTGCCCATGGGTCTCCTTCCTGCAGTAAAATACCTTCTTTATTATTGTCGATAAGTGAAGCCACACCACCAACAGCAGTTGCAATAACCGGCATTCCTAGCAACATAGCTTCACAAACGCTGTTTGGGCTGTTTTCAATGTATGAAGGGTGAATAAATAAATGGCTGTTTTTTAATATTGATACTACTTCCTCAGCACTTTTTCCCCCAAGAAATTTAATATTTTTGTTAAGTGCTCCATGGTATTTTTTCTTATACAATCTTACAAGGCCATCATTTTCAGGTGTTCCAATTACCTGCCATGTAAACTTAATGTTATGATTTTGTAATATTTCAGAGGTCTCATGTATAAGGTCGAATCCTTTATATATGTCTGCCCTGAGAATGGAAACAATATTTATAGTTTCATCTTTTATATAGTCCCAGGAATTTTCAAAGAATTCCTGTCTTAATAATTCTTCGCAATGTATATATAGCGCATGTTTGTTTCTGGAGATAAGGTTATATCTGTCCCAGTCCGTTCTTCCTAAAAAATATTTACCAAAGGAATAAATCAGGTTTTCTCTTTTTTCAATTTCTTTTAAATATTTAAGGTGGTGAAGTACTGTTTCGCCTTTAATCCAGCTTTTTAACCTTGTGGAAATGATGCTCCTTATAAGTGAAACACCAGCAAAATATTTCCTGTTATAAGGGAGTATTATACCTTGTATATGAAATATAACAGGGATTGAAACATGTGGGACTATTAGTCCGTAATTGTTTTCAGTTCCGAATATTTGAATTATGTCAGGATTAAATTCAGAAACAACTTTCAAATAAAAAGGTAACGCCCAGTTGTCCATATTGGAATATTTACTTCCAAACCAGTATTTACGTTTAAACATTCCTGTACTCCTTGGACAAATAAAATATTTGGTATTGTCTATAATATGTTTTTCTATTGTTTTAACGGAACTATTCTGAAAAACTATACCCAATTCAATGTCATTTCTTTTACTGATAAGTTTTTCCAGGGCAACAATCCAGCTTTCACCAACGAAATTCATTTTCTTTAGTGCATTTGCTGAAACAGGGCTGTTGCTAAACCATAATATTTTCATATGGTGTTATTTAGGTTTATTTGGTTATTCGTTTATTTATTCCAGATTCCCTTTGCTGTCCCGTTCATAACCTTCCTGTATTGAAATGGCCCCAGTAATGCACCATAAATAGAACATATCCACGTGGATAATACAATACCTGCTAAGCCCATGTTTAAATATTTAGCAAATAATATAGAAAGAGGTATATTTAGAATGGCAGTTATTATAGAAAAATAAAACTGCAGTTTGACTTTACCAATTCCATTCAGGAAGAAGACATATCCTGTTCCAAAGGCTTTCGATAAAACATACATTCCTATTGTTAATGTCAAGCTAAACGGAACTACCATATACTCTTTTCTTAACCATACTTTGTACATTACTGTTGATCCGAATATCATTAAAGCTGCCAGGAATAAAAATCCAAACCAAATATAATTCATTCTTTTAATAGTTACCCGGATCCAATCCATATCCTTTTTTGTCCATGCCTCTGTAAAGGCTGACCATAAAGGAGTTGCAATGATGTTAAAGGACAATGTGATAATCTGAAAATATTTGAAAGGTATTGAATACAGGGTAACTTTAGCAGGTCCAAATAACTGGGTAATTATTATATTGGATGTTTCATATTGTATTATTCCGGCAAGTTGAATTACAAAAAACTTAATCCCAAGGTTAACAATTCCTTTTATAGATTCGAAATGAATTAATTTATAACTGGGCCTTACATGTTTGTATTTTCCGTTGAAGAAATAAAAAGTAGCAAGCAACGACATTAACAATGGTGAAATACTTAAACCTATACCCATGTATAATAGTGAATTGCTTGTAGTGTTCAATAAAATAATTACAATGGAAAAAGAGAGTATTTTACCGGATAAATCTATTACTTCACCCATGGCAGTTTTTTGATCTGCTGATAAAATCGTTTTCATTAGAGTTAGGACAAATTGCATACAAAATGAGCCAACTATAAAAACCACCAATGTACTTATCTCATTAAAAAGATCCGGGCTGCAGTTCAGGATTCGGGTCCAGGGTAAAAAAGGATTAATTATTATGAATATTATAAAAAGACTTAATGAAATTAAACCTAGTATGAAATAAGTAGTACTTACAAAAATCCTGGCTTGTTTTATGTCATTTTTTGCAAGTGCTTCAGCAAATTTATTGCGGAACCCATTTCCAAGACCAAGGTCGAAAAGATAAAACCAACCCACAAGTTCACTAAGGGTAATCCAGATACCATACTTATATTTGGTAAGGTAATGTATTGTAAGTGGAACCATTACAAAACCTATTCCAACATTTACTCCTTTAACAATTAAAGACAAAAAGATATTATTAACAGCCTTTAAAGTACGGGTTTCTTTACCGATTATTTTTTTAATTATGGATGTCAGGTTCATTCTCTGGCTTGTTTAATTTTTCATATTGAAGGAGATAGTATTGGTTAAACATAAAGCATACAATAAGTCCCATAAAGTAAATCTGAAGCCATACAGCTGTAAAATTTGTCAATATAAACTGAATAAACCCGAACAGAGGCCCCCAGTGCTGGTGTAACCTGGCAGACCGGTACAAATGTATTACCATTGTTATTATAAAACCTAAAAATATGCCTCCACCCAAAAGTCCGTAATAGTAAAACAGGGAAAGGAAACCTACATGTATTTGGGATGATCGGCCTTCAAGAGCTCTTACAAGGTCGTAATCCTTGCTTTCTCCATTAAAGTCATGAAGTTTTCCCTTTCCAAAAACAGCGTTTTCCAGATATAATTTTCCGAAAATCTCAAAAGCCAACAGACGGGTACTAGCAACACCCTTTGTAAGGCCTCCCTTGTCGCTTTCTAGTATACGCTTTTCAACAATATTACCTACATTCAATTTTAATGAGTTGGCAACACCTAACAATGCAGCAGTAAATATTACCGCAATCAAAATAAACTTTATAATTGATAAAAAATTCACCTTCCGGTATAACGGGATCAGAAAGATCAAAATTAAAAAGTTTACCATTATAAAACGTGACTTGGAAACAAAAGCTACAACAGCTCCCATGATGAATAATACCCATAGGAATTTGCTTTTGTCCTTAATTTGTCGTTCTATAATAATAGCCAGTACGGGGAAAAAACAAAGACCAAGGGCTGATACCGCACCAACCCACGTATATATTGAAGGTATACGAGTGTCCCAGGATATTAATAATTTACTTTTTGCCTGCTCTAGTGGATTTACAAGAAATGTAATATTTACAAACTCCTGAACAAGTGAAACTATAAAAGCTAATATTAATAAGAGTACTGATATTATTATTCCTGCATTCATATATTTATCAGGGTAAAAAGTATTTTCTATGATAAAAAGTACCATCACGCTGGCAAATATTTCGTTACTTACAAAATAGCTAATATTATATTCTTTATTTACAAGTACTCCGTCAAAAATAATGGTATATATCATAAAAAGCATCAGCCAGACAAGTGGCCTTGACATAATAAGGGATTTCCGGAATATCAGCAGTATAATTGTACAAATGAATAATATTGGAATGGTAATGGTGTCAAATCCTTTATGAAGTAAGGTCTGACTTAAAAAACCAATAATCGGAGCAATTATAAAAATAAATAGTACAGTGAGATTTAATTTATTAGTGAACTGGTTCCTCATTGATTTGGAATTTCTCCTGTAAGCAATATAAAAATATTATTGTTTTCCGTATTTCCCCTTTGAATAATAATTATAGCCATGCTTGTATTCACCTTCAATAGGAATATCATTGTATATAATAGCTAAATTAGTAATATTCTTTTCTTCAATATTTTTTACTGTATTGGAGAAAATATTCCGGTTGGTTACATCATTCCTTGTAACAAGTAATTTAATATCACTATATTTCATCAAAAGAAAACCATCAGTGAAATAATGAAGAGGA
>CAVYAE010000046.1:0-3217 GCA_963766305.1 uncultured Bacteroidota bacterium
CCGGTTTTCCGGGTAACCTCTTTTCTTTACATAAATATCCAAAATAACAGGGGTTTATGGATTTTTTGAGTTAAGCAAAATTGAATAAAATTAAGAGAGATTAAAAATAAAAGACAACAAATGTGACAACACGTTTCCGTTTTACGCATCTTTACTATTGATTTAATACTAAGGAATATGTTTAATGTAAATTATAATCTGCGACAACCCAAATCAAAGGAAGATACCCCCATTTTTGCAGTAATTCGATATAATAAATTCAAACTGGTTGCTCCCATTATTAAGCTTGCAAACAAGATTAACCCTAAAACAGGCCTGTTCATTGCCACAAAGACCATCCAGGGACACGTCCGAACAATTGCACTACTCAAAGAATTTAAATCAAATATTCCGTTCGAATAAGACCTTTGTTACACCAATATTACCACCATCTCGCCGGGTGCTGGATCGGTATATAATTGAAGGAAAACAAGGTGTGCCTCCGGGAATATCAAACCAGAAACTTAACAAGTACATCAAAGAATTGGGTGAACTTATCCCGGAGTTACATACTAAAATTACCGTTGAGGAAACCAAAGGCAATTTAAAGGTAACCAAAGAAATACCAAAACACGAAATGATGAACAGCCAAACTGCAAGGTGTTCATTTGCTACCAACCAGTTTAAATCCGGTGGTGGTATCGTATCCATCATGGCAGCCACCGGACATAAAACTCAGACGGAGTTTTTTAAATACATCCGTATGTCACCGGATGAACATGTTCAACAGCTCATCAATAATTATAACAGTAAATTAAAAATCGCCAAATAAAATTAAGGAGAGTGATTAATTTTTTAACAGATGATAATTACCAAGTTATTGGACATTAAATAGTAATAAATTAAATGCAATTTTGTAAAACAGACCTTTTTTATAAACTGTATTTTTTTAAATTCTTTCGAATAAATTTGATTTTTGACAATTCATACAGTATATTTGTCATATGAACTGTCAATTCATATGTCAAATACTATAGCCATGGTTTTACATAGAAATTATCCACATTTGATGTTCAAAAAACAATGGGAAATAACAAGTAAATCATCATTTTATTTGGGTCAATGTGACGCCTTTGTTAAAGCAATAAATAATACCCCTATAATGCCTCATCATTATCAATATTTAATGAATATTGCATTAATTAAAGGGGCACAAGCAACAACAGCCATTGAAGGTAATACCCTTACTGATGAAGAAATTAACAAATTAATGGCTGGTCAAAAGTTACCTCCTAGTAAGGAATATCAAGAAATTGAAGTTAGAAACATTATTAATGCATATAATGAACTATTGCAAGAGGTTATTAATAATGACACAGATCAACTGGTTACACCTGAATTACTGTTAAGATTCCATAAAATGGTAGGCAGGGATTTAGGTGAGCATTTCAATGCAATACCAGGACAATTTAGAAACTCAGATGTAATTGTTGGTAAGTATAGGTGTCCGGATTATAGGGATGTTCCTCAGCTCATTGGTGTTTTTTGTAAATGGCTTCGAGAAGAATTTAAATTTCAGGATAATGTTCAAACATTTAGTGATATTGTACTACAAGCAATTGTCTCTCATATTTATATTGAATGGATTCATCCATTTGGTGATGGGAATGGTCGTACCGGCAGGTTAGTAGAATTTTATATTTTATTAAGAGGAAATAATCCTAATATTGCTTCACACATATTATCAAATCATTATAATTTAACTAGATCTGAATATTACAGGCAATTAGAAAAGGCTCGGGAATCCAATAGTTTAACTGAATTTATTGAATATGCATTATTGGGTTTTAGAGATGGATTACAACAAACATTAGATATTATTCAACAAAGTCAATTCGAAATAAGTTGGCAAAAATTCATATATGATAAATTCGCAGATGTAAAAACTGTAAAAAAAGATGTATATAAAAGGAGGCGAACTTTAGCTTTGGAATTAAATATGTTTAACAGTTTTACGATTAATCAAATTCCGGAAACTTCAATTAAATTAGCTAAAATTTATTCAAATGTTTCTGAACGAACAATTTCAAGAGATTTAGAAGAGTTATTAAAACTGGAAATACTCGTTAAGGATAAAACTATTTATTCTCCTAATTTATATATTTTGAATACAATGATTGCACAAGGTCGAAAACCTAAAATTAAAAAGGATTAATTTTTCATCATTACTATTGAAACTTTCTCCCGAATTACCAAAATCATGGGAGCAAAATTTAATTTCAGTATTCAGGTATAGTTTATGGATATAATAGACGTAATACATTGGGATATCTGTCTGATTTTGCAAAAACTCAATGTCCTAAATTGTTTAGTGATAACACAGAAGTAAAAATATAAACTTTTGTGACACCATATGTACCTGACACAAAAAGTATACTTTTTGTGAAAATGTCAATTTCAATATGACACAAAATTATTTTCTACTGTTATAGATAAAAAATAAATGGATAGAAAAAAATGAGAAAAATTATCTTATTCAACATGATGAGCCTTGATGGTTATTTTGAAGGGGCAAACCACAGCTTAGAATGGCATAAAGTAGACACGGAATTTAATGAATTTGCTGATGGACAGCTAAATTCTGTTGACACGTTAATATTTGGACGAAAAACTTACGATTTAATGGTAAGTTACTGGACAACTCAAACAGTTTTAACAAACGACCCAATCATTGCGAATCATATGAACTCAAAGCTGAAAATTGTTTTTTCAAGGACAATTGCAAATGCTGAATGGAATAATACCATTGTAATCAAAGAAAATATTAAAGAAGAAGTCGAAATGCTAAAACAATTAATTGGCCTAGACCTAATAATAATAGGAAGTGCTAACCTAGCTTCAACATTCCGTCAATTGGACTTAATTGACGAGTACAGAGAATTATAATAAATCCAATTGTTTTAGGACAAGGAACTCCTTTATTCACGCAGACCACCGAACAACTTAATCTCAGACTCAACAAGACAAAGGTATTTAATTCAGGTAAAGTTCTCCTTTATTATGAACCAAAACGGGATCAAAAAACAACTAACCGCTAATGCGCTGATAAGCAATGGCTGAGTTAAAGGTGGTATTTAAATATCACTCTCTCATCAAATTTTCGTTTATTTATGAAGCGTTCCGGGGCCGTCCACATGCGCATAACGCAAACCGTTGGGTATAATTTGGGTAGTACCAG
>CAVYAE010000047.1:0-7638 GCA_963766305.1 uncultured Bacteroidota bacterium
TGTCACCCATAGCCGTCAAGCTAATCTTAGTACAAAGCTGATAATCAGTTAAAGATAATACTTTAAATGCTAGGATCCATTTATAATAAGACTATCCTTATTCTATTTTGTTTTTTGGATTGTTGTTTTCCAATATTCAATTCCTCTAGCAACTTGTTGTGCATGATCTTTATGCCGAATCTAGTAACACTCTTCGTATAGTTGCAGTATTTCATTTCTAAACTTTCGTGTGATAGCTTTTGTGTCCCCCCAATAATTTACAGAAATATAAGATATGAACTAAGGTACTGTGGTTGATTATACTCTCCAGGAAGTCGTGTGTATAAACCTAACATTGATCTGGGACCATTTCCAAGTTTGTTTCTTCCATGAATTATCTGGTTGATCATATCTAAGGTGTTTCACAAACTTCCACCCATCCACTGGGAAGCCCCCAGGTATCGTCATTCTTTTCGCTTTTCTAACAATATTTGTCCATATTGATTGATTAAGCATGCCTGGTACGCCCAATTTAGGTGTTATATATCCAAGCTCTAATGAAAATTGATGTTTAATCTCTAAGGAAAGGTAGATCGGTTATCTCAGCATATTGTTCAGAAGCTATATTAAGTAAACGATTGTATCGGTCAACATCATAGGAGTCTTTTGTGTAGTTTAGTCCTAATTGAGCAATAGATCTAATCTCATCCAACAAATCTAATACATATTTCATATTCAGTAATTGGATTAATTGTATGTAAAATTAATTATTATTAATATCATACATGTACTGTGAAGTTTATCATTACAACCAAATTTAAATTTCCGGGTTTTAGTTAAACTTACCAAAATTGTAATAACTAAACATTAATAAAATGTAACGCATTATATATCATTTAATATAACTATTTTTAACCCCATTCTTTTTGAGAACAGGGTTTTTTGTTGTATTTTTGCTCATATCAAAGAACTTTATATTATTAATAATCAGCGAGATATTCCCTGCTGAGGTGTCTCGCTGTTTTTATTAAATATACACATATTAATTTGATTATAAAATGTTTAAACATAATATTTCTATCTGAAAAGCTTATTTTTTTTCCTTTCTAAATGCAGTGTTTTGTCTCAAACATACCCTGTTTTGAACGTATTTATTTTTCGATTCCTTTACAATCATTCGTTAGTATTTCACGTAATTTACTACTTCTGTCCTTTAATGTTTTAAAGCATTCTAATTGAGGATACTTATTAGTTTGCTTGTTTTAATGTATCAAAGTGAGCCCCATGGACCATAAATGTTTCCCAATTTATCAGGATCAGCAATAACCGGGCATTAAGCGTACACATTAACCGGTGGTATATCTTGGTACTGATCCAAATCTTTCAAATATCGATTTCCATGTTTTAAATACCAATTCCACTTGCCAACGTAATTTATATATTTTGGCGACCGTTTCACCATCCAAAGTAAAGGAAGGTATATTGGTCATAAATAAGTTAAATCTGGCACTGGTCAATATAATCCCGGGTAAATGCTTTCTTTGTTCGACTATGCTTTATTTGAGAAGCATTTGCGCTGCGCATCCTTTCATTAAGTGCTCCATCGGGTAATAATTTCTATGATCAACCGGATTGGGAACTTTTCATTTTCTCCAATAAATACATTTTTATCCATTCGTGAAATTTTGTTTTCTTTCATGGTTTGGTAGAGTTTGCTAAAATCAAGTCTTTCAAATTTACCATCCATATTTTTCTGGAAAACAAGAATTCTTACGTTTAGTTTCTATATCAAAGTATGCCATTATTTCCTGATCTACCTCGTAGAACGGTAAAGAAAAGTATCCTAAATCGCGTATGATCAGATCACCTTCCTGCACGTTTTCTATACTTTTTAATGCATCTTTTGCTGTGGTGGGGTAATAGCCAAATCATTGACCTTGCCAGATTTAATATCAAAATCATATTGAATACAAGCACCTGCTTTGGCAGTTTTTCCTCCAAATACAGGTACTTTTTTTTCCTTTAAGTCTTTCATTTAAGTCAAATTCGGTGGAATCCTTTATGTTCACACGTTTAAAAAGTTTCCAGCCACCCCATGTCAATGTTACCATAATTCAGTGTAGAAAGTTCCTGGCTTATTAATGACTGTATAAGAATTCTTCATTAAAATGTTTATCAATCCCTTGCTTAGATATATCTATCCCATGAGTGGTTTTGGTTTCTATAACCAACTGGCTATAGAAACCAAAACCACTCATGGGATAGATATATCTAAGCAAGGGATTGATGGACGTTTTAATGAAGGAGCCCAAAAGTTTATACAGTCATTAATAAGCCAGGAACTTTCTACACTGGTATCTGGTAACATTGACATGGGGTGGCTCAAACTTTTTAAACGTGTGAACATAAAGGATTCCACCTAATTTGACTTAAATGAAAGACTAAAAGGAAAACTGCCTGGCTTTGGAGGAAGTGCTTCCAAAGCAGGTGCTTGTATTCAATATGATTTTGATATTAAATCTGGCAAGGTCAATGATTTGGCTATTACCCCGGCCAGTCGTTCTGATGCAAAAGATGCATTAAAAAGTATAGAAAACGTGGGGAAGGTGATCTGATCATACGCGATTTAGGATACTTTTCTTTACCGTTCTACATGGCAGTACAGAAAATCATGGCATACTTTATATCAAGACTAAACGTAAGAATTCTTGTTTTCGAGAAAAATATGGATGGTAAATTTGAAAGACTTGATTTTAGCAAACTCTACCAAACCATGAAAGAAAACAAAATTTCACGAATGGATAAAAATGTATTTATTGGAGAAAATGAAAAGTTCCCAATCCGGTTGATCATAGAATTATTACCCGATGGAGCATTTAATGAAAGGATGCGCAGGATAAATGCTTCTCAAATAAAGCATAGTCGAAGAGACAAAGCATTTACCCGGGATTATATTGACCGTGCCAGATTTAACTTATTTATGACCAATATACCTTCCTTTACTTTGGATGGTGAAACGGTCGCCAAAATATATAAATTACGTTGGCAAGTGGAATTGGTATTTAAAACATGGAAATCGATATTTGGAATGCACAGGATCGGTCCAATGAAATACCACCGGTTAATGTGTACGCTTAATGCCCGGTTATTGCTAATCCTGATAAATTGGGAAACATTTATGGTCCATCGGGCTCGCTTATACATTAAAACAAGCAAACTAATAAGTATCAATAAATGCTTTAAAACATTAAAGGACAGAAGTAGTAAATTACGTGAAATACTAACGAATGATTGTAAAGGAATCGAAAAATGGATCCGTTGGACAGAGGGTATGTTTGAGACAAAACACTGGTTGGAAAGGAAAAAAAATAAGCTTGGTCAGTTAGAAATATTATGTTTAAACATTTTATAATCAAATTAATATGTGTATATTTAATAAAAACAGCGAGACACCTTAGCAGGGAATATCTCGCTGATTATTAATAATATAAAGTTCTTTGATATGAGCAAAAATACAACAAAAAACCCTGTTCTCAAAAAGAATGGGGTTAAAAATAGTTATATTAAATGATATATAATGCGTTACATTTTATTAATGTTTAGTTATTACAATTTTGGTAAGTTTGACTAAAACCCGGAAATTTAAATTTGGTTGTAATAGATAAACTTCACAGTACATGTATGATATTAATAATAATTAATTTTACATACAATTAATCCAATTACTGAATATGAAATATGTATTAGATTTGTTGGATGAGATTAGATCTATTGCTCAATTAGGACTAAACTACACAAAAGACTCCTATGATGTTGACCGATACAATCGTTTACTTAATATAGCTTCTGAACAATATGCTGAGATAACCGATCTACCTTCCTTAGAGATTAAACATCGATTTTCATTAGAGCTTGGATATATAACACCTAAATTGGGCGTACAGGGCATACTAATCAATGAATATGGACAAATATTGTTAGAAAAGCGAAAAGATGATCATACCTGGGGGCTTCCCAGTGGATGGGTGGAAGTTTGTGAAACACCTGAGATATCAATAGCCAGGGAATTCATGGAAGAAACAAACTTGGAAATCATCCCAGAATCAATGTTAGGTTTATACACACGACTTCCTGGAGAGTATAATCAACCACATACCTCAGTTCATATCTTATATTTCTGTAAATTATTGGGGGGAGAACTTAAGCTATCACACGAAAGTTTAGAAATGAAATACTGCAACTATCAAAGTATTACTGATTGGCATAAAGATCATGCACAACAAGTTGCTAGAGGAATTGAATATTGGAAAACAACAATCCAAAAAACAAAATAGAATAAGGATAGTCTTATAAAAACGGATCATAGCATTTAAAGTATTATCTTTAACTGATTATCAGCTTTGTACTAAGATTAGCTTGACGGCTATGGGTGACACCCCAAATAATACTAATGTTGATATTTCGGAATTTCCAAATGGATTATATATAATTAAAGCTAATGGTTTGACAACTTCATTTGTTGGTAAATTAGTAAAGAATTGACATAAATTTCAGCCTGATTTTTTTCATAACTAAAATCAGGCTGAATTATTCATTATGGCAATATCCTAATAAATTACTACAATCAAAACTTGTGATATTTCAGAGAAGTAATCAGCCTATACTATAGTGTTGGGTCAATATATTAAAAACACAAACTTCTAGATTAAATTGGGCTTCTTTGACATTTCGTCGCGACCTGGTTTTGGCGCTAGTCGGTTGCATCCTTGCAGAGCCGGGTTCCTTCCTCACAGGTAATGCAATTTTACTGTCATTTAATCCATTGTACAAATATTTTCATATATTTTTGTTAACAAAATAATTTTATGATGAAGTACTTTTTTGTAGTTGTTTTGGTGATATTAGAATTTTTAAGTGTTAATGGACAAGAATATAGTTATAGCAGATATGAGGTTTCAAATCCAAAATCCCAAAAAGTTGTTTCTATAAATATTCATGATAACCTTTTAAAAAAAAATATAGTCTTCCCTATTAAGGTAAATTCTCTTGATTTCAATGATTTTAGACAAGCTCAATATATTGATAATACATTATATATATTATTATATCATAATACCATCACAAGAGGCGAAGTTTGGAAGTTCACAAATAAAGACTCAAAATTAATTATTGCAGCAAATTTCATGTTAAGCTTTAAAGTAAGTCCAGATAATAAGTTACTCGCTTTCACCGATAAGATAGTTAGAATTATTTCAATTGATGGAAAAAATGAAACAAACCTTACAAATGTATCTACTATTGAATCAATGCTTTTTATTTATGGATGGTCCTCAGATAGTAAATTGATATGGTTTTATAGGGATTGGCCAACGTGTTTTATAGATTCTATTTTTTCTTATAATATGATAACACATATTATTTTATGTTATCCAAATCCAAAGGATTATTGTGAGTTCAGCATTAATACTGACAAAAGCTTAATTTTATACAGCGATTTTCCAACTGGTTGTAGTGCTGATAAAGATGAAATAGATTTATCAAAGTCACTTTTTTATTTGTATTTATTAGATTTTAAAACTAATGAACAAAAACTAATAAGACAAAATGTCGGTAAAGCTTTCAGTCCGGCGTGGATTGGCAAAGATACATGTGAATATTTTGATGTGGAATCAAATAAAAGAATTCAAATAAAATGTGAATAATATTTAAAAGGACGTTTTATAGAGCAACTTATACCTAATTAGGGTCTACGTCTAGGTAATAATTGGTAGACATCTTAAGGTATGCATTAATATAAGGTGAAAGCATCCGGTCATATTCATGACTTGTTGGATACCTTGTCCGGAGGGTTACGATTATTAATGCTAAGATATAGGTTATTTTTCGATACTTTACAAATATTCTGTAACTTTTTTCAACAAAAAAGGCCACATCTTCACACAGTTGCCTCTTTTCTATGGTTCATATGGATGAACCTGGGGATTAGATTAAATACCTATATCAAAACCAGCGCAAAAAGTAAAACCTAATAAGGGATAATTTGTAAAAAAGATTCCATTATTAGCAGTATTGGGAACATAATATGCAATTCCGACGAATAAGTCTGAAGAAAGTATTTTTCCAATATGTTGGAGCCCATAAATAATGCCTCCTCCTAGTGAATTTATCTTTCCACTTGCGGGAACTGCATAATAAGGGTCATCATCCTGCACAGGAGGATGTCCTCCAGTACCGGAATAATTCAGTTTAAAATTGTAATGTCTCAAAAATGCAGCTATGTATTTACCTTTATGCTGTTTATAAAAGTAATCACGAAATTCCAGGGTAATGGTGTATCCTTTATATGTGTCTGTTCCTCCAGATTCAGGAGGAAAGCCTTCATCTGTTTCATAACTAAAATTTGTATAAGCAACACCGGCCTGAATTGATAATTTATTATTTATAAATCTTTCAAATTTAGCATTATATGTTCCAATGATCAGAGACGGAAAACTAATCTTAAACAAGCTTTTTTGATATTTATTGTCAATTCCTATCGAGGTTGAATCAATAGAAAATTCATTGTTTTGACCATAAATATTAAACGATAATGTAAATATCCATAGTGAACAAAATAAAAAAATTTTCTTACCCATACTAAACCATATTAATATTCAATCATTTTGAAATTCAATGTAAAGTGTAGAAAAAGACATGAAAGGTTGTAATTAAATTAAAGATTTTATGAATCCAAAACCCGCCCACCCATTATCTGTATAAAGCCTATATTTATTAGGAATTAAAGCCATTCAGAAATTATTTCGTTCCACTCCACTTTGGTACCACCCCACCTCGTCCCTCACCGGTGTTGTATCCTTGTTAAGTTCCACTGCATAACCCCTAAAACGCTTTTCTCTTTTTCGAGAAAGAATTTTGATACGTTTTCCGTAAAATGGAAAAAAATCAAAATCCATTCGGCCTTAATGGCATTATAATCCCATAAAAATTAAAAATCCTAGAAGGAAATTTCTAATGGTATTATGGTAAAGATTAGGATTGTCCTGGTACCCATCCGGTGAATCCACCACTTTTGCTGCAAAAGGTAAAACTGCCAGTTCACGTTTTAAAAGTTCTGCTGGATGACTTTTTTATTCCGGTAGAAAATCATAATTGTTGAAAAAAAAACATCCCTTGCCTTCGGTTACGTCAATTTTTTTTATACGTGTGCTATGCACCGCTTTCATTTTTCAAAAAAATTATGAGAGTAAAGCTTGTAAATCCGGAACAGGCTGTTTAAAAACAGTAAATAAAACTACCCAAATTATGGCAATCAAAAATGCACAAAAAATGGTAACCATAATGCACAATTTTTCTACAGTTTGAAAATTGCATTTAACCTTAATTATCCTATAAAAATATCCATCCTATTTTAATCCTGTAACCACCTAAAATAGGAAACTGATTCATCCAAATTTTATCCTGTTTTAACCCAAAGAATTATAATAGGGTAAATGTTAGAAAATTGTAAACACATTTAAGAACCTTTATTATAAGATAAAATAATAATATCAGCTTCTAAAACTTTTAAAATAAAACATTCACTTATTTATTTGGAAGAAATGGTTATTTGCGACAAATGCGGCAACGACACCTTTAGGGTGTATGTAAAAATAATTATTG
>CAVYAE010000048.1:0-4451 GCA_963766305.1 uncultured Bacteroidota bacterium
TATACCACAAGGCCCATACGATTAAATATCCTGACGTTATAGGTTGTGGAATAACTTGTTGAAGAATTTAATGGAACAATCATTGGTTGGGATGACGAAACAGTATCAGCAGTATTGGTTTGAGAATTAATTGTTGCCGTTACAATACTAGATGCCGGATTTGGCGATAATGCCAATGTAGTTGGGTAAGCATAAAAATAAGAAGATACCGTTGGCGCTGCTGTACCACAGGCATTGGAAGGAGTAACGGATAATGAAAAACGATCCGCCTTGGTAACCCACACAAAAGCATCTTGCAAATAGGTATTTCCCCCACTACCGAAAGATAAATGCCCTTCAGATGCTGGTGTTAAATTCCATACGAAGGACCAATTATCACATACATAGAACCAGGTAGAAGCCGAAGTAGATATTACCCAAGGTCCCTGCCATTCATTTTGATAAACATAGTTTGGACCAGTAAGAGACTCTATTACAGGAATTCCCGCCCAAATATATTCTGTCGCATAATTATAGTTCGATAAACACCCTGGTAATGCCAGGGTCAGATTAACATACCCAAATCCATTGCCAGTGCCTTCAGCTACATAACTATTTGTTCCTTGACCAGAAACGTAAGTCAGATATGAACCTGTACTCCAAATTATGGATGTTGGTGCTGGATTTAGTGCTTGCATGGTATTGCTTGAATATGTACCAGTACTATTTACACATAAAAGACTTGGGCCTGTTATCGAACCTGCTGAAGCACTAATAGTCGTAAAGTTCTCATTTAGACTATTGGGAGAGCTACCACTACTATTTGTTGCAATAACATAATATGTTGGTGATGTTTCTCCTGGCGTTAAGCCACTAACTGTATATGAAGTTGCAGTACCAGAATAAATAGCACTGCCATTACTAAAAAGGGTATAACTTGTAGCCCCTTTTGATGACCACGATAACGTACCACCGCAATAATTAATGTTGCTAACGGTAAGTGATGGTGCAGGTGGAATAGTTGTTACAGAGTAAGTTGCCAGAGCGCTTGGATTTCCTGCTACATCAACTGCCTGGACTGTGATTTTATAAAGTGTACCACTGGAAAGATTGGTGAATGAATAGTTATATGATACAACATTTGCTCTAGCCGTATCATTGGGCATGGTTTGTTTATTAGAGCCATTAGCTATAATGACTTGGTAATAACCTATTCCATTATTACCGATTTTGGTATTAATATAATTAGTGTATTGTGTTAAATAAGCATCCGGAGAAGATTCCGCTGCCCAGGTTACTATAATTGAATTACTTGTCGCACTGCTTTGTGATGTGATTATGGTAGGTGTTGGGGGTGCAGTATTATAAACATAAACTTCATAGGTTGGTCCAGAAAAATTATCAGGGGTTCCAGTACCATCTTGAGATGCATCAAAATTTATTGTACTACTGGTAGCTGTATTACCCGTCAAGTTAGATGGGATTTTAACAGTTATAGTATAAGTAGCTGGCAATCCAGCATCAATATCTTGACTTACAGTATTACTTGAGGGAAACCAGGCCGGGTTTTGTGCAAAGCTTGACTGATCAACGTTTACCGTGTAAGCTGATGATGTGTTATTGGTTACAGTAATTTTCGCGGTGACTTGAGTACTTTTTGCGCTAACCGGTTTAAAATACAGATAATTACTTTCACCAGGTAAATAATTTCCTGTTCCAATGGTGTAAGTAAAATCCTGGGCAGAGAGACTTTCTTTTCCTAAAAATAGGATTAGAATAAGGAAAAATAATTGTAATTGTTTTTTCATAGTTTGCAGTTTTTAATTATTGTTAAAATTTCAGTATAACTTATTAACTAAAAAGATTACCTCGAATTTCGGTAATTTTGATTAAAACACCCAAATGTACATTGCCTATTTTTACCCATCCTCTCGAAAAGGTAAATATTCATAATGGCTATTTTGCCCAAAGCGTCAATTTAAGATGTAAAATTAGCCTAATTATCTTTATTATCAGTATCTTTAATAACCTTTTCCCAAAATTCATCATCAAAAATTGCAGCAATAGCATCTATGTCAATTTTTATTTGTGATTGGGTAAACTCAAAAGTTCCATACAGGTTAACATGCTGCCAGGCTACAGGAGAAATACCATTTATTATTTCTAACGCTTCTGTGTCATTAGTTTTTAGTTTTTGTTCATACACCCGGGACAAGAGTAAGGTATTATAGTATATGATCACATTTGCAATTAACCTTGTACATTCATTCCAAATTTGCTGTTCGACTTCACTTTTGACCCTAAATTTTCCACCGTTTACGAAAGCTATTTATAGTACTCCCCATTTCCTGAACCACACTACCTACTTTTTTAGTTGAATTTTAAAAGTAGTGTTATACAAATTAAAGAAATTCTTTTTTAAAATAAAATAGTTAAATAATTGATATTTCTGAGATAAATTTCATTCACATTTTCAATAGTTTGCGATATAAAAAAACATCTTAAGTCCACCATACATATTTATAAATCAAGCATATAATTCATTTTCCATTTTATAAGGATTATGCAGCCTTATTAAATATGCTCTCTGGTATCAGTTTTGCAAACTGATCTATCATTTGTTGATTCTGCATCATGTCCCTTTGTATTGTTATCAAATCAAACCCGGTACTGAAACAGAATATATCAATTAATTTCCAGAACAGTTCCTTTAGTTGTGTAAGCAGGTTATATTGCATTCTTTCATCGTTAAGACCTTTGAATAAATCTCCTAAGCTGGTTTGGTAATTAATACGTTTACAATAGCTTAACATAGTATATTGTATCATGGATATAGTAGTATCTGCTATCTGAGCATCAAAATTACTGGACTTACATTGACCAAAGTTTAATAACTGTTTTGCCTCGCGAAAGAAAATTTCCACGCTCCACCGGATTTGGTAAGCTTCCATGAGAGCAATAAAATTCAATGACATATCAGTGGTTGCAAGAAGATGCCAGTTTGAAGACCTGCCCATTTTAACAAAAAATAGTCTGATTTCTATACCTTTGTAATCACAATCTATTTTAATATAGTGGGCATTAAATTTTTTGCACCTGATTGCCTTACGTTCATTGTTTTTTAGCAATGCCTTTACACTGGCTTCCTGTTTTTCTTTACCTACAGCAAATACTTGATTGTTAATCTTAACCATAGATATCAGATCAATGCAACCATTTTTAATTGATTTAACACTAACGATGAGGGATTGACAAAAGAACCAGCTATCAGTGAGTACATACCGGGGTATAAAGTTGTTTTTTACAGCCCGTTTAAGCATGGCTATCATACTTTTACCTTTGGACAGGTCTGTTTCCCTGCGTCTGGCATAGCCGATGCTTTTGGCAGAAATAAGTTTCTTGTATTGATTCTTACGCTCCTGTGCCGTTAAACCGAACAAACGACTATGTGTATACATTCTTTTTAAGTCCCGCTTAGCATCCATTTGAGCTTTTTCATCAATAATAAGTTGTTTGTCTGATGATTGTAAATCATTTTCAGCTTCATGTAATACATAATTCAGATGAATTAGTCTTTTCTTATTGGTGATGGAGGGATTGATTGCATAGGCCTGTTCTGCTGCTTTTAACCTGCTTTGTTTTTGAGATATAACTTCTTTATGCTTCAATACCAATATTTTGGAGGCTTTTAAAGTTTTTATAGTTTTAAAGTATTGTTTGGATATTTCTTCCTGTCTGGTTCCTTTTTCACGGTGTATACTGAAATCCAAGGGTATGAAGCTTTCTCCATCCCAAAAACCACATACCAATATTTTGAAGCCAAGAATATATCGTTTACTAACATGGTCATACGTTACACTTACCCTTTCTATGCCTTTTCCTGTTTTCTCTACAAAAGTGTCATCAAATATTATGGCGGTAACTTGTTGTTTACCATGGCTTATAGCAGTACTAACCAAGTGTTTAAATCGCTTTGCTATCATGTATAATAGTTGGCGCCAATCAATATTTTCATTGTTTTTTGCAGTATAGAACGCATCTTTTTTAGCCTTAATATCCATACCCGTAATACCATACTTTAACAAAGAATATATGCTTGCCACTCCTACGAAAGGCATAATAGTACAAATGGTTAATAAACTCGATAGCGTAAAGCCTCGTGACTTTAAGTCGTCAACAGTACTAAAACTATTGCTTAGCTTAAACTTGTCACTAACCTGTGCCAATGAGTCTGTTAATATTTCTTCTGTGGCTGCCACTTCTTTTATTACACCGATTTGTTTTGTACCTTTGAACTGTTGCATAATTTTTAGTTAAATGGAATTTGTATGTAAGGAATTCAAATTTAACCATTTAAATAGATTTATGCAACATTTTAAATCTATTTATCTTTATGATTTACAATTATTTATACATTTTTATACTGATTCTTTACTGCCCTCATTTATAATTAGATAACATCTCAGAAATAT
>CAVYAE010000049.1:0-35143 GCA_963766305.1 uncultured Bacteroidota bacterium
TGCAACAAATTGACCTGGCAGAGTATAACCTTAAATCCGGCATTTATGTCAATTATTCAAATGCTTTATCCACTTATAATAGCAACTTATACGAACTTACTGTTTTAAGGGAAAATGTTACTATGTCAAAGGATGTTTATTCTGTTGTTACTTTCCAGTATAAACAGGGTATTGTTCCTTATTTAAACGTTATTACTGCCGAATCAGATCTTGTTTCATCAGAGATTAATTACATAAATGCCTTGTTCCAGGTCTTAGAAAGTAAGGTAGACCTGGAAAAAGCTATGGGGCTGATTAATCCCAAATAATTAAGAAGGTTACAGATAAACTAAATTAACAATTTTTAGCACATATGAGAATATTAAATGCTGCCATAGGAATAAGTTGTATTATAATATCGGGTTGTTTTCACATGCCTTCACCACAAACCGGGCCGGCGATTGTAAACCTGATAGTTGTAAAAAAGCAACAGGTATTTTATTTTGATAAGTATCCGGCTAATACTGTTGCTATTAATCAGGTTGATTTAAGACCACAGGTTCAGGGGTACATCACCGGTATCAGATTTACTGAAGGGGATCATGTTTACAAAGGTCAGGTATTGTACGAGATTGATAAACAACTTTACCAGGAAGCTTACGACCAGGCAAAGGCAAACCTCGAGGTGGCACAGGGAAACCTTATTCAGGCCAAACAGGATGCTGACAGGTACACATATCTGAATACCTACGATGCTGTTGCAACCCAGACCCTGGACCATGCAGCAATAACCCTTACCAATGCAAAGAACTCTGTTACAGCAGCAGAACAATCCTTAAAAATGGCTGCCACCAATCTTAGTTTTGCTGTTATAACTGCCCCTTTTGATGGGACAATAGGATTCAGCCAGGTTAAACTTGGAAATTTGGTAACCGTTGGTCAAACAATACTTAATACGATATCAAGTGACAACCCTATGGGGGTTGATTTTTATATTTCAGAAAAGCAATTATATCATTTCGAAGATCTTAAAAATAATAAACAACACACTGTGGACTCCCTTTTAACTATAATCTTACCAAATGATTCTGTTTATCCTTATTTAGGAAAAATATCCATCATTGACCGTGCAGCCGATCCTCAGGCAGGCACTATACATATAAGGGCTGAATTTCCTAACCCTCATTATCTTTTGAAACCTGGTATAAGCTGTGTATTAAGAGTACACAACCTTGAAAAAGAGCCTATAATACTTATTCCTAACAAGTCAATTCTGGAACTGATGGGCGAATATTTTGTATATGTAGTAAAGGATACCGTTGCTCCAACCAAAGAAGATTCTACAAAAACACATAAAGTGCTTATGGCTATACAGAAAAAGGTGCAACTGGGGCAGATCATTGCTCCCAATGTTATAGTCAATAAGGGAATACAACCAGGAGACAGGATTATTGTGGATGGCATACAGTCGTTACATACCGGATCAATTGTAAATGTTGCCGGTAAACCCGATAAATCAAAAAAACAGAATAAATAATCTGCAAATGATCGCAAATACTTTTATAAACCGACCGGTAACAGCTATTGTGGTATCTCTTGTTTTAGCTATTATTGGCGCTATATGTATTATAAATTTACCTGTAAGTCAATACCCAAATATTACTCCTCCTGTTATTCAGGTATCGGGTCAGTATACAGGAGCAGATGCCACCACAGTGGAACAAACTGTTGCCACCCCCATCGAAGAACAGGTTAACGGAACCCACGGAATGGAATACATGCAAAGCAACAGTTCCAATAACGGGTTGATGACTATAAACACAACATTTAAGATTGGTACTGACATTGATATAGCAACGCTCGATGTACAAAACCGGGTAAGTATTGCAGCTCCTTTAGTACCTTCGGCAGTAAGCCGGCTCGGAATAACCGTGAGAGCCGTAAATCCAAGCGCACTTATGTTGATAGCATTATATTCCCCAAAAGGCACTCATAATATTACTTTCCTGGATAATTATACAAATATTTTTATAATGGACGCCCTGCTCAGGGTACCTGGTGTAGGAGCTATCACCACACTTGCTGATAACTTCAGTATGCGTGTCTGGGTCAATCCTGATAAAATGGCTGCCTATTCCCTTACAGTTACGGATATTATTAATGCGCTTAATGAACAAAACCTGCAGGTGGCGGCAGGGTCAGCAGGTGTTCCTCCTCAGCAGAAAACACAAACTTTTGAATTAAGCATTCTTGTGAACGGCAGGCTAAGCAATGTCCCCGACTTTGAAAAAATAATAGTAAAGAGCATACCATCTACCGGTGAAATAGTTTACCTAAAAGATGTAGCAAGGGTTGAACTGGGTAAGTTTACCTATTCAAGTAATTCATATGTCGACGATAAACGGGCCTCCATCCTTACCTTATACCAGACTCCCGGTAGTAATGCTTTGCAAACGGCCGACGGGGTTATGAAGGAGCTGGAGGTACTAAAAAAAACGTTTCCTGCTGATGTGGATTATAAAATACCTTTTGAAACTGTAACTGTAGTCAAGGTGTCCATGAAGGAAGTTGTGCAGACCTTATTTATAGCTCTCTGCCTTGTTGCCCTTGTGGTATTTTTTTTCCTGCAAAACTGGAGATCTACCTTAATACCTGTTCTCGCCATCCCGGTGTCAATCCTGGGAACTTTTGCCTTTTTTATTCCTCTTGGCTTTACAATTAACACCCTTACAATGTTCGGGTTTGTACTGGCTATCGGAATAGTCGTGGACGATGCAATAATTGTTGTGGAAGCAGTTCAGCACTATCTTGATGTTGAGAAATTGACTGTAAGGGAGGCGACTGTGCGTGCCATGAATGATATATCTGCTCCTGTTATTGCCATAGCTCTGATTTTAGCCTCTGTATTTGTTCCTGTTGGGTTTATACCCGGAATTGTAGGCAGATTATACCAGCAATTTGCTATTACTATTGCAGTATCAATATTACTTTCAGCTTTTATAGCCTTATCCCTCACCCCGGCACTATGTACTTTATTCCTTAAGCCCCGGGACCCGGAAAAGAAACCTAAAGGGTTGAATAAATTTTTCGAAAGATTCAACCTTTGGTTCGGAGATATGACAAAGAAATATTCAAATGGTGTAAATAATGGAATAAATAAATCCAGATATGTTATTATATTATTGATTTGCATTGGTGTAGCTACCATCTTCCTCTTTGAACACAAACCTGTAGGGTTTATCCCAAGTGAAGATGATGGTCTTATTTATATTACCTTTGAATTACCCGAAGCATCCTCAACATCGCAGAGTATAGAAGTACTTAACAAACTTATGAATGTCGTCACCAAAACACCGGGAGTAGATCATTATGCTGCCCTTGCAGGTTTTAATGTTATTACCGGGGCGACAAAATCAAACAGTGGTACTATTTATTGTCAGCTTAAACATTGGGATCAGAGGAAAAAATCCAGTCAGCAAATACCAAAAATCATAGATGTAATACGTTCTGGTATTTCAAAGGCTAATATAAGGAATGCAAATGTAGTTGTTATTCCACCGGCTCCAATACCTGGCATTGGGCAGACGGCGGGGTTCAGCTTCCAGATTGAACAAAGGAATACCAATGATGATGAGCATGCATTTGAAAAAGTAGTAAACGATTTTGTTTCCGAAGCAAATAAGAATCCGGCTATTTCGAATGCCTTCAGTTATTACTCTGCTCATACTCCCAGTTACAAGCTTACGGTGAACAGAGAGAAATGTAAAAAAATGGGTGTAAACATTTCTGATGTATTTATGGCCATACAGACTTATATGGGTAGTATATATGTTAATGATTTTACCCTTTATAACCGTACTTTTCATGTTGTTGTTCAGGCAGATACAAGCTACAGAAAGATGATTTCCAACATGGATAAATATTATGTACGCAATCAGTCCGGGGAAATGTTGCCATTGAATTCCCTTATCAGTTATAAACCCGCAGAAATGGCACCACTGCAGCAACATTTCGATATTTTCAGGTCTGCTGAAGTGGATGGTGGTTCAGCCACCGGATACAGCAGCGGACAGGCTATCACTGCTCTTAAGGAAATAGCAGCCAGGGTGCTGCCGCAGGGATATGGATATGACTTTTCGGGGTTAAGCTATGAAGAAGTTCAGGCAGGTTCTCAAACAATGTACATCTTTATATTTTCCCTTACATTCGTTTTTCTGTTCCTCGCCGCTTTGTACGAAAGCTGGTCGGTACCGTTTGCTGTCTTGCTTGGTGTGCCTATAGGCGCTTTTGGTGCAATACTGACATTATCTTTTTTGCCGGGAATAACTGATAATGTTTATGCTCAGATTGGTTTGATAACACTCATAGGGCTTGCTGCCAAAAATGCAATATTAATTGTGGAATATGCCAAGGTGAGGGTCGACAGTGGCATGGATCTTATAAAATCGACCCTGGCGGCTGTCAGCCTTCGTTTAAGACCCATACTGATGACTTCCTTTGCCTTTATTCTCGGAGTATTACCACTGGCACTGTCAACAGGTGCCGGTGCTGTGGCCCGCCGTACAATAGGGTTTACAGTAATGGGAGGGATGATTGCAGCATCTTCAATTGCCATTTTTGTTGTACCTGTTTTATTTGTTGTAATTGTCAGAATTGCTTATGGCAAAAAAGGACTGGCGCTGCTGGCGGAAAAAGGAAAGAAGGAATAATGTGAAGATTACTGATTAATACTGATAAATAATAAATGAAAAAATACGGAGATATGAAGAGATTATTATTCATTCAAAAATAAAAAATAAAAAATAAAAAATTAAAAATCTTAAATTAAAAATCTTAAATCAAAAATCTTAAATCTTAAATCTTAAATCTTAAATCTTAAATCTTAAATCTTAAATCTTAAATCTTAAATCTTAAATCAAAAATCTTAAATCTTAAATCAAAAATTAAAAATCTAAAATCTAAAATCTAAAATCAAAAATTAAAGGGGTTTATAATTTGATTGTATTCTGCATAAACCTCATAACCTTATAAACGAATAAACAATACTTAATTCCAATGATTGCTGATACATTTATAAAAAGACCGGTGACGGCAATGGTTATATCCCTTGTAATAGCAATCCTTGGGGCAATATGTGTATTTATACTGCCAGTAAACCAGTATCCTAAAATTACTCCTCCTGCCGTATCAGTTTCAGGCACCTATACCGGAGCCGATGCCGTAACAGTTGAACAGACCGTAGCCACCCCCATAGAAGAGGCTATAAATGGCGTACGCGGCATGGAATACATTCAGAGTAACAGCACCAGTACCGGTAGCATTAACATAAATACCACTTTTAAAGTCGGCACAAATACTGATATTGCCACCCTGGATGTTCAGAACAGGGTTGGGATCGCTGCGCCTTTGATTCCTTCCACGGTAAGCCGTTTGGGGTTAACAGTGAGGGCACGGAACGTAAGTATGCTTATGCAGGTGGCATTATTTTCACCGAAAGGGACTCACGATATAACATTTTTAGACAACTACACCAATATTTATATAATGGATGCTCTTTTAAGGGTACCAGGTGTTGGAGATATAAATTCACGTTCAGATAATTTTAGTATTCGTGTCTGGCTTAATCCTGTTAAAATGGCATCTTATTCTGTTACGCCACAGGATGTTACAAATGCACTTAATGAACAAAATGTTCAGGTAGCGGCGGGTTCTGTTGGATCACCTCCCCAGGATAAATCTCAGACACAGGAACTTACTGTTCTGGTTAATGGACGTATGAATAAAGTGTCAGAATTTGAAAAGGTTATTGTAAAATCTATTCCTGCTACAGGTGAGATAGTTTATCTAAAGGATATAGCCAGAGTTGAACTTGGAAAGTTCACTTATTCAAGCAACTCTTTTACCGATGGTAAAAGAGCTTCGATTCTTATGGTTTATGCATTGCCAACAAGTAATGCACTGGATGTGGCCAACGGTGTTTACGCTGAACTTGAAAAGCTTAAAAAATTTTTCCCTGAAGATGTTGATTATAAGGTTCCTTTTGAAGCAGTTACAATTGTAAAAGTTTCTGTAACAGAAGTAGTGCACACACTGTTTATTGCCCTTGCGCTGGTTTCCTTTGTAGTTTTTCTTTTTCTTCAAAACTGGCGTACTACACTTATTCCTATCCTGGCAATACCTGTATCCATACTAGGTACATTTATCTTTTTTGTTCCTTTTGGCTTTACCATCAACACTCTTACCTTGTTTGGATTTGTACTTGCTATAGGAATAGTGGTCGATGATGCCATCATTGTCGTGGAGGCCGTACAAAGGTATATAGATGTGGAAAAGATGTCTGCGAAGGACGCAACTGTTCATGCCATGAAAGATATTACAGCCCCGGTAATCGCTGTTGCACTTATTCTGGCATCCGTCTTCGTTCCTGTGGCTTTTATCCCGGGAATAGTGGGGCGTTTGTATCAGCAGTTTGCAATTACAATAGCAGTTTCAATACTTATTTCAGCATTTATTGCCCTGTCTCTTACCCCTGCTTTGTGTTCCCTGTTATTAAGGCCACATCACCTCGATAAGGATTCAAAAGGGCTTAACAAATTTTTTTACCTGTTCAACCGTAGTTTTGGCCGGTTTTCCCTAAGGTACGTACATGGGGTCAGGAGGGGAATAAGACATTCGAAATTCGTAATTATAATTTTGGTCTGCATAGGAGCAGCCACATATTATCTATTTGTTCATAAACCTTCAGGATTTATTCCCAATGAGGACCTCGGAAGGTTGATGGTCACCTATGAGATGACAGAAGGTACTTCTACAACTCAATCGGTTGAAACAGTAAAAAAACTGATGAGTGTTATATCCACTATACCCGGCGTAGTTCATTATTCTGGTATAAGCGGGTTCAACCCGCTGAACGGAGCACAGAAATCAAACAGCGGTACCGTGTTCTGCCAGTTAAAACCCTGGGATGAACGTAAAACCAGGACTGAAAAAATGCCGGGTATAATTGAGTTGTTTTACAAACGTTTTGCCCAGGCAGGCATTAACAATGCAAAAATAACTGTTATACCTCCTGCTCCCATACCTGGTATAGGACAAAATGCAGGTTTTTCCTTTCAGGTGGAACAACGCAACACGTCTGATGATATACAGACTTTTGAAAAGGTAGTCAAGCACTTTGTTGCAGAAGCAAATAAAAATCCTGCAATTTCAAGAGCTGTCACTTATTACACTGCTCACACTCCCAGCTACAGCCTGACGCTTGACCGGGAAAAATGCATGAAACTGGGGGTAAGCATATCTGATGCCTTTAATACCATTCAATCATTTATAGGGAGTTCATATGTAAATGATTTTACCCTTTATAACAGAACCTTCCACGTTGTTATTCAGGCTGATACAGTCTATCGCAGACTGGTATCCGACCTTGATAAGTGCTACGTCCGAAACCAGGCCGGAACAATGTTACCTCTTAGCAGCCTTATTTCTTATAAAGCCATTGAAGCTGCACCTGTTATTGCACATTTTAATATATTTCGTTCAGCTGAGGTAGACGGTGGGTCGGGTACAGGGTATAGTACAGGACAAACCATTGATTCCCTGAAAGCCGTAGCTGCCAGGGAACTGCCTAATGGTTATGGTTATGAGTTCTCCGGGTTAAGTTACGAAGAAATTGTAGCAGGTTCTCAAACCATATATATTTTTCTTTTTTCATTAACCTTTGTATTTCTGTTTCTTGCAGCCCTTTACGAAAACTGGTCGGTTCCCCTTTCGGTAATGCTGGCTGTGCCTATTGCAGCATTTGGGGCTATACTTACCCTTACACTTATACCTTTCCTGAGCAATAATGTTTATGCACAGATAGGGCTGATTACTCTAATAGGACTTGCGGCAAAGAATGCCATATTAATTGTTGAATATGCCAAAGTACGCGTTGATGGAGGCATTAATCTCATCCAGGCTACTATTGAAGCCGTGGGCCTTCGATTACGACCTATATTAATGACTTCTATAGCCTTTATATTCGGGGTTTTACCTCTTGTTTTTGCTTCCGGTGCCGGAGCCGTGGCACGAATGACAATTGGTTTTACCGTATTTGGCGGTATGATTGCTGCATCTTCACTTGCAATATTTATTGTTCCTGTTCTGTTTGTAGTAATAATAAGAATATCCTATGGTCAACGTAAACTCGATTACCTGGTTGCCCATAGAAATGAGCTTTTGAAGGATTTACCAAAATCAGAAGAAATAGATTGAAATAAATAATTAATTTAAAATATAAATATATGAAATACAATTTATTGGGAAATACTGGAGTTTTAGTTTCGGAATTGTGCCTGGGTGCCATGACCTTTGGAGGAAAAGGAGGAATGTGGGAAGCAATAGGACATACGGACCAGGATGTGGTTAATTCCTTGATAAAAATATCGCTTGACAAGGGCATAAATTTCATTGACACTGCAAACGCATATTCTGAAGGCCTTTCAGAAATTATGCTGGGTAAGGGGTTACATGAACTGGGTATTAACCGCCAGCATGTTTTTATAGCTACCAAGGTTCGTATAAGAGTAGGCACCGGTGCCAACCAGGTCGGACTTTCCCGTTTGCATATTATAGACTCTGTTAATGACAGCCTGGAAAGGATGAACCTGTCACATATAGATCTTTTGTATATACATGGCTACGATCCTTTAACCCCGCTCGAAGAAACCATGCGTGGACTTGAGGAAGTGGTGCGTTCAGGCAAGGTACGTTACCTTGGAATAAGCAACCACCCCGCATGGATGATGATGAAAGCAAATGCATATGCAGATAAAATGGGATGGACAAAATTTGTGGCTACCCAGAACTATTACAGCATTGCCGGCCGTGAAGCCGAAAGGGAAATAATACCTTTGGCCCAGTCGGAAAGGCTGGCAGTGATGCCATGGAGCCCACTGGCAGGAGGTTTTCTTTCGGGTAAATTTACCAGGAATAACCTGGTTGCCGGGGACAGCCGCCGTGATAAATTTGATTTTCCGCCGGTCAACAAAGATAAGGCGTATGATATTATAGATGTGATGCTTGAAATAGGTAAAAACAAAGGGGTCAGTGCTGCCCGTGTTGCTTTGGCCTGGTTACTGCAAAAACCTGGCGTCACCAGTATAATAATAGGAGCAAAAAGGCCTGATCAGTTAAATGATAATATTGCAGCTATTGATTTGCAGCTTACATCAGACGAATTGCAGAAACTGGATGATATAAGCGCCCTCGCACCAGAATACCCGGGATGGATGCTTAACAGACAGAGTGCCGGAAGAATGCCTGGATGAAAAATTATTTAGGTAAATTTACTTTCGGTAATATAACCTGATCTGTTTTAAGTACAAAATTTGCAGGATTTAAACCGGGTGATGTAGCCGTAATATAAACCTCACCTGGTTGCTGCATCGACTGTATAATTACCTGGGCATATCCGTTGAATAGCTTTCGCTTCCATTGACCAGCCGGATTCACAACTTTAATCAAACCAGGATCTGTATTAAGATTATCCCACTGGTATTTCATTTTTAATGGGGTACCTGTAACTAAAAATGTGTTTTTCCCGGGTTTGATAAGAGAATGAGGAAGTATGCATTCAGGAGACCGGTCGCCATTTTTAAATTCATTTAAAACCTGATTTCCGTTAATATAAACTGACTGAACTTCGCAGATGCTTTTAGGATACAGGGTAACCTCTGTAGAATCCGTAAAATTATCCAGTGTAAATTCTCCCCGAATAGCATTAAGTTTTAAAGAATCTATATCTTTTTCATTAAAGTTTTTTTGCTGGGCAAATGGCAGGGGCCAGTTTGAGTCATCCTTATCATTTATTAATGACTGTAATTTACCCTTTTCAACTTTTTTCATTTGCAGGTTCGCAATTTTAACAGTTGTAATTTTCTCAATAAACTTATCCGGTTCATGTGAACCAGGATCTCCGTTCCCAACTCCAATTATTTTTGCAGGACCGGATAAAGAAAAAGTAATTTCATTACTG
The DNA here is from genome assembly GCA_963766305.1 of uncultured Bacteroidota bacterium. Taxonomy (GTDB): domain Bacteria; phylum Bacteroidota; class Bacteroidia; order Bacteroidales; family JAAUTT01; genus JAAUTT01. The sequence continues at coordinate 9,995 of CAVYAE010000049.1, forward strand.
GCCATTGGCACCGGCCTGCCTTTGGAATCAGCAACCTTTACTGCTATTACGGTCACATCCTCACCATCAGCATTTATTTTATTACCGGAAGCAACTAATTGAAGAGATGCAGGGTCACCCGAAGTTTCTACCTTGTCAGTTATAATTTCCTTTCCGTTTTTATATCCCTTGGCAAATAATGTACCAGGTTCGAACCTTACTTTCCATTCCGTATGTGAATTTTTAGTAACCAGCTTTTTACCTAAACTTTTCCTGTTAAGAAATAATTCAACTGCATCGCAATTAGAGTATGTCCATACATTGATTACCTGTCCTTCCATACCTTTCCAGTTCCAGTGCGGTGTTATATGAAGTACCGGTTCATTGGTCCACCATGATTTAAGATAATAAAACTGATCTTTAGGGAAACCACAGGCATCATAAATTCCGTATTGGGAACTCACGGCAGGCCAGGATAAAGGATTGGGTTCGCCTTTATAATCAAATCCTGTCCAGAAAAACAAACCTGATAAAAACGGACGATCATAATAGAATTTCCATCCCCTTTCTATTGACGGTCCGGCTCCTGTTCTGTCATCCGGAGCCATATGACCGGCACTTAAATCATTTTCATAAATACCTCTCGTACCGGAAGTGGTATTTTCTTCTGTTCCCATAGCAGGCTGATACGGATTTTTTTTGTGATAATCATCTATATCGCATTGTGCCAGGTAATTAAATCCCATGACATCCAGAGCCTTTGATGTTCCGTTTCCACATCCTCCACTTATTGCAACGGTAAATAAATGTGTTGAATCAAGCGTGTGGGCAAAAGTCTTCATTGTTGAGGTAATTCTTTCACCAAGTATATTACCTTCTATTGCCCATTCCTCATTTCCAAGTGACCAGGCTATTATACACGGATGGTTACGGTCACGGATTATCATCCGTTTAAGCAAATCAAAATGTTCTTCATTAATACCCTGAAGCCTGTTTTCTTCAAGAACCAACATTCCCAGACGGTCACAGACGTCAAGTAGGGCAGGTGATGCCGGATTATGAGAAGTCCGTATTGCATTACTTCCCATTTCTTTCAGCTTTTTAACCCTGAATTCCCATAAAGCATCCGGTATAGCTGTACCAACGCCGGCGTGATCCTGGTGATTGTTGGTACCTTTTATTTTAAGCGGCAGGCCGTTTAGAAAAAATCCTTTACCGGCATCGAATAGTACAGTACGTATACCAACATTGGTTTGATACAGGTCCATAACTTCACCTGCAGATACTATCTTTGTTTCAAGTTTGTACAGGTATGGATCATCGGGTGACCAAAGATGGGGTTTCCCCAGTTTGATTTTTGAAAGGTAGGTATGGCTTGTAAAAGTATTAAGATTTGAAGAAACAGTTGAATCCTTTCCAACTGCATGGCCATCAGAGTCCAGTAATGTTTGTTCAATTGTAAATCCGGCTGATTTATTATCCTCATTTTGTACAGTGGTGCGAATCGTTATGTCTGCCCCGCCATGATTTAATTCTGACGTTATAAAAGTGCCGTTTTCAGAAACATGTAACCTCCTGGTTTTATTTAGCCATGTATGCCTGTAAATACCTGCCCCTTCGTAGAACCAGCCTTCCTCTGTACTTGCATCTGCCCGCACACAAACGACATTGTCACCCCCATAATTAAGATAATCAGTTATATCATATTCAAAAGTCGCATATCCGCTATGTTCCTGCCCTAAATAAAAACCATTGACCCACACAATAGAATTCCGGAAAACACCATCGAACTGTATGCTTATTTTCCTGCCAAGATCCTTCTGTGGTATAAAAAATTTTTTACGGTACCAGCCTACACTTGTATCCGGGTATTTCCAGCCAATAGTTCTGTATCCATGGCTGTGGCTGGCATAAGCTGAAAATGGCAATTCAACAGCCCAGTCATGAGGCAGGTCAACCTGCCGCCATGTGCGGTCTTCAAAACCTGCCGCCGCCGGTCCGTCACCATAGCCTGTTTTTGCATAATAAGTAAAATAACTGGTGCCTGAGTAAAAATCTTTCTCAGAGTTATTAGCACTGCCAAGTGCAAAACGCCAACCCATATCCATTAAGATATGTTCCCTGCCGGAAAAAGTTGTTCCGGTATTTTCCTGTGCGTTAATTAAAGCAGAATAAAATATTAAACTTAATGTCAAAAAATTATATAATGCAGACCTCATATTTTTTATAGTTAGATTAATAATCAATTTATATTATTCACCATTACCAGGATTTCCGATTTAATCATAGTTTTAAATATAAGTACTTGGTTTTAAATCATAAATAGTTAAATTTATATGATTAATATTAGAATAATTCATTATATTTATTGTTAAATTACTGACAGGCTAAGAATTTACTGGTTTTAAGTTAAAAAGGTACATTTTAGTAAAATATTAATGATGGTAACAAAAAATAAATGGTTAGGTAAATTAAATATTATTTTAATAGTAGCAAATATATCTTTTATTATCTCAACAAGTTCATGTACTGATTCAAAAATTTCCGACAAAAAAACTGCTTCTATAGGGGAAGTTAATTATAAAAGTCAATTAAGATGGATGGGACATTATGAGCCCGCTGAGAAATCACTTCACAAGCTTATAAAAGAAGTTGAACGGGAATTTCGGTTAAGAAACCAGGAGATTGAATTGAAACTGGTTTTTCCTTCGCAATTATTCAAGGGTTGGAACGAGCAAACAGAGTATTTAGCATCTATGGTAAAATCCGGAGATTATAAATATGACATAATTGAAATGGAACCCAACAGGTACAGAGCCATAGGAAGTATTTTAAATGACCCGGACTGGGGAGAAAAATATCTTGTGGATTTTACCGATATGGATTGGTTTAAGGAAAGGCATAAAAATTTCATTTATAATAATAATCTGCTTCGGATATCCACTTCGAAAATAATGCCATGTCCTTATCTTGAAGGAATATATGGTACCTTGTGGATAAATACTAAGGTGTTGGCAAAAATTGGAGGTTCTTTAAAACAATTTAACCTGACAATTGCTGATATTCATGATTTGATAAATAAATTAAAAAAATATAATGAAAGTAATAATGATAAAATTTCCTTAATTGATGTTGAAAAAGGATATAATTCAATTTATGATTTATCCCGTGTTTTGTTTTTGTCAGCTTATTTTGGGGAAACAGCGGAGGAAGGAAATGTAAACGCCGGAATTAAGGCCCTGACGAGAGTTGCGGAAGAATTCGAGTATTTGCAGCAACAAACTCATTTAAGCAATCCTGTAATGTACGGTGACATATCCAAAAAACCAATAATGGATGATAAGGCTTTAATGGCTTCATTTCCAACTTATGCATTCATAGCCTGGCAAAGCCGGGATTCCGTGGATGTTCTGAAAATTATACCATGTGAATTACCAATCTTTGAACATGATTCCAAATATTACCCGGGTTATTACCAGGGAACTTTCGGGGTTATGAAAAATTCACCAAATGTAGATAATGCTATAAAACTAATTAAATATTTATGCTCCGAATCGGTAGCGGAACGATATATGATGTATTCAAAATCCCCTACAGGTTTAAAAACCAGGATAACAAGTTCAGATTTTGATCAGAATAACTATGACAAGTATTATAATTACATAGATAAAAAGTATGTAAATAAAATTTATGATTTTAATCCATTACCAATTGCTTTTGGGGCAAAATACAACAGGAAATATGATGAACATTTCAACGATTTGTATAAGGTATTGTATGGAGAAATGACAGCTAAAGAATATATGACCAAATTTCATAAATTATAATAGAACTTTGAAATTAAATATTTAATATAATTTCTTATGAACAAATTATCTAATAGCATAATATTTAGAATTGGGTCTTTAATCATCCTTGTACAGATAATCTGTCTTTCAACAGTAGGATTTTTTTATAGTTTACGATTTAAAAATGAACTTAAGGAAAAATTTGAAAGCCAAATTTCTATTCCTGGCTATTTATTGGGGATTGGTAAATTGGATTATAAAATTGCTTCTGATAGTATAAGACTTTCTAAATTAGTTGATGCAAAAGTAATAGATAGTAAAATCATAGGCTCTAACGGATTAGTTTATTACAGTTCAAAAAATAACGATGTTGATAAAAAAATTAGTGAATTAAATGATTTCGTTAATTATGATGTGTTTAAAAATAAAACAGATTCTGCAGTTTTAATATATCCGGTTGAATCCCAAAGATCCAGTGTAATTTCAATATCTCCCCTTCATCTGGAAGATGGTAAATTCATTGGATATTTTTATATAAAAGCTGATATGTCAAAATATTTAAAGGCAAAAAACAACTTATTATCGCTTTTTATTCTTGGTACTATTTTGTGCATAATAGCTTCATCCATTACTATTTTATATTTATTTAAAAAGTTTATAGTTGAAAAAATAAATTATATAGTTGAAACACTCACTGTTATTAGTGATGGGGAATTAAACCATAAAATTGAATTTGGAACAATTAATGATGAATTCCATGCCATACTTAAGGCTTCCGAATCAATAAGTGAAAAGTTTAAAAATGTATTATATAAAATCAAGTACTCTGTTGAAAAAATATCTTCTTCAAGTTCGGAATTTAAGAACAATTCAAGTTTATTGTCAGAATCCTCGAGCAAACTTGCTTCCATTTCTGAAGAAGTAGCTTCGTCTTTGCTTGAGATGCAATCATCAATAGAAACTAATACTAAAAATTCACAAAGTGGAGAGAAAACCATAATTAAAGTATCTTCTGAACTTAACGAATTAATGAATATAGCTAATTCAACATTACAATATATAAAGGAAATTGATGGTAAAATTAATATAATCAACGATATAGCCTTTCAGACAAACCTTTTGGCTTTAAATGCAGCAGTAGAAGCCGCAAGGGCCGGAGAATACGGGAAAGGTTTTTCGGTAGTTGCAGCAGAAGTTAAAAAGTTGGCTGAAAAAACAAGAGGATCGGCGGATGAGATTAACAAACTTGCAAAATTATGCGTCGACCATATGGTGCAAACAGTCGATAATGTAAACAAACTTATGCCTGAAATAAAAAATTCCGTTGATAAAATAAAAGAAATATCGACTTTAAGTAAGGAACAAATCAGTGACAGTAATAAAATAAATTCAGGTATGGAAGAACTTAACAATATTGCTCAATCAAATGCTTCATCATCTGAAGAGACTTCCTCAATTTCTGAAGAATTAAGTCAACTGTCAATCGATTTAGAGGAATCGATATCTTTCTTTAAAGCAAATTAATGGTATTTAGCATACAACTTTAAGAAATTCAGAAATAAAATTATAATACACAGAATTAAGTGTTTACCTGAAGTTGATTTAAGGGAATTGAGAATGAAAATGTACTTCCTTCACCTATTTTGCTTTGAACCCATAAATGACCTTTGTGCTTTTCAATAAAATCTGCACAAAGCAACAAACCTAATCCAGTGCCTTTTTCACCCGTTGTTCCTTTTGTTGAAGCGTTTGAGCTATATTTAAAAAGTGATTCAACTTTTGTGGAATCCATTCCAACACCTTCATCCTTAACTGAAAATGTAAAACTTTCAGGTTTGTATTGAAGCTGAATCCAGATCTTTTGTCCTTTATTACTAAATTTTATTGCATTGGAAATAAGATTTCTAATCACGGTACTCATTAAATCCGGATCAGCAAACAGGTTAGATTCTTTCCCTTCAGAAGTTACCACCAGTTGTATATTTTTAATATTTGCCTGTTCTACCAGAAGATCTATTTCTCTTTCAAGCAGTTCCTCCACCTTAAGCTGACCGGGATTAATTTGTATCGAATCTTGCTGACTACGTGACCAGGCTAAAAGGTTGTTTAAAAGATAAAAAGTATTTTTAGCAACACTTTTAATTTGAGTTAATTGATTTTCAATTTTTTCAAATGAGTAATTCTTCAAATTACTAAGAAGTAGTTCACTATATCCCATAATTGAATTAAATGGATTAATCAGGTCGTGGCTGATAATTGAAAATAGCTTATCTTTAGTTGTATTAAGTTCATTAAGGAGTTTGGACTGTTCCAGCAACATGGTGTTCTTTTCTTCAATTTCTTTTTGGTGAGCGCTCAGCAGTAAATTGGCCCGGATAACAGTTTCATTTTTTTGAGCAAGTTCAGCAGTTCTGACATCAACTAATTTTTCCAGCAGGTCCTTTTGTTTTCTTAACTCATTGGTTCTGAATAAATAAATGCTTATTATAATACATATGAATATAAAAATAAAAAGGATGGTTGAGAAGGGTGTCTGCCACCAGGGAGGTTTAATGATTATCTCCAAGGATGTACCCTTTTCATTCCAAATGCCATCGTTATTTGACCCTTTTACCTTAAAAATATATTTACCCGGATTTAAATTCGTATATGTAGCCTCTTTTCTGGATCCGCAATAAATCCATCCCTTATCAAAATTTTCCATCATATAGGCAAACTGATTTTTTTGTGGATTTGTAAAATCCATTACAGTAAAATTAAAACTAAGAACTGATTGATCATGTTTGATAATAATACGGGTAGTTTCCGAAATTTGTTTAGTAAGTGGAGATCCTGGAGCGCCTATTTTTACGGGTTGATTGAATATGAGAAAGTCGGTAATAACAACAGTAGGAATCTTAGTATTAATTGCAATATTGTCCGGGTTTATAATATTAAACCCAAATTTTCCCCCAGCTAAGATATTTCCATTTTTTGTAATATATAAGCTATTAATACTAAATTCATTCCCTTGCAGTCCATCTGTTTTATTGAAATTTCTAAATGTTTTGTTTTTATTATTAAACCTGCTTAAGCCATTATTGGTTGAAATCCATAAATAGCCTGATTTATCAAGTGCCAGCCCATTAATATAGTTATTTGGCAAACCGTCTTTTATAAAATATCGTTTGAATTTTTGCGTTAAAGGGTTGAAGAGGTTTAATCCTGACTCTGTTCCGATCCATACACAAGTATCATTTTGAATGAGTATATCTGTAATTCCCGGGTAACTTAGTGAAGTAGAATCAGTAGATATAGAGGTATAGATTTTGGAAAGATTTTTTACCGGATCAAATATCTGAAGATTAGAGGCTGACCCTATATACAACTGGTCATGGGAGTCAATTTTAATTACTGAAATTCTTACATTAGAAATTTTACTGTTGTTTGGCCTGTATATCCTAAAAATCTCTTCTTTGGTCCTGAAATAAATTAAACCACCGTTTTGTGATCCCAGCCACAGATTTCCATTTTTGTCAGATGTTACGCAATGGATATTATCATCAGAAATTAAACTGTTTTTTGTTGTATATGATTTAAATGAATTTGTAATAACGTTAAATTTAACCAAACCTCCTGCCCAGGTACCCATCCAAATATCATCACCTTTTCCTTGCGTCAGGCATAACACTGCATTACTGTTAATATTTGAGTTAGACATGGTAAATCTTACGAACTGTCCCTTTTTTTCATTAAACAGGTTAAAACCTCCTCCGTCTGTGGCAACCCATATACGTCCTTTATTGTCTTCCAAAAAACCGTCAACAATATTGTGCGATAAGCTGAATGGTACACCGGGTAAATTTTTATAAGTCGTAATATATTCACTGTTTTTTATTTTCAGGTTTATGCCACCACCATAAGTTCCAATCCAGAGATTATTACTATTATCCATTGCAAATGAATGAATTGATTCATTATTCAGACTCATGGGATTTATATCATCTTTTCTGATTTGGGTAAATGTTTTATAGGTTTGGTCAAGGAAATTAATTCCCCCATTTTCAGTTCCTACCCATAAGTTATTGTTATCATCAACAAATAAGGATATTACATAATTATGTGATAAACTGTTGGGATTATCAGCTATATGTTGATAGTGCTGAAGTTCCAGGGTTTGTTGTTTACCCTTTTCTACTGTATTTTCAAGACAAAATAATCCTTTATTACTGCCAAACCATATATTCCCAGTCTTATCTTCTTTGATACAGTGAAAAAAAACGGAAGAGATATCTTCGTTGTGAGTTTTACACTTGGTGATGTGAATAAATTTTCCGGAATTATTATCTAAAAAATCCAGGCCCTTGTGTGTAGAAATCCATATCCTGCATTTACTATCAACATAAGGCATTTCCGTATAATTATCACTTATGCTGCCAGGGTCAGCCGGATTGTGTTGATATTTAGTCATTAAGTTTTTATGATAATTGAAGCAAATTAAACCTTTATTTGTTCCAAGCCACAAATTACCTCGTGTATCCTCTGATATTCCGTATATACCATAATTAAATTTATATAATGCTGATTTTTTATTTTTTCCAAAATTTACAAAGCAATTTAAATTTCTGTTATAGAGACTTAGGCCAACGGATGTACCCAGAAATAGATTCTTTTCATGATCTTCAAACATAAAAATTACATTTGATTCAATACTTGTTGAATCAGTCTGGCTATTTTTATAAACAACGAATTTTGTGCCATCAAATCTGTTTAGACCATCAGAGGTTCCAATCCACATATACCCCTGATGATCCAATAAAAGGCTCAATACATTAGAGCTTGAAAGCCCATCTTCACTTGTCAGGTGCTTAAATATATTTTGTTTAGATTGACAATCTGAATTTATATTGATAGCTAAAAACAGAAAAGGCAATATAAAATATGATACAGGTAAAATAAATTTAATTTTTATTTTGACCATTTAAGAATTATTATGATTTGTTCGTTATGTACGTATATATTTTATAAATCAATATATTCAAATCAGTAATCTATCGTTGTAATTCACCATTATCCGGATTACCGGGTTCATCAAGCAGCTGAATATATGTACTTGGCCCTAAATCAGGGTTATCCCAGGAGGATAATGCCCAAACAATTTTTTTATCAGGTGTAACTTCAAAAACCTGAACTGTACCTGCCCATTCTGCTGTATTTTTATTTCCGGCTATCCAGTTACAAATTACAGTATTACCATTTGCCAGCCTGTTGGCGGTTTGTGTATTACCTATTGTAAAAGGAGCATCTTCCCTGGTAAATTCCCAAACAGTTTCACCTGACATATTTACTTCACGGGTATATCCATTTCCATCACCTGAAATCAATGTATTCCCATTTTTTAATCGAATAGCAGACCAGGGGCTTTTAGCTGAAACAGACCAAAGTTCCTTTCCATCCATATTATATTCAGCTACCCTGTTTTCTCCCATCAATGGGACCATAATAGTACCCTTTGAGGTAATCCTTACATGTCTGAATTGCCCGTGAGTATTTGTTGAAGTTGTAGGAATTAATATTTCTTTTAAAATTTTATTGGTTGCAGTATTAATTATTAATACTTTGGGGGGATTAGCATTATAAGCCATTAATACACTGTCCTTGCCAATAGATTGGCACGAATGTGATTCCGATCCGGGAGGACAATTGAATTGCCATATAATATTTTTATCAGGACTTATTATTCCGGCTCCTGACATACATGCATATAAAATATTGCCGTCTGACAAAAGGGTTATATCATCAAACTCCTGGTTAGAACCTGAACTTGTGTGCATTGGAATAGAATACTTCCAGACAACCTTGCCATCCCGTACAAGGAACATGGATTGTGCCTCGGGGTGACGCATATCCCATTCTCCAGCGTATAAAAAAGGATGTTGTTTTATGCCTGATCCCGGTAACTTATAATCTTTTTTAGCGGTTTGGGCAAAGGTAAAATTGAATGAAATAAATTGGAAAAAAAGTAACCACAAAATAGTCTTTTTATTCATCATCTTAATTTTTAAGATATTATTGTTCACTGATAAATTCAAACATCTTTTCATACCATGCATTGTTCATGAAGCCATTGTGGTGGTAGCCGTCTTTGACAATAAGCCGTATATTATTGCCTTTTTGTTTCATTGAGGAGACAAAATCAGTGGCGGTTTTTAAAGGGATAAACTCATCATTTGTACCCAAAAGGCATAGAAATTTTGTTGGAACTTTTTTAACATTCTGAGTAGGAGACAAAAGACGTACATCACATTTATTGTCAAGGATATAATAAAAAAAGTTATCCTGTAATGGCTCAAAACATGGAGCTATTAATATACAGGATTTTGGTTGAACACTTATTGAAGAATCTTCTTTAGGGTCGTTAAAACCTTTAATTAATGCTATGCAGGCTGTCAAATGCCCTCCTGCTGACCATCCGACAGCTGAAAGATTATCCGGGTCGATATTAAGGGTTTTGGCGTTTCGCCTTGTCCAGCGAATGGCAGATTTTACATCCTGCAATGATTCTATCTGGGTCGAATTAAACCTTCCCTTAATGCTGTATTCAAAAGATATGGCTACATAACCCTTATCTGCAAAAAAACGGCAACAATTAAAGAACTCTTCCGGTGAGCCAATGTACCATCCGCCACTAAAGAAAAAACATACTACAGGTTGCGGCTTTTCGCTTTTTACTTTTGGATTAAAAACATATGCTTTTAAATCATACTTTTCACGTTTTTTATATGTTGCAACCTTGAAATCACTGGTATCGCCCACATTAGATTTAAATATTGCGGATATTTTATCTTTTAACCCCGACCCTGCACCAAGCTTATATATCCTGGACACTATATCATCCTGGTTGTATACGCCAAAATTATTTATATCAATATGATCAAGAAGGATGTTCTCAAGTGTAAAAATTTTTAGTTTCTGATCTTTAAATTCATCAGTTACGATATCAATTTTAATATTTGTTAAAATATTATCAGTATATCCTTTTGGATTAGCATAAGCCAGTAATTTAGCCTTAGCGTCTAAATATGAACTTGTAAATTCCGGAAATCCGGTAATATACAGTAAAGAGGAGTCATCAAAAGATATTTCCGGAACCGCTGAATTAAAATTTTCAGGCCAAACGTAATGTATACGGTTAATAAGACTATGATTAAATGCATAACTATAATATAATTTTGCCCTGTTTAAATTCTCCCTGAGTTTTTCATATTTTTTATAGGTTTCAGGTACATTTTCTATGTTTTTAATATTCCCAAACATTGAATCTACCTTTGAATGGAATATACCAAATTCTCCTGCTGCGAGGTTTAATTTATCTATTTGATTTTTAATAGTATCAAAATACTTTTCATGTTCAATAATTTGCTCGTTTAAATTTCTTGAATCTCCGGTTACGCTATAGTTACGGGTTTTCTTATCAATTTTTAAACAAATGTTATTGCCTGGCATGGCAAAAATGTTGATGTCAAAACCTGAACTTATTTTAAAATATCTTCCACCCGATGAAGATTTATCTTTGATTAAAAAATCAGAAACAGAATCTGTTTTATTTACTTTAATCAATTTGCCATTAACTGTTATACATGAATCACTATAATTTGTAATTTTACCTGTAATAACTACAGGTCTGTTGCATGCCAGCAGTAATAAAGGAATTAGTAAAACAGGTAAATACTTCACAGCTTTAGATTTAGTTTTTTGAATCAGTTTATAATACCTCCCGGGCAACAGTAACATTGTAAAATGCTAATAAGGTAATTAATGTAAGGATATACAAATTTATAAATTTAGATGATACATGGAAGATAAAACAGTTTTTAAAAATGTTATTCCTATTCAGGTTCGGTTTAACGACGTTGATATGATGGGTCATGTGTCAAATACAGTATATTATAATTATTACGATGCAGGAAAAATAAATTACTTTGACGAAGTTATGCCCGATATGGATTTTATACATACCGGATTTGTAGGTGCTACCATAACAATAAATTATCTTAAGCCTCTTTATATGAAGACAAAGGTTTTAGTAAAAACCAGAGTCAGTATTCTCGGGCATAAAAGTATTACAATGGAACATCACCTGGTAGATGCACATAATGATGATGTACTTTCCACCTGCACCGCAGTGCTTGTATGCTATGCTGTTAAAGAGATGCATAGCATTGTAATTCCACAAACATGGAGACAAAATATTTTGGCCTATGATGAGAATGTAATTTTAAAATAACTAATAATCAATTTTCAATTGTCAATAATCAATTTTCCATGATACCATTAAAATCAATAATTTCATCATGGGAAATCGACAATACCTTAAAAATCAATTATAAATTGTCAATTATACCTGATACCTTTAAAATCAATATTTTATCAGGTGTAATCGACAATACAAATAAAATCAATTATAAATTGTCAATAATCAATAATCAAATATACCCTTTCCCCATTGCAATACAGATGAGAGAGGCAGTATTTTTAGCATTTAGTTTAATGATCAGATTTGTACGGTGCCTGTCAACAGTTAAGGGACTTATAAATAGTTGTTCGGCAATTTCAATGTTGGTAAAACCTGCAGCAATGAGTTTTAATACTTCCATTTCACGCCCGGTGACAATAGTATGCGAGTCATGTTCATTTATTATATTCTGCGATTCTTTGCAGAAATAAGTTTTACCTGCCAACACAGTTTTAATGGCTTCTATAATTTCGTCTTCTGAGGAATTTTTTAGCAAAAAACCTGATGCACCACTGGCTTTCATTAAATTAACTATGCTATACTCTTTAAAAGAACTAATAACCAGCACTTTAATTTTTATATCCTTCTTTTTAATATATTTACACAAATCTATACCATTACCATCCGGTAGGTGGTAGTCGAGCAATATTAAATCAGGGTTATAAACTGCAAGTGCTTTTGTACATTCTGCATATGAATAACTGCTTATACACGTTTTGGCAATTCCTTTAGACAATATAAGTTTTTGAAGCCCCTCCACTACAACAGGATGATCATCCACAATTAAAATATCAGACATGGTGTGGTTTGTTGGAATTATTGCTTTACATAAATTACTATGCCAAATTATTCAAAATATAATTATTATTTTATGGACTTTTTAAATAAATTTTAAGAATCAAACGGCAAATTCAACAGTTGCTTCAGTTCCTTTATCCGGAGCAGAGATTATATCAAAATTACCCTTAAATGCAGCAACCCTTGATTTTATGCTGGCCAGACCCATACCCCGGGTTTGATCTATATCATTGACATTAAAACCTATACCATCGTCAATAACGATAAAACATAACCGCCCGGGATTTTGCAACATTTGAACTATGACTTCCTTTGCCTGAGAATATTTAATGGCGTTGTTCACCAGTTCCTGGATAATCCGGAAGGAATTAATTTCCAGGGTTGAATCTACCCTTGAAAATTCACCATAAAACTGGAACCTTATATCCATTACATTCACTTTATTAAGTTCTATGCAAAAATCCGACAGGGTATCCTTTAACCCCAGCTTCATAAGTGCTTCAGGCATCATGTTGTGTGCTACCCTTCGCAGTTCAGTGATAGAGGATTCAAGTAAACTCAGTGCATGGTCAAAATCATTAGCTGTATCACTGCTTAATACGACATTCCCTTTCATATAGTTTAATGCTGATTTTGTACCTGTTAATAAACCACCCAGCCCGTCGTGGAGATCTCGGGCAATCCTTTTTCTTTCATTTTCCTCACCACGTAAAACAGACCGGGTTGCCAGCAACATTTTTTCATTTTCCAGTTCATGTATCTGATGTTGTTGCAGCTCAATCTGTTTGTTTCCAAGTATACGTTTATAACGCATATTCCTGTATATTAAAACCGATATTAAAATGATGATTCCTATAATTGCAATTAAGAATTGTTGAAATATCCTGTTTTTACGGATTGTAATATTCTTTATCAACATATCATCATGGGCCGATTTAAGCTGGTTTTCCTTTTCATTGAGATCATACATATTTTGCCAGTATGCTACGTCATCATTGTATGCAGTTAGTTTAAGCGAATCGTTGAAATATACGTACTTCTTATAAGATTCAAGTGATTTGATGCTATTACCTGTTTCTTCATAATAATCAGCAATTTCACGGTATGCTGTGGCCAAACCTTCTTTAGAATTTGCTTTTTTGGAAAATTCAATGGCTTTTGTAAAATAATTAATAGCTTTTTTATTATCTCCTGTCTTCAAATATGCTTTACCTAACTTTATGTAATTATCACCCAATTGTTTAAGATCGCTAAAATTATTATAATAATTAGATTTTGTAAGATATTGAATTGCGAGTTGGTAATTTTTCAAATCAATTTCCAGTTGACCTAAAGAGGAATAAATGTATGCGAAATTGCAATTACACAAGGTATCTTTTTTAACTATTTCTTCAGCCTTTTTAAGGCATATAAGCGCTGAATCCGGATTTCCTAAACCTGAGTAAGCCAGGGCCAGCTGATTCCATGCAAATGGGTAATGGACCTTGCTGGAATTAAAAAAGTCAACCGCTGACTTAAAATAATATTTACACTTTTTCCACTCTTTTAATAAAATATAAACATTTCCTATAGATACATTACAACGATTAACCCCGACCAAATTATCATGTCGCTTAAATATTTTACTTGCTTCCAGATAATATTTTGAAGCACTCTTATACCAGCAATTGGATATACAAATATGTCCTAATAATAATATATTCTCTGCAAACATATCAGAATCGTTAAGTTCCCTGGTATATTTTTGTGAAAGTGTATTATACTTTAAAGCCGAATCATTTAACCCAAGATGAGTAAATGACCAGGTTATTCTGTAATAACCATTTGACAAACCCCATGTATATTTAATTTTATTTGAAAGCTTAACCGCTTTTTGTCCATAATATAAGGTGCTGTCAAAATTATTCGATTCTAAGAATTGGGAAGATTTAAGGACCAGATCTCTTACTATTAAGGTATCATTAGGAATATGGACTGATTTTTGCCCGGCTTTGGCCTCATTATTAAAGCCAAATACGTTTGTAGTTACAGATAGTAAGCATAACAGGGAAAATGTTGATATTATACATTTATATCCCATGAATAATAAATTAAGTTAATCAGTCAATACAAATGTAAATACATTAATTATTTTATAAATACCATTTTTCCTGTATAGTTATGTTTTGGGCTGGCGATAAATTTGTAGGGTAAAAATCAAATAGTTCATCCAAATCAACTATTTATTTTTTAATAAGCAATATTATTCATCAAATCCTAAAACAATGAAAAATGCAGCAACTTTTTTCCCGATTTTAGTTTTCGTGCTCGCTCTCACGATCAGTGGTTGTAAAAAGGATAACGCTACTACAACTACTCAGGCGCCACCTATAATTACCGCAGATCAATTGTATGGTACCTGGAATTTCATTAATTTCCAGTACAAGGGAGTCAATTACACAAATCAAACCGAAATTTCAAACTCTTCAAATGATTCTGTAAGGAACAGTGCTTCCCTGTTATCTGTGGACTTTCTCACAAACAGTCAATATACATGTGGTTGTGCTGCAATTCCCGGTCAATTGGGTGCTGTCTCTTTAATTTCTCCCACATATAATAATCCTCAGAATCCTTTTACCATGAACTACCTGGCCAACCAGATTATATTACCGGATGAATGGGTTTGGCAGGTGTTGAGTTATACCGCAAGTACAAATACCATGGAATTGAAGCTGATAAGTAATATTGGTACTAATGATGCACAACCACAGCCATTTCTTATAAATGGAATCTTAACGGTTCAGAAATAGCATTTTGTTAGTCATGCTATTTTAATCTGTATCAATTGTTAAGAATATATTAACGTCGTTTGGCTGGAGGTTTGTACCCCAAGGGAAACCGAGGGGTACTCTCTTTTAATTGGTTACTGGTTTAAGTTTATTGGTTGCACCGGAACATCCCGGTGTGTAATAAGATTTCAAAGCGATGCTGTTCGTCCTCAGCCAGTTTGTCCAGATTGGGGTAAAGTTGTTTTTTCGTCTGTGCTTACAAGGTTTGGATCAAATGCATCCGGAGCATTTTTGAATGTAACGGTAACCTTAAAATCCAAGGTTCAAACCCAACATAAAATTTCTGAAAGCCTGGGGAAAATAACTTACATCAGCATGGTGTAAATTATTCTCTGTGTAAGGATAAGTAAATCCATTTGAAGAGTAATTGGTACTAAAAAGGTTGTTCAGTTTAAAAATTCCATCTATTTTACTTATATGTTTGGTTTTAAAGTGGCACTGCAGCTGAAGGTCGTTTAGAAAATAAGGATCAAGTTTCCTAAGTTCACTTTGTGTGTCGTCCAAAAACTGTTTTCCTACATATTTTGATAACAGGCTAAAAGTAAATTTTTTTGCCACATCGATTGATAAATTACTGCCACATACCACCTCCGGAGAAAAGGCGATATTTGTTTTCTTGTAAAATTCTGTAACATTTGTTGAATTGTCTATGGCAGGATAATATGCTGTATAATTATAAATATAATTGTTACTGAAGCTTGCATTTGCATCCCATCTGAAATGCCGTGAAAACTGTATAGCACCTGTAAGCTCAATACCGGCCCTGTAACTTTGAGCTGCATTTGTAAAAACCGATTCTCCCACATTATTTATCTGTCCGGTAAGTACAAGCTGATTTAAATAATCCATATAGTAAATATTACCGCCCAGTTTAACATTACCTGTTTTAAACTGATACCCCGCTTCCAGGTCAATTAATTGTTCAGGCTTCATTACCTCTCCGTTAACCGTATCCACGTAATCCTCCCATGTGGGTTCACGGTGCGAGATTCCATAATATATATAAACTTTATTGTTATTGTCTATTGCCCACGATAATCCAATTTTCGGATTAAAAAACAAATAATGATGCGATTGTGTAATATTGGTAACTCCGTCACTGTAAACACCCTCAATATTATGTGTTATCCCCCTGAATTGTATATCAACGTAGTAGTCAAGATTTTTAACCAGCTGTCCCGTAATTTTTGTAAAGATATTATAATCTGTCTTCGTACCGTCGCTGTAATAATACTGCTGATTTATCTGTCCGTTGCTGAAGTATTGTGCCCATATTAATGTACCGTAATGTTTGCCGAAATACTGATTCCATCCTCCTCCAAGTAATATACTGACTTTATCGGTTTTGTATTTAAATGATCCCGTACCACCATAAAATACATTATCAAGCCATTGTCTCCTTATTAAATCGGTTGCAGATACAGTATCCGTCCTGTTATTTAAAAAAACAGTATCCAGCCCATAACTGGCAAGGTTTTGATCTTGTACATATTCTTCATAATATCCAAAGCCATGAGTAAAATGCAGGGCCGTATTAAGGAATAAATGCTCTGAAACGGAATGGGAAAATAAAATCTGGTAATTATCCTGTTGATAGTTATCGGTCTGGTTATTATAAAAATGTATACCACCATTCTTATCAAAATATTCACCCAGCGGATTGAAGGTTCTGTCCTTGTTTATTACAGTGTCAGGGACACCGTCCCATGCCTGGTAGGTATGTTCAACCCCGGAGAAAGTTATTAACTTCAGCAATGAATTTTCAGAATACCAGGCTCCTGATAAATAGAAAGATTCCAGGTTACTTGTTGCCCTGTCAATATAACCGTCTGAAGTAATTTTTGATAACCTTCCGTCGAGGCAGAAATGTTGATTTATTAAACCGGTCCCAAAGGATACGCTGTTTTTAATAGTGTTAAAAGATCCGTAGTTAGTGGATATTTCACCATAGGCTTTCTTTAATGGTTCAGAAGTTTCAAAGTTTATTGTACCACCAAAGGCACCTGCTCCCTGTGTTGACGAACCTACACCACGCTGAATCTGAATATTATCTGCCGAGGCGGCAATATCAGGAAGGTCAACCCAGTATACTCCATGAGATTCAGCATCATTCACAGGAATGCCATTTATTGTGACATTTATACCTGTCTCATCCGTTCCTCTTATCCTAATGGAGGTGTAACCAACTCCGGCACCTGCATCAGAAGTAGTAACAGATGAAGGTGTAAGGGCTAAAAGGAAAGGTACATCCTGACCTGTATTTTCCTTGTGAATGACATCCCTTGAAACTTCGTCCTTTGTTACAGGAGCATTATCGTCAACCCTTATGGCTGTTATTATTACCTCGTCAGTAAGCAGTGGCTGTACTGTCATATCAACCGCAATCCGGATATTTTGATCAACCCTTACCTGTTTAATAACTGTATTAAAGCCCATGTAGGAAATTTTTAAAACATAGTCTCCTGCAACCAGTTTTTTTATTGTAAAAATACCGGCAGAGTCGGTGACAGTGCCTGTATTTGTTTTATCTATTGTGACAGCAGCACCTGTTAATGCAATGCCATTTTCGTCCCTGACGGTTCCTGTTATGGAAAATTGTGAAAACATGACTGAACTGTTGCATAGCAATAATACAGTCCAAAGCAAAGTGGTTCTCATTTAAATAAAATCATAAATTTAATATTATGGCAACGACTTTCTTCCTGCCTTTTCCCTTCGCCGGCATTATCCGGATCAGGTTATAAGGGTATGATCTCAGCCTGAAAGTAAGGCACCCCTCTGTAAACTTATTCAAAAAATGTTGAATGAAATTTAAAACGCAATATAATATTTTTAATTAAGTAACAAAAATCCAATAAGGTCTTTTTAATTTTTTCTGAATATTTATCAGATAAATCCCGAATAATATAGTAAAGGAACAATTAAAAGAAAGTTTTGTACCTTTGTAAAAACTTAGATTTTGAGTACAAAAACATCTGGTAACGCTAGCCTCAAAAGTAGAATGTATAGAATAAACTAAATAACTCTTTGCAATGAATAAAAAACTACAACTACCTGCCATGTTTATATACACTGCCAGAATTATTCTTATTTCAGTAATTACAGGTTTTTTCAAAACATATAGTGCAGATTCCCAAACTGAAGTAATGGCCTGGGGCAATCTAAATGGTATACGGGTGGAAGGTCAGCTTATGGAATTCCAGACTAATATAAGTGTAATAGGTAATGGGTGGAAGAACATCAACGAAACAGGCAGGGAAAAGCAACGCCCGAAATACCATCGTGTCGGAGACACACAAATTGTTACGACAGGGATGAAAGGTTTTAAGTTTAACGAATCTGTAAAAGAGAATGGTACAGGTAGCGCCATTATAAGCATAAAATCAAAGGCACTTACAGATACAACAGTCGAAGGAGTGTTTTTTTGTATAAATATATCTGATAAACTTTATAATGGAGGTACTCTTAAGTTACAGCCCGGCAAGTTATTAAAACTAGCCGGGATAAAAGAACCGGTCGATTCTGTTAAAAAAGCTATTCAAAAATTTGAAGTCAGGGCAGGAAATAACGCTATAACTTTATCTTCCGGAAATGAAGTATGTTTTTTTTACAGAAAGGATGAGAATGCAGGACTTTATAAGTTTTACCTCCGGCTTATGGGCCCGTCAGTTAAAAAAGGAGATTCCACGCAGTTGAGCCTCACTGTTAATGCATCAGGCCCTGTTGACACCACTGCTGCTGAAATCACAATTGATGCTCAGCATCCTGGTTGGCGTTTTGCAGGCTTTGGAGGCAATTTCAGATTACAGAATCCAATAAACGACCCGCCTGTAATACAATATTGCCTTGACAACCTTAGAGTTGCATGGGGTAGGGTAGAGATGCCCTGGAGTTCGTGGCAGCCAAAAGAAGATATAAACCCCATTTCAGAAGCAAAAGCTGGTAAACTTAACGAACATGTTCATCAGTCGATGTTGATGGCACAAAGACTTGCACAAAAGGGAATACCGATTATAATAAGTGACTGGTCGGCACCTGCCTGGGCAATAATAGGCGATCCTGCCGATGCCTGGCGTAACCGCAGCAAGGGCATTTATGGTTATCAGCTTAATTCGGCAAAGCTGGATAAAATATACCAGTCTATAGGGGATTATCTTGAATATTTGAAACAAAACTATGGTGTTGAGCCTGCTTTATTCTCATTCAACGAGTCCGACCTCGGTATTAACATCCGCCACACCGGAAAGGAGCACGATGAATTTATTAAAGGACTTGGTGCCCACCTGGCTTCAAGGGGTATAGTCACAAAAATGCTTTTGGGTGATAATTCCGATGCCACTACCTTTGACTTTATTCTGCCAGCCCTAGGAGACCCTGAATCGCACAAATATATCGGTGCGGTATCTTTCCATTCATGGCGTGGCTGCACGGATACCACATTAAAAAAATGGGCCGGTGCTGCACGGGAGCTTAACCTCCCTCTAATAGTTGCCGAGGGCAGCACAGATGCTTCAGCACATATGTATTCTGAAATATTCTATGAACAAACTTTTGCCTTATATGAGATAAATCTTTATATGAGACTTTGTTCTATCTGCCAGCCACTTGCTATACTACAATGGCAGCTCACATCAGATTATTCCATTCTTTCAGGAAACGGAATTTATGGGACGCAGGGTCCCTTGAGTCCAACCCGTAGGTTCTGGAACCTAAAACAACTGGCATCTACACCTGCAGATGCTTTTTCCCTGCCATTCACCTGTACCAACCTGTCAGTAAACTGTGCTGCTTTTGGGAATATAGCAAGGGGTGAGTATTGTTTGCATATGGTAAACAATGGAGCACGGCGCAAAGCATTAATCAGGGGGTTGCCTGATGGGGTAACTAAATTGGAAGTCTTTGTTACGGATCAGACAAAAGGAATGGTTAAAACCCGGGAAGTAAATGTCATAAATGGAACCGCCGAAGTGGAACTTTTACCAACATCCTTTACAAGTTTATTTGGTGTACGAGCTTAAGTAAGGTTTTATAACTTTATTACAAGTACATTATCTTTTTTTTATCAGATCCAGAACTCCATTAATGAAAGTCAGAGGGTGGGGGGATTACCCGGAACGTACAGGTCAATATGATGATTTGCTATAAAACTTCTGTTTATGGCTCCACTGCCTTCAAAAATACCACCACTGACAGCGTCGGTGCCAACGAGGATAATAATTTTTGGATAAGGCACAGCATCATAACATAGCTGTAATGGAACAGCCATATTTTCAGTAATAGGCCCGGTGATTACAATACCATCGGCATGGCGGGGAGAAGCTACAAAATCAATTCCAAAACGGCCCATATCAAAATTAACATTGTCTGCAGCATTAAGCTCCCATTCGCAACTATTATCGCCACCTGCAGACACCTGTCTTAACTTAAGGGATCTTCTGAAAATTTTACGGATTTCTTTACGAATAAGTGCAGGATCTACTATAACGGGATTATTTATACCTTCATATATTTTTAATCTGTTTCTGTCATTAGTAGCTAACCTGTAATCGTTTGTAAATTTTATTTTATCGGGAAATGCAAGTGCACATTCTCCGCAAAACAAACATTTTCCCAGGTCGATACTTACTGCCGGCTCAGATGTGATGGCATTAACTGGGCATATGTCAATTAATTTTACTGTGTCAGTTACTTCCTCAGAAATTACAGGTCGTCCCCTGAAAGTGTCAGGTAATTCAACTTTGGTAACATCCCGGATATATCTTTTTCCCTGATGAGCTAATATTTTAAAATCATTAAACATCGTCCTGGTTATAATATATATTTCAATTGTTGTTTTTTGTACACTTCAATACCATTGCAGCACAAGGAGACAGGGTTAATTCGGATTGCTGATTTGTAAAGATTATATTTTCTTCACTTATTAAATCACAGCATGAAATAGTTTCTCCCGATGCAAGGAATGGGGTGAGGTCGATCCTGATTTTCTGTTCTGACCATATATCGAAATTACACAATACAAGGAAACCTAAATCATTTAATTCGGTGTCATACCTGAAAGCAGCTATAATAGCCTGATGGTCATCATCCACAAAGTGGCAGACCTCTCCACGTCTGAAAATAGGATAATCCTTTAAAATAGAGTTTATTTTACTTATAAAAGGTGCAAACTTAGGCTCTGATGGATATACCATCCTTGGTTGTTTGCCAATAAAGTTGATCCTCTCCTGTTCACCGAATTCAACTCCCTGAATAATTCCTGTAGCCCCCGTGCCCAATAGGGCTGCAGCTACATAACGGGGAACCGTTGACTCCACACTACCGAATTCTTGTGCCGGTGATCCTGAATCGTGGGACGTTAAAGGCATAAAATATCTGATGTGTTTGGATACCCGGTGTATGTACTTAAGGTATTCGCGAAGCTTAGGTACAAATTTGTAATCCCACGGAGTAGCCAGGTTAAGGTTTAGCCCCCACTTGGGTCCTGTATGTAAAAGCGTGGTTTCATCCGTGAAATACTCCGCCAGTATACCTAGTTCAGGATATTCCGAATGAAGTTTCTCTGTCAGCATTTGCACAAAATCAGGGTCACTGCTGTGCAAATTGTCAAAACGAACAAATCCTCCTGTATAATCTGCGTATTTCGACCAGAAAAGCATATATTCAGTCATGTAATTCCAAATTTCTGCACGTATGGAATCAGAAGGATGTTCATAGTTGATCATTACGAGATCGTCCCAGTTACACCAGCTGTTACCCGACCAATAACGGGCACGCTGAAATCCGTCAGCTTGGTTTGGATCCGGAACAATCCAGTCCGGCACTTGTTTTGCAATCTTACTGTGTACGCCGACATGGTTGAGTACCAGATCGAAACAAAGCCTGATATTAAGCAATCTGGCTTCTTCTATAAATTCTTCAAGTTGTGACAATCCGTCTTTGGAAGACTCATTTTTAATGTAACCAGGGTCTATATTAAAAAGGTCTTTTGCGGCATATGGACTTTCTGAGGTGTCCATTGTTGTCAGAGGAAGCAGATGTACGGTATTGAAACCCATATCACGGATTCGTTTAAGGTCACGTTGCCAGTCTGCGACTGTACCTGAGACATTGGGAATAATTGTATACATTATTAATCCGTCTACATGAGGAGGGTCTATCAAAATCCAGGCGTCAGGAACGGTATCCCTTAACCAGCTGTTTCCATTATCAAGGGAGAATTCGGCACGGAAAGATTGCAGTCCCGGATGCAGTATTTTAATGTGACACTCCAGCAATAATGGGTTTACAATGGTAAAAGGTATCCTTTCCAGCGTTTTACCGTCCCGGGAATTCAAAGAAGTTAACAAATTTGCTTTAATATTTTCCGGGTAAGGGTTGTCAGTTGAGATTGTCAGAGTAAGTACTTCCCCCTGGCAGGCACGGGAAAAACTTTGACGTCCTACCGGATAGGAACGAAACATATTATTATGAACAGGACGAACACGAGGACGATGAGGTAGAACCGGTATTTTGCGGTGTTGAATGGACATAAGACAAACAATAATATAGGTTTAAACTGGGATATTTATATAATTAAAAAGAAATAATCTTATAAATCGTAACCGCAATAACTTAAATTAAAACTTTTGTTACAGAGTGGAAAATCAGATATTTCATTATTCCTTACTGACATGGATAAAGCTAACCAGTTATGCATCGAAGGGTCCTTGATTTTATATAACAACAAATCTCCTTTTTCATCAGTGATAGCACAATGACAGATTTCACCTCTCCAACCTTCTGTAAGTGAAATAGATAAAATCCCTGGTTCAGGCTTTGGAAGTACCCTGTAATTTAATGATGATGAATTTATATTATATAAAAATTGTCTTACATAACCTATTGACTGAATAATTTCTTCATTTCTGAGCTGAATCCTGGAATAAACGTCCCCGTGATGTTTTATAACAGGATTATGGCCTAACCCAATATATAATCCATGAGGATGAGAAGCACGAATATCCCTGGTAATACCGCACATCCTGGCAGATAATCCCACAGATCCTATATCAGACGCCTGCTCCCTGGTTAGTATGCCAGTTTTCTCAAGACGTGCCATTACACTTGGAAGGCTTTTCATTTTACTGTACATTTCCTTATAATCAGGTTCAAATGCATCCATTACTTTCAACAATAAATCTATGGTATTCCGGGTAAGAGGATAATGGTTATTTCCGGCACGGATAAGACTTTTGGCAAATCTGTTACCACACCATTGCTGAAGGGCATTAATCACAGGTGTCCTCAACCTGCCAAATACCGCAGCACCCAGCTGGTAGGCAATATCGTTACATATAGCACTGAGGTCCCCCGTGTGTGCTGCAATACGCTCCAATTCCATAGCCAAAGTGCGCGATAGTTGAATATCCGGATCAGCTTTTAAGCCACAAATACTTTCCCAAAGATTCACAAAAGCAGTTGTATGGCCTGCCACACTATCCCCTGCAATAGATTCAGCCAACATATGGCGTTCCGATAACTTTTTCTTACTAATCATAAGTTTTTCAATGCCCCTGTGTTGATATCCATGTTGAATTTCAAGATGTAATATCTGTTCACCACTGCATATAAACCTGAAATGGCCTGGTTCGATGACTCCTGCATGAACAGGTCCGACCCCGACTTCATGTAATTCTTCGCTAACAAACCTTCTGAATGGATAATTAGATATAACAGAACTTTTGTCAGCTCTGTCAAATGCATATCTTACAGGTTTTAGCCATAAATGGTCAATATAATTTATACCGAAATTTTCATGTAATTCCCTTTCAAAGATATGGAATGAGAAATGTTTGTGGGTAAAGGATGGATATACATTTCCGGGACTAATGTCTACCCTTGATGAAGTAATATAAATATTGGATTCCTCATCATTTGCCATACAACAAATAAGTACCAGATAACTGTTTTGGATGAACCCAAAATATAAAATGCAATGGAATGATTCATTTGACTTAAGAGCTGTGTTGTACTCCAGAAAATCAGGATATCCTGATACAGGTATACTCTGAAAAGGAATAGCTTCATTATTTTTTACACAAATAAAATTCATTGTGATCAGGGTAAATATTTAACTGCCTCGTTTAAAAGATTAAGAAAAAATGCAGGAGGATTTAGGCCTAAATAAATGACCAAAGCCATAAGTATAAATTGTGAATATGTTTCCACGGGCTTTATTTTTTCAAAAACAGGGTTTAG
This sequence comes from uncultured Bacteroidota bacterium, assembly GCA_963766305.1. GTDB lineage: Bacteria > Bacteroidota > Bacteroidia > Bacteroidales > JAAUTT01 > JAAUTT01. The sequence continues at coordinate 34,900 of CAVYAE010000049.1, forward strand.
ATTTTTAGTTTGATGAAATAAAATATGTAAAAAGTTTTTCGACAAATAAAAAATTGCAACGGTGAGAAAAATCATTGATAATACAAGAATTATATTATGATGCGAAGAAATTAAAGCTTTGAATATCCAGAATTCTGTAATAAATAAACCTGACGGGGGCATGGCGGTTATTCCAATAAAAGCCAAAAACATAACAAATGCTCCATACTTGTTTCTATTTACATAGTTTCCGGTTTCACTAATG
>CAVYAE010000050.1:0-32851 GCA_963766305.1 uncultured Bacteroidota bacterium
ATAAACATCAAACATTTTATACAGATCCTTACAGGCTTAAACAAATAATTAATAACTTAATTAATAACGCCTTAAAATTTACCGAAAAAGGACAGATAGTTTTTGGATATAAACCTGAAGCCGATAATATATTGTTTTATGTTAGGGATTCAGGAATAGGGATGTCTGAAGAAGAAACCGGAATAGTGTTTGAGAGGTTTAAACAGGCTGGTATTTCATCAAAGAAAAAAGAAGGTACCGGTCTCGGACTTGCTATTTCCAAAGGCTTGGTTGAATTATTGGGAGGCAAAATATGGGTCAATTCAAAACCCGGATCGGGTTCAGTATTTTATTTTAATATTCCTTTTCATTGTAGCTATAAGGTTGATGTTAAGCAGGATGTTAATCAAAATCATCATGCAGAATTGGGGTATAACTGGCTGGGGAAAAATCTTCTTTTAGTTGAAGATGAGGAAATTAATTATTTATATGTAAATGAGTTATTATTCGATACAGGTATAAACCTAGTACATACTTTTACAGCTGAGGAAGCTATTGAATTTTGCAAAAGTAATATTCCAGTAGATATTATACTTATGGATATACGTTTACCAGGATTAAATGGACTTGAGGCTACACGCTTAATAAAGAAAATAAGAAATAGTGTACCAATTATTGCACAAACTGCGTATGCTATGGAAAATGAAAGGAAAGACTGTCTGGAGGCAGGTTGTGATCATTATCTCACCAAACCTTTTGATCAGGAAGGGTTGTTTAAAGTTTTAAATATGTATGTAGGGAAGTAGGGAATTATATTCAATATGTTTCTATAAAATTAAAAGGATGTTTTAATATTGCCTCATAATATTCTCCTTTTTCATGCATATCATCATCTCCAATTTCATAGTACCAATTAATTTTTACATTGCATGAATTATTGGATAGATTAATCAATTCTCTTAATATTTGTAATATAGCTTTTGATGAACCACTATTCATATATTCAAGTTCCATATCAACATTTGTTTCAGACATAGGATTCATGCAATATTTTACTACCCATGAATACAAATGGTTATAAAATAATCCTGCATCTTCAGGAATGGACCGCCCCTTGATTTTTATTTTACCTTCTAAATTAAAATCTATTGCGGGAGTTTTACTTGTTCCCTTAATTGTTAGATTTTCCATTCATTAAAATAATGATCTAAATTTAACAAATTATTAATTATTTACAAACTTAGCTTTGCATATGGAATTAAATCCTGTCTGGCAAATTTATTTTGTTTGTATTTTAAAAATCCTGTTATAGCTACCATAGCTGCATTATCAGTTGTAAATTTAATTGCAGGAATATAACAGTTCCATCCACGTTTTTCTGCTTCCGTTTTAACTGCTGATCGTAAACCTGAATTGGCCGAAACACCTCCTGCCAGAGCAACTTCTTTAATTCCTAAATCCTCGGAGGCTAATATTAATTTTTCCATTAAGATTTCAATAATTGACTTTTGCAGGGATGCACACAAATGATTTAAATTTTCATTTACAAATTCAGGCGACAATTTTAACTGATCTCTTATAAAATAAAGGAATGAGGTCTTAACTCCGCTGAAACTATAATTATAACCCTGAATCCTCGGTTTGGCAAACAAGAATTTTGGTGATCCTTCCGAGGCAAGTTTGTCAATAACAGGGCCACCAGGGAATGCCAATCCAATAGTTTTTGCACATTTGTCAAAAGCTTCTCCTGCAGCATCATCAATAGTTTGTCCTATAATCTTCATTTCAAGAAAATCTGTTACAACAATCAATTGAGTGTGTCCGCCCGATACAAGAAGACAAAGAAAAGGAAATGATGGCACATGTTTTGCATTATCATACTCAAGAATAAAATTAGCCAGAATATGAGCCTGTAAATGATTTATTTCAATTAGCGGTAATGATAATGCAAGAGATAATCCTTTTGCAAACGATGACCCTACAAGTAATGAACCCATTAGACCGGGACCTCTGGTGTAAGCAATTGCAGAAATTTCTTCTTTTGATATTCCTGCAATTTTAACAGCTGTATCTACAACAGGAATGATATTTGCCTGGTGTGCACGTGAAGCCAGTTCAGGTACCACCCCTCCATATTTTAAATGGATATCCTGGTTGGCTATAACATTGGAGAGTAAATAACCATCCCTGATAACAGATGCAGAAGTGTCGTCACAGGACGATTCTATGCCCAGAATAGTTATGCTCATAAGTATGATTTTTGAAGATAATTCGTTTATATTTGTGCTAGTTGATATTATAATTACTTAAACTCCAAAACTATTAAAAAAACAAACAGGATATTATTATTGTTTTTTCTGGCATTGTTTTCATTGCCCACGTTTAGCTATTTTATATTACAACAGCCCCGCGTTCAGCAATTAATAGTCCAAAAAATTACTACTTTACTTTCTGATTACTTTGGATCAAATGTAACTATCGGAAAGGCAAATATTGATTTATTCAACAATATTACCTTTAAAAACTTCTGTGTTCAGAGTCCTGCCAAAGATACAATTCTTTTTGCTCCTGAATTTTCATTTCGTCTGAATAGTTTTACTCTGGCTTCTAAATATATTGATGTAATGAGTGTTACTATTAAAAACCCTAAAATTAATTTTAAGATTGATTCAGATGGTGTAATCAATTTTCAATATATTATTAATAAGGTTAAGTCTACCAGCACATCCGGTAAATTAAATAAACCAATTATTTTGAGCATTCGTGACATTAAAATAATCAATGCCAATTTTAGTTTAAAAGCAACTAATAATTCACCTAAAGCTTACGGGATAAATTTCAGCGATATTCATGTTAACCCTGTAAATTTAATGGTTACAGGGTTTAGCGTAAATGAGGGTGAAATCAATATGAATATCAGGCATATTGATTGTACTGAAAAATCAGGTTTTATCCTCAGGGATTTTGCTTCGCAGCTTAAAATATATAAGTACTATATGGTATTTAACCATATAAAAATTGTTACCGATAAAAGTAATATTAATGCTAGTAAAGTACATTTTAATTTTGATGATTTCAGGGAATTTGGTGTCGGTATTTTTGGTAAGAAGGTTAAAATGGATTTAGATGTAAGATCTTCCGAATTTTCGACTGATGACCTGGCCTATTTTTCAACAGTTTTTAAAGATTACAAACTCAGCGCCAAGGTTTCAGGTAAGGTGAGAGGCATACTCAATGACCTGAAAGGTAAAAATATAGAGGTTTATTTCAGAAACGGTACAAAAATCAGGGGTAATGTTAATATCAGCGGATTGCCTGATTTTAGCAAAGCTTTTATATATGCAGACATTAAAAATTGCATAACTACACCTGAAGATATTCAACATATAACCTTACCTGGTAGTAAATCAGGGCATATTGTTCTTCCGGATAATTTTAAAAAAATTGATTATATAACTTATAATGGACAATTTACAGGGCTATTTAATGATTTTGTTGCTTATGGGGTAATAAAATCCAACCTTGGCAATATTGAATCCGATTTATCTCTAAAGCCCGATTCTACAGGGGTATTAAATTTTAAGGGCAGGGTAATTACTAGCGGATTTAACCTGGGTGTTTTTGTAAAAAATCAAAATTTACTGGGCAACATAAGCTTCAACGTTTTGGTAAATGGCAGAGTTAATAATTTTAAAAATCTTAGTGCCGAGTTGGATGGTGTGGTAAGCAATGTTTTTATGAAGGGCTATAATTATCAAAATATAAGAGTAAATGGTTCATTAACAAATAATGACAATTATGACGGGTCTGTGGTGATAAACGATCCTAATCTGGATGCAGATTTCAAAGGAACCATAAATATGTCGGATCGTTCCCCTCTTTATAGTTTTAAAGTAAATATCAGAAAAGCAAATCTTTACAAACTTAAATTTGATAGCAGTGATACAAGTTCATTCATGTCCATTTCAGCAAGCTCTGATTTTTCAGGAAAAACTCTTGATGACCTTAAAGGTGAAGTCAAATTAAGTAATATAACATTCAGAAAGAGTAAAAAAGAAATTCATATTAATGATTTTATTTTATTTAATAAAACAGTAAACGATACTAACAGAATATTCATACAGTCTGACCTGGCAGATGTAAACATTGGAGGTTTTTATCATTATAAATATCTGGTCAATTCGTTTAAAAAATTTGCAGGGTATTATCTTCCTTCAATAGTTCCTGAAAATAGCGATAATGATACTGTTATAAATAAATTTACCTTTAACATAGACCTTAAGAATACTCATCAGATAACCGATTATTTTGTTCCGGGATTGTATATTTCAAAGGATACCAAAATACATGGGAATTTTAATTCAGAAAATAACGGATTTAATTTTCTGGTTACTATTCCTTTACTGCAAAAAGGAACAATTAAATGGTATAATGCATACGTAAATGGTAAATCTGACGGAAAGGTATTCTCTGTTATTTCCGGGTGTAACAGTTTAAAGCTCGACAAATTAAATAAACTGGATAATTTTACTGTTATTGCAGAGTTAAAAAGTGATTCGATAAAATCCCAATTTAGGTGGAATAATTGGGATACCCTTAACTACAAAGGGAATATTTCAATGATTACGACAATAAACAGACGTGTCAGGGATAAAAATCCTGTATTTGATGTTGATATTAAACCATCTCAGATAGTTATACGTGATTCGGTGTGGAATTTAAGTTCAGGTGTAATAGTTATAGATTCGTCGGATATCAATATAAATAATTTTACAGCTTCACATAATAACCAGTTAATCAGGGTATATGGCGATATTTCAGAAAATAAGGATAAAATACTTAATCTGGAATTTGAAAAATTGAATATCGGGATTTTTACCGACCTTATAAACGCGCAAAAATGGAATCCGGAAGGTATATTAAGCGGCAAAACTGAATTCTCAAGTTTATATGATGAATTGTTATTTCATGGTGTATTGAGAATAGATAGCTTATCGATTAATAATCAGAAGTTTGGAGAAGCAAATATTAATACTGAATTTAGTAATTCTGATAAAAACATAAATATACAGGCAACTACAACCAGGAACGGGAATAATATTTTTTCAGCAAAAGGGCTTTATTCAATTGAAACAAGGAAAATAGCATTTGATATTAATGCCAATCATTTACAGATTAAATTATTTGAGCCATTTGTGTCGACTGTTTTTTCTGATATTCATGGAGAAACATCAGGGAATTTATATTTATCGGGTACTATAAAGTCACCTGTTTTAGATGGGAGATTACATTTAGACAATGTTTTATTTACAGTTAATTATCTTAAAACAAACTATCATTTTAACGGGAATGTAAATGTTGAAAAAAATAAATTTATAGTTAAGAATTTTGAAGTTTTTGACAGATACAACATTACAGGTTCAGGAAAAGAACATAAAGCACTTGTAAATGGTATTGTAGATGTTGGGGTTTTTAAAGAGGTATCTCTTGATATTACTGTTAACGCTAATAACCTTGAATGCCTCAATACAACTGAAAAGGATAATATAATATATTACGGTAACGGATTCGGTACAGGTATTTTATCAGTTAAAGGACCACTGCATAATATTGAAATAAACTCTCAGAATATAGTTAACAATAAAGAATCCAACATTTATATTCCCCTTGAAACCAAATCGGAACTGGCCGAATCGAATTTCATAAAGAGAGTTGTCAAACGCAGGGCAGAACATCCTTTTGAGCAATACGAAATTGATACCGATTCGTCACAAAATAATTTAAGTTATAACAATTCAGGGGTAAAGGTCAATTTAACCTTTACCCTGAATACAGATGCCCAGGTACAATTGATATTCGATGAAAAAATTGGTGATAAGATAGAAGGAAATGGGAATGGAAGCCTTAAGATGACTTATGAAAACGGTAATTTCTCAATGGAAGGGAATTACATAATTGAAAAAGGGGATTACCTGTATACATTAGGTAATTTAATAAATAAGCGTTTCATACTAAATCAGGGTGGCCTTATAACATGGGATGGGAGTCCGTGGGATGCAATAATAAATATGGAGGCTTATTACCCGATTACAGCAGCATCCCTCACCGATTTATTACCACAGATTTCACAAACCGGATTAATAACTCAAACGGGAAAGGTTAAGGTTAACTGTAATGTAAAATTAACAGAAAGGCTTTTGAACCCCAATATAAAACTTGACATTACCTTACCCAATGCTGACCAGAGTACTCAGGACCTTGTAAAATCGACCATTTCCACCGATGAAGAAAAAGTCAAGCAATTTGCTGCTTTAATGGCGTTTGGTACCTTTATGCCATCATCTGAAATACCTGCCCAGGGTGCAAGTCAGTCAGTAGCATATACTACCAGTATGGAATTTGTCTCAAACCAGTTATCCAACTGGTTTTCCAAATTCGGGAATGCCAACATTAACCTTAACTATAAACCTTATGATCCAAATACTGCTATTAACCAGGATTTCCAGGTTGGTATTGCAACCCAGTTAAACTCCAAAGTCAGCTTCACAGGTAATGTAGATTATGGTGGTGATCCAAGAAATCCGGCACCAACTGCCACAGCAAGTAACAACATACCGATAGCCGACGCCGAATTGGATTATAAACTTACCAAAAATGGTAAACTCCAGTTTAAAACCTTTACCAGGCCCAATCAGAGTATTGATGCTGTTGCAACATCCCAGCAGGGAGTTGGAATTGTTTACAAGGAGGATTTCAATTCTTTTGTTGAATTGCTTAAACACTATTATTCAATAATTATACGGAGAAAGGAAGATAAAATTACTACTTTAAAAAAGGATTCCGGACAAAATGACGGTAGCAATAACTGATGATACCTATTTTTTTATCCACACTCTCAGATCTCCCCCGGTCTGACCGGCATCAGCAAAAGGAACCAGTTTTATATCAACAGGTTTGCCAAAATAATATCCTTTAATTTCATATAATTGAGTGCCTATCCATTCCTTTGGAAGCAACTTTCTTAACAAAGGAACCGGGGTGGAAGAATTAATAGAAAGGCTATCCAGAACCTTTATTTCCGGGTTAAGAGATTGATCTATTGCCAGCACCTGGGGTCCCATTTTTAGGGCTATAAAACCCGGATAACTTATTCCCCCATCTAAAACCTGCACAGTCAAATCGAAAGTAACCTTAATCGTTGTTTTTTTATTCCATACACGGTTAAGATTAAGGTAGCTGCCTGGTTTACCCTTATAGGTTTTACCATCTGCCTTTGCTGTAAAATTTTTACACCATTCTGGAACCCTTAATCCTACATTGAATTTTGATTCATTGTCAGAGTTTAGTTTTATATTTACTTTGCCTTCTTCAGGAAACTTTGTATCAACAATGCAGGAAATCTGAACCTCTTTACCTTCTTCAGTTAATATTTTATCCACCAGCTTACCAGGAGAATAAATATTAATGTCAAAGCCATTTTCTGAGCTTTTAGTATAAACCAGTTCGGGTATAGCCGCTATACCTCTTGGAACACTGGCAAGGCAGCAATGTCCGTTAATATTGCAATTATAGGGTTTTTTCCCCTGTAATGCAGTGTAATAACTCACACAGCCAGTTTGAGGATTTTCAGCAGCCAGTAAATGATTGTAAATCGTTTTTTCTATTTCATCAATAAATTTGTCTTCACCAGTTAAATTGTACATTGCCTGACTAAACTGAAGCCACGTGACTGTTACACAACCTTCACCCATATTTGCAGAATTGTCAGACGGAAGCACATAATCATCCTGGAAGTATTCTCCTTTACTAGCTGTACCTGTGATATAAAGTTTATGTTTGGCAATATCATTCCATGCATTGGTAGCTGCTTTCAGCAATTTTTCATCACCTGTCAACTGGTAAAGTTTAACAATCCCTGTAAGGTTTGATGTCATTTCATAAGCCTTTCCGTTGGCAGTTTTATCTACTTTACCGATGCTGGTTAATGTAGATATTATTTTAGGTCCGTTTTGGTATTCATAAGCCCTGATAATATAATTACAAAAATCAAGGTATTTCCTATCACCCGTAAATCTGTACAGATAAGTCATTGGCTCCAGCACACTGGTGGAAGCCATACCAACATGTCCGGAAGATTCAATAATATTCAGCTGCCCTTTGTTCTCACCGAATGTTCTGCATAACAGGTCCCCAATTTTTACAGATGTCCTCAGGGCGGGTTTATATCCGGTAGCCTGAAAATAACTTAACAATCCAAGTAAATTGTATTTATGCGACCATACATCCCATTCTGTCCAGTAGTTTTCCGGCAAATAAGTCCCCAGATACCCATTGTCAAGCTGACAGCCAATTAATACATTCACTATCCTGTCCATTTGCGCTTTAAGCTGTACATTACTGGTTGAACGCCAAACACGGCTTGCCGCATGGAGATACTTCCCTGCATATTCTCCTACCCAGGCTTGTTTGCCTGGGCGATTATAATAACCTTCCAGAATACCTTTTTCATCTATATTTAACAATCTCTCCACAAGGTTGGCATTCATACGTACGTTAAGATAACCGTCCAGCCTGATATTTTCCAATGCAAAGGGCATAAATTTACCAGGAATGATTTCTTTGATAAAGGGATGTGGTAAGGTGTCAGTATTCAGGCAGCTATCTTTATTGCTTTGCTGACATATCGACATTGACATATTCATTAATATGACAACAGCGATAATATAGGTTTTGTATTTCATATAAATTCTTACTTTATTAATATCAATCTAATATTTTATAAATTTATACGTTCTTTACAAAAAGTGGAATTTAATAATATTAATTTCTAAATACAACATATTACTTACGACTTACAATAAATAACTGATAAAGAATCATGACAGCTCAATTATTATTTTTATTACAGGTAAATGTACAAAATGCTCCTTCAGATTCATTAGCAAACGCACTGGCGAAGATTACACCGAAGGAAAGTACAATGTCATTGCTTGACCTGGTTATTAAAGGCGGATGGATTATGGTTCCTATTGCTATACTTTTTTTAGCATCGGTTTACATATTTTTTGAAAGATATTTTTATATAAAACTTGCCGCTAAAACAGATTCTGACTTTATGAGCAGAATACGTGAATACATACACCAGTCAAAGATAGATTCTGCACTAAACTTATGTCAGGCTACCAATATGCCTGTAGCCAGGATGATAGAAAAAGGTATAAAACGAATAGGGCGCCCTTTAAAAGAAATAGAAGATTCTATTGAAATAGTAGGCAAATTTGAAGTATACAAATTGGAAAAAAACCTTGTAATTTTGGGAGTTATTGCCGGCATAGCCCCAATGTTTGGTTTTATTGGCACAATAGCAGGGGTAATTAAAATATTTTACAATATTTCTCTTGCCGACAATATAAGTATTGGATTGATAGCCGGAGGATTGTATGAAAAGATGATAACCAGTGCCGCAGGCTTATTAGTTGGTATTATTGCATTTATAGCCTATCACTGGTTAAATGTTATGATAGAAAAGGTGGTGCATACACTTGAACACAATGCTATGAATTTTATTGATTTATTACAGGAACCTATAAAATGAACCTTAGAGCCAGAAATAAATTCAGGGCGGAAGTAAGTACTTCATCGTTTAACGATATAATGTTTTTTCTGATGTTGTTTTTTCTGATAGCCTCCACCCTGGTTAATCCCAGTGTAATAAAGCTTACCCTGCCAAAATCGCAGCATAACCAAACCATGCGAAAAACAGAAATTTCACTTTCAATTACCAAGGATTTGAAATATTACATAAATAATAAAGAAATAGCTTTTAATCTTCTTGAAAATGAACTGTCCAGATCAGTTCAAACTCTTAAAGACCCTACTATAGTTATAAGATGCGACCATGAAATACCTGTACAAAACCTGGTGGATGTTATGCAAATTGGAAGCAAACTAAAAATTAAAATGATATTAGCAACTAAAAGTCCTAATGGCTGACACATATCAGATAAATACGCGTTCAAGAAGCCTGGCTTTATTATTCACCTTATTGATAGGGGGATTTGTAACTGCTGTTTTATTACTTATAATATTACACACACCCATACCACCCTATCCGGAAGGAGGAGGAGGCAAAGGTAGCGGGATAGAACTAAATTTAGGTATTTCGGATGCTTCCCCCCTGGTTAGCCCAAAAGAAAACGTGTTACCTGATAATTCAAAACCAGAACCACAGGTAAAACCTGACAATGAGAAAGTTTTAACACAGGAAACAGAAGATGCTCCTGCATTGAATGATAAAGATTCAAAAACACCTAAATCAAAGAAAATACCTCCCAAAAAAAGTATTGTACCTGTTACAAAAGTTCCTGAAAAACAGCCAGTTCAGCAACAGCAAGTGGTAAATTCAAAGGCTATGTATCATCCAACAAAAAATCAACCTTTAAATAATAATAATGTTACAGGCAATCAGGGAAATCCTAATGGAAATCTTGGCGCCAAAGCTTTTGCAGGACAGGGAGGTAAAGAAGGCACCGGTGGAGGCTCAGGCGGAGGCCAGGGTACCGGAAGCGGAACAAATACAGGACCAACAGCCAGCGCCAATCTTCAGGAGCGTAACCCTGTTTTGCCAATACCAGTTTACAATCAACAGGTTGAAGGTATAGTGGTAGTAAGTGTTACAGTTAATAGTGACGGAGAAGTAGTTGAAGCTACTCCTGGTGTTAAAGGATCCACAACTCTTGAGCCAAGTCTTTTGGATGCTGCACAGCAGGCAGCATTTAAGGCTCACTTCGATCAAAAACCCGGATCACTCAGGGAAAAAGGAACAATAAGATATCATTTCAGGCTGCAATAAAATACAGGAGTTTTATATTAATACATTAGTTATTTGTAATCAGCAATTTACACATCTTCAAATCTTCAAATATTCAAATTTGTACACATTTTCACAACTGCACATAATCTTGGTTCTTGGTTCTAATAATATTACATTTGCATCTCACACTTTTTTGACGAGATGACTATAGAAAAACCTCATATAAGAGAAGAAATACAGAAAAAAGTTTTGATCCTTGATGGTGCCATGGGCACTATGATTCAACAATATAAACTTACAGATGAAGATTTCAGGGGATCCAGGTTTATAAACCATCCTTCCGATCTTAAAGGGAACAATGATTTATTGTCACTTACCAGGCCCGATATTATACAAAATATTCATGAGCAATACCTGGAGGCAGGTGCTGATATCATAGAAACAAATACCTTTAATGCAAACAGGATATCTCAATCGGATTATGCCCTTAGCCACCTGGCGTATGAACTTAACATTGCCAGTGCACGAATTGCCAGGTTAGCGGCAGATAAATACACGATTGCTAATCCTTCCAAACCCAGGTATGTTGCCGGAAGTATAGGACCAACCAATAAAACGGCTTCACTTTCACCGGATGTAAATGATCCGGGATACAGAGCGGTTACCTTTGATGAGCTTGCAGAAATTTATTCAGAACAGGCCATGGGTCTGCTGGATGGAGACGTAGATTTGTTATTGGTTGAGACAGTTTTTGACACTCTAAATGCCAAAGCAGCACTATATGGAATAAGTGAATTATTAAAATCCAGAAATTCAGATATCCCTGTTTCTATTTCAGTGACAATAACAGATGCCAGCGGCAGAACATTATCAGGGCAAACCATTGGGGCTTTTCTTAATTCAGTATCACATGTTAACTTATTGAGCATAGGTGTGAATTGCGCTCTGGGTGCAAAAGAAATGAGGCCATACATTGAGGAGCTTTCCAAAAAGGCTCCCTTTTATGTAAGTGCACATCCAAATGCAGGACTTCCCAACCAGTTTGGAGAATATGATGAAACTCCCGAACAAATGGGATTTTATATTAACGATTTTCTCAGTCACAATTTTGTAAATATAGTAGGAGGTTGCTGCGGGACCACTCCTGAACATATTAAAAAATTTGCACATCTGGCCAAAGATTGTCGTGTCCGCAAACCTGCGGCCGTATCAACTGATTTGAATTTGTCGGGCCTGGAGGCTTTAGCTGTAAACAAAGAAACAAACTTTATAAATATAGGAGAACGAACCAATGTTTCCGGATCCAAAAAATTTGCAAGGCTTATACGGGATGAAAAATATGATGAAGCATTAACAGTTGCTAGGAACCAGGTGGAAGGCGGGGCCCAGGTTATTGATGTTAACATGGATGATGCTATGCTCGAATCCGAAAAATGTATGGTAAAATTTTTACATTTAATAGCTTCGGAACCTGAGATAGCCCGGCTTCCAATAATGATAGACTCATCAAAATGGTCGGTTATAGAAGCCGGTCTTAAATGTGTTCAGGGTAAATCCATTGTAAATTCAATAAGCCTGAAGGAGGGTGAGGAAAATTTTAAAATTATTGCACGTAAAGTTAGAAATTATGGTGCTGCAGCTGTAGTTATGGCATTTGATGAAAAAGGCCAGGCCGATTCTTTTGAAAGGAGAATTGAAATATGTTCACGAGCCTACAAAATATTAACTGAAGATCTGCATTTTCCCCCTCAGGACATAATATTCGATTCCAATGTACTGGCCATAGCAACTGGTATAGAAGAGCATAATAATTATGCTGTAGATTTTATCAGGTCAGCAGTATGGATAAAGTCAAACCTGACATATGCAAAGCTTAGTGGTGGCATAAGTAATCTTTCATTCTCCTTCAGAGGAAATGATACTGTTCGTGAGGCCATTCATTCTGTTTTTCTCTATCATGCCATTCAGGCAGGCCTTGACATGGGTATTGTTAACCCGGGTATGCTTCAGGTTTATGATGAGATACCAAAAGACCTGCTTGAAAAGGTGGAGGATGTTGTTCTTAATAAACGCAGTGATGCTACTGAACGATTGCTTGAATATTCCGAAAAATTCAAAGGTAAGGATGCACAGGTAATTACAACATCAGATGATGAATGGAGAAAAGGAAGCTTGCAGGAAAGAATTTCTCATTCGCTTATTCGAGGTATAGACAGTTATGTTGAACAGGATATGAATGAAGCCAGGCAAGCTTTTAAATATTCCCTTGATATTATTGAAGGGCCATTGATGGTTGGGATGAATATAGTGGGAGATCTTTTTGGAACCGGAAAAATGTTTTTACCGCAGGTAGTTAAAAGTGCCAGGGTAATGAAAAAGGCTGTTGCTCACCTGCTGCCATACATCGAAGCTGAAAAGGCAGAAAGCGGGAAGAAATCCTCTGCCGGGAAAATACTACTGGCTACTGTCAAAGGTGATGTTCACGATATTGGAAAGAATATCGTCGGTGTCGTATTGAGTTGTAATAATTATGAGATTGTAGACCTCGGCGTAATGGTGTCTTGTGAGAAAATACTGAGCACAGCCCGTGATATAAATGCTGACATTATTGGTCTTAGCGGACTTATAACACCTTCCCTTGAAGAAATGGTTCATGTGGCTGAAGAAATGGAACGTACAGGTATGAAGCTTCCTTTAATTATTGGAGGTGCCACAACTTCTAAAATACACACCGCAATAAAAATATCTCCAAAATATTCTAAACCTGTTATATATGTCAAAGATGCATCTAAAAGTGTACAGGTAGCAAGCAGTTTATTGTCTTTAGAAAACAACGAAGCATTTGCACGACAAATAAATGAAGAATATGCTGATTTACGGGAGTCCTATAAGGGTAAAAAGGTAAAAATAAATTATTTATCCCTTGAGGAAGCACGAAATAACAAACTGAAAATTGACTGGAAATTACAACCACCAGTAAAGCCGCTTTTTGTTGGGAGCAAGGAATTTATAAATTATCCCCTGGGTGAAATAAGAGATTATATAAGCTGGATATTCTTTTTCATAGTATGGCAATTAAAAGGAAAATACCCTCAGTTACTTGATGATCCGGAGCAGGGAGAAACAGCCAGAAAATTACTTGCTGATGCTAATGAACTTCTCGATAAGATTATTGAAAACCAGCAGATCACTGCCAATGGTACAATAAGCATATTACCAGCTAATTCTGTCGGGGACGATATTGAAGTATATAAAGACGAAACCAGGTCGGAAATAACAGGGGTTTTTCATAACCTTAGAAACCAAACCCAAAAGGAAAGCGGTTTGCCTAACCTGTGCCTTTCTGATTTTATTGCTCCCAGGGAAAGCGGAGTAACAGATTACCTGGGTATGTTTGCTGTAACTGCAGGTATAGGGGTAAGTTATATAGCTTCAGAATTTGAAAAGCACCTGGACGACTACAATTCAATTATGGTTAAAGCTTTGGCAGACAGGTTAGCAGAGGCATTTACAGAGCTGATTCACTTAAGGGTAAGAAAAGAGTTTTGGGGATACATGCCTCAGGAATCCTTATCACTTGACGATCTTTTACTTGAAAAATATACAGGAATTCGCCCAGCGCACGGCTATCCTGCTTGTCCTGACCATTCCGAGAAAAAAATATTATTTGATTTATTGGATGCAGAAAAAAAGACAGGTATTAAATTATCCGAAAACTTTTCTATGATTCCGGCAGCATCGGTAAGCGGACTAATATTTGCACACCCTCAAAGCCGGTATTTTTTTGTAGATAAGATAGCCCGCGACCAGGTTGAAGATTATGCAAAACGTAAAGGAATTTCAACTGAAAAGACTGAGCGTTTACTGGCAGCGAATTTGAATTATAAGTAAGCAGGATAATAGGAGAATAGGATAGTAGGGAAAGCGGAGAGAAATTTTCAAATACAATTTCTTGAACCTACTACATTAATAGTTAAATTATTACAATGAAAATAACAGAAATATTCAAACAACATAAACAAACATTTTCTTTTGAATTTTTTGCTCCTAAGGATGAAATTGCTGCTGTAGATTTTGGTATAAATGTCGGGCAATTATTAAAGCTGAACCCATCTTTTCTGACTGTGACATATGGAGCAGGAGGTTCTACTCAGGACAAATCTTTTGCACTTGTTGATTATCTTCAGAATAAAGTTGGAATAACTACTGTAGCCCATTACACATGCGTCAATGCTTCACGTTACAAAATAGTTGAAGATATCGGCTTTTTGAAAAATATAGGTATTGAAAACCTGATGTTGTTACGTGGTGATCCTCCAAGGGGACAGGGAGTATTTACTCCTCATCCTGAAGGGTTTGCAAATAGTAATGAATTGGTAGCCTTTGTCAGGCAACTACATCCTTTTTGTATTGGAGGAGGTGCTTACCCAGAAAAACATCCTGAAGCAAAAAGTATGGAAAGTGATATACAGTTTTTAAAGAAAAAGGTAGATGCAGGTGCTGATTTTCTGATTACCCAATTATTTTTTATCAATGATTTATATTTCAATTTTTTGGAAAAGACTAAAACCTACGGAATTGACAAAAGGATTATACCAGGTATAATTCCTATTACTTCATATGGTCAGATTAAACGATTCGGTCTGTTAACCGGTTCAAGGATACCTGAGGAATTAGTAGTGGCAATGGAACCATACCATGATAATCATGAAAAAATATACCAGATAGGCATGGATTACGCTATTAATCAATGCATTAACTTATTAGAAAAAGGAGCGCCTGGTATTCATTTTTATACTTTAAACAAATCCAGGGCTATAGTTGAAATTTTTGAAACCTTAATGAAATTATAAAGTATTAATTTGTATTTGCACTCACAAAAGAGTTGTTATTCTTGGCATATTTGAGAATTAAAGAACTTAATTTTAACCCTGCTTTAGTTGCATTGGCTGGTTTAATTTCATAAGATAATTTATCTTCATTGGTGACAAAATTAATTGCAGCGCCATCTTCCAGTGATCCGGGTTTTTCACTTACAATAAGGGTATTACTATTACTTAAAAAAGCACTTATTTCTTTCAGTTTTGAAGCTTTGGAGAAAGAAACAAACAAAAGGTCACAATTTTTAATATCTTCAACACTATATGCCAATTTTACAATAATATGCTGATTACTAACATATTTATTTATTGTATAATCGGATAGCTCGTTGTACAGCTCAGACGAGCCAAATACCGTTATAACAAAATTGTTACTGTTGGTTTTGGAAGGCCATTCCACGAACCTGGTAAAGTTGTAGAGAAAGGTTGCTTTTGCTATATTGACTTCAGTTTGCGCATTAACCCGGATAAACATAGCAGTTAAAAGAATTAAAATAATTGATAATCGCGTTGTTTTCATATTATGTGTATTGTTTTTATTAATTACACGATAATACGCTAAACAAAATGATTGGTTTCAATTAGGTTTAGTTTAGACAGATTCTAATTAACCTTCTGATTTATCAAGAAAATCAAATACATACTGAAAATGAAATTTACCTGTACTAATTTATAATTATAATTTTTCAAGTACTTCGGTGAGATAATCCCAAAATTTCTGAACAGAAGGAATGTTGGCCTTTTCATCGGGAGAATGTGCATTTTTAATAGTCGGGCCAAAGGATATCATATCCATTCCTTTATAAACATCTCCAATTATACCGCACTCAAGACCAGCATGAATAACTTTAATCTCAGGAAAATTTCCGAATTTATCCTTGTATATTTTTTTAAGGCTTTCTAATACAGGAGAATGTACATTTGGTTTCCAACCCGGGTACGATCCTTCATGCACAGCCTCAGTTCCGGCCAGTTCGAACACACTGGTAATAGCATTGCATAAATCCGCTTTGGCCGAATCAACTGAACTTCTTGACAAACAATTTATTTCTATATAATTATCATAAGTTTTAATAATAGAAAGGTTTGTGGAGGTTTCCACTATACCCGGCATATCTGCAGACATGCGAATAACGCCATCAGGAAAGGCATATACCGCATTTAAAAGTATTTTCTGAACGTTACTGTTAATAACATGAGCAGGAAGTTTAGTTTCTTTGACCTCAAGTTTAATATCAGGATCTACAGAAGATAATTCATTTTTAATATCAAGTGTGAACTCATCTGTAATTTTTTTAAACCGTGCTTCCTTATCAGCATGTAACACAACAGTAGCAAAAGACTCACGGGGAATGGCATTTCTGACACTGCCTCCGTCTATGCCGGAAACCAGCAGTCCTGTTTCCTTTGCGGCTTTCCAGAGCAGCCTGTTCATTAATTTGTTTGCATTACCACGGCCTAAACTTATATCTACACCGGAGTGCCCCCCTTTCAGTCCTGTAATACTTATATTATATGCTTTAACTCCTGAAGGCACATGTTCAGGTTCATAAGTAAATTTAACGGAGGTATTTATTCCTCCTGCGCATCCGATATACAGTTCACCTTCGTCTTCAGAGTCAAGATTCATTAGGATCCGGCCTTTTACAAAATCAGGAGATAAGTTCAGAGCACCTGTCATTCCTGTTTCTTCATCTATTGTAAACAATACTTCAACGGGACCATGTTTAATATTTGTTGATTCAAGGATAGCCAAACCGGCTGAAACTCCAATACCATTATCTGCGCCAAGAGTTGTTTCTTTTGCATGAACCCAATCACCTTCAATATAGGTTTGTATGGGATCTTTTCCAAAATCATGCCTCGAGGAAGCATTTTTTTGAGGAACCATATCCAGGTGGGCCTGCAGAACAACAATTGGCTTATTCTCCAAGCCTTTTGTAGCTGGTTTGCTTATTATTACATTTCCAACCTTGTCTTTTTTATATTGAAGATTATGATTTTTGGCAAAATCAACTACAAATTCAATAACTTTTTCTTCATTCCTTGAAGAGCGTGGAATCTGACATATATTGTCAAAATTTTTCCATAATAAAACAGGTTGCAAACTTTTCACTTGAGTAGTCATAACTTTAGGGTTTAATTTCAAGAATTAAAAGTACCAATAATATTACAATTGAAATAATTTTTGGTTTAATTTGTATGTCACGATGGTTAAACTAAACAATGATTTACTAATGAAACAATTTCAAAAAGTACTTATATACTCCTTTTTATTTATACTTGGCATTTCCTTATTCTGGTGGCTTTACAGGGATCTCGACTGGGTAAGTTTAAAACACGGACTGCACATTACAAATTATTACTGGATAGCAGTTTCAATACTTTTGGGTTTGTATAGCCATTATATACGTGCAATACGGTGGAATATGCTTATAAAGCCAATGGGATACAATCCCAGGGTGAGTAATATTTTTTTATCAATCTTAATAATGTATTTCACCAACCTTTTTATACCAAGAGCAGGAGAAGTAGCCCGTTGCACAGTTTTGGCCAGATATGAAAAGATACCTGCCTCCAAGCTGATTGGTACTATGGTTGTTGAGCGTATAGCCGATACTCTGACGATGTTTGTACTTGTATTAATAGTATTTATAATAAATATAGGAACATTGAAAGAGTTTTTTATACAAAACCCCGGTATTTACTCGAACCTGATTAAATTATTATCTGCAAGGAATATAGTTATCGGCATTCTGATTATAATAATTGTATTTGTAATTTTATTTGTTGTCAAGCCTTTCAGAAATACCAAATTCGGAGGGAAAATAAAAAAATTGGAGCATGGCTTTATTGAAGGAATAAAATCGATATTGGTTTTAGACAACAGATGGTATTTTATAGGCTGTACCTTATTTATATTTTCATTATGGTTATTTATGTTATATGCAGTTTTCAAAGCCTACCCACCGACTTCACATTTATCTGTTGAAGCCGGAATGTTTACTTTTCTGATGGGTGGACTGGCAATGCTGGCGCCGGTCCAGGGTGGGATAGGGGCATGGCATTACATGGTTATAAAATCTGTTTTGTTATATGGAATTTCCGAAGAAAATGGAAAAATATTTGCTTTGGTTGCTCACTCCTCCACCAGCCTTATTTATTTATTTTTTGGATTTATATCACTCGTTTTGATTCCGGTGTATTAATAAAAATTACAAAGGATCTGCGAATAGTGAAAAGGTGATGGAGTAAATTGGCGATTAGGTGACAGCAATTAGCACTTTACACAAGCCACTGACAACTATTAAGAAAAATCTTTTATGTTGCTTTTAATTTTTCATTCCGGCTTGCCGGATTGAAATGCTGACAACTACCAACTAATCTAAATAATCTGAAAATTATCAGTGCCTTCTATTCTTTCCATTTCGGTGCCAAAGGGACGTTCAAGGTATGGTAATACCGAACTGTCCAGTTTAACTATCTGATCTATATCTATTATCTGACTATTATTTTCATCATTAATATATTGTTGGGTTTCTGTTCCCGATAGGAACCTCCATCCACTGTCAGAACTATTGTCAGGTTCTTCGCGGTACATAAATCCAATTTTCATCCCTTCAAATGTAATTTTTCCTGAAACTCTGCATAATCTCATTATATTGTCCTGACTCATATTATTAAAAAAATGTAAAATTATACTATTTATTAATCTGGTAGATTATAAATAAAACCAACCATGTCAAAACCAATACTGAAACAACTATATATATAGTTTTCCTGTATAATTCCTTCTCTGTTATTATTTTACGGTAGCGAAGAAGCTGATCTATTTTATTAAGGGCATTTTCCTTTGCATGGTTATCCTTTACGATATAATCATATGCACCTTCATGCATTGCTTCAAGTACCACTTTCACATCGGTCTGGCCTGACAGGAATATGAATTCAGCTTTTGGATATTTTGGTTTCATCTCTCGTAATACTTCAATACCATCCATACCTGGCATCATATAATCAAGATAAACTATATCAGGCACAACATCAGTTTTCGCAAGACATTCTTCCCCTGTGAGAAATGAATAAACAGTATAACCTTTTGATTTCAGAGAATTGGATATCACAGAATTATAAAAATTATCATCTTCAACAACAAATATAATGGGTTTTAATTTGCTCATGATTATTGTTTACATAGAATTGTCCCATGAATTTAAATAAAAAAATTGGTATTTACAATATTGAAGTAAATTCAATAATATCATTGGCAAACTTTTCCCACGACAAATTAACCTTAATTTTTTGTATACCACTAATAAATTTTTCAGCCAGATTAAGATCAAAGAAATTTCTTACAGATAAGGCAATTTCACTGGCATCGCAATTTTGAACTATCAATCCTGTTTCGTTGTGCAGTATAGATTCTTTTAAACCTCCAACGTTAGTAGCAATAATTGGAATATCAAAATGGTAAGCTATTGAAGTAATTCCACTCTGTGTAGCCGATTTATATGGCAGTACACAAACATCTGCCGCAGAAAAGAAAACAGGAACCTGACTATCACTTATATAATCATTATGTACATATACCTGATTTTTATTTTTCAGGGAATTAATAATTTCCGCATACTTGTCAAAGCTTCCATAAGTTTCACCTCCTATAACCAACTGGTAAGAATCGTCGAGCTGGTCAAAAGCTCTTAATAAAATATCCAGACCCTTATAATCACGTATAAATCCGAAAAAAAGCAGAGTTTTACGGGTTGGATCCAGTTTGAGTTGCTTTTTAGCAATATCCTTGTTGATTTTTTCTCCGAAATGATTATACAGAGGATGGTCTTTTCTTAAAATTTTAGCCTCTGGCACCAGGGTTAACAAATCATTTTTAACCGAATCGCTCATAACCACAAATCCATCGTTATGCTTTAAAAAGTAATTTGTAAAAGGATTATCGAAAATCCTCTTTTCGTGTGGTATTATATTATCTAAAATAGAAACTTTTTTAACCCCTGAGGGTAATAATTTTGAAACAGTGCCAAGTGAAGGGCCAAAAAATGACATCCAGAATTTTGTAATCAGTAGTTCAGGTTTAAATGATTTTATAACTTTTGCAGCAGAAACATAAGTAAAAGGGTTGACCGAGTCTAAAACAGGTACGGCATTTATAATATCAGCCTCCTCATTGTCAGAAAGGTACTGCGATTTTCCCGGGAAAAGCATATCAGGATACTGACGTGAAAATGTAAAAGCCTTGATTTGATGGTTTTTTTCAAACTCCCTGTAAAGAGAAGCATTAAACTGGGCAATTCCTCCACGGAAAGGGTAAAATGTTGAAAGATATGCTATCCGCATTAAGTAATTTTGTTAATCTGTTAATCTGCCAATCTGTTAATCTATCAATCTGTTAATCTGTCAATCTGTTAATCTGTTAATCTGTTAATCTGTTAATCTGTTAATCTGTTAATCTGTTAATCTGTTAATCTGTTAATCTGTTAATCTGTTAATCTGTTTATCATTAGTCATTAATAATACGTCATTTGTCATTCTTTCCAAATTTCTTGATGCCATTCAGCACCATCTCTACAGAAATATCATACATGCAACTGCGCCCCCGCTTGCAATTATTCCCGTAAAAGCAGTCACAACCGGATGCAGGCTCTACAATTATTCCATTATTATATAAATAAAATTCATGGGAGTTAAAAATATTGTTCATCAATACAAGTGGAATTTTAAGTGCAGTAACTATGTGCATCATCATAGAAACTTGAGTAACAACAGTATCACAATTTGAAGTAAGGGCAATGAATTCTTTTAATGTGAAAAACCCAGGGTAATATGCCTTGGTTTCTTTTACAAGTACATTATTATTTTCATCTTCAGCCTCACCTCCCAGCAAAACAGGGAAATAATTATTATTCAATAATTCTTTAATAAGATCAATCCAGTATTCATTAGGCCATAACCTTGTAGTCCATCGTTTTCCGCATCCTGTATTTAAACCGATTATTTTCTTTCCATTTGCATAAGACCTGATCACGGTCCATTTATTTTGAAGATCAATGTCTACATCCAGCAGATATGGTTCTTTATTAAATTTCAAATGACATATTTCAAAAATTTCTTCCAGGTAGTTTTTTGTATTTCGTTTGGAAATATTATCAAACAAACCTGTAATTAATTTGTGTTCAGAATTTAATGTTGCTACATCTATATGATTATTGTGCCATATAAACCCATATTTTTCCTTTGATTTAACATCTTTAAGCAATATGCATGCTTCAGGTTCCTTATCAAGATTAACTGCAATATCAAAATTTATATTTTGAACTGTATATACTGATGCAAGGTCAAATTTATAAATTGTATTAACCTCTTCTGAAGGAACAACATCAGGAGTATTTGTAATCCATGTTATGTGGCAAAATGGATAAAGTTCACGGTACTTTACAATCAAAGGAGTAGTTCGAATCACATCCCCAATTGCTCCAAGTTTAATAATAAGAATACGTTTGGATACAGGTTTATATTCGTTACAATCGTTACATATTTTATTCCTTAATTTGTTGGGGATGCATGGTATATGCCCTTTAAAGTACAGGCAATCGAATTTTAAATCAGAAATCATTGGATTTTAATGCTAATATCAATATTTATTTCTCCTTATTTTCAGGTTTAATGGTGCTTATAAATGTTTTTTTATACTCTTCAAATGGTGTAGGTTTGTATTTTTCGTCAACTATGTAATGAAGCAACACTTCCAGTTGACTGGCATCAATATATCCCGGCCATGGAGTTATAAGCTGCATTTTTTCATCAAGATAAAATGTGGTCGGATACGCTACCTGCTGTTTGGTGGACTGGAAAAAAGCCAGGGCAAGCTGATGGGTAGATCGGGGACCTGTACCGGAATTTTTAAAAGTATGCCCTTCAAAAACTACCGAGTCGGAGGACTCAGCATTAAATTTCACAGCATAGAAATGTTTATTAAGGTATGATATAATTACAGGGTGGCTGAATGTTTCATGGTCCATTTTTTTACACCAGCCACACCAGTCGGTATACATATCTAATATTATTTTTCGTGGTTCTTTTTTTTCCAGTTCGTTTACTTCATTTATTGTATACCACTTCAATTGATTATCATTTGTTTGACTTTTTGTAATTTGAAATGGCAAAAACAATAAACCTAACATTAATGTACATTTAATCATCTTAAGATTTATATAAATAGGTTGGCAAAATTAGTAATATTCTCTATCTTTAAAATTAAAAAAATACATATATAAACATGTCAGATAATAAGAAGTTTAATCCATTTGTTTCTCATGATTCCAAAATGCCAGAATTTACTGTAAGGGCTTTAATAATAGGTTTATTTATGGCTGTAATACTTGGAGCAGCCAATGCCTACCTGGGATTAAGGGCAGGTATGACAATTGCCGCAACCTATCCGGCGGCTGTAATTGGCATGGCAGTTTTAAAAGCTTTGAAAGGCAGTATCCTTGAAGAAAATTTTGCACGTACTGTGGGTTCCATTGGAGAATCTGTAGCTGCCGGAGCAATATTTACTATTCCGGCGTTTTTTGTTGCCGGTATCTGGGATCCTTTTTTTACTCCGGGGCATTATATAACATCCACCTTAATACTAATGGGCGGTGGAATTTTGGGAATAATGTTTGTTGCATTACTTCGCAAAGTCATGGTGGATGATAAGGAACTTCCATTTCCTGAATCGGTGGCTGCGGCAGAAATTCATAAAAGCAGCAGATCAGGTGAAGGGAGCTCAAAATATCTTTTTAGTGCCATGGGTATAGGATCCCTGGTTCAGGCTCTGGGCCAGACCAATTTTTTTAAAATTTCATTTGACAAGTTTATTTCTTTTAAGGATCAGATATTAAAAAGTACGGCAATCAAAGTTAAGGGAGGAGCCCTGTTAAGTGCTCCGGCTGTTAGTCCCGCTTATATGGGTGTCGGATATATTATAGGTCCAAAGCTTGGTGCACTTAATTTTAGCGGGGGTTTAGTTGCGTGGGGTCTGCTGGCACCATTAATATATTTGTTTATTACTCCTTATTTTTCACCTGAATATTTGGCCGAATGGGCGAAAAATTTTATTATTGCCCATCCCCGCATTCCAATAAGTGACGCTAATACTTATGTAAACGATCCCCAGTTTCAGATAGGTCAGATATGGTTGCTGATAGTAAGGCCTATAGCTATTGGAGGCATGCTGATGGGCGCACTTTTCACTCTGTTTAAAATGCGTAACAGCCTTGGTACCGGGATAGCCAGGTCAATTTCAGATGTAAAGAAAGCCGCAACCGGTGGATTAAACACCTTAAGGACTGAAAAGGATATTTCTTTCACTTTGATTCTTATAGGTATAGGTATTGTTGCAATTCTTACTTTTTTTATAACTTATTTTGTATTTAAAACAAATTTGTTACCTGCAATAGTTGCCAGCACCGTGATGATTGTGCTAGCATTTTTCTTTGCTGCCATCTCCGGTTATCTGGTTGGTATCATGGGGTCGAGCAATAACCCCATTAGTGGCCTGACATTAACTGCACTTGTAGTTACTGCACTCATTATGGTAAGTATAGGTGTTACCGCTCATACAGGAGGTGTCATAGCTGTTCTGGGTGTGGCAGCAATTGTATGCGTTTCTGCTGCAGTAGCCGGGGAAATGCTTCAGGATTTAAAAGCCGGGCATATACTTGGTGGAACACCCTGGAAGATGCAGGTAGGAGATATTATCGGCGTGGTGGTAGCTGGTTCTATAATGTTTATAGTTCTGGATTATCTCAACAGGGCAGATATTGCACAGGGGCTAAGTGAGCATTATATAGGAGGCTTCGGTAGTAAAAATCTTGCTGCTCCACAGGCAGGTTTGATGGCGATGCTATCAAAAGGTATAGTTGGGGGTGACATGATTTGGCCTCTTATAATTTTTGGTATGTTTTTGGGCTTGGCACTTATATTAATGCAGGTTAAAAGTCCTATGTTAATTGCCGTAGGAATGTATTTACCGCTTGAAACAACTTTTGCAATATTTATTGGAGGACTTATAAAAGGTATAGTAGATATAATTGTTGAAAAAAGAAAATATACGGAGACTCAAAAGACAAGGGTAGAGAATGTGGGTATATTAATAGCTTCAGGTCTTATAGCCGGGGAAGCTTTAACAGGTCTGATTTTTGCACCGTTGAAGATTGCCAATATAAAGTTCAAGCAGCATTTTTATGAACCTCATTTTTTAATAGGAATGTCAATTATTATTATTATAGCAATAATAATGATAAGGATACCTTTAAGAAATGCAGGCAAACCAGAGCCGCTGGTGGTAAAGGAAGGTTGATTTGCTTAATTACTTTTAAGAATTTTAAATACATTAATAATTTAGCTTATAACAATTTTAATTATTATACGTATCGTTTGATATTAATAAACAGATTTAGTAATTTTGATAGGATAAAAATAATATTATGGCCGGACATCATGTAAATTCAGAAGAAATACGTGAACGCATTATTGCAAAAAGATCGCAGCGTAAGTATTATCTGCCCGTTATCGGGCATTTTGCAGACAGAAGGGTACGTTTTAATTCAATTATGGAAGCTTCCCAGGCCACCGGTATACATTATACACAGATTTTTGAGGCCTGTATCGGAAAGATTTATAAAGCTAAAAATGTTATATGGGAATATGAAAGAGGCAATCATTTTATTAAATATAAAGCCTTTTATTTAAACATTAAGGACACTTATTCCAGGCCTATTGGTTTTAACGGATAATAATACGATTTTTTCCGGTTTGGGGGTTAGCAATTAATCCGGCTACCTTTAAAGGTTCAACTATTCATCGCTACACTTAAGCAGGCATAGTCGCCAATTTGATCACCCAAAGTCGCCGGTACAATTTCACAAACCTCAATTGACTGTTTGAGTGCTTCACGATCAATAACTTCCTTACTTATTTTTTCGAATAAAAGTGGATTTCTGGCATAAATACTGCCAATGACAATACGTTGGGGGTTTAAAATATCAATCAGATATGATAAACCTATGCCAAGATATTTAGCGGATATTGCAAAAACTTCAATAGCTGTCTTATCTCCCGCAAGTGCTTCCTGGGCAAGCACTTTCGCATTAAGTGTTTCCGGGGAGTTGTATTTTTTATGAATAGAAATTTCATCATTACTGTGTAACCTATCACCAATTATTATCCCCGCCAGTCGTGCAATACCTGCACCAGAGCAGAATCCTTCAAAAGAACCATTTTTACCATAACCCTCAGGCCCTTCATCCGCAAGCCTTATATGACCAATTTCACCTGCCATATCATTGGTTCCTGAATATAATTTTCCATTCAGAATCAAACCAGCTCCCAAACCAGTTCCGAAAGTCAAAAAAATCATATTTTCGGTACCTTTTCCGGCACCAAACCTCCACTCAGCAAGAGCACATGCATTTGCGTCGTTTTGCAGAAATACCGGCACATCGAATTTATCTCTGAATATCCGTACTATTTCTATATTGTCCCAACCTGGAAGATTAGGAGGAGACTGAATTATACCAGATTTACTGTTCAGGGGACCTCCACAACTAATCCCTATTGATAAAAGCTTATGATCTGAAAGATTATGAATGAAGTCAGAGGTTATTTCCAAAAGTGTAGAAATAACATATACGGGTCCGTATTTCGAAGCTGTAGCAAATTCATTACGGCTGAGAATTTCCATTTTAGCTGTACCGGCAACAACTGCGCATTTTGTACCTCCTATATCAATGCCTATATAGAAATTTTCTGTCATTCTAATAATGGTATTTCGCCAATTATAATTCAAACATTATATGTGGATGAAGAAGTATCTCCCCCTCTTCCTGTCCAGTTGGTATGAAAAAATTCACCTCTTGGTTTATCTGTTCTTTCATAGGTGTGTGCTCCGAAATAATCGCGCTGGGCCTGCAGCAGGTTGGCTGGCAGCAGGGCTGAACGGTAGCCGTCGAAATAATTAAGTGCAGAACTCATAGAAGGAACAGGAATACCATATGTAATGGCAGTAGCAACCACATTTCTCCAGCCTGGTTCAGAGGATTTTATTTTTTCTTTAAAGTAAGGATTAATGATAAGATTAGTAAGTTGAGGATCAAGATCAAATGCATCCTTAATTTTTTCAAGAAAGGCTGACCGTATAATGCATCCTCCCCTCCACATTAATGCTATACTTCCGTAATTCAGATCCCAGTTGTATTCTTTTGCTGCAGCTCTCATTAACTGGAACCCCTGGGCATAAGATGTTAATTTTGAAGCGAATAATGCATTTTTAACATCATTTGTAAATTTTTGTCTGTCTATATTTAGTTTTGGAGACGGATTATTGAAAAGTACAGATGTTTTAACCCTCTCATCTTTAAATGATGACAGGCAGCGGGAAAAAACAGCTTCAGTTATGAGTGTAAGCGGAACCCCCAGATCGAGGGCAACAATCCCTGTCCATTTACCTGTTCCTTTTTGACCTGCTGTATCCAGTATTTTATCAATCAATGGTTTGCCATCAATATCCTTGTAAGCTAAAATTTCCCCTGTTATTTCTATCAGGTAGCTGTTGAGATCTGTTTTGTTCCAGGTAGTAAATACTTCATGCATTTCATCCGCAGACATGCCAGTTATGTCTTTCAAAATCTGGTATGCTTCGCATATCAGCTGCATATCACCATATTCAATACCATTATGAATCATTTTAACAAAATGTCCGGCGCCATCATCTCCTATCCAGTCACAACAAGGAGTACCATCTTTTACTTTTGCAGCTATGGATTGAAAAACAGGTTTAATCATTGGCCATGCTTTTGAAGAGCCACCAGGCATAATTGAAGGGCCGAGCAACGCACCTTCCTCACCACCTGAGACTCCTGTACCAATATAGTACAGACCAAGGCTTTCAATATATCTGGTCCTCCTGATAGTATCAGGGTAATGTGAATTTCCTCCGTCTATAATAATATCTCCTTTGTCCAGAAAGGGAATAAGTAATTCAATAATGTCATCTACAGGTTGTCCTGCTTTTACCATTAACATTATTTTTCGGGGATGTTTTAATGAATCAATAAATTCTTTGATATTATGAGCTCCAAAAATATTTTTATTTTTTCCACGACCGGATAAAAAATGGTCTACTTTTTCCAACGAACGGTTATATACACTTACATAAAATCCTTTACTTTCCATATTAAGGACCAGGTTTTCACCCATTACAGCCAGTCCTATCAATCCAATATCAGATATTTTATTCATAATTATATGTTTATGTGGTTATACGATAATTGTCTTCATTGCATTTCTAAACTACATTAAATCCTAAACCACAGAGTCGTTTTCTTATATCACCCGATTCATTCTGCAAATTTACAGTATATGATTTGAATTCTCTGCGCAATGGATAACTACTTCGAAGTAATTCAAATTCACCTGGTGATGACCGAAGTCGTGTATCATCAGCAGTTATATTATAAGTAAATTGTATGGCTTCAGACAATAAATCCTGCATCAGTCTTCCTTTGCAATTTAATTTTAATTCAACATTCCCAGGCACAGGCAGGTTTTCAGGTTTCCATCTTGTAAGAGGCAAATTAAAAAATTTACTTATTGAATGAATTGTCATAGTTGTGGCATTTATTTTACCATCTGCAGAATACCCTGCTATATGAGGTGTGGCAATATCTGTTAAATCAACGAGTTCACTGTCTATATCCGGTTCATTTTCCCACACATCAATAATTGTACCCTGTATTTTTTGTCCTGATTGTAAAGCATTTTTCAAAGCTTTATTATCAACCACTTCACCTCTGGATGTATTTATAATGATGGTATCATTATTTATTTTATTAAGCACTTCTTCACTGATTAGGTGTAATGTTTTATCCTTTCCATCAGGATTCAGAGGTACATGACAGGTTATAATGTCACATTCACGTAATATACTTTCAAATGAGACGTAACCACATTTACCCTCATTTCTGGCTTTTGGAGGATCACATAAAAGCACTCTCATGCCCAGCCATTCTCCAAGTTTTACTATTTTTCTTCCAACATTTCCCACGCCAATAATACCCAATGACCGGTCTTCAAAATTAAATCCGAGCTTTTTGGCCAATACCACTAAAGATGCTGCTACATACTGGTATACAGAACCGGCATTGCATCCCGGAGCATTGGTCCAAATTATTTTATTTTGTTCACACCATAAGGTGTCAATATGGTCAAAACCTATTGTGGCAGTAGCAATAAACCTGACTTTAGTTCCTTGGAGAAGGTTTTCATCACATTTGGTTCTTGTTCTTACAATTAAACAATCAGCTTCGACCAGGTTCTCATTTCTGATATTTTTTCCATCAAGATATACCACATCAGCAAATGGTTCAAGCACTCCTTTCAGGTAAGGAATATTTTTGTCAGCAACGATTTTCATTATAATTAAAATTCACAATATAACTAAATCAAAGAAATTAAATAATCCAAAAAGAAAAAATGATAATATTTTTCTATTGATGACTTGTAATAAAAAAAAATTTTGATTGATTAAATTTTTGTTATTTTTGGCAGGTTTTTATTATTCATATAAATATTTATTTAACAACCTGATCAACTATGCGATTACTTCAGGCAAGATTAGCTCAATATGATGCTCCTCAAAAGGTTATGGCGAGTGGCTTATATCCTTACTTCAGAGCAATTGAATCAGACCAGGACACTGTTGTAACAATGAACGGTAAAAAAATATTAATGTTCGGTTCAAACAGTTACCTAGGCTTAACCAATCATCCTAAAATTAAAGAAGCAGCAAAAAAAGCCATAGATAAATATGGATCCGGTTGCGCTGGCTCGCGATTTCTTAATGGAACACTCGATCTCCATATAGAGTTGGAGAGTAAACTCGCCAACTTAGTTAAAAAAGAAGGCTGTATTTGTTATAGTACTGGCTTTCAAGTAAATATGGGAGTAGTTTCCACATTAACCGACAGAAATGATTACATTTTACTTGATGAGTTAGATCATGCTTCTATAATAGAAGGTAGCCGGCTTGTCATTTTCCAAAGTTTTAAAATTCAGTCATAATGATATGGAATCTCTTGAGAGCAAGCTAAAAGTTTGTGATCCGGAGCGTGTAAAACTTATTGTAGTTGACGGTATTTTTTCAATGGAAGGTGATATTGCCAATCTGCCTGAAATTGTTGCCCTTGCAGATAAATACAATGCTTCGATAATGGTCGATGATGCTCATTCAATAGGTGTTATTGGTGACAAAGGTTCAGGAACAGCTTCTCACTATGGGTTAACGGAAGGTGTGGACTTAATAATGGGTACATTTTCCAAATCACTTGCTTCATTGGGAGGATTTATTGCATCTGACAAAGAAACAATAAATTACCTGAAACATAATTCTCGTACCCTGATATTCAGCGCAAGCATGACTCCTGCTTCTGCTGCAAGCGTTCTGGCAGCATCTAGAAATTATGGAAAATGAACCTGAACGAATTCAACATTTATGGGACGTAACACATTTTGCCCTTAAAGGGATTTAAAGAATTGGGTTTCAATACAGGTAAAGCTGAAACTCCAATCATTCCTCTTTTTATTAGGTGATGACATAAAGGCTTTGCAAATGACAAAGATGTTGCATGATGAAGGCGTATTTGTAAATCCTGTAGTTTCTCCTGCAGTTCCTAAAGAAGACAGCATGATAAGATTTTCTTTGATGGCCACACATACCTTTGAACAGGTTCAGCAAGCTCTGGATAAAATTTGAAAAGGTTGGTAAAAAGCTAGGAGTTTTATCTTCTTCTGCCTTATATAATTAAAAATATACAAAAACTATATTACTATGAAAAAATTGTATTAATTACAGGTGTTTCTTCGGGATTTGGAAAGGCGACTGCAGAACTTTTGGCAAAAAATGGATATATAGTCTATGGCACAAGCCGTAAAAAAATTGAACCGGGTGCAGGAGTTAATTTAATCTCTATGGATGTTACCAGTGCAGCATCTGTAAAAGAAGGAGTGAATGCTGTATTACAAAAAGAAGGCCGTATTGATATACTTATAAATAATGCCGGTATGGGAATTTCCGGTGCAATTGAAGATTTTACAACAGAAGAAGCTAAATTACAAATGGATACGCAATTTTTATGGTATGTTTCAGGTTATTCAGGCTGTTTTACCTTCAATGAGACAACAAGTTATCGGGTACAATAATAAATATAAGTTCCATAGGTGGATTAATGGGTTTACCTTTCCAGGGATTTTATGCGGCAAGTAAATTTGCTGTAGAAGGATTAAGTGAATCACTTGCAGAATGGAATTAAAACATTTCAAAATAAATGTGGTATTAATAAATCCAGGCGATTTTTTACAAATTTTACTTCAAGCCGTCAGATTAGTATCAAAATCCGGAAACAGACAGTGCATACGAAATACAATTCAGAAAAACCATTGCAGTTATTGAAAAGGATGAAACCGGTGGATTACATCCTGTAAAGTTAGCAAAAACAATATATAAGGTTCTTCAAAAAAAGAAACCCGGTACTCGTTATATTGTTTCAACATTTGAACAAAAACTGGCAGTTGGCTTAAGGATATTTTACCAGGACTCATTATTTTTTGGAATACTTGAAGATCATTACGGAATAAAATAATTTGACCTGTTATTAATGATATTTAAGGTCAGGTCGAACGCGCATTTAATAATTTATCAATAAAGTGACGCTCGTCTGCATATTATTTTCAGATTTCTTTGTCAATCATATAATTATTTCTTTCAGAGGAATTACGTGATACCAGTTCTCCAATAAAACCGGCAAGGAATAATTGAGTTCCCATGATCATGGAAGCCAGAGCGAGATAAAAATATGCACTTTCAGTTAACAATCCTTCCTTTAAATGCCGGCTTAAACTATAAAGTTTATGAGCACCAAGGTAAATAGTAGCAGTTAAACCCAGGCCAAACATCAGGGTACCCAGTGATCCGAAGAAATGCATTGGTCTTTTCCCGAATTTTGAAATAAACATTATCGTCAATAAATCCAGAGGCCCATTGATAAACCGTTCGATTCCGAATTTTGTTTTTCCGTATTTTCTTTTCTGATGGCTAACAATTTTTTCGCCAATTTTATTAAAACCGGCTTTCTTAGCAATATACGGAATATAGCGATGCATTTCCCCATATACTTCTACACATTTTATCACTTCCAGCCGGTATGCCTTTAGGCCACAGTTAAAATCGTGTAATTTAATTCCACTTATAGCACGAAGAGTGCCGTTATAAATTTTTGTAGGTATAGTTTTGGATAAAGGATCGTGCCTGTATTTTTTTCCAGCCGGATACTATATCAAGTTTATCTTCCTTTACCATTCTGTACAGTTCGGGAATTTCATCAGGGCTGTCCTGCAAATCAGCATCCATGGTTATTACAACATCCGAAGCTGCAACTTTAAATCCGCAATATAAAGCAGCAGACTTACCATAATTTCTTCTTAAATGAATGGCTTTTATATGTTTATTAGTTTCAGACAGTTTTTCAATTATTCTCCAGGAAGAATCAGAACTTCCATCATCAATCATAATTATTTCATAAGAAAAGCCGGAATTAAGCATTACCCGGTCTATCCAGGCTGTAAGTTCAGGTAAGGATTCCTCTTCATTATATAGAGGTATAACAACAGAAATGTCCATTTAATAATTTTCTATTTTCTTTTTCGATTTTCTATTTAGTAATCAGTCATCATTTATACAATGCCGGATCTTTATCTTTTTTAATAAATGCAGAAGTTATTAAAGAAATCATAAAACCAACAAGTGTAGTTAAAGGGATAGAACCTAATGCTGATTCAACCGGACTTGGCATTGTACTATTATTGAACTGATTGGTCATACTTTTTATATTTTCAGTTGAAGCATTGATTTCCCTGGCATATTGAATACTTTTTTCGCCAATACATTTAAATAATTTTTCGGAATATGCAGGATCTATAAACTGGTTAAAAATGTAAGTATAAAATGCTGTAATAATAGTGGCAAAAAATACTATTGAAGTACCAACGGATAAAGCAGTTACGTAAGATATTTTTCCTTGTAGGACAATATTCCTGTAATATTTTGTTCCCAACACTACACCTA
>CAVYAE010000051.1:0-24033 GCA_963766305.1 uncultured Bacteroidota bacterium
TTTTCCCCACGGCGCCAGACGGACGGCGCGCAGGGATGCGCGCCGTCATCCAGCTCCGCCCGTGAGCGTGCGAGCCGGGCTCGCGCGTTCACGCCGTGGTCACGGCGCGTGCCGGGTGTTGAATTCAATGGTCATGCCCTCACGCGCCCCTTCCACTTTCAACGCGCCCCGCTGGCGCTTCACCAGCGCCCGGGCGTGCCGCACAAACTGGTCAATCTTCCGGTCATCGTCGTTGGGATCATGGTGGAACAACACCAGCTTCTTCACGCCGCCTCCGGGCCATCGACACCGAGTCCGCCACGCGGCACCGAGTTTTCATAGAGCGGCGCAGCAGGGGGTGGAACTGACTCCAGTTCGATACCTGTGTCCGTCGTAATTGGCTCAGGGAACTCATCCCTTCGAGGGTCGAAGGTGCGGGTTTCCCGGAGGGTCCGGAAGCCGCTGGAGTGATGGCCATGATCCATTATAGAAGGCGACGCGGGAAAAGGCTGGCGGTGAAAAGAATGGAGGGGTTAAGGGTTAAAAAAATTAACGGTACAATTAAAGATATTACCATAACCCGTGATGTGGTTATTTTGAAGGAAAAATATGCTAAATCTGCTATAGTTGAGGGTGCTGAAGGTAAAGTTGGATACATTTATTTACCCCAGTTTTATGCTAACTTCGATCAGACTGAGACAGGGCGTTCCAGTGCTGAAGATGTTGAAAAAGAAATTAATAAACTTAAAAAGGAGAATGTTAATGGTATAGTTCTCGATTTAAGATATAATGGAGGAGGTTCACTGCGTGATGCTGTGAAAATGGCAGGATTATTTATTTCTAAAGGTCCTATTGTGCAGGTTAAATATAAATCCAAAGAACCTACCATCCTGGAAGATACCGATCCTCTCATTCATTTTGCAGGACCACTGGTAATTCTTGTAAATACTTACAGTGCTTCAGCATCTGAGATTTTAGCTGCCGCAATGCAGGATTACCACAGGGCTATTATTATGGGAACCAATACCTTTGGCAAAGGCACCGTGCAAACCGAAATCCAACTCGACGACAGGGTGTCGGGTCCATATCAAAGTATGGCTCCTTTCGGGTGGCTGTTAGTTACTATCCAGAAGTTTTATCGTATCAATGGCGGATCGACACAATTAAAAGGTGTGGCTCCTGATGTTATTTTACCTGACCCTTACAGCGAACTTGAACAAGGTGAACGTGAACAGGAATTCTGTCTACCCTGGAATAAGGTTAACCCGGCTTCATATACTACCTGGACGGGAATTCCTAAATTTGACCTTATAGTACAAAAGGAAAACGCCAGTGTTCTGTCTAATCCTGATTTTAAGATTATAAGAGATCAGGCTCTGGAACTTAAAAAACAAAAAAACCAGACACTCGTTTCTCTGAACCTTGATAAGTACAAAAAACAAGACGAAGAGTTAAAAGACAAAAGTAAAACTTTTGAAAATTTAACTAAAAAACCTACAGGGCTGAAGATATATTCAATACCTTCAGACCTTGCCGAACTTCAGTCAGATACTACTACACTCAGCAGGAATAATGCCTGGATAAAAGATTTATCCAAGGATATTTACCTTAAAGAAGCAGTAAATACAATTTCTTTGATGAATGACATAAAATAAAAAGATTAAAAAATAGTATAACCAATAATCAATTATCAATCATCTAATGCCCGATAATTATAAATTATTCAGTGAATTTCCTCCTGTTTCAACTCCTGATTGGGAGAAGAAAATCATACAGGACCTAAAAGGAAGGGACTACAATAAAAAATTAATTTGGAAAACAAATGAAGGTTTTGAAGTAAGGCCATATTATCGTGAAGAAGACTTAAAATCCTTAAATTATCTCGCTGACATTCACTACGAGATAGCAAAATTATGTAATAAAAATTCGAATGGCAATAAATGGCTTATCCGCCAGGATATTTTGGTATATGATGCAGATACGGCTAACAGGAAGGCTTTGGAGATCCTTAATAAGGGAATAACTTCACTTGGTTTTGTTATTACCAGTAAGGTTAATATTGACCAAACAACAATAGAGAAATTACTTAACGGATTATGTCTTACTGCAGTTGAACTTAATTTTATTTGCGAATCAAGAGAAGTGGAATTTATCACTTTATTTGCCGATTACGTTGTTAAAAAAGGATATAATCCGGATAAAATATTTGGTTCAATTAATCTGGATACAGTTGGTTATCTGATTAAATACGGCACATTTGGCCAAAGCAATGATGAGGCTTTAGAGAAAGTTATTAAATCAGGGAAATTATTAAAAACTTTTCCTCATTTTAAAACTATTACAGTACACGGAACTTATTTTACAAATGCAGGTTCCTCTATAGTTCAGAGCCTGGCGTATTCCCTTGCCATTGCATCGGATTATCTTTCATGGCTTACCGAAGCCGGTATAAAGGTTTCTGATGCTGCTGATAATATTAAATTCAATTTTGCCATATCCTCAGATTATTTCATGGAGATTGCCCATTTAAGGGCAGCACGGCTTTTATGGTCTAAAATTGTTGAAAGTTATGACGCGAAATGTAGCGTTATAATGGATATTTATTCTGAAACAGGAAAGTGGAATAAAACTGTATACGACCCTTATGTAAATATCCTTCGCTCTACAACTGAAGCAATGTCTGCAGCCCTTGGCGGAGTGAGCTCCCTAAGCATCGGACCATTTGATCTTACATATGAAGTACCGGTCGATCTGGCTGAACGTATAGCCAGGAATATTCAGATTATTTTGCAGGAGGAATCTTACTTTGATAAAACGATAGATCCTGCTGCCGGTTCATACTATATCGAAAATTTAACAGACAGCATTATTAAATCAGTTTGGACGTTGTTTCTGGACGTTCAGGAAAGAGGTGGTTTTGTTGCAGCATTCAGGAAAGGCTTTATTCAGCAATCTATTAAAGCCATGGCAGATAAAAAAATCAATGCCATTGCGACCAGACGTGAAACATTATTCGGTACCAACCAGTTCCCTAACTTCAATGAAATAATTGACCATGACATCATTGATTTAAGTTATAGTACATATTTTGAAGGTAAAAATAATGGAAAACTCACAGAGCTTATTGCTGAACCACTAAAATTTTTTCGTGGGAGTGAAGGTTTTGAAGAATTGCGACAAATAACTGACAGGGCTGCAAGCAGACCGAAGGTTTTTATGTTAACTACAGGCAATCTGGCAATGCGCAAGGCCCGCGCTACATTTGCATGTAACTTTTTCGCCTGTGCAGGTTTCCAGGTAATCGACAATGATGGATTTATAAACACCGATGAAGGTATTAAAGCCGCCATGGAAGTTAAATCTGATATTATAGTCTTATGTTCAGGTGATGAAGAATATTCGTCCATAGCACCTGAAGCATTTGCAAAAACAGATAACAAGGTAATATTTGTTGTAGCGGGAGATCCGCCATGCAAACCAGATCTTCAGGCTAAAGGGATTAATAATTTTATAAGTGTTAAGTCTAATGTACTTGAAACTTTAAAGTATTATCAACAGTTACTGAACATGATTACTAATAACGAATAAACAAAAACAGGAAACTTAAATCCATGTTCCTGATTCTATATCTTTTTAAATAATGAAACCCGATTTTTCAAAAATTAACTTTAATAACAGACAAATCCCTGCAAATTTTCAGATATCTGCCGACAACTGGTTAACTCCGGAACAAATTTCCGTGAAACCTTTTTATACAGAAGATGACCTGGAAGGAATGGAACATTTAAATTATGCAGCAGGATTACCTCCTTTTTTAAGGGGTCCATATTCAACAATGTATGTGATGCAACCCTGGACAGTAAGACAATATGCGGGGTTTTCAACAGCTGAGGAATCAAATGCATTTTATCGCCGTAACCTTGCAGCAGGTCAAAAAGGTCTTTCCGTGGCCTTCGATCTGGCAACACACAGAGGATATGATTCTGATCATGAACGCGTAGTAGGTGATGTTGGTAAGGCCGGAGTTGCCATTGATTCCATTTTGGATATGAAGATACTGTTTGACCAGATTCCACTTAATGTCATGTCAGTATCCATGACTATGAACGGTGCAGTTTTACCAGTGCTGGCTTTCTATATAGTTGCTGCCCTGGAACAGGGAGCAAAACTTGAAGAACTTAGCGGTACAATTCAAAATGATATTCTCAAGGAATTTATGGTGCGTAATACATATATTTACCCGCCTGAGATGTCTATGAGAATTATAGGAGATATTTTTGCCTATACCACCAGGTACATGCCGAAATTTAACAGCATCAGTATATCTGGTTACCATATGCAGGAAGCAGGAGCTACTGCTGATATTGAAATGGCTTATACTCTGGCTGACGGACTTGAATATATACGTACAGGCCTTAAAGCGGGTCTCACAATAGATGCATTTGCTCCACGCCTTTCATTCTTTTGGGCAGTAGGGATGAACCACTTCATGGAAATAGCTAAAATGCGTGCTGCACGAATGTTATGGTCAAAAATAGTAAAACAGTTTGATCCCAAAGACAATAAATCCCTTGTATTGAGAACGCATTCACAAACTTCGGGATGGTCACTTACTGAGCAGGATCCTTTCAATAACATTTCCCGAACTTGTATTGAAGCCATGGCGGCAGCTCTGGGACACACGCAATCATTACATACCAATGCACTTGATGAGGCTATTGCTTTACCAACAGATTTTTCAGCACGTATTGCACGTAATACACAATTGTACATACAGAATGAGACCAATATCTGCAGAGTAGTGGATCCTTGGGCGGGCTCATATTATGTTGAATATCTTACACATGAATTGGCTCAAAAATCCTGGAGCCTAATAGAAGAAGTTGAAAATCTTGGAGGTATGTCAAAAGCAGTAGAAACAGGAGTTCCAAAAATGAGAATTGAGGAAGCCTCTGCCCGTAAACAAGCCCGTATAGATGCCGGTAAGGACATCATAGTGGGAGTAAATAAATATCGTCTGGACAAGGAAGATCCAATAGAAACTCTTGAAGTAGATAATACTGCAGTAAGGGAAGCGCAGATAAAAAGATTACAGAAACTAAAAAACGAACGTAATAATTCAGAAGTACAGGCTGCACTGGAAGCGATCACAAAAGCTGCAGCTTCCGGGGAAGGGAATTTACTTGAACTGTCTGTTATAGCAGCTCAAAAAAGAGCTTCCCTTGGAGAGATATCCTATGCAATAGAAAAAATATCAGGGAGATATAAAGCTGTGATAAGAACTATTTCAGGTGTTTACTCTTCTGAGACAGGAGATGATAACACATTCCGGGATGCAAGGGCTATGGCGGATAAATTCTCAAAGCTGGAAGGCCGTCAGCCAAGGATTATGATTGCCAAGATGGGTCAGGACGGACACGACCGTGGGGCTAAGGTTGTTGCCACTGGTTATGCTGATATAGGTTTTGATGTGGATATGGGTCCTTTATTCCAGACACCTTCTGAAGCTGCCAAGCAAGCTGTTGAAAATGATGTACATGTAGTAGGTGTGTCATCCTTGGCTGCCGGACACAAAACATTGGTTCCTCAGATTATAGAAGAATTAAAGAAACTCGGACGGCCTGATATTATGGTTATTGTCGGGGGCGTAATTCCGGCGCAGGATTATGATTTTTTATACAAAGCAGGAGTAGTAGCCATTTTTGGTCCTGGTACACCTGTACCATATGCAGCTAAACAAATCCTGGAAGTGCTGCTGAAGAGTTTAGAGGGATGATTATTTTCTTCTGATCTCGTCGGAAACTGTCAGTTTCTTGCGACCTTTGGCCCTTCTTGAAGCCAATACCTTACGTCCGTTGGCTGTTGCCATACGCTCCCTGAAACCATGTTTGTTTCGTCTTTTCCTTAAAGAAGGCTGAAATGTCCTTTTCACTTTTATATATTTTTAATAATAATTACTGTATTAGGATTTCATCCGTAAAAATGAGAATGCAAAAGTAAACTATTTTTATTTATACCAATGGAAGATATATAATTTTTTTTGTAATAAAATATTCTTCCTGAAAATAATCGCTTATATCAATTACAGTTGCAGATTTTCTGAATGGTTTGACTTCTTCTTCCACATCTCCGCCTTTAAGATAAAGGATGCCATTTCTGATTTTATTATGACATGTTTTGTTAACCTTGCCCTGAACCCATGATACAAATTCAGGTAAAACAGTTACGGCCCTTGAAATTATAAAATCATACCTGCATTTAAGTTGTTCTACCCTTATTTGCTGGCAGGTTACATTTTTTAATTCCAGACTGGAGGATATATTTTCCACAACTTTAATTTTTTTCCCTATTGAGTCAACCAGATGAAAATGTACTTCGGGGAATATAACTGCAAGAGGAATTCCCGGGAAGCCTCCTCCTGTTCCCGCATCCAGAATGTCTGAGGATGGTTCAAACGTTACAACTTTGGCAATTGACAGGGAATGCAAAACATGATGCAAATATAAATTTCCTATGTCCTTGCGTGAGACAAGGTTTATCCTTTCATTCCAGAGTGAATAAAGTTCACCTAAGCGGGTTAGTTTTTCAAGCTGGTCAGAAGATAAACCCGTGAAATATTTTCTGATGACCTGCATCAAAATTAAATCTTGTGTGTAAAATTCTTAAGTATATTGTATAGCAATTCTCTTGCCCTGAATAACTGTGCTTTAACAGTGCCAATAGGCAATTCTAATTCATCACTTATTTCTTCATATGAAAGTTCTTCGAAATAACGCAATTCGATTAACTTCCGGTATCGGGGTTTGAGCTTTGAAACGACAGATTTTAGCAAAACTACCTTTTGCTGGCTTATCATATATTCTTCAGGATCAGGGGTGTCAGTTGGTATTACCATTGGAGCTGAATCCTCATGTCCCAGGGTTTGATCCAACGAAACATTATTGAGTTTCTTCTTACGTATAAAATCAATGCAGTTATTAGTGGCTATTTTGAAAAGCCAGGTACTGAATGCGTAGTTAGGAGTGTATTGGGAAATATTCTTAAATGCCTTACCAAATGCTTCAATGGTCAAATCTTCGGCATCACTTTGATTTGATACCATTTTGAGAAGCATGAAATAAATTGCATCCCTGTATCTGCCCAGCAGCTCAGCATAGGCCTTCTGATCCCCGTCAATTGCATGTATGACTAACTCATAATCATACTGGGCCTTGTCAGATAAATTTATATTTATTTCCATTGATGCCTTTTTGAGTTCATTCTATTTACAAAGTACAAAAATAAATTTAATAATGGGATAATGACGTCGAATAGAACCGAAAAAAGCAAGATTTTTTTTTCATCCAGCTTTTTCATTGCCGGATAAAATACAATAAGCATTATAACCCACCTTATTATTAATAAAGTTGCTCCTGTAATAAAGGATAATGGATTAATTATCAACAAAATAATTCCCATATAAACCAGGAACCGGGAAAATATTTCAATGCTCAGAAAAACTTTGTGTTTATATTTATAAGAACCCCATGTTGTGAGGTGTCTTTTTTTCTGGTTGGCCCATTGCATGAGTGTATTTTTTGGTATCGACCTGGTGTGTGCTTCAGCTGAAAATTCAACCCTTGTATTTCTGGCTGTAGTGACTTCATTGATAAACAGGTCATCATCTCCCGAAACAATATGGGCATGTGAAGCAAAACCTTTATTTTTAAGGTAAACTGATTTACGATATGCCAGGTTTCTGCCTACTCCCATATATGGAAGTTTTACCAGGGCAAAGCTCATGTACTGTAATGCAATAAAGAATGTATCGTACCTGATTAACTTGTTCAGGAACCCTTTCAAAGGCAAATAGCCACCGTAACCCAGAACAATATCAGTATCATCAGTGAAATTTTGCTGCATAGTTGATATCCATTGGTTACTTTCGGGTTTACAATCTGCATCAGTCAACAGAAGCCATTCATTTTTAGCCGCCTTAATTCCAACAGTCAATGCAAGTTTTTTTCCATGGGTGAATTTCTCATCATGTTTAATCTGTGTAATTTTCAAATTAGAAAACCTGAGTTGCAAATTTTCTAAAATATCCTGTGAATTATCATCTGAACAATCATTAACTACAATTACTTCATAATCAGGATAGTTTTGCTGGAGAACCAAAGGAAGATACTTTGAAAGATTTTCTGATTCATTGCGGGCACAAATAATTACGGATACCGGGTCCTGAAAGTACTTTACAGGATACTTATTCTTACGGAACCTCGCTATTCTGTAAAAAACATACAGGTAATAAACACTCTGGACTAAAGTTGCAATTACAGCCACAATAAAAATAGCATATAATAAAGAGCTAAAATCTAAGTAAAACACTTCCACCTGACAAGATTTAAATTATATGACAATTTATTAAAAAAAATATTCTTACGAAAAGAATAGGCGTTAAGGTTCAATAATATTATTCACTATTTAATCATATATTTGTGACCAAAATTTTAAATATGTGAAATTCAATATAATTCACTCAGATATAACAACAAAGGCCAGGGTTGGTCACCTGGTAACTTCCCATGGAGAAATTGAAACACCGGTTTTTATGCCTGTAGGCACTCTGGGCAGTGTTAAAGGTATACATCAGTATGAACTTTCCGAAGATGTGAAAGCTCAGATAATATTAGGTAATACTTACCATTTATATTTAAGACCGGGTATAGAAACTCTTCGTAAATGCGGCGGTTTACACAAATTTATAAATTGGGAATTTCCTATGCTTACTGATAGCGGAGGTTATCAGGTGTTTTCTCTTTCAGAAAACAGAAAACTGACACAGGAAGGGGCTTTGTTCAGATCACACATTGATGGTTCTTCACATATGTTTACACCTGAGATTGTAGTGGATATTCAACGGATAATCGGGGCTGATATCATTATGGTTTTTGACGAGTGCGTTCCTTATCCTTCGGAATATGATTATACAAAAAAGTCACTCATACTGACACATAACTGGTTGGACAGGTCTCTGAAGCATTTCTCGGAAACTTTGTGCCCGTATAATTATGAACAAATCATTTTTCCCATTGTACAAGGAAGTGTATTTACAGATTTAAGAGTATTGTCAGCCGAATATATAGCATCCAAAAATTGTGAAGGTAATGCTATAGGTGGTTTGGCAGTAGGTGAACCAGATGAATTAATGTATGATATAATTGAAAAAGTAAATAATATTTTACCACTTGATAAACCCAGATACTTGATGGGTGTTGGTACTCCTGAAAATATTCTGGAAAGTATTTCTCTTGGAGTCGATATGTTCGACTGTGTAATGCCAACCCGTAACGGAAGGAATGGAATGTTGTTTACCTGGGAAGGTATTATCAATATAAGGAATGAAAAATGGAAGGATGATTTTTCATTAATAGACCCATTAGGCAATTCGCTTGTTGATAAATTTTATTCTAAAGCTTATCTTCGTCATTTGGTTATGAACAAGGAAATGCTTGGCGCCCAGATTGCGAGTATTCATAATGTTGCATTTTATACTGATCTGGTAAAACAGGCACGTGAAAAAATATCAGAAGGAGTTTTTAACAAATGGAAAACTCAAATTGTTAAACAATTGACTAGAAGATTATGAGCTTTTTCAATAAATTGAAACTCAGAATTATCGATTATTATATAATTAAAAAATTTCTGGGTACATTTTTCTTTGCACTGCTTATGATTATTACCATAGCAGTAATTTTTGACATATCCGAAAAGATAGATGACTTTATTACAAGACATGCTACTGTAAGAGAAGTGATTTTCGATTACTACCTGAATTTTATTCCATATTTCGCTGTCCTGTTCAGCTCATTGTTCACATTTATTTCTGTTATATTCTTCACCTCAAAAATGGCTTATAATACTGAAATTATTGCTATTTTATGTAGTGGGATGAGTTTCAGGAGACTAATTTATCCTTATTTGTTAGCAGCAGCATTTATTTCAGGCTTTTCTTTCTTATTAAGTAATTATGTTATCCCACATGCAAATAAAAGAAGATTTGCATTTGAAGAAATTTATATACAGGGTCATCCTTATGACTACCTCAAACGTAATATCCACAAACAAACTGAACCTGGTACTTTTGTTTATATGGAATCGTTTAGTAATTCCACAAATATAGGATACAGGTTTTCAATGGAAAAATTCGATGGTAACATTTTGGTTTCAAAATTAATGGCCGATTACATCAGATGGGATTCATTGTCAAATAAGTGGAA
Organism: uncultured Bacteroidota bacterium; assembly: GCA_963766305.1. GTDB lineage: Bacteria > Bacteroidota > Bacteroidia > Bacteroidales > JAAUTT01 > JAAUTT01. The sequence continues at coordinate 10,239 of CAVYAE010000051.1, forward strand.
ATTAAATAATTATTATATCCGTAATATTAAAGGTACTAAAGAAACCGTGATAAAAGGATACCAAAAAGATACGGTAGTAAATATAGATCCTAAGGAGTTTAAAAGAAGAGACAATTTTGTCGAAGCAATGAGTATCCATGAATTGAATGAATATATAAAAAAACTCAGACTCCAGGGCTCTGACAATTTAAATATTTTTATAATAGAAAGAGAAAAAAGGATTGCCTATCCCTTTTCTACATTCATACTTACAATGATCGGAGTTACACTTTCCACGCGTAAAGCAAGAGGGGGAATAGGAGTTCACATAGGTGCAGGGTTGACTTTAAGTTTTGCATATATTTTGTTTATGCAGTTTTCGTCACAGTTTGCTATAAGCGGGGCACTAAGCCCAATGTTTGCTGCGTGGATACCGAACATAATCTTCATCTTTATATCCTTATACCTATACAGAATAGCACCTAAATAAAATAATTTGTCGTTTGTCCTGTTTCATTTGACCCGGTATTATTGATTTCTATGGTCAGGTCGAATTCGCATTTATAGATTATTTTATAGGTGATGCTCATGTGAACACTCTTTTCAAAATCAGCCATCACATTGTAATAAATTGTAACGACCCTTTTTAAAGTAAAGAGTATTTTGTAATGTTGTAGTCCATTTTTTAAAATAGAATTGTATTTAAATTAGTTGATTTCTAACCTAAAAGAATAACCATGCCATTGAAAAATAAAATTCTGGAGCTTCAGAAACGCAGAGAAAAAGTTGAACAGGGGGGTGGAGAAAAGGCTATTGAAAAGCAGATTGCAATGGGTAAACTTACAGCCCGTGAGCGTATTACATCTATCTTAGATAAGGGTTCCTTTAATGAATATGATCTCTTTGTTGAACATGACGCAAGGGATTTTGATATGGATAAGGTAACTCTTGCTGGTGACGGAGTCATAACCGGTACCGGAACAATAAACAATCAGCCTGTTTGTATATATGCTCAGGATTTTACGGTAGCCGGTGGTTCCCTTGGGTCAATGCATGCGCGTAAGATTACCAAAATTATGGATCATGCACTTAAGATGAAAATGCCTTTGATAGGAATAAATGATTCCGGTGGAGCACGGATCCAGGAGGGTGTAAATTCCCTGGCCGGGTATGGAGAAATATTTTTCAGAAATACCCTTAATTCAGGAGTAATTCCTCAGATATCGGTTATACTTGGTCCATGTGCCGGTGGAGCAGTTTATTCTCCTGCACTCACTGATTTTGTATTTGTGGTGGACAAAATCTCAAAGATGTTCATTACAGGTCCTGAAGTGATAAAAAGTGTGCTTGGAGAAGAAATCAGCCAGGAAGATTTAGGCGGTGCAAAAGTACATAGCACAATTACTGGTAATGCTCATTTTTATGCAGAAAGCGAACTGGAATGTTTTGATCAGATTAAAAAATTGTTAAGCTTTGTTCCCTGGAACAACCTGAAAAAAGCAGAAAGAGTTGTTCCTAAACCTCCAAAATCCAAAGTAAAAATTGAAAATATAGTACCTGAAGATCCTAAACAACCTTATGATGTCAGGGATGTGATTCGCAGTTTGGTTGATGATTCAGATTTTTTTGAGGTACAGGAAAACTGGGCTTCAAACGCAATAATAGGATTTGGCAGGATGGGAGGTGAAGTGATTGGATTTGTATGTAATCAGCCTTTGGTTCTGGCTGGTGTGCTCGATTGTGATTCATCAGACAAAATTGCCCGTTTTATAAGGTTTTGTGATGCATTTAATATACCTATTGTAACCCTGGTTGATTTGCCAGGATATCTACCCGGTGTTGACCAGGAACATGCTGGTGTAATACGTCATGGTGCAAAGATATTGTATTCCTACAGTGAAGCAACAGTACCAAAGGTTACTGTAATTCTGAGAAAAGCATATGGAGGTGGATATATTGCCATGAGTTCCCGGCATCTGCGCACTGATTTTGTATTTGCCTGGCCTGCTGCGGAGATAGCAGTAATGGGACCTGAAGGCGCCGCTAATATTATTTTCAGGAAAGAGATACTGGCATCAGACGATCCGGAAAAAACACGTAAGCAAAAGGTACAGGAGTATAAAGAGAAATTTGCAAATCCATATGTAGCCGCCTCCAGAGGGTACATAGATGCTGTAATTGAACCACATGAAACCAGGGCTAAGATATTGCATGCCCTTGAAGTTTCTACATTTAAAGATGCAGGCATGCCTAAAAAGAAGCATGGAATACCACCATTTTGAAATTGTAATAAATCAAAAAGTGATAATGTTACTGGGATTTACTATTGGCGAATGGTGATTTGCGATATAATATTTAAAATCAAAAATCCTTTCATACTTTCCTACTTTCATATAAATGAATAACCAATTTTCAACAAATATATACAATGATTAACAAGGATTCAAAAGAAGATAAAAATCAGACTTATAAAACATTAGAAATAGGGGAAACATTATACAAAACAATTTTAACTTCTAAATTTGAAAACCGTAAAATATGGATTAAACCTAATGATAAAAATATATATTCTTTAATACCAGGAACAATTGTAAAAATTGAAGTTAAAAAAGGAGATAAAATTAAAATAGGTCAGAAGTTATTGGTTATGGAAGCTATGAAAATGTTAAATGCAATACGTTCAGACCAAAATGGTATTATTAAAGAATTAAATGTAAAGGTTGGGGACAAAGTTCCTAAGGGTTTTTTAATGCTGGAATTTGAATAACATTTCCTTACAATCCTGGCATCATTTTATTACTTCGCAATAATAAATTTTTTGGTGATAGTAGTACCGTTAATTGTTACGCGCATAGTGTACAAACCAGATGCAAGAGAAGACAGGTCGAAGCTGATGTGATTTGATAGTGCGGTTACATCAAACCTGTTCAAATATACCAGAGCTCCAATACCTGAGTAAATTTCAACCTTTGCTGGTCCTCCCTGGATATTTGCCATATAAACATTCATTTGTCCGCTGGTAGGATTAGGGAAAATATCCAGATCGTTGGTGATAAGATCAATGATAACGGTACCTGTAGATCCTTTATACCCATCCACCTGTAACCAGTATGTTTTATATGGAACAACCGGTATATCAGTTAACTTCGCATAACCATCCGAATTTGCGCTTCCATCATTGGCTGCTATAAGAGTGTATTGTCCGGTTAGGATTGCAGCGGCTGAATCAGCTTCGTACAGTGCAATCCTGTCGTTAAATCCCTGTGTATTTATTGTAACCTTACTACTTACAGGTCCGGGAAAGGTAAACCAAAGGGTATTTTGTATATATCCTCCTTCGGGACACCAGCTGGTTAATGAGTTACAACTGGTTAAAAGAGGCTGAGGTTCATTAAGCTGAACTGATGCGCAAAAGTTTGAATAAGGTATATTTTGCCCCGGATATAAATTTAATGCATTATCTACATCATCATTTGGAGGCATACTTATTTTTAACAATACACTGTCAGTTGTCTGACACTTCCCCTGTTTATCATCAGTTTCCTGTATACCTGTTACAACCAGCCAGGTATTGAAAGAGCCGTATTTTTTAACAGAAGGAATAAGAGATAGTATTATACTATCAGTTCCTATAGTATAATTTATCTTGTCTATCGCTTCAAGATTATAGGTATAGCTTGCAGCTCCGGAGGCTACTATAGGATAATTAATAAGACTTGGACCGCAAATAATGCTGTCATTTGGTATATTACTTAATTTAACAATAAGTTTTCCTACATTTATATAATCAGGTTTGCTAATTGAGTCAATCCCATTTAGATTACTTACTTTAAGTTTTATACTATATTTTCCGGAATCAGTAAAAGCTACCTGTGGATTAGCTGAAGTACTGTCTGTACTGTTAATATAATTACATGTTGAAGGGGTAATTGTCCAGGAATAATTACTAGCATACTGGCTGGTATTGGATAATAGTACATCTGATTTGGGACAAACATTTGTAAGTGATGATTGAAATGAAGCTACAGGTTTAACATTCAGGAATATACCGTCAAGAACGGTTGTACCTGTATTATCAGGGTCAAGCCATGCTTTTAACTGAGACGAATTGAGAGACCAGTAATTATAGGAAAGTGAAAATTTACCAAAATCACTTGAATCACTATTTTCCCCTCCTCCATGAAGCTGACCGACTACATGCTGGTTCTGATCAAACAACGGAGATCCGGAGGATCCGGGCTGGGTGGCTCCCGATGTGAAAATCGCCAGCCAGTGTGTGTTTGGAGCACTAGTATACAAATAATTACCGTTTTCAGTCCATTCAATTGAGCTTGGATCACTATTGACCGGATGGATGTCTGTCGCAATACTTTTTGGGTCACCCCCCGGATCATGTATGCATGTACCGCTTAAGGGCGAGGCACCTGTCGCATCCCATCCTGCAAAATATGGAAAATAGGTTTTAAATTTTGCCGAATCCTGACCTTCTGTTAATAATAAAAGTACAAAATCAGAATACGCATTGGAAGCAATTAGTGTGGAACCGGATAATGATTCTGACAGTGATGCATCATTGCTTGTGCAGGTCGAATTCTCATAATTGAAATATGTTATAAGAGTACTTGCAAGTGCTTGCGTTGATATGCAATGGTTGGCAGTTTGAAAATATGGTGTTCCGTCATTCCGGACATTGTTAACCAGGAAGCCGGTACAAAGGTATTCATAAAGATTATCATGACAGGTTAAAAAACACACGGCATGCTTTACGTTTTGCCAGTCGGCTCCCAGTGGACAGTTTATACCTATTTCACCAACTTCTGACTGCGATACTGAGGTTTTAAAAATATTCCGGTACGACTGTGACACACTTCCAATAACCAACTCACCTTCAAACTCAGGTTTATATGGTTCAAAGTACTCAATTATTACATTGTCGCCTTTAAAATCAGCTATTGATAATTCATGATTATCTTTAATGTTAAGTTTTGTGAAGCCTCCGCTCAGCCGGGAATGGGATTCATTGTACAAATATACCGAAGCACCTTCAGGAATAAAATAAACACTAAAATGTAAACCAAGGGAATAGGTTTGAGGCGATTGAATTTTATATTGCCATATATAACCCCGGCCGGGAATCTCAGTTTTTATTCCCTGAGTCTTTATATTTATATTTACCTGTTGAACAATACCATATCGGTTGGATATTCTTACTTTATTATCTTCTGCCAGCTGTTTTGCAGTGTCAATGGCATCAAGTATTTTTACAGGTATTATTAATTCTGATTTTGAAGTTACAGCAAAACTTTCAGGCGATCCATGAACCGATAACTGGGCATTTACATAGACAAAGTTGGAAATTATACAAATACAAACAATAATTTTTCTTACTGATAAACTAAAATTGTGAAAATACATATAGAATTTATTAATTAATGCAATTATTGAAGTATTTAATTAATTTTTAATATAACTAAAATTATGCCATAATAGTTTTCAAATTCATAATTTTTTATGTTTATTCATTCCTTTTAACCAGGATTTTGTCGATCCTGTTCCCATCCATTTTTATTATTGCAAATTCAAATTCACGCCAGATAAACTGGTCGCCAACAGAAGGAATTTTACGCATCTGCGCCAGAACAAACCCACCTAAAGTATTGAATTTGATCATTTTTTTGTCGAAATACCTTATGTCGAATTTTTGTATAAAATCATAAAAAGGTAATTGCGCATCTATCAGCCAGCTGCCATCTTCACGCATGATTATTTTATATTCATCTTCTTCATTAACCTGCATCTCACCAACAAGTGCCATCAAAATATCATTCAACGTTACCAAACCTATAATAGATCCATATTCATCTATTACCAGGCCAAAATGACTTCCGGTAGATCTGAATTTTTCAAGTACTTCGTATGCCGTATTACTTTCAGGAATAAACAATGGTTCCTTTAGGTTTTTAAGAAGGTTTAAGGGTTGCTTGTTTAAGTTGGAAGTAAATAAATCTTTAATATATATAATACCTTTAACCTTGTCGAGGTTGTCTTCACAAACCGGATAAACATTGAACATTCCGGATATTATACAGTTTTTTATTTGTTCTTCCGAATCGTTTACATTTAACCAAACCAGATCAGATCGGTGCGTCATTAAAGAACCAACTTTACGGTCGCCAAGTTGAAATACCCTGCCAAGGATATCCTGTTCAATTTTTTGTATTTCACCATCTTCAGTGCTTTCTTTTATTATTGCCTTAATCTCATCTTCAGTAATTTTCGAATCTTCGGAAGGTCTTATTTTAAATAATCTGATTATTTGTTCACCTGGTTCTGTTAAAATCCAAATTAACGGATATATAATTATTGAAAATATCCTCATAGGTACCGATACATTTCTGGCTACTGATTCAGCACGTATAAGTCCTATTCTTTTAGGTATAAGTTCTCCTAAAAGGAGAGTAAAAAAAGTGGCTAAAATAACGACTGTAGAAATGGCTAAAGAATGGCTGTATTTGTGTAATAATGGTATGTTGCTGAAATATATGTTTAATTTGCCGGCTAAGGCAGCCCCTGAATAAACACCCGTAAAAATGTTTATCAGAGTCATCCCAATCTGAACCATTGAAAGAAACTTCCCTGGCTTTGAAATTATTTTAAGTGCTACTTCTGATTTATAATCTCCGTTTGCGGCAGCATGTTCAAGTTTGGTTTTACGTACCGAGACCATGGCAATTTCCGTCATGGCAAATAACCCGTTAAGGAAAATCAAACCAAGAATAATTAATATTTCACTCGCCATTCTTAATTATACATTATATTAAATTCTTTTTTTTGCGAAAAAGTCCTTCATTAATTTTATACACTCATCGTTAAAAATACCTTTAATAACTTTTGTTTTAGGATGAAGTAAATTAGGGGTAAACAGATTATAACCCTTTTTGGGGTCATCGGCCCCATAAACCAGTTTTCCAAGTTGAGCCCAGAATAGGGCTCCCGCGCACATTGGGCAAGGTTCTAAAGTAACATAAAGAGTGCACTCATCCAGATATTTTCCTCCAAGGTAATCCGCGGAAGAAGTTATTGCCTGCATTTCCGCATGTGCCGTAACATCAGATAAGGTTTGTGTTAAGTTATGCCCTTTTGCTATTATAGTATCCCTGCAGACTATTACAGCGCCTACAGGTATCTCATTCAGCTCAAATGCTTCATTGGCTTCACGGATAGCTTCCCTCATGAAAAATTCATGTGTAAACATAACTCATATTTCCCACTAACTAATTAACAGTTCCGTGAATGTATAGTACCATTCTCCTGTTCTTTGGATCATTTGTAATAACTGTAATAGCTTTATTTACCGTACCTTTTTGTTTATGTGTATCAAAAGTAGCTTTTATTTCACCTGTATCACCTGGTTTTACCGAACTATTTGAACTGGCAATGGTAGTACAATCGCAGGAAGGTAAAATTTTTCGAAGAATTAGATCAGATTTACCTGTATTGGTGTATGAAAAAGTAAATTCAAGCTTTTTCCCTGCTACAACAGTTCCAAAATCATATTCTCCATTATTAAACTTTATTTTTGGTGCCTGAGCCAGTTGTTCATTGGTCAATTTTGAGAAATCCTCCTCGATAGATGCAGTGACAGTTATTTTATAGCCTGGATCTTCTTTGCCATTAACAGACAGATATAAGTAATCGACAAGGAAATCCCAGTCATTACGTTTGGTTGCATCATAACTTACAACTATTTTGCCTTTTTCACCAGGTTTAACCGTTGAAGGCACAACTTTTGCATTCAAAAATACAGGTACTTTAACTAATGCTATCCTTACCACAGAATGGCTTTTGTTTATATAAGGAATTGAGTCGGTTTTGATCATTCCTGGGTTAAGAGATTGAAACCCAAGGTGGCTGGAGCGAAACCTTAAAGAATCCAAAGGAAATGTATATTGTTCCTCCACTGACTTTGGTTTACCTGTAACTATACCTGTAATGGTAACGATACAAGTTGGTTTGTTGGATGCATTGGATGTTACTGTAATTGTTTTTGTAAATGGTCCCGGCCGGCCTGAAGGGTTGAAGGTAGCTTTTACAAATCCTCTACCGCCAGGAGGTATGGGTTGTTTTGACCAATCCGGTGTAGTGCAACCGCATGACGCTTGTACGTTATTTATTATTAGTGGGGTACCCCCTATATTTACCAGATCAAAAACATGACTTGCAGGACCGTCGGTCTCTTTAATGGTTCCAAAATCATACTTTTCTTCCTGAAAAGATATGCCCGCTGTCTTTTCCTGTCCCGTTAACTTAGTTAAACTCAATAGTATTAATAAGCCAAGAAAAGTAAACTTTTTCATTAATTTTACGTTTAAAAAAATAATTATATTATTGCTAATTTTAACTTTATAGGTAACTGGATCAAAATTAGTAAAAAAAAATTTTTCATTTGAAATTTTGACATATTTTTGCAGCATTAAAAAACTATTAATCTCATTTGAAATGGCACATAAAATTAATGATGATTGTACGGCTTGCGGTACCTGTATAAATGAATGTCCTGTAGAAGCTATATCAGAAGGTGATATTTATAAAATTGATCCTGATCTTTGCACTGACTGTGGAGCTTGTGCAGATGTTTGTCCTGTTGAGGCAATCCACCCTGATTAATTTATAGTCTTCAGGGAAACGCCAATTTCTTTGTCAGCTCATCATAAATATGCTCATTTACTTAGGTAAACTCAGCTTTTTTGACGTAGCAAGCCTTGAACCTGGCGTTTTCTTTTTAGACAATTAATATTCACCATGCTCACGGTTATCTGGAATACATTGTATTGAATAGTACTTATTTTCAAGGTCTGAAATTTGAATTTCGCAGGATTTTATTATAATCTGTTTCTTTCATTAGTTGTTGAAATGTAATTTGCGGATTTGATTTTAAATAAGATTCAAGAATTTTATAACCTAAATATACACACGCCCTGCCGGGAGCCTCACTAGTGAACATAGTAGTATAAGGTGCCGGATATACCAGTTTATGGGCAAGAAGAATATCATTTGAAAAAAGTATTTTGTGCTCAATTAAATATGTCCACATTTGATTTTCATTGTTAATGCACCATTTTAGCTGAGCCGGAGTAAATCCGAAAATTAGTGTGTCGTTTAACCTGGGTAAGGTTTGCTTGACAAAATATATTATTTTTGCTTCATATAACATATTTGTAAGTATGTTACTTAAAGAATCCTTCATTTCATAATCAGTATATCCCCAAAGTCTCATACAATCAGGTACTATATATTCCCGCCGCATTGTATATGTCATATATTTATCTAATTGTAATTTTTTGTAAAAATCGCAGTTACTGCCAAGATATTTATCAAGTGCAATTGCCATGATTGTATCTGAATTAAATACTGACTGGTTCCAGCCTGATATACAGGTATAAACCCTGGGGATTCTGTTGTTTGGGAAATATTTTTTATAATTTGCAAATGCTTCGTCCAAGCCTTTTTCAATATCATTTACATTTGGGAAAACCTCTTTTACTTTATTATAATCTAAATTCATGTAATAATCAGTAACAAAAGTTTTGAAATAATCAGGATATTTAGGGTCGTCAACCGAACCCAGCTGAATTACTTTATAATTATAAATATCAAATAATTCACCATATTTGGATCTGAGTCTTTTTATCTCAGTTTTAACAGAATCAAGTTTTATTGAAAATAAATCATTTTCGAAACGTTCTATATGTATATTTAATTTTTCTTCCTTTGGCGGTGCGTTCCTTTTGCATGTACATGAACTAAAAAAGCTTGTTATTATACAAACTAAAAAAATATTTAAAGAAATACGTCTCATGTTAATAATTATAAATAAACACCAGAAAAAACTATAATTTTGTAATTAGACAAAACTACTAAATAGAGTTAAATAAATGTAGTAATTAACGTCATATGAAAAAAAAATGTATTTTGGTTTTGATTATAGGTTTAACATTTTATACAGCAAAGGCACAATTTATAAGACTGGGTGTTTTTGCAAACCCTGTTATCTCCTGGATGAACAGTGATGTTTCTTCTGTTCAGGGTGGAAATCCTCGTTTAAATATTGATTTTGGACTTATAATAGACAATTATTTTGCACCTCAGTATGCTTTTTCTACCGGCATTTCTATTTATAATTTGGGAGGAGATATAAATTACAGTAATGGTAAATCATTAAACACAAGTGAAGGATCGTTAACCTTACCTGTAAATACCGATGTATCATATAAATTGCAATATATACATATTCCTTTTGCCTTAAAGATGAGGACAGTGCAATTAGGTTATATATCGTATTTTGCCGAAATGGGGTTTGATGCTATGGTTAACGTGCAGGCAGATGCTGATATTAATTCTTTAAATAAAACCAATGAAGGTGTTGGAAATGAAATAAGACCTATTTATCTTGGGTACCATATTTCAGCAGGTATAGAATACAGAATTGCCGGTACTACAGGTATTATTGCCGGAATAACATATATTAACGGATTCACAAATGTTACAAATGACAGTCCGGCTGACATAACTTTGGACGGACTGGAATTTCGGATTGGTATTTTATTTTAAACTACTACAAAATGAAGATAGCACTGGCACAGGTAAATTTTCACATATCAAACTTTGAAGGAAACCGTGCTGCAATAATTAAAAGGATTGACCAGGCGAGGAAAGATAAGGTAGACCTGATTGTTTTTTCTGAACTCGCGGTGTGTGGTTATCCGCCCCTGGATTTACTTGAATTAAAGGACTTTTATGATAAATGCCAGGAATCGGTAAATATTATAGCAGATTCATGCGTTGATATTGGGGCTATAATAGGTAGTCCCAGCATCAATCCTAATATTCTGGGGAAAAAACTATACAACAGTGCTTTTTTTCTGTATCAGGGTGAAGTAAAGTCTGTGATAAACAAGTCATTACTGCCTAATTATGATATATTTGATGAATACAGGTATTTTGAACCTGGAAAGGCCTTTAATATTATAAACTTCAAAGGATACAAAATAGCACTTACAATTTGTGAAGATTTATGGGACGACCAGCCTACTGATAATCCTTTCGGGAAAACAAAACTTTATACGGTTTCACCAATGGATGAGCTTGCTAAACAAACTCCTGATTTTATAATAAATATTGCTGCTTCTCCATTCTCATATAATAAAGAGATAATAAAAAAGAAAGTCTTTGTTGACAAAGCCGTACACTATAATTTACCATTGTTTTATGTAAATCAGGTGGGTACAAATACAGAATTAATCTTTGACGGAGGTTCAATGGTCATTGGATCCAATGGTGATATTTTGGGTGAGCTTGAATTATTTGCTGAAGATTATCAAATATTCAATGTCGATGAAGTAATAAAAAATAAGATAAACCCATTTTTACATGAAACAAAAAGTGATACTGAGAAAATATACATGGCACTGGTATGCGGGATTAAGGATTATTTTAAAAAGATGGGTTTTACCCGGGCAGTACTTGGTTTGTGGGCGGCATAGATTCAGCAGTAACGGCGGCACTTGCGGTTGAAGCCTTAGGTAAGGAAAATGTGAGGGTATTGATGCTTCCGTCACAATTTTCATCACATCATTCAATTGTGGATGCTATTTCCCTGGCAAATGTCCTTGACATTAAATTTGATATTGTTCCGATACATGACCTTGTAAATCAGTTTGGATTAACTCTCAGGCCCATATTCGCAGGACTTAGTGAGGATGTTACAGAAGAAAATGTGCAGGCCCGGATAAGAGGAACATTATTAATGGCAGTGTCAAATAAATTTGGCAATATTCTTTTGAATACTTCAAATAAAAGTGAAATTGCCGTTGGATATGGGACTCTTTATGGTGATATGAGCGGGGGGTTGTCTGTTTTGGGAGATGTTTATAAAACACACGTATACCAGCTGGCAAAATTTATTAACAGGGATAAAAGTATCATTCCATATAATACTATAAGTAAAGCTCCTTCAGCTGAGCTTAAACCTGAACAGAAAGATTCGGATCTTTACCCGAATATAACATTCTGGATAAAATTTTACATGCATATATTGAAGATCAATTGTCGTTGGAAGAGATTACAAATCTGGGATTCGATAGAGAGTTGGTTTCAAACGTAATAAAAATGGTAAACAGAAGCGAATACAAACGATTCCAGACTCCGCCCATTTTAAGGATATCTTCTAAAGCATTTGGCATAGGCAGGAGAATACCACTTGTTGCCAAATCCTGATAGTTTTAATTAAAAAATTAGTTAAATAAATGACTTTTAATACGGAAGAAACCTGCCAGAAATTTCTGGATGAGAGGAATTCTATTTTCAGCAAACTTACTCAAAAGCAAAAGAGGTAGTCCGATCGGCAAATATTTCTACCGTTCGATCAGAGTCTTCTTTAATGGCAAGCAGGAGAGCGATTTACATTTGCGAGGGACGATGTGATGTTAATCGCTTCTTCGAAAAAGTGCATCAGCTTAAATTTTTCGGCTGCAAGTTCATTCGTCCGGCGTTGATCTTAGCCATATCAAGCACATCATTGATCAAATGTCGTAAATGCTGGCCGTTTTCCCGATAGACCTCAGGTCGTTGTCCATCTGTTCTGTTACAGGGCCATCCAACCCTTCGAGGATCACATCGGAAGAGCCCAAGATGGAATTCAACGGTGTTCGCAACTCATGGCTCATGTTTGCCAGGAAGGATGTTCTTTAAGCGATCGAACTCCAGTGCCTTTTATCTTGCCCCGCGTGGCGAACCCGGGGTGTCGTGGCCTCGAGCGGCAACGCTGGAAGCACTTCGATCTTCTTTACGGACGAGCGGCGAGAGAACGTCCGGCGCGCGGAACGCGCAGAAGACGGCTGAACGCAGCCGACGAGAGAGTATACCCGATGCGACGCGACAGGGTCAAGCGCCGGGTGGCCAGTCCGGGGCTGGCGGCCGCGGCCGGCCTCGTGTGACCTCGAGCGTTGCCGGCGAACCGCCCGGCGCCGCCCTGCCGTGTCCCGCCGCACGACTTCTTCAATCAGCTAATGGGTCTTACGGCCCCGGTACGATGCGTCGGGTCTGGGCATCCCGTCCATCAAGCGCTTTCGTCCCGGCACGGCTGCCGCAGCCTGCGCGGCCGCGCTGCGTGCTGGCCCACACGCTAGCCACCGGCGCCCAGACGCTGAGCCGCTCCCGCGACGGTGCCGTCGTCGTCATGCCACCTGAACCGAGGCTGACGGCATCAACCGACTGCGTGGTGAGAGTCGCCGGCGGCGAGGTCGGGGTCGGGAGCGCCGAGCGCGTTCGCCACTTTCGGCCGGCTCGCCGTCCGCTTCGAGGGCGGCGTCGAGGCGCGGGCGAGGATCGCAGAGCTCGTCCCGGCCGGGATCTCGCCCTCATCGACGCCAGCGTCGACCCGGCCTTGGCTTCGAGCCTGCGCGTCGCACCGGTCGGCCGGCCTCGGGCCGACGAGCCCGTCCACGTCTGGGGCAGCGGGATCGACGGGCCGGCCCTCGAGCCCGGCGCCGTGGAAACGTTGAGCGGGAGCTGCCCGACGGCCCGGCTCGAAGCCGCTATGCGCTCGACTGTCCCCGGCTCTGCCACGAAGGCGACTGGGGGGGCGGCGTCTTCACCAGCGACGGGGGTCTGGGTCGGCGTCTTCATCGGTTACTTTCCGCTCGTCGACGGCCGGATGTCGATCAGCCTCCGGACGAGGCCACGATCGCCGCCGCCGGACCTGCCACGGTCGCTTCCTCAAGTTTGAAGATGGCGCGGTCGAACACATCGACGACGC
>CAVYAE010000052.1:0-4230 GCA_963766305.1 uncultured Bacteroidota bacterium
GTTTGACGTAGCATTACTGATTTTTAACTCCTAACTAAAAACTATTCTTATGAAAAAACTATTCTTTTTTTTAACATTATTAATCGCAGGTATTGGTAATGTTGCTTTCGGACAAACCGGTTATAGTGAAAACTTTAGCGGAGGTACTCTTCCCACCGGATATCTGAATAGTTCCGAATTTACTGCTTCCGTTGTGAATCAGCAATTACAGGTTGTTGTAAATAAAGGGAGCAATTACTGGGATGGATACAATATAACCTTTAGCCCGGCTCTTAACATTAGTGCTAATCCTTATGTGAGCTTCAAGATAAAGGGTATTGATGCGACACAGGATTTTAATGTTACCGTGTTTATGTTCAGTGGTACCGGAACTTATGTTGAAAGTGCAGGTACGATTGGCAACCGAAGAATTACCTCAGGTACCTCTTTTACCGAAGTTAATCTGGATCTGATCAATAGTGAAGGAAGTACCAATTTTTCAGCCATCACGTGGATGCAAATTCTTATTGACGGCGGATACGGTTTTACCGGAACCATTGTTATTGATGACATCGCTGTGGGTGATTCGGCAGTCAGAAAACCTTACATGGTTACCCCGCTTCCTCAGGCTGTGTATATAAGCTCACCAAAGCAAACCATTATTTTACAGGTATAAATGATGGAACAACAGGAACCAATGCTGTAAACATTAACAGCTGCCAGTACCAACACAACAATTATCCCTAACGGAAATATCAGTATTATCAATCCAGCCGTAGGAGGTACTGATGCTTTTCTGAGTTATACGGCTGTCAATAATCAATCCGGATATGATACTATTAATGTAACACTGTCGGCGGCCAATGCAACAAGCAAAACAGTAGCCATCCCGGTACATGTAACATTCAATGCAGCACCGACCATTAATCAGGCTGCCAATATATCCCTACGATCCAACTACACAACAACCATCAATTTATCAGGCATATATGATGGTAATCCCCGAAACAGATCAGCAACTTACCCTGACAGCAAAGAGTTCCAATACGGCAGTGATAGCCAACAGGCGGTCTGACCTTTAATTATACTTCAGATAATTCAGATGGACAACTTACTATAACACCGGTCAGCGGTCAGTCAGGAGCTGTAACAAGTGACGTAACCGAAACCGACAACGGGGGAGTCGCTTCGGGCGGTATCAATTCTACAACCATGTCTTTTACGGCAACAGTATATAAAAATACTAATTTTCCACCTACCCTTGATACAATAAGCAACGTCAATGCGTTTATAAACGTTCCCTCGACCAGTAACCCTGACAGGGATCACAGACTCGTTAAACACGGGAGGAACGTTAACCATAATGGCAGTAAGCGGAACAAAGTCAGTGGTAGCGAATCCCACGGTAACATACACCCAGGGATCAACGACAGGAACGTTAAGCTTTACCCCAAGCGGTTCGGGCTCTTCGGTTATCACGGTTATGTTACCAATAACGGGGGCAATGCCAACAATAACGGCAATACGTCCTGTACAAAAACATTTACGGTTACCTCAATAGTCAAACCCATGACAGGGTGGAAAGAGGACTGGGTAAATGGAATAGGAACAGCAGGTTACGGTGGTCTTAACTGGCTGTCAGGGGCCATCGTTAATGGAAATGAACTGGACGTGCATTTAACAAAAACAAACAACACCTGGATGGCCTTTATTTTTGATTTTACCAATGATTTGCTTGACTTATCCGTTCATCCCTATATATGTTTTCAGGCAGAAGCGGCCAAGGCTTATGCCAGTTTGAATCTTTTGTGCTTCCTGATGGACGTAAACGGGAATGAGACGTGCCAGTCATTTACCTTGCCAAGTTCATCTACTTTCTTAACTACATCAATGAAGCAGTTTGCCTTGTCATTTAATAACAATACAGGATGTTCAACCCCTGCTGATATGTCAGCCATAAAATATATATGGTTTCATTTTGCCACCGATTCTTCAACATTTAACGGACAAGTCATATTCAGTAATCTTGAAGCAGGAGATTCAGCCTCCTGCCTGGTTGGTCTGGATACCTGTAAAATGGATTCATTGGGAACCTATTATACGATGATCAATTCCGGTAAAAAAACCATACCCATGACAAGCATATATGATGGAAATCAAAATCTGAATCCAGTCACTATTACAAATATAACCAGCAGCAACACAAGTTTAATCCCGACGCCCACAATTTCTGCCATTGTTAACGAAACGGCTACATTAACATATATACCGGCAGCCAATCAGACCGGTACTTCAACCATCAGTTTTACATCACTGCAGCCAATACTATTTCAAGTACACGTACCTTTATAATAGATGTTGAACAGGCGAGCGGTTCACCTGAAACTATTACTATTGATACAACTACAAAATTCCAACAGATAGATGGATTTGGTGTATACGGACCGCCGGATAACCTTCTTAATTACGGAATAAACGATCTCGGAGTTACCATTACCCGGACATTCATGGATCCGGATTTTGAAGCATTTAATGACAATCCTGATCCCAATGTTTTTAACTGGCAAGGCTTTAATTATAGCACATTAATGCCAACCGGGGGATCTGTTTCGATGAATGATTTTGCAATGCAGAAAGCCATGGGAGTACAAAAGTTTATAGCAAGCGTCCTTTCACCGCCGTCCTGGATGAAAAAGAATCTTAGCGAAGAATGTCCTCTGAGTTATATGACAGACAACGTTCTGGATACAAATTATTATGCTGAACTTGCTGAATTCTTAGTAGCTTATGTTAAATCAATGAAAGAACTATTTGGAATAGATATGTATGGAATAAGCATTCAGAATAAGTTGGAATTTAATGAATTTTACAATTCATGCCAGTATACTCCTGCAACATATATGAGAGCAGTTCAGGTAGTCGGCCAACGTTTTCACGAAGAAGGCTTAACAACCAAGCTTTTCGGACCTGAAAATCTCCCGGCACAAGGAGATTATCTTACCTATATAGATGCAATATACAACAATCCTTTAGCCAGTACCTTATTGGGAATTTATGCCATCCATAATTATGATCCCACAGGTACAAAACAAGGGAATACAACCTCTCAAAACTGGGCGGATATTCTTACTGCAGCGCGTCAATTTCCAACACCTCCCGGCATGGGTACTCCGGGAACAGGAAATGGGGGAGCCGGTATTCCTGTGTGGATGACTGAAACATCGGGCTATAATCCGGATTGGTCAGATGCGATGACACTGGCTACACATATTAATCGTGGTCTTGTATTTGGCAACATGAGTGCATGGGTTTGGTATACACTCGAATCAGGCGGTACAGAATATGGTTTGATGAACAACCTGACGCCATCCAATCCTACTCTTCCCACTTATCATGCATCCCGGCATTTTTACAAATATATCAGACCGGGAGCAGTCCGTATCAATTTCACAAATCCAGATACCAATATTGTAGGTTCGGCGTTCCTGAATACGGATAAGACATATGCAATTGAACTGATCAATACCAACACCACGGCAACCATAACCGTGCAAGTGACTGGAAGTTCTGATTTGAAAAGTTTCAGGGCAATCCAAAGTTCACATGGCGCATACTCACAGGAAATTGACACTTTGATCAACAATACTGTCGTATTGCCTCCCAACAGTGTAACAACTCTCTGGGGCGGTAAATCACTTCCTGTTCAAACCGATGTTGCACCGCCTACAGCAGTAGCTCCTGAAAAATTAATTGTTTATCCGAATCCTGCATCTGATATATTATATGTAGGCTTTCCCGAAAATTCAAAAGAAATAAGCATCTACGACTTATCTGGCAGGGAATTGTTGAACAAACAAATTACCACATTAGAATCAGGATATGTAATATCTCTTGATATAAGCTCACTGTATGATGGATATTATATTGTTGGTGTTGATGGAAAAATGTTTGACCGATTTATAAAGAAATAATTATATATTAAAGAGCACCCCATAAAAGGAAATAAGGGATTATAACAAATTCTAACATATATCAAATACTTTGATATATGTTAGAATTCTTTTAATGATGTTGGATTTAAGTTCTTCCGTTTATCTGGTAATTAAATTCCGGATTCAATCAATTTCCGGGCTTCAAAAACCATAATTTTAAAGTGCTTACCTGATTATCAGCAATTAGTCGGATATAATACAACCCGCTTGAATTAAGGTCTTCATCTGTAATAGTCAATTTATATACACCTGTATTTAA
>CAVYAE010000053.1:0-7025 GCA_963766305.1 uncultured Bacteroidota bacterium
CCATTATTTTGCAAATTCGTCCAAACAGCAATTTTGAATATAAACAAATAGTACTTCAAGAGTGGTATCGTGACCAATTGAAAATAGTCATTAGAAAACTTATTGAAAAATGGTCTCCTATCATTCAGGTATCTGTGAAGGAATTTGGAATTAAACGCATGAAAACCAAGTGGGGAACATGCAACCATGAAGAACACCGTATTTGGTTAAATTTGGAACTAGCAAAGAAACCTTTGGAATGCATTGAATATATAGTCGTTCATGAAATGGTGCATATGCTTGAACACAACCACAATGCAAATTTTGTGGCCTACATGGATAAATTTATTCCACAATGGCAACATATAAAAAGTGAACTGAATCGTATGCCACTTGGTCATACCGAATGGAAGTACTAATAATTAAGTAATACTTTATATATAATATATTAATAAATTAATAATTAGACTTATAAAGTATATTATCTTTACGGCCTATTTCTTATTGGATTTTTAATTTGGTTAATATTGAATTATAATGTGATAAACTACTTATATTGAATTAATACATTATATATAAACATTTAATTACAAGGTATGTAATACATTAAATTCAAATTGGATTCTTCTATTAAAGATAGTTTATTACAATGTATCTTGCTAAATTGTTATTATTAACGTAAAACATTAAATAAAATAGTATAACAATTATATTTACAATTAATTAAAAACAATATTTAGTTACGACCTTATTTCTCTACTTTAATGACCTCAACTTGAATTAACTTTGTTTTAATTAAAGTTTCCATAAGGACCTTAATCTATTGACTATTAATATTATAGAATATATTAAGGTCGTATTAAAAACAAAGTTAAGGTCAATAATATGGATTAAACAATTATAATAACATATTATTAATTGATTATATATTTATGTCAATTAACAAAAAGATTATAATGTATCATTTTATATTGTTTTCCTATAAGGTACTTTAATTACATATTAAATGGTTAAGAAGGTATATCAGAGAAAGCGATTTACTAAAGAAGAATACTTACCTTATAAACTCATTAAAAGGTTACAGGACGATATCTTCATCGATAGTGGATTTGAATACCGTTCTAAAAATAATTTTCTTCAGTGTGTCTCAATTATACATTTTCATCAACTTACAAATGGTATAGGAATAAATGACTATGTTCCTCTTGGTCGCAATTATTGGAAAAAAGTATTTGGTGGTAATTATCATGAAAATGTAATTCAACCATTGTTGAATAAGGAAATAATTGAAAGTTTTGATTTCGGATATCGTACTATTCCTGATTCTGCTATTAAAACACAACAGGGAAAACAAAGTGGTTTAGTTGGTATCAGATACCGCATTAATCCTGACCTGTTGGATACCCAGTATGAAATAATATCATATTTCGGGGAAAGTAAGGTCTTGACATCAATTGAAAGAACATTGTTTGGTAACCAAGAGTTTATCCCTGCAGGAATTACTGACATTAACTATCATGTTACCATTGACCCTGCCAAGGCCTGTACTTGGATTGAAAATAATGCCGAAAGAATATGTAATGATTTTTTAAATACAGATTATGTTCAGTCATTACCAGAAAAATTACTTATTGAATATCACGAGTATCTACAAAATGAGAGTTATAATATCAAATTTTTAACTGTTGAAGCCGCAAGAAAGTTTGCCGACTCAAGAAATAAAAAATTGTTTTACTTCAAGGATACCTTTTATATAGCCGATATAACCGTATTCCTTAAAAAACGTGTTCCTGCGCTTATTTATAATTACAAAAATCATATATCTTTAATTTATTCACAGCCAATTATTGAAAAACGTAATCCAATAACTCTTAGGTTATACAGCAATCTCGCTAATTTTCCAAGTAAAATTCTTCAATTTATCAAAATTAATAATAAAACAACTGTACAGCTTGACCTCAGGACTTCACAGTTCCTGATTTTTGCGAATCTTTTAAATGTATATGTTAAAGACGGCAGAGATAAACTGCTGTCCTTATTTAAACAAGAAAGAAATAAAACATATTTAAAACGGTTGATTGGCATACTGAATCAATATGAAATTCAATTGCCGAAAGTGGCAGTGGATATTAACGATATTAATTCATGTCAATATAGTTCTTCCGATGTAACAAAATTTGTACGAGACATATTCTTTTATGATTTTTATACAGTTGTGCAAACGGAGTTAGGACTTAAAGATAGAATTCTTGCTAAACAATTGCTATTTAAAATGTTATTTAAAAAGACCAACAGACCTGATGCTTTATTAATTAAATTAACACAAAGGTATCCAGTCGTTATGACCATAATTGCGACATTTAAAAAACAAAATTTAAAGCTAAACGAATTTGAAGGCCAAGAGGATAACCATGAAAGCAATTTTTCAGTTTTTTTACAATGCATAGAAGGTGAGATATTTGTTGACAATATACTGCAAGAACTAAGAACCAATAATATCCCGTGTTTCACAAGACATGATTCAGTTGTTGTCGCCAGTGGCTATGAAGAGCAGGCCGAGGTAATTGCAAAAAAGGTCTTCAGGCATTTTGGATTTAAATATAACCATAAAATTGAAGATAAATTTTGGGAATCAATAGATTACGAGGAACTTGAAGACAGTGCATTTATGCAGTGGATGATTGATGAGGATATTTTAAATACAGATTTTTATTTTGAAGAAGTTGAAGAAGATAATAAATTAACTAAAAATGAAATTGTTATGGATGAACAACATTTGGAAACACTTGAAAGACTCAAAGAAATAGGAATTAGGGATGAATATTATGGTATCGTAGATGCTGAGTTTCTTGAAGAAATTTCACTATTACCATTTCTGACCAAAAATCAACAAAATATTCTTTATGATGATATTAACAACCTGCATGACGGATTAAGTTTTTTGCAGGATAATACCAATGAATTATTGAGACATCTTATCAAAGGATAATTGGTTTGTAAATATCCAATTATAAAAACTGGGAGAATTATTTGATTTCCAAAAATAACTGGTATAAATCCAGTTCCAAAGTGTCTGCAATCTTAAAAATGGTTAAAAGTGTTAAATTCTTAGCTTTAGTGGCTTCGTAACCTATAATAGTGTTCCTATGTAAATTTGCGCACTCACTTAATTCCTGTTGACTGTATCCGCTGTTGATACGATATTCTTTAAGAAACACTGAGATGGCTTGAAGACGTTCAATATTGTGTTTTGGGATTTCAGGATTTTTCATACACCTCATTTATTATAAATACTGTGCTTAATATTTTATGCATTCTGATGAACCAAAATCTTGTTTTATCAGTTATTATTTGAACCAAAATAAGATATAAAGCGGGTTAAAAAGTCAAAAAAAGGCAGTTAATTGGGCATCTTAACGGTGATTTTTATTTATTTGCTGGCGTACAGGACGATTTATGGTGCCCACAGGGAGTTAATCAATAGTAAAATAAATATTATAAATCTTTAAGTTCAGTTTTAATAAAGGTGTTTAAATCTATATGGTGATAATCCAATATTTTCAAAAGATTATGGAAGCTAAAATATATTTGGCCACGCTCCATTTGACTGTAAGCGTTCCTTGAAATAAAGAGGTTATATGCAAATTCATATGACCCTAATTTCTTATTATTTCTTAATTTTTCTAATTTCTTGCCTATTTGTATCATTAATTCTTTATGCTGGGGTTCTACTTCTTTTGGTCTTACCCATTTGTTTTTATTATCATCCATTGTAAATAAATTTTTTGTAAAGTTAAAAAATATGCCCATAAATATGGTTATATTATGCCCATATTTATGGGCATAATATAAATTATTATTATATTTGCAGTGAACATAAATATGGGCATATTGAAAAAAAGTAGAATTAATTTGATACAAAATAAAGTTCGCATTGACTTTAATAAAAATAGTAATTATTTAATAATCACAGAAGTTATAGATGATATTCCCAGTGCGTCATATGTTGTCAAAATTCCAGATATAAATTCTTTACTTCCGTGTTTCCAAGCCAGAGAATTTGAAATAACCAAACGATATAGAATAATTCAAAGCTGTTTCAGTATTGATGCAGATACATATGAGAATTACATGATACTTGCATTTACAAAAGATAATCAAATAATTAAATCTCATGTTCTGAAATTTCCAAGTGGCTGGAAATTTTTTGATAATGATTACAAATTTTATGTTTTTTGTGACAACTAATTTTATGGTAAAAAACTGTTCAAAAAACCTTTTTAAATATGGTTCAAAAAATGCCCATTAATCAAGGGTTACAGAATTTGTTTTTTACTGTTCAAATAACACCCGTTTTACGAACACTAAAATCCAAAATATGAAAATAGGAATTTATGCCAGAATTTCGAAAGACACGTCCGACTTGGATAACCAACTTCTGGTATTGCGAGATTATTGTATGCGGATGAATTATGAGATTGTGAAAGAATATACTGATGTAATTTCAGGAGCAGCAGCAAATCGTCAAGAATTTAATAAAATGCTTGCAGATGCTTCAAAACGGAAATTTGATATGTTACTTTTTTATGCTCTGGACAGATTCAGCAGAGCAGGAACTCGTGAAACCATTCATTATTTGGAGTTGCTTGAAAATTATGGAGTGTCTTACAAAAGTTTCACGGAACAATATATCGACTCAACTGGTATTTTTAAAGATGTTATAATAGCCTTGCTGTCGACTTTGGCCAAGCAAGAACGCATACGTATTAGTGAAAGAGTTAAAGCAGGTCTTGCAAAATCTCGTTTACAGGGTCGTACAGGCGGAAGACCAACCTTGGATTCTTTAAAAATTAATAAAATAAAAGAACTTAAAGAAAATGGAATAAGTATCATGGCTATTTCAAAGCAACTGTCAATTAGTAGAGGCACTATATATCAGTACCTTAAGAATTGATGATTGCGTAGATATTTTTAAAATTAATTTGTCTTATTATTTGGTAACATCACCGCACTATTATAGGTAAATAAAATTGCACAACTTTTTGTAACCATAATGCATATTTCATTGCAAAAGTATGAAACTAAGTTGACACGAGTTGGTAGTATTTACAATCGGTAGCAATATTCCTTTCCCAATTTAAACTTTTTGGTTTTTAATTTTCAAAAGGATGCTCTTCCTTTATAGTATTTTGGTAACAAAATAATTGTACGTTTTTTTGTTATTTCTGGTAAAGTTTTTAAATTACTGTAAATAAGTTGATGTTCATGTAAAATGTAACTTGTGTTTATAAAAATATTCAATTTTGAGTTAAAAAGTTGTATTTTTACATAATATGGCAGATAAAGCATATATAACAATAAAAGTCTTTAAATGGGCACGAGAATCAGCAAAAATGTCTGAGGAAATTGCTGCATCAAAAGTTGCTGTTTCTGTGGATAAGTTAAAAGAATGGGAAAATGGTCTTGATTTTCCAACTATTAAACAGGCTCAAACTCTCGCAAAAGCCTATAAGAGACCATTTGCCTTATTTTTTCTTCCAGATGTTCCTAACGATTTTCAGCCTTTACAGGATTTTAGAAATGCAGGTTCAAAAGAATTAAGTACTTCTTCAATTTTTATTATCCGTGAACTACAACAAAAACAATCATGGATTAGTGATTTATATAAGGATAACGATTATGATAAGATACCATTTATTGGGAAATTTTCTATTAATGATAATTTAATAACAATAGCACAAGATATTCTTAATACGCTTAATATTAATCCATTAAATTATAAATATAATAATCCTATATTAGAATGGATTGATAAAGCAGAATCAAATGGGATTTTTATTTCAAGGACTAGTTATATACATTCAAGATTAAAGTTAGACTTAAATGAGATTCAAGGTTTTGCAATTGCTGACAGTTATGCACCATTCGTTTTTATAAATTCAGATGATTGGGCTGCACCACAGTTATTTACATTAGTACATGAACTTGCTCATCTTTGGATTGCTGAAACTGGAATATCAAATGACATTGAACCATCAATTAAAATTGCCAGTAATTATAACCCAATTGAAATATTCTGCAATGAAGTTGCTGCAAATGTTTTAATTCCAAAAGAGTTTATATACAATCTTGATAATAACGCTTTTGATAATGCTAAAGAAGTTTTCAATAATGCAAAAATTATCGGAGTTAGTTCTTTTGCTTTATTAGTAAGGGCATTAAATCTAAATATAATTTCTTTAAAGGTATATAATAACTTAAAACGTTTAGCAGATATTGAATATATTGAATTTTTAAGAAGAGAAGAAGCAAAAAAATTAAAGCAAAAGGAGAAAGAAAAAACAGGCGGTCCTAATTATTTTTTACTTCAACTAAATAGAAATGGTCGATTATTTACACAAACAGTATTAGATTCTTTTCGTGGAGGTACAATTGAACCATCTTTGGCAAGTAACTTATTAAATGTTCAGGTAAATAAGTTTCCCAAACTTGAAGCACAAATGTACAGATGAGTATTATTAATAAAAAATACTGCTTTGATGCAAATGTAATTATTCAAGCGTGGCAAAAATACTATTCTCCCAAAATATGCCCAAGTTATTGGGATATACTTGATTTTTTGGGAACACAGAATATAATCTTTATACCAGAAATGGTTTATGATGAAATTGTTCGAACAGATGATGATTTGTCAAAATGGTTGAAATTGAGTAAAATTCCTATTAAAAAAATTGATGAGAAAGTTACACAGTGTCTTAAGGATATATATTCTGCTGACCCAAACCACAAATATTTAGTTGACAATACAAAATCAAGGTCATTGGCTGACCCTTGGGTTATTGCTCATGCATTAAGTGAAAATGCCATAGTGGTTACAAAGGAAGAAAAAATAACTGCATCAAATTCAACGAAAATTAAAATTCCAAATGTATGTGAAAAGATGAATGTGTCTTGGATTAACGATTTTCAATTGATTGAAGAATTGGGTATTAGTTTTTTATGTGAAATAAAATCAGAACTAAGCTTTTCAGCATCGCTTACCATTG
>CAVYAE010000054.1:0-63263 GCA_963766305.1 uncultured Bacteroidota bacterium
ATACGACACTATAACAGTTGCACATTGATCATTTCTTTCTCCGTATATATTTATATGTCCATTGTTTTTTGTAAATTTTATTGCATTTGTAACTAAATTACGCAAAACAGTTTTCAGCATATTTATATCTGCAAAGATTGTAATTGATTCACTCTCAGAGTATTTAATAGAAATGGTTTTCTCCTCGGCCTGGGTTTTTGAAGTATTTATAATTTCATGGCAAATATGGGATAATAATTCAGGTCTTGGCTCTATATAGCCAGTGGTTCGAATATACGCTTAACCCTTGCAAAATAATAAAGAATAAAAGTTATTACAGCTAATAACAACTGAATTTATTTTACCAGGGCTTGCAACGTTTATAGAGTATTCCTTTGAACCATCCTCCAATAATAATTATTATTCCGGCTATTATTAAAACTGATAAATGATACCAGGCGGCAAACCATATTATTATTTGACCGGAAATCCTTATAACCTCAATAATCGGGTTCATATATTTTCCAACCTATTTTCCAAAGGCCGCATTTTTTAGCTTTTAAATTCATTTGGCAATCATCCTAATGAACTTACCACATCTTTAATAAGATCTGCAGCTTCCTGCAATGAAACAGCCGAATAAACCTTCAATCCGGATTTATCTATAAGTTCTTTAGCCTCAATGGCATTTGTTCCCTGCAAACGGACTATTACCGGCACCGGAATATCTCCCATGGCATTATATGCATCCACAATACCCTGTGCCACCCTGTCGCAACGAACTATGCCCCCGAAAATATTTATCAGGATAGCTTTTACATTAGGGTCTTTAAGAATAATACGAAAGGCAGCTTCCACACGCTTAGCATTAGCAGTGCCGCCTACATCGAGAAAATTAGCCGGTTCCCCACCTGAATATTTAATAATATCCATGGTTGCCATAGCCAGACCGGCTCCATTTACCATACAACCAACATTACCGTGAAGCTTTACAAAATTAAGGTTATTTGAGATAGCTGCTGTTTCTGACGGGTCTTCTTCATTTATGTCGCGGAAGTCTGTAAAATCATCATGACGGTATAATGCATTATCATCTAAAGTAACTTTTGCATCAGCTGCAAATATTTGATCATCAGAAGTTTTTATTACAGGGTTAATCTCAAACAGCAATGCATCTGATTTTTCATATGCCTCAGCCAGCTTTTGAAGGAAACTAACCATCTGCCAAAAGCCTTTTCCTGATAATCCAAGGTTAAAGGCAATCTTTCTGGCCTGAAAGGTCAGTAAACCAACCCTGGGATCAATAACTTCCGAGTAGATAAGATGAGGTGTTTGTTCAGCTACTGTCTCAATATCCATCCCTCCCTGTGGAGAATAAACAATTATATTACGGCCGATTTGCCTGTTTAAAAGAATACTTACATAAAATTCCTTGACGGGTGATGGTCCCGGATAATAAATACCCTGTTCAATAAGTACCTTATGTACAATTTTTCCCTCAGGCCCTGTCTGATGAGTTACCAGTCGCATACCCAATATATCGTGAACATAAGTTTTAACCTGTTCTATATCTCTGGCAACCTTGACTCCTCCGCCTTTGCCCCGTCCCCCTGCATGTATCTGGGCTTTAACGACCCAGGTATCATTGTGTACACGGTCACGTAAAAAATGAGCTGCATTTTCTGCTTCTTCAGCAGAATCTATAACTGTACCTTCGGGTACCGAAACCCCAAAACGCTTTAAAATAGATTTAGCCTGATATTCGTGAATGTCCATGATTTAATTGATTATTGACAATTTATAATTGATAATTAATTATTGATTTTATTTGTATTGTCGATTTCCCATGATGAATTTATTGATTTTAATAGTATCATGGAAAATTGAAATATATTACATATTCAGAATTTGTAATTTTACCAAATTATTAAATTTATATACAATTTATTAAGAATTATTAATTTTTATGCAAAAAACAAGAAAACAGTAAAAATAAATGGATATAATATTAATAATCAATCATTTGTCCTTTGTAATCTGTCATCCATTATCAGTAATTAAATGAGAAAACTTTTATCATCGGAATTAAACCGGAAAACTCCTGAATTATACAAAGAATCAGAAAAAATGCCCTTTGTTGTTGTTTTGGATAATATAAGGAGTCTTAACAATATTGGTTCTATATTTCGTACTTCAGACGCTTTTTTAATAGGAAAAATTTATTTATGTGGAATTAGTGCAACACCACCACACAAAGAAATTTACAAAACAGCTCTGGGAGCTGAAGAGACAGTTCCTTGGAAATATTTTGAGTCAGCTTTGTCGGCGGCAGAATATTTAAAAAAGGAAGGATATAAATTAATAGCTATTGAGCAGACGGATGTAAGTATAAGCTTAGATAGTTATCAGGTGGACAGAAAAATTAAATACGCATTAATTTTTGGAAATGAAGTCAGAGGTATTGATCAGGCAGTTATTGATCTTTGCTCTGAAAGTATTGAAATTCCACAGTTTGGTACCAAACATTCCTTTAATGTTTCAGTTTGCGCTGGGATTGTTCTTTGGGAATGGTACAAAAAGATGTGTAAATAAGTTGTTTTTCATAATTGTTTAATCTCCACCACCACCATTATTTTTACCTGTGAATGTTGTCCAGCTTCTACCGTCAAATTTCGATAAACCGGTAGTGGTTCCAAACCATTTATTACCCTGCGCATCTATTACTATTGATAAAACGTAATTTCCGGTTAAACCATTGTTTGTAGTATATGTAATCCAATTTGTTCCATCAAACATTGATATTCCACCTCCTTCAGTTCCAATCCATTTATTGCCTTGTTTATCAATAGCAATGGCTTGAACGACGTTATTAGCTAAACCACTATTGTCAGAATTGTATGTAGTCCAATTGGTACCATCATATTTAGTCAATCCCCCTCCTTCATAATATCCAAACCATATATTTCCTTGATTATCTGTTGAAATACATTTAACATTAAAATTTGCTAAGCCACTATTAGTGGAATTGTAATTAATCCAATTTGTACCATCAAATTTCGCTACACCGGCATTTGTGCCAAACCACATATAACCATTAGCATCAATGACACTTGATAAAATAACATTACCTGACAAATAAGGTACAGAAGCTACTGTAGCAGGGTCTTTTTTGCATGTAAATGCAATCAATGTTATTAGAGCTATAAAAAATAGATTCAGAATAATATTTTTCATAACAGATATCGTTGGTTAACAACACAAATTTAATTATAAATTGTCTTAAACCCCTATAATTTTCAGCGAAAGCATCAATTGTAGTCCATTTTGCTAATTCGTGATAATAGAATCTGGCTCCATAATTGTAGTAATTAATATGATAATTATATATTCTAAAGTCTTAAACATAATGAGACTAATGGTATTTTAATAACTTCGTATCAATTAATAAAAATGAGTAACATGAAAAATTTATTGAACGTTTTAAATCTGAGCCAAAAGATATAATCTGGGATGAAATGAGCAGTAAAGTTGTAATAATCTAAAGGGGGCAGAATATGCCCCCTTTGTCTTTTCCAGCCGGACGGGTTATTCTCTGCAGGTTGTTCACCATCAGTGCCTGTTTCGGCTTAAATTGTCAGATGCAAAGATTTAACATGTGTATAAGGTGTCCGGCATCTTTTCAGCCCCTGTTTAAGCTGCCAAGAACATTGATAATTTTATGTTTGTAAAGTTCCTTGAGAGCATCACGGGCCGGACCCAGGTATTTACGGGGATCAAATTCCGAAGGTTTGGTAGCAAAAGTTTCTCGTATGGAAGCAGTCATTGCCAAACGTCCGTCACTATCTATATTAATTTTGCACACTGCTGATGCAGCAGCCCGGCGAAGCCATTCTTCAGGTATGCCTATTGCATCTACAAGCTTACCTCCGTATTTATTTATGAGGGCAACCTGTTCGGCAGGTACTGAAGATGCTCCATGCAATACAATCGGGAAACCCGGAATACGTTTTTCGACTTCTTCAAGAATATCAAAGCGGAGTGTTGGCGGTACTAAAACACCATCTGCATTGCGGGTGCATTGGTCTGGTCTGAATTTGTTTGCACCATGCGAAGTGCCTATAGAAATTGCTAACGAGTCAACGCCTGTTTTTTTCACAAAATCTTCAACTTCTTCAGGCCTTGTGTAGGTATGGTGTTCCGCTGAAACTTCATCTTCAACTCCTGCTAAAACACCAAGTTCACCTTCTACAGTAACATCATACTTGTGAGCATATTCTACAACTGAACATGTTACCTCTATATTTTTTTCATAGGGGTGATGCGACCCATCAATCATTACCGATGAGAATCCGAAATCAATGCAGGATTTTACCAAATCCAGAGTATCACCGTGGTCAAGGTGAAGAACAATAGGAATATTATGTCCCAGTTCTTTAGAGTATTCAACGGCACCTTGAGCCATAAAACGCAATAATGTCTGATTTGCGTATTTCCTGGCCCCGCTGGAGACCTGAAGAATTACCGGTGATTTGGTTTCAACACAGGCCTGGATGATAGCCTGTAACTGCTCCATATTGTTGAAATTAAATGCAGGGATGGCGTAACCTCCCTTGACAGCGTTCCTGAATAGTTCTCTTGAATTTACTAGTCCTAAATCTTTATAATGAATCATTGTTAAATAAATTAAATATGTTAAGTCGCAAATTTAACTAAATTTTGTTTTGACAAATTATTTTATTTCACTGCCTGGATATGGGTTGTGCAAATGTAATTACGTCTCTATCAGTTATTTCAGACTCACAAAGTATGAATAATCTTTCCAATACATTCCTGAATTCTCTAATATTTCCAGTCCAGGTTATTTTCATTAATTCCTCAATTGCTTTTGAAGTAATTGTCTTTCTTGGCATTCCGTATTCTTCAGCTATAAGGTTACAAAAATATGATGCAAGAATGGGAATGTCGTCAATACGTTCATTTAATGTCGGCACATGCACTAAGATTACACTAATCCTGTGATAAAGGTCTTCCCTAAAATTTCCTGCATCTATCTCTTTTTTAAGATCTTTGTTAGTAGCGGCAACAATACGTACATCTACCTTTATTTCTTTATCACCCCCTACACGGACAATTTTATTTTCCTGCAGTGCCCGTAATACTTTTGCCTGAGCCGATAAACTCATATCTCCTATTTCGTCAAGAAACAATGTACCGCCATTAGCTACTTCGAATTTTCCTTTCCTGTCCCTGTATGCTGAGGTAAATGCCCCTTTTTCATGTCCGAATAATTCACTTTCAATAAGTTCAGAAGGTATTGCAGCGCAATTTACTTCAACAAAGGGAAAGGATGCCCTCTGACTTTTTTCATGAAGCCAGCGAGCCACCAATTCTTTCCCTGTTCCGTTTTTCCCGGTAATTAACACTCTTGCATCGGTAGGAGCAACACGCTCTATCATTTCAAGTACTTTTTTAATAGGTTCTGATTCACCTATAATTTCAAATGTTTTGTTTACCTTTCTTTTAAGAACTTTAGTTTCTTTAACCAGGTTTGATTTTTCCAGTCCGTTACGAATGGTTATAAGAAGCCGGTTAAGATCCAAAGGTTTTTCGATAAAATCAAAAGCCCCTTTTTTAATTGCCTCAACTGCAGTATCTATATTTGCATGACCTGATATCATAATAATTGTAGCATCCTGTGAAATTTCAAGCACTTTTTCAAGTACTTCTATCCCATCCATTTTTGGCATTTTAATGTCACAAAGAATAATATCATATTTGTTTTTTGAAAACATTTCCAATGCTTCAGGTCCATCCACAGCCAGTTCAACCTTATGATTTTCATACTCCAGAACTTCTTTGAGTGAATTTCTGATACTTCGTTCATCATCTACAACTAAAATATTTGCCATGTAGGTTATTTATTTGTTTATAAGAAAGTAGGATTGGGTTTAGAATATTTTATTTAAAGTAGTTAATTAAATTAGTAGGATTGTAGGAAAGGGTCTGGTATTTTAAATTTTATTTTTTATATTTTTTATTGAAATAAAACCTTTATAAATTTTAGTACTTTTCCCACATCGTTATCAGTCATCAGCAATTTGCACTTCTTCACATTTACACATTTAATCCATCCTTCATCCTTCATCCTTCATCCTTCATCCAATTAGTACAACTTAACATTTACACATTTAATCCATCCTTCATTCTTCATCCAATTTGTACATCTTCACATTTACACATTTAATCCATCCTTCATTCAATTTGCACTTCAATTCATCATTCCCTAATCATATCAAAAATAGCGCCTTCTTTTAGAGAATAAGCTGACTGGCATATATTTTTTATTCTTGTTTTTTTAAGGACAAACATTACAAAAATTGAAGCCAGCACAATCATGTCCCTTCTCACAGGCTCAAGTTCCTCAATCTTTTCACGTTGACTTTTTGTAGTAGAGACCAGGAGTTGATGCAATTCCTCAAAACTGTTAAAGGGGATATTATGAAACACATCACCATCATTATGAATTATTTGGCCCTTTGCTGCCAGCATCGATATAAAACTGTCAAAAGAACCGGAAGCACCGACAAAAATTTCCGGTTTAAAAAGTTCCACCGCTTCAAACAAATCGGTAAGTTCAATATCAAGGTAAGAATTTATTTTATTTATTTCAGTGGCAGTAATTGGATCCGAAGGTTTAAAGCGATCCAACAACCTCGCCATTCCTAAATTAAAACTTTGCTTCCAAAGAATCTGGGTATTATTACCTATAATAAATTCATTACTTCCTCCTCCAATATCCAGAATAATAAATGGTTTATTAAACCCTGGCAGGGTTTGTATTACACCTTTATAAATAAGTTCTGCTTCCCGGTCTCCTGAAATGATATTTACATCAAGGTTAAACTTGTTCTTAAGGTCATTTATAAACTGGTTTCCATTGGAAGCATCCCGAATTGCCGAGGTAGCAAATGCTTTTACCTTTTCTGCCTCCATATTTTTAATTTGTTCCATATATAAAGCTATAGCAGAAAATCCTCTCTTTACAGCGGCATCATTTATAAATTGGTTATTTATACCTCCTTCACCTAATTTGACACTTTCTTTTTCGGATAATATTATTTTATAATTTTTATTATCGTTACTTTCTGCAATAAGCAGGTTAAAAGTATTGGTGCCTAAGTCGAGAACTGCATATCGCATATTTGCGCACTGTAATTTAATGATATAATTAATGGTAAAGATAGAAACAAAACTAATTATGTGATTTATTAAAAATTAATTGTCTACCTTTGCGGCTTAATTTTACGAAACGATTTTGATTTTGGTGTTATAGTAAATAGTTCTTAGTTGATACATGTAGGATAACTCATTTTCTTACAGGGAATAATTAACCGGAAACACAATCGGGTAAAGAAATATAAATAATAATCATGATGACATTTGAAGAAACCGGTATCCGGTCGGAGCTTGTAAAAGCTGTTGCCGAACTTGGATACATTAATCCGATGCCTGTGCAGGAACAGGTTATCCCTGTTATTTTAAATACTAACAAGGACATAATTGGCCTGGCCCAGACAGGAACTGGTAAAACTGCTGCTTTTGGTTTACCTCTTATAAGTTTAATAGATCAGAACAACAATAACCTGCAGGTAATAACTTTATGTCCTACCCGCGAGCTTTGCTTACAAATAACAAACGACCTTATCAATTACAGCAAATATCTGCCTTGGATAAATATTGTTGCTGTATATGGAGGAGCCAGTATTGAAAACCAGATAAAAGACCTGAAAAAAGGAGCTCATATAGTTGTAGCAACTCCGGGCAGGATGAATGACCTTATAAGACGGAAAAAAATAAACCTTGGAGGTATACATTCAGTAGTTCTTGATGAAGCTGATGAAATGCTTAACATGGGTTTTAAGGAAGAGCTTAATACCATTCTTGATGAGGTACCCAAGCAGCGCAGAACCCTCTTATTCTCAGCTACCATGCCGAAAGAAGTGGCTTCTATAGCTTCTACCTATATGAAGGAAAAGGTTGAAATCACCGTAGGCACTAAGAATGCAGGTTCTGATAATGTACGTCATCTTTATTATGTAGTACATGCTTCTGACAGGTATTTTGCATTGAAACGTGTGGTGGATTATTCACCTGATATTTACGGTATTATTTTTTGCCGGACCCGTCATGAAACAAAAGAAGTTGCTGAAAAACTCATGAAAGACGGTTACAGTGCCGATGCCTTGCATGGAGATTTATCTCAGGCACAGAGAGATTATGTTATGCAAAGATTCCGCCTTAAAAATATTCAGATGTTAGTTGCAACAGATGTAGCAGCACGGGGACTCGATGTAGATGACCTTACTCATGTAATAAATTATAATTTGCCTGATGAGATGGAAATATACACTCACAGAAGCGGAAGAACAGGACGGGCAGGGAAAAGCGGCATATCTGTTTCTATAATTATATCTAAGGAAAGGAATAAAATACCAATGATTGAAAACCTTATCCATAAAAAATTTGAATATAAAACTGTTCCGGGAGGAAAGGAAA
Source organism: uncultured Bacteroidota bacterium (assembly GCA_963766305.1). Lineage (GTDB taxonomy): Bacteria > Bacteroidota > Bacteroidia > Bacteroidales > JAAUTT01 > JAAUTT01. The sequence goes on from CAVYAE010000054.1 coordinate 8,536, forward strand.
TTTGTGAAAAGCAACTTTACAGCCTGGTGGATAAAATGGAAAAGGTCGAGGTAAATGATGAAGAAATAGAAGATTTCCTTTCAGTGATATATAAAAAACTGGAGTGGTTAAGCCGTGAAGAGCTTATTAAAAGGTTTGTTTCAGCTGAATTTAACAGGTTTTTAAATTATTATAAGAATGCTCCTGATCTTAATGTTGTAGATCATGGAAGAAGTATGGATCGTTATGATAAGGGCGACCGGAACTCAAGAAATGACCGGGGAGACAGAGGGGGCAGGTATGACCGTAACGAACGTTCTTCCCGTTACGACAGGGATGATAAGGGCCCACGTTATGAAAAGAAAGACGATGGTTACAGGAGTAACAGGGGAGAATATAATGACAGGACAGGCCGAAGTGAGAGGTTTCAAAAGGATGATCGCAGTGATCGCAGTTCCAGGCCTTCTCAAAAACATAGCTTCGGAGTGTTCAGGATTAACCTTGGAACAGCAGATGGTATTGATCCTCGTGGCTTATTAGGGTTGATTAACGAGAACACCAGAAACCGTGATATTGCCATTGGGAAAGCCAATATCCTGAAGAGTTATTCAATTTTTGAAGCCGACAGTAAATATTCAGACACGTTAATGAATGCTCTTAATAAAGCTTCATACGAAGGAAGACAGATAGTTATTGAACCATCTAATGATCATATTTCATCAGACCGTGGTAAGGGATTTCGTTCAGGAGGAGGGTCGGAGTACAAGCGTAAGAGAAAATAATTAGGTATAATTGCAATTTACTGATCCCCGTTAAACTTTCCTTTTTCCCAAATCAGAGGTGTTTTTTTACCATTCACCTGGTTTTATTTTTTAAATTATAGTGCATCCAATATTTTTGGAATAAAACTAAATTTAAAATCCATGAAAAAAGGAAAATTTAAAAACCAACAAATATTTGCTTGTTATATTTCTGTTTTATTGATGCTTAATTTCATCAGTTTAAATGCCCAGTTGTTAACTCAGACTATTTTAGGTCAGGTAATTGACAAACAAAGTGAACAAAGTCTGCCTGGGGCTACTGTATCTATTCCTGGAACATCACCCTTAATGGCCACTTCCACCGATGTAAATGGTAACTTTAAATTTAGCAATATTCCAATTGGCCGCATAACAATTCAAATTTCTTATGTTGGATATGAAACAGTAACTCTCGGTAATATTTACCTAAATTCAGGCAAAGAACTTGTTTTGCATGTTGAATTGGAAGAAAAGGCCCAAAATGTTGGAGAAGTTACCATAACTGCAAATTCATCCAAAGAAAATCCAAATAATGAAATGGCACTCATAAGCGCCAGGTCTTTTACTGTTGAAGAAACTGAGAAATACGCCGGAAGCAGGGGAGATGTGTCCAGAATGGCATCAAATTATGCAGGTGTTTCTTTTGCCAATGACAGCCGCAACGATATTATTATCCGCGGTAACTCCCCTTCAGGGTTGCTTTGGAGGATGGAGGATGTAGATATACCAAACCCTAACCACTTTGCGGAAAACGGTACAACAGGAGGTCCGGTTAGTATGTTAAACAACAATGATCTCAGAAATTCGGATTTTTTAACAGGAGCTTTTCCAGCTGAATATGGAAATGCACTTTCAGGGGTATTTGATTTAAAAATGAGAAACGGCAATACTGAAAAAAATGAATTTCTGGGTCAGATTGGGTTTAATGGCTTTGAGCTGGGTGCAGAAGGACCGGTAAATAAGTCAGCCGGAAGCTCGTACCTTATAAACTATAGATATTCAACCTTACAGGTTATGAGTAAATTAGGAATTAATTTTGGAACTGTTGGAATTCCTGAATATCAAGACTTAACTTTTAAAGTTGTTTTCCCACTTAATAAAGGAATAATTTCTATTTTTGGTTTGGCAGGTAAAAGTCAGATAGATATGCTTGCTAGTGAATATACAAGCAATAACTTATATATAAATAATTATGAAAACCTGTATAACGGATCTAAAATGGCTACTTCAGCCATAAGTTATACCCGCTTTATCAGCAGCAAAACATATACAAAAATTATTCTTTCCGGATTTTATCAGTTTGGAGGAACAAATATTGATACAATCAGTATTTTCAATAATCCGCAAACCACTACACGTTATTATAATGAAGGTATTGGTGAATCCCGGATTTCATTGACAGGTGTTACAGGTACCAAATTTAATTCGCATTTATCATCCAAGGCAGGCTTTACAATAGATCAGATGGGATTTAATTTATCAGCATCCTTATATAGCGAAACATTAAAGAATCTTAGTACTATTCTTGATGAAAATAAAAACATATCAAATGGAGTACATTTATTCAGGTCATTTTTTGAATTTAGTGATAAAATTTCAGATAAAATTTCTGTTAATCCTGGATTGAATTTTATGTATTTTGACCTTAACGGACAGGGTGTTCTGGAACCAAGGATTAGTTTATTGTGGAAATATGCCAAAAACAGGGATCTTACTTTTGGTTATGGACTTGATTCAAAAACTCAGACCCTGGCAACTTATTACCTTAGTACTTATGATATGGCTGATAATCAATATATACAAACTGATACAAAACTTGGTTTCACTAAGTCAAATCAATTTGTTTTAGGACATGACTGGAATATAACCAGAGATTTAAGATTAAAAACTGAAGTATATTACCAGTATATTTTCAATGTACCAGTTGAATCGAAGCCTTCATTTTTCAGTGAGCTAAATACCGGTGCATATTGGGGAATAGAAACTAATGACAGTCTTGTAAATAAAGGTACGGGCAGGAATTTTGGGCTTGAACTGACATGCGAAAAGTTTTTCAGTCAAGGTTATTATTTTTTGGTCACAACATCTTTATTCGACTCCAGATATAAAGGTAGTAACGGGATAGAACGAAATACTGCTTTCAATGGAAATTATGTAATCAATGCATTGGTAGGTAAAGAAATACCAGTTGGAAAGAAATCTACATTAAATATAGACTATAAGATGGCCTTTGCTGGTGGTAAACGTTATACTCCAATAGATACCGTGCATTCCACTTCACTTAATTGGATATATATTACAAATGATGCATTTGAAAAACAATATCCTGCATATTTCAAGGCAGATATTAAAGTTGGGTTCAAGCTAAATGGGAAAAAAATTTCGCAGGAATGGCAGGCATACGTGGAAAATTTTACAAATCATCAGAACGTTCTGATGCAATCATTTAATTATACTTCACCGGGGAAAATCCTTACCACATACCAGTTGGGCTTTTTCCCAATGGTTTTATACAGGATAAATTTTTAATTTTAAAAAAATTACCAATTCCGGAAAATGCATATTAAACAAATAAACCCTGTTAAATTTATATTAGTGGTTTGTATTGCAGCCACAATAGTGATAACTACATATTTTATAGGATATTCATCAGTTAATCATCTGGTAGATACCCCATTAAATATATTATATGATATTATATTTTCTTTTTTTATTTCCGCATCGATTGCAACAGTCAATTATTATACTATTATCAATATAGATTCAAAAATTCCCTGGGAAAGAAATAAGACAAAGCGGTTTTTAATTGAATTATTGATTACCAATTTCAATGCTGCCTTTTTAATATCATCACTTGTACTTTTTTTACATTATATTTTAAATTATGATATACAATGTTTTACCAGTTTAGCTAGCCAGGTTTACAATGAAAGTACTATTGCAGTAATTATTAATACTATTGCAGTTGCTATTTATGAAGGACAAATGCTTATAAGGAACTGGTTGCTTTCTCTAATTGAAGTTGAACAATTACGACGCGAAAAAGCTGAATCGCAATACTCTGTACTTAAAAACCAGGTGAATCCCCATTTTTTATTTAACAGTTTAAACTCATTAAGTTCGTTAATAAGGCTTTCACCGGATAAGGCTATTGAATTTGTAGATAAATTTTCCAAAATATACAGGTATGTTTTGGACGTGAGTGATAAAATGGTTATTGAAATATGTCATGAAATTGAATTTCTTCAGGCATATTATTTTCTCCAAAAAATAAGATTTGGAAATAACTTAATTATTGAAGTTGTGATTGATGCCAATAAAATGAATGATTTTATCCTCCCGCTTTCTGTACAATTGTTAATTGAAAATGCAATTAAGCATAATGAAATTTCTTCTGAAAAACAATTGAAAATTTCAGTTTCTGTTGATGACCAGTATCTGGTAATTACCAATAATTTACAGCTTAAGGATGTTTTTGAAACTTCAAACGGCATAGGAATAAATAATTTAACAGAGCGGTATAAACATTTTACTGAAATTGAGCCAAAATTTTATTCAACTCAAGATTATTATATTGCTAAAATTCCAATTTTACATGATAATGGCTAATGAGGGTACTTATTATTGAAGATGAAAAGATAGCAGCAGATAACCTGGAAAAAATTCTTATATCAATAGATTCTGACATCCAGGTTATTGATAAAATAGAATCTGTTCGTAATGCAGTCAAATGGCTGTCTAAGAATTTTTGTGACTTAATATTTCTTGATGTACAATTATCAGATGGTATATCATTTAAAATTTTTGAACATCTTGAAATTAAAACACCTGTGATATTTACTACTGCATTTGACCAATATGCTATAAAAGCTTTTAAACTAAACAGTATTGATTATTTACTCAAACCTATTGAAGTTGATCAGTTACGCCTGAGTTTAACAAAATATAAAAATATGCAGGAAGGTAAAAATTTCAATATTAAAGCTTTGATTGATACTCTGAATAAAAAAATAGAATATCAAAGCAGATTTATGGTTTATAGCGGAAACAAGATTCATTCTGTAAAAGTTAAAGATATTGCATATTTTTATTTACGTGAGGGTTCAGTTTTTTTCTGCACCTCAGAAGGTAAACAGTATGATCTTGACTATACCTTGGATAAATTACATCAAATTTTAAATCCCGATTTTTATTTTCGAATTAACCGACAATTTATTGTAAATATAGAATCTATTGATCAGATGCATCTTATGTCAAAAAGCAGGTTAAAGCTTGATTTAAAACCAAAATGTGATATTGAAGCAATAGTAAGTTTTAATAAATCACATGATTTTAAAAAATGGCTTAATAAATAAATATATTTTTATTGATTTTCGGCTGCATGCAGTTTTATTTATATTTTTGAAGATTTTAATTACCTTTGTTAATTAAAATCAATAGTTTGTAAATGAATGAATTAATTAAAATTAAATCGGCATTAATATCCGTTTATAACAAAGATAATTTAGAAGAACTGGTAAGAAAATTAGATTTATTAAAAATTAAAATATATTCAACCGGAGGTACCAAAGTTTTTATAAATGAATTAGGTATAAAGGTTACTGCAGTTGAGGAACTTACAAATTATCCTTCTATATTCGGAGGAAGGGTTAAAACTTTACATCCCAAAGTTTTCGGAGGAATATTATACAGAAGGGACAATGCCGGAGATCTTAAGGAAGCTGAAAATTATGAAATTCCGCCTATAGACCTTGTAATAGTAGATCTTTACCCTTTTGAAGAGGCGGTTTTGACTGATGAAAGTCATGAAAATATTATAGAAAAAATTGATATTGGTGGTATTTCACTTATAAGAGCTGCTGCAAAAAATTATAAGGATGTGGTGATAGTACCATCACAAAAAGAATATTCTAAATTGACAGAGATCCTCAATGAAAAAAAAGGTTTCACATCAGTTGAGGATAGAAAATCGTTTGCCACCTCAGCCTTTAATGTCACCTCCCATTATGATACTATAATTTTCGATTTTTTTAATAAGACTGAGAAAATACAGGTATTTAAAGAAAGCTTTACTTCCGCCAATTCTTTACGGTATGGTGAAAATCCGCACCAGATGGGAATTTACTTTGGAGAGCTTAATGAAATATTTGATCAGTTAAACGGCAAGGAAATTTCTTATAACAATTTATTGGATATTGATGCGGCGGTAAACCTTATTTCAGAGTTTAAAGAACCGACATTTGCAATTTTAAAACATAACAATGCCTGTGGTATAGCTTCACGCGATTCCCTGGCCGGTGCATGGCACGATGCTTTTGCCGGTGATCCTGTTTCCGCCTATGGAGGAGTATTAATAACCAACACAGAGATAGACGAGGCTACAGCTATAGAAATAAATAAATTGTTTTTTGATATTATTCTGGCTCCTTCTTTCGTTAATAAATCCCTGGACTTGTTAAAATCGCGTAAAAACAGAATCATCCTCTTAAAAAAACCTTTTAAATCACAGGATATTTTGTTTAAATCTGTATTAAACGGAGTACTTGTACAGGATAAGGATTTGAAAACTGAAAGCGGGGAAGACATGAAATTTGTAACCAAAAGCAAGCCCGGTAAACAGGAAATTGAGGACCTTATATTTGCAATTAAAGTAGTAAAACACAGTAAATCAAATGCAATTGTTTTAGTTAAAAATAAACAGCTTATAGGCAGCGGTACAGGACAGGTTTCCAGGATTGACGCCCTTAAACAGGCCATTTTAAAAGCAGGCAATTTTGGGTTCAATATGCAGGGAGCTGTAATGGCAAGTGATGCTTACTTCCCTTTTGCCGATTGTGTTGAGATAGCTCATAAGGCAGGTATTGTTGCAGTTATACAACCAGGAGGATCTGTAAGGGACAATGATTCCATAGAATATTGCAATGAAAATAATGTTTCTATGGTTTTCACCGGGGTCAGACATTTCAGACATTGAATATCGTCACTAAAATAATATTTTCAGACTTAATCATTAATATTTAAAATTTTACAAATAAAATCATGGGCCTTTTATCATTCTTAACTCAGGAAATTGCCATAGATCTAGGGACGGCAAATACTATAATTATTCATAACGATAAGGTCGTAGTAGATGAACCTTCTATTGTTGCAATTGACCATACTACAGGCAAATTAATAGCAATTGGAGAAAAGGCTCGTCAGATGCATGGTAAAACACATGAAAATATAAGAACCATACGACCCCTCAGGGATGGAGTTATAGCCGATTTTCATGCTGCTGAACTTATGATACGTGGAATGATTAAAATGATAAATAATAAGAATAACTGGTATACACCCTCTCTCAGGATGGTGGTTTGTATTCCGTCAGGAAGCACTGAAGTGGAAGTACGGGCAGTGCGCGATTCTGCCGAGCACGCCGGCGGACGTGATGTATACATGATTTATGAACCTATGGCAGCTGCCATTGGAATAGGTCTTGATGTGGAAGCTCCTGAAGGCAGTATGGTTGTTGACATAGGTGGAGGAACTTCAGAAATAGCAGTAATTGCCTTGGGCGGTATAGTTTGCAACAAATCCATCAGAATTGCCGGAGATGGGTTTACTGCAGATATTCAAGCTTATATGCGCCATCAACATAACATTAAAGTAGGTGAACGTACTGCGGAAGATATAAAGATAGAAGTAGGATCGGCCCTGCCGGACCTTGATGATCCACCGACTGATTACATAGTAAGGGGGCCAAACCTTATGACTGCCCTTCCTGTTGAGGTACCTGTGTCTTATCAGGAAATTGCCCATTGTTTGGATAAATCGATTTCCAAGGTTGAAACAGCTATATTGGGTGTACTGGAACAGACACCACCTGAATTATATGCTGACATTGTACAGAAAGGTATATATCTTGCCGGAGGAGGTGCTTTGCTGCGAGGACTTGACAAAAGGTTCACAGACAAGATAAATATCAAATTTCATGTTGCGGAAGACCCGCTGCGTGCAGTAGCACGTGGTACAGGCATTGCCCTGAAAAATGTTGACAGGTTTCAGTTCCTAATGAGGTAAGGTTATAATGAACAACCTTTTAAAACTAATATACACGTATCATTTTTTTTTATTGTTTTTAGTTTTTGATGGATTTTCACTTTATCTGATAATTGAAAACAATAATTTTCAAAGGGCCAGGTATATTGAGTTTTCACATAAAATCTCGGGAAATATTTATGAAAAACTTGATTATATAAAGGGCTATTTATCTCTTCGGGAAACAAATAAGCAACTGGCACTTGAAAATGCAGATCTTAAAAATAAACTGGAATCAATACGTAAAATTGTCAGGGAAAAAAAAGACACCCTTCTGGATACTTTATACCACCAGCAATATACCTGCTTTTCAGCTAAGGTTATAAATAATACGGTAACAAAGCAATATAATTTTATTACTCTCAACAAAGGGTTGATCGACGGAGTTAAGCCGGATATGGCTGTAATAACCAACACCGGCATTGTTGGCATTGTTGAAGGGGTATCTGAAAATTTTTCAACTGTAATCCCTATTCTTAACAGAAATTTCCGGGTAAGTGCCAAATTAAAGAACAGTAACTTTCTTGGATCAGTTTCCTGGGAAGGTATTAACCCTGAAGAGTGCACACTGTCAGATATACCTCACCACGTTGTTATAAATATTGGCGATACGGTTGTCACAACAGGCTATTCAATGGTTTTTCCTGAAGGTATACCTATAGGAATTATTAAGGATTTCAATTTAAAAAATGGTAATTTTTACACCATCAGACTCAGACTGACCTGTGATCTCAGAAATATTAATTACGTTAAAGTAGTTTATAATCTGAGTAAAACAGAACAATCAGAACTTGAAAAAAAATGGAAGCATGATTAAGATCCTTACTCAAGCAGGTAATTTTTTATTGCTACTGCTGTTGCAGGTGCTTATACTAAATCATATTGATTTTAACGGGTATATCAATGGTTATCTATATATACTATTTCTTCTTTTACTACCGGTCGACACTCCAAAATGGCTATTACTTGTTTTAGCCTTTTTGATGGGGATATCCGTGGATATCTTCTGCCAAACCATTGGAGTACATGCTTTTGCTACTGTTACTATGGTTTATATCCGGCCTTACTTACTTGGTATTCTTGCACCTCGTGAAGGGTATGAAGTTGGTGCGCAGCCAGATGTAAATACATTTGGTATGGAATGGTTTTTAAGATATGCGGTAATAATGGTGTTGATTCACCATTTTGTTTTGTTTTATACAGAAACATTTAAATTCCATGAGTTTTTTATTACCCTCCTTAGGGTAATCTTAAGTTCTTTATTTACATTAATATTAATTATTTTAAGCCAGTTACTTATTTTAAAGCGTTAGTATGAATCCATATGCGTTTCGCAGATATATTATTTCCGGGATAATCATTCTTACATTTTTAATTTACTTATCGAGGCTTTTTTATCTTCAAATTATTAATGTTTCATTCAAAAATTCAGCAGATAATAACTCACGACGTTTTATAACCCAGTACCCTGCAAGGGGTATAATTTATGACCGTAATGGTAAACAAATGGTATATAATCAGGCTGCTTATGATGTTATGATCACCCCTATTCAGTTGCAACCATTTGATACAGTACAGCTTTGTAATATACTTCAGATAACTCCGCAATATGTAAGATCATCCGTTAAATCGGCAAGACAATATTCCGTTTATAAACCTTCCATATTTTTAAAACAGATTTCATCAACAACCTACGCTTTATTTGAAGAAAAATTGTATAAGTATCCGGGCTTCTTTGTTCAAACTCGTACATTGCGAAAATATGAAAGAAAAATTGCCGCACATGTTTTAGGTTATGTAGGTGAGGTAGATGATAACATCACCCAATCGGATTCTTATTATAAATCAGGTGATTATGCCGGGATAAGCGGGTTAGAGAAATCATATGAAAAAGAATTGAGAGGCAAAAAAGGTGTAAATATTTTACTTGTGGATGTTCATAACCGTATCAAGGGCTCCTTTCAGAACGGCAGGTATGATACTACCGCAACAGTAGGGGAAAACCTAATAACAACACTTGATGCTGACCTTCAGGAATATGGTGAATTTCTTATGCAGCACATGCGTGGAAGCGCAGTGGCTATTGAACCCTCTACCGGGGAAATACTTGCAATGGTTTCTTCTCCAGGCTATGATCCGGGACTTTTAATTGGACGTTCCCGTGCAACTAACTACCAAAATCTTCAAAACGATCCGCAAAAACCTTTGTTTTTCAGGGCAGCTATGGCTAATTACCCTCCCGGGTCGACCTTTAAAATCATAAATGGCTTAATTGGCTTAACAGAAGGAGTGGTCACCCCAAATACAATTTACAGTTGCAACGGAGGATATAATTATGGGGGACCAAAACCACTTGCATGCACTCATGTTCATGGTTCAATCAACCTTATTCAGGCTATTCAGGAATCGTGCAATACTTATTTTTGCAATGTTTTTAAAACTATAATGGATAACAGAAAATATTCCACTTTAAATGCAAGTTATAATGTGTGGAGAAATGATGTTATGAGTTTTGGACTTGGTCAGCGGTTAAATACTGATATACCAAATGAGCTGTCTGGAAATGTGCCCTCGTCGGAATATTATGACAGGGTTTTCGGAAAAGACAGGTGGAAATCGCTTACAGTTATTTCACTTGCAATAGGTCAGGCAGAAATGGGAATTACACCTTTACAGCTTGCAAATGTTACAGCAACAATAGCTAACAGGGGATTTTACTTTACTCCGCATCTGGTTAAGCAGATAGATCAGGATAATGAAATTGACAGGCGTTTTTATGTTAAACATATAACCCCATTTGATACTTCAGTATATAATATAATAATACAGGGAATGTATGGGGCTGTAAATGAACCCGGAGGCACCGCCAATCTTTCCAGTATAAAACTTTCAGATATAGTTATATGTGGTAAAACAGGAACGGCACAAAATCCTCATGGCCTTAACCATTCAGTTTTTATAGCATTTGCACCAAAGGACAATCCAAAAATTGCAATTGCTGTTTACATTGAAAATGCCGGTTTTGGAGCAACGTGGGCAGCCCCTGTTGCAAGTATGATGATTGAAAAATATTTAAAGGGCAATACTTCAAGGACAGATGTAGAGAATTATTTGTTATCATACAGGCAAAAACAATGATTGAAAGAAGAATAAATATTGTAAGAAATATAGACTGGACAACAATATTTATATATTTTATTCTCGTATTTATAGGATGGTGCAATATTTATGCAGCAGTTTATAATGAGGGTCACCGTAATATATTTGATGTCAGTCAGCGCTATGGTATGCAAATGATATGGATTATGGCAGCTTTTCTTGTAGCGTTTATAGTGTTGATAACAGATTTAAAGGTATACACGTTTTTTGCATATTTTATATATGGCTTTTTTATTTTGTTACTTGTAATGGTATTAATATTTGGCAGGGAAATTAATGGAAATAAAGCCTGGCTTTTCATAGGGAAATTATCAATTCAGCCTTCAGAATTTGCCAAAGTTGCAACATCACTCGCTATTGCAAAATTTTTAGGGGCTAATAATGTTAAGGTGTTAATAACCAGATCATTATTATCTCTGGGTTTCCTTATAGGGTTGCCTATGCTGCTTATATTGCTTGAACCGGATGTAGGTTCATTGCTTGTGTATTTTGCATTTGTTTTAGTGTTATTCAGGGAAGGGTTGCCAGGTGTGATCCTGCTGTTGGGTTTTGTGTTTGTCTTATTATTATTTACTTCATTACTTTACTCAAAAGACCTGTTGGCTGCAGTGATTATTGCAGTTGGCTTTATTGCGTTTGCATTATATACAAGAAAATATAAAGAAACCTTCATTGGGCTTTTAATTTTAACTTTTTCAATATTAATAATATATGGCATTATAAAATTAATGCACAGGCATATCGACTATTATTTTATATTATCCGCATCTTTTATTTTATCAGGTTTAACATATATTATACTATCATTTTTACAACGCATAAAGTTTGTACCAATATTTGTCCTTTTTTCTAACCTGTTCAATATTTTTTACCTATTCGGTAAATTATGTATTTCATCATGTTCTCGAGCAACATCAGCAACAAAGAATGAATATTTTACTTGGGATAGAAAAAGATCCGCTAGGCAGTGGTTATAATGTGAATCAATCCATGATAGCCATCGGATCAGGAGGTTTTCTTGGCAAGGGGTACCTGCAGGGAACCCAAACAAAATATAACTTTGTACCAGAACAAAGCACCGATTTTATTTTTTGTACGGTTGGTGAAGAATGGGGATTTCTGGGATCATTTATAGTAATAGGATTATTTCTGTTTTTATTAATAAGGATTATCAACATGGCTGAGCGGCAACGATCTACATTCAGCAGGGTTTATGCTTATTCGGTTGCTTCGATAATATTTTTTCATTTTGCTATAAATGTTGGAATGACAATTGGTTTGCTTCCCGTAATAGGAATTCCCTTGCCATTTTTTAGCTCTGGCGGCTCTTCCTTATGGTCGTTTACCATATTGTTATTTATTCTTATCAGACTTGACGCCAGCAGGTTGGAGCTCCTGAAGTGATAAGGTTATAAGGATTTGCGAATTAATATTGACGATTAGAGATTTAAACAAATGATTAAGAAAATAAACAAATAACTATCTTTACCGCGAAATTTTTTTTTATGGAAAGTAAATTAATTAATTGGGATACTTTTTTCATTATTGCCGGGCCATGCGTTATAGAAGAAGAAAGTATAATGTTTAAAACTGCAGAAAAGTTAAAACTATTATCAGAAAAATATAAAATACCTGTTATATACAAGTCTTCATTTCAAAAAGATAACCGGAGCTCAACTGATAATTTTGCCGGGCCCGGTCTTGAGCAGGGTTTGTTTATGCTTGAAAATATTAAGAAACAATTTAATTTTCCTGTTATTTCAGATGTACATTATCCCGAGCAGGTAAAAGCTGCAGCTGAAGTACTTGATGTAATTCAGATACCGGCTTATCTGTGTATGCAAACTACCCTGGTGGTAGAAGCAGCTAAAACGGGAAAAATTATAAATTTAAAGCATGGACAGTTCATTTCCCCTCAAAATATGGTGCACCCTGTAAAAAAAGTAGAATCATGCGGGAATAAGGATATATTGATTACAGAGAGGGGATATGCCTTTGGTTATAACGACCTGGTAGTAGACCCACGCAGCTTTTATGATCTGGGCAAACTGGGTTATCCTGTTATTTTTGATATTACACATTCAATCCGTAAGTATGGTATACCCAGCTCAGATCCTTCCGGAGGAGCAAGGCAATATCTGTCAACATTAGCAAGAGCGGGAGTGGCAGCCGGAGTAGACGGTGTATTTATTGAAACTCACCCTGAACCTTCAAAGGCTTTATGTGACGCTTCAAGTCAATTAAAACTGGAATCATTTGAAGAATTTTTACTTCCAATAATAGAATTACATAACATAGAAAAAAAATTTAGAAAACATGGAACTTTATCTTGATTCTGTAAAAATTGATGAGATAAAAGAAGCAACATCCCTGGGGTACCTTAATGGACTTACTACTACTCCAACATTTATGTACAGGGATGGAGTAAAGGATATTGATGCAACCATACTGGAAATATCGGGTATGGTTAATATTCTTATGGTAGAAGCTTTGGGTAATACAGCAGAAGAAACTGTCGGGGAAGCATTGCGCCTTATCGGTTTAGGTTTGGACCCTAAAAAAACAGTATTTAAAATCCCTATTTCCCTGAAAGGTACCAAAGCCTGTAAAATACTGGTAGATAAAGGTCTTATGGTTAATCTGCATCTTATTTATACTGTCCAGCAGGCTTATATGGCATTTTGTGCAGGAGCTACTTATGTTTGTCCGCTGGTAGGCAGATTGCAGGACCAGGGCCACGATGCCTTGGGTCTTGTAAGAGATTGCGTTAATGTGGTGGAAAAGTATCATTATCAAACCAAGGTAATGTTTTCATCAGTAAGAAGTATTGAACATGTTAAAAATGCCATGAATTTGGGGGCACATGCATGTACAATGCCTTGGTCTGTAATGAAATCATTGACAGAAAACCATTTTACACGGATAGGTACAGAAGAATTTGTTCACCATACCAATTTGCTGATTACCAAAGTAAAAGATATAGCCAGAAAAAATAATTTTACTCTTGCTACTTCAGCTACTGTTGCAGAAGCTTTATTGGAAATGACCAAATCGAAAGTTGGCGCAGTATTGGCAATTAATTCAAATAAAAGTATTCACAGAATATTTACTGATGGCGACTTGAGAAGGATACTTGAATCTAAAAAAGAAAATATTCTGGAAATCAAATTGTCTGATTTACCTTCGAACAATCCGCAGTTTATATCATCTGAAGAATCTTTGTTAGATGCTCAGAAAAAATTCAAAGAGGTAAAGGTCGATACATTGGTTGTAAAGGAAGGAGATGAAATTATTGGGCTGGTAGATATACAGGATGTTATTTAATAATGAGTATTAAGGATAAATTTATTGGCATCGGTGGCGAGTTTCTGATACCTGAGCCTGAACTGGCAAAGCTGGTACCCGGGATAAATACCTTTATCTTTGACTGGGACGGAGTCTTCAACAACGGTATTAAAGGAACAGATAAAGGAAGCCTGTTTTCCGAGGCTGATTCTATGGGCTGTAATATGTTGAGGTTTAATCACTGGAGAATAACTTCTTCTATGCCTTGTTTTTTTATTGTTACAGGTGAAAATAACCTTACAGCAATTGATTTTGCAAAGAGAGAACATTTTAACGGAGTATATACCAATTGCAAAAATAAAAAAACAGCTCTTGACAATATTACCGAAATATATAATGTTTTACCTGCAGAAACGGCCTTTATTTTCGATGATATTTTAGATGTTGCCGCAGCAGCTTGCTGTAAACTGGCGATATGTGTAAGAAGGAAAGCAAGTCCGCTTTTTACGGAATTTATCCTGGAGAATTTAATATGTCAATATGTTACAGGTAATGAAGGAGGAAATAACGCGGTCAGGGAAGTTGCTGAATTGATCGTTGGTCTTACCGGAAAATATTCTGAAACAATTAACAAAAGAATAGAGTTCGACTCCGATTACCAGCAATATCTTTCTCAAAGGAATAATATAAATACACTTATCACCACCAGTTAAAATTTATGAAATGTAATTAAATTGTCATTGTATCAGAATGTATTTTTAATTAATTCCCTAGTATAAATGCTAAATTCAAACCTCATGAAATCAAAAAGCTTAAAAGTTTATTTTTCTGTTTTTACATTTATTTTTCTATTTGTAATTGCATTTTCTCAAAATACTACAAAAAAGGGTACTCAATTAAAACCTGCCCTTTTGCCTGATCCGCAAAAAATTATAACTGTGGAAGGTATTACTGAATACCAGCTTCAAAATGGTTTGAGGATTTTATTGTTCCCGGATAAGACAAAACAAACTGCAACTGTAAACATTACTTACCTTGTAGGTTCAAGATTTGAGAACTACGGTGAAACCGGAATGGCTCATCTTCTCGAACATATGCTTTTTAAGGGATCAACCCTTCACACAAATATTCCGCAGGAACTTACATCTCACGGAGCCAGGCCAAATGGGTCAACCTGGTTTGACAGAACCAATTATTTCGAAACTTTTTCCTCAACTGATGAAAATTTAACCTGGGCGCTTGATCTTGAATCGGACAGGATGGTAAATTCTTTTGTTGCCCAAAAGGATTTCGACTCGGAGTTTTCGGTAGTGAGGAACGAAATGGAGTCTGGAGAAAACGATCCTTCCCGGATATTACGGGAAAGAGTTTATTCAACTGCATATATATGGCATAATTATGGTAAGTCAACCATAGGTGCACGTTCTGATGTGGAAAATGTTTCCATAAAACGTCTGCAGGATTTTTACCATCTCTATTACCAGCCAGACAATGCCGTTTTAACTGTTTCCGGTAATATAGATCCTGACAAGACCTTAAAGCTGATTAATGCAAAATTTGGAATAATTCCAAGACCTTCTAGGGTATTACCTAAGTTGTATACCCTCGAACCTGTTCAGGACGGAGAAAGAACGGTAACTTTACGCAGAACGGGTGATGTTCAGATTGTTGCAAGTGCATACCATATTCCGTCTGGTCCTGATTCCAGTTTAATGGCCATTGAAGTTCTGTCTGGTTTACTTGCTGACAACCCTTCAGGCAGGCTTTACAAAAAACTTATTGATACTCATAAAGCTTCTAAAGTAACCTATGATTGTGATGAACTTCATGATCCGGGTATGGTATATTTTGAAGTAACCGTACCAAAAGACAAATCCCTTGAAGAGGCTCAGAAGATACTTGAATATCAAATTGAATCTTTTGTTAAGGAAAAGCCAACAGATGAAGAGGTAGAAAGAATTAAAAACAAGATGCTTAAGGACATAGACCTGACATTAAATTCCTCCGAAAGAATAGGGCTTAATTTAAGTGAATATATTGCTCAGGGGGACTGGAGATTACTTTTTTATTCAAGAGATTTACTTAAGAAAGTCACAGCTGATCAGGTTATGAACGTGGCTGTTCATTATTTTACACAATCTAACAGGACTACGGGGTTCTTTATTCCTACTGAAAATCCACAGCGGTCTGTAATTCCTCAAGCTCCGGATATTGCTGCTATGTTAAAGGATTACAAGGGTAGCCAGAACATATCAGAAGGTGAAGCCTTTGACGCAAATTCGGAGAATATTCAAAAACGGTTGAATACCTTCAGGGTGGAAGGTATCAATATAAACATGCTGTCTAAAAAGAACAGGGGTGAGGCAGTAAACGCCATAATGACATTTCGTTTTGGTAACGAAAAAGATCTAATGGGTAAAGGGTTAATACCCATGTTCACCTCCTTGATGATGAATAAAGGCACAGAGTCCAAAACAAGACAACAGATTCAGGACCAGCTCGATTTGCTTAAAGCAAGAGTAGATATTAATGGGTCAGCTACGGAGTTAAATGTGAGAATTGAGACTATTCATCCAAATTTGGCGGCAGTTATTCTTCTTGTAAAGGATATGATCAGGAAACCTTCATTTCCGGCAGATGAACTTGAAAAATTAAAGCTTGATAGGATAGCACAGTATGAAAAAGACAAAAGCGAGCCAAATACCATAGCTGTTAATGAAATGATGAGGCATTATGATCCTTATTCAAAGGATGATTCCAGACATGTTATGACAATTGACGAAACAATAGAAAACATTAAAAAATATATCTGAAAATGATATAAAGAAGTTTTACAACGATTTCTACGGAGCATCCAATGCTTATATATCAGTAGTCGGGGATTTTAATGAAAATGAAATAAAAGATGTGTTACTCAAATCGTTCCAGGACTGGAAAAGTCCTTCCCCATTTGCCAGGTTAGAAGCAAAACCAAGGGAAATGGCGGCATTCAACAAGGATATACAGGTGCCAGATAAGGCCAACGCTTATTTTATAGCTTTGGAACCCGTGCAATTAACTACAAAAGACAGTACATATCCTGCATTTCTCCTGGGTAATTATATGCTGGGGGGAGGTTTTCTCAATTCACGGCTTGCTTCCAGAATCAGGCAGAAAGAAGGCATCAGTTATGGTATTGGTGCCCAGGTATCACTTGATTATTTTGATAAAAATGCTGGTATGTTTTTATCCTATGCAATATATGCTCCACAGAATAAAGAAAGACTGGAAACTGCCTACAGGGAGGAAATACAAAAAGTTCTTACCGATGGCTTTAATGACCAGGAAGTTGCAGAAGCAAAAAGTGGGCTCTTACAATCAAGAAAAGTAAGCATTGCACAGGATAATAACCTTGCTTCCCTGTTAAACTCTTACAGCTATTATGGCGAAACAATTAAATGGTGGAAGGAACAAAACGACAGGTTAAGCCAGCTGACTACCGCACAAATCAATAACATTGTAAAAAAATATTTATTCCCTGATAATATAAGCATAGTGAAGGCTGGGGATTTTTCACCTAAAAAGCCTAACTAGCATTAAAATAAAATCCAAATGCAAATTTTGAGCATTTGGATTTTATCTATTAAGAACTAAATTAATTACAGGTATTAATTTACTTTATAGTCATACTTTACCTTTGCCAGTTCCTCGTTAGCCTGAACTATTTTTTTTGCAAGCGATTCCTTAAATACTTTTATAGTTTCCTGTACCTCAGGTTCTCCGGTCCCGATGATCTGTGCGGCAAGGATACCTGCATTTCGGGCTCCATCAAGTCCTACTGTTGCAACTGGAATACCCGGAGGCATCTGCAGGATTGATAATATTGAATCCCATCCGTCTATTGATATGGATGCTTTTATTGGTACTCCTATCACAGGTAAGGGAGTTAGTGCAGCTATTACTCCAGGTAAATGAGCTGCTCCGCCTGCTCCTGCTATAATTACCTTAATACCTCTTCCGGCGGCGTTTTTGGCAAATTCCATAGCCTGAGCGGGAGTTCTGTGTGCCGACAGGGCATTGATTTCAAAAGGAATTTTAAAATCATTTAATACGGAGGCAGCTTCCTGCATTATCGGTAAATCTGAGGTACTGCCCATTATTATACTTACTTTAGGGTTCATATGTTAATTGATAATTGATAATTGATAATTGATAATTGACTATTGATTATTACGGCGTTGTCTATTTCTCATGATAATAGGTTTATTGTTAAAGGTATCCTGGGAAATTGACAATGTCATTATTTATTTATAATGTATTGTCGATTTCCCATTATGAATTTATTGATTTTAATGGTATCCTGGGAAATTGATATGACAAATTTACAATATTATTGAATAAATTCATTTAATGTATTATTATTACATATATGCAAATCGCGGGTTTTCATCAGTAAGCTTCTATATGTCATTAATAGTATATCCTATCTACCAAAACTTCAGTCATCTGTCCTCACTAAATATTCGTTGTTCTATAAAGTTAAATTTATTTTATAATTTCGTACCCATTTTTAACGCCAAATAATTAATGAGGAAGATTGTAATTCAGGACAAAGAATTTAAATTGTCTATTATGTCAGTTAATATTAAAAGGGCGGTCGAACGCCTGGCCTTTGAATTAAATCAGGATTATGCCGGAAAAGAAGTTTTGTTTATTTGTATTTTAAATGGGTCGTTTATTTTTGCTTCCGATTTGATTAAAAAAATTAAGTTTTCATGCCAGATTTCTTTTATTAAACTTTCTTCTTATTTTGAAAGTGAATCTACCGGAACAGTAAAAGAACTGATAGGTATTAACGAAGAAATATCTGGTCGTGACATTATTATACTTGAAGATATAGTAGATAGTGGAATGACAATTGAAACTGCAAGTAATTTGATTAAAGCTAAAAAACCTGCTACATTAAAGATAGCCACCTTACTTTTTAAACCACAGGCCTACCAGACAAATCTTAAGATTGATTATGTAGGTATTGAAATGCCTAATAGTTTTCTTGTTGGTTATGGACTTGATTATAAAGGATATGGAAGAAATTTTGAGGATATATATGAATTGGCCTAAAATTGAAAAGAATGTATAACTTAATTTAAAACAATATGTTAAACTTGGTATTATTTGGACCTCCGGGATCAGGAAAAGGAACACAATCAGCTAAATTAATTGATAAATACCATTTGGTACATTTATCTACAGGTGATATTTTAAGGGGAGAAATTGCAGCACAGACAAAACTGGGGATAGAGGCTAAAAAGAAAATGGAAAAAGGGGAACTTGTTTCGGACGATATTGTCATCGGCATGATAGGTAACAAACTTGACCAGAATATAAGCGCCAGGGGATTTATCTTTGATGGCTTTCCAAGAACTACCGCTCAGGCTGTTGCTCTGGATAAACTGTTAAGTCAAAAAAATACTTCAATAACCTTAATGCTCTCTCTTGAAGTTGAAAAACAAGAATTGATTAACAGGTTACTGAACCGGGGGAAAGATTCAGGCCGTGCCGATGATCAGGATATATCTGTTATTGAAAACCGTATAGCAGTATATAGCCGTGAGACAGCCATAGTTGCTGATTTTTACAAATCTCAGGGTAAATTGAATAATATTCATGGCATGGGAAGTATAGAAGATATCTTTGACAGACTTTGCATTGAAATTGATAAAAAATAGTAGTAAGGTGAAATTGGCAGGTAGTATGTCTTTACTGGTAAGGTATAAAAAGGAAGCAGTAAGTTGAAAGGAAGTATTAAAATGAATGATTATAAGGAATTAAAAGTTTGGCAGAAATCAATTGAAGTAGCAGTAATGTGTCATACAGTAACTGCTTCTTTTCCGGATGATGAAATTTTCGGACTAACATTACAAATCCGGCGTTCTGCAAATTCCATACCCGCAAATATTGCTGAAGGCGCCAGCAGGGATAGCAAAAAAGGGTTTAATCAATATCTTAGTATGGCTCTTCGTTCAGCATTTGAATTAGATACACATTTGCAAATTTCTTTTAAAATAGGATATATTAATGAAGAAATGGCAAAGGAATTATCCACATTAATAATAGAGAGTGTAAAAATGATAAGAGGATTACAAAAAACAAAATTTTAACTCGTGGTAACAAACCTGAAATTTAAAATTTAATATTGACTAAAATAAATCATGTCCGACTCCAATTTTGTAGATTATATAAAAATATTCGTACGTTCCGGAAACGGTGGTGCGGGATCAGTCCATTTCCGGAGGGAAAAATTTGAACCCAGGGGTGGTCCTGACGGAGGTGACGGAGGGAAAGGAGGACACGTTATTGTCAGAGGAAATTCGCAAATGTGGACACTTATTCATTTGAAATATGCCCGCCATGTTTTTGCTGAAAACGGAGAAAACGGAACCGGAGCCAATTGTACCGGAGCAGAAGGCAAGGACAATGTTATAGAGGTTCCTGTTGGCACTGTAGCAAGAGACGCGGAATCAGGTGATGTATTATTTGAGATTTCTGCTGATGGAGAGGAGCATATAATTGCTAAAGGTGGCAGGGGAGGGATGGGCAACACTTTTTTTAAAACATCCACACGTCAGACTCCCAGGTTTGCACAACCCGGAGAGCCGGGCACTGAAGGATGGAAAATTCTGGAGCTAAAAATTTTAGCTGACGTTGGATTGGTAGGATTTCCTAATGCGGGGAAATCAACTTTATTATCTGTTATTTCTGCAGCAAAACCTAAGATTGATAATTATCCTTTTACTACCCTGGTTCCAAATATAGGAATAGTGCAGTGGCGCGATAACCGTTCATTTGTGATGGCTGATATTCCCGGAATAATTGAAGGTGCTCACGAAGGCAAGGGATTAGGATTGAGGTTCCTTCGTCATATAGAGCGTAATTCCTTACTTTTATTTATGATACCTGTTGATACTAAAAACATTAAGGAAGAATATAATATTCTTATCAATGAACTTGGGTTATATAATCCTGAACTACTTGATAAAAAAAGGGTATTAGCCATTACTAAATGTGATTTACTGGATACGGAATTACTCACTGAAGTAAAAAAGGATCTTCCGGATATACCTTTTGTTTTAATATCTTCAATTACAAACACAGGCCTGGAACAATTGAAGGATTTGCTTTGGATGGAACTAAACAAATAATATATGGAAATAATTCATAAATTAGATCAATATGACCAGCAACTATTTCTTGCACTCAATGGTATACATTCCACATGGCTCGATCCTGTTATGTGGGCAATAAGCACAAAATACCTATGGTATCCTTTATATCTGGTATTGATTTATTTTATAATATTAAAAAGGAAAAAAGACGTGTGGATTACTTTGATAGCCATAACTATAATGATTATTTTAAGTGATCAGTTAGCTGATTTGGTCAAGGAAAATATGCAACGGCTCAGACCTACCCATAATCCGGATATTTCTTTTTTAGTGCATACATTAAAAGGTTATACAGGAGGAGATTTTGGATTTGTATCATCCCATGCATCAAATGCATTTGCAGTGGCCGGTTTTACTGCCTTCTTCTTTAACAGGAAATGGTTTACAATTCTTATATTATTATGGGCATTTTTAGTTTCTTACAGCCGTATTTACCTGGGTGTGCATTATCCTTTGGATGTTATCGGCGGGGGATTACTCGGGCTTTCTATAGGAGTATTTATGTACCATCTGGAACACTGGGCTAATGGCAGGTTAAATAAAACAGGAAAATAATTTTATACTTATAGTCTGGTTGATTTTAACTAAACTTTAACTTTAAGTACAACTTTTTTTACTTTACAGGCTTGTCCTATAGCGATGCCAGGTTGATGTGCATCATGCGGGAAAAACATTGTAAAACTTCCAGGGCGGGCGGTAACATAATCTCCTGTTCCTTCAAGTATTTGTACATCTTTATCTTCATTGTACTGTTCTGTAACCTTCATAGTTTCTAAAGGTGCAAACCCCATTTTTTCCTCACCCTCAATCATAACCTGTATATCTACAAATTTATTGTGCGATTCCCATTTCAATTCATCAGGCAGCTTGGTTCTGTATTCACTTACAAGAGCGAAAATTTCGTCTTCTTCAACAATATACGTTCCAGGCGCAAGGGCTTTTAAATCTGAAGTAAGCAGATACATCATAGCAGTTGCAATTCTATCGCTGATTCTGGTATAAATGTTATAAAATTCAAGCTTATCCGTAATCATGGTTAGTATGTAGTTTAGTATTACAAATATAGATATAATATTGCAATCTTTTAAAGATAGTAACCCGCTAGAGGTAATAAGTCATTATTAATTATTAATCCATATCTTTGCCGGGTTGAAAAGTTTTAATATGCACAGATCAGGTTTCGTTAATATAATTGGAAATCCAAATGTTGGAAAATCAACCCTGATGAATGTTCTGGTTGGGGAGAAAATATCAATTGTGACATCAAAAGCTCAAACTACCCGTCATCGTATTCTCGGGATCTTAAACAGTGATGATTATCAGATTGTCTTTTCTGATACACCTGGTATTTTACGTCCACATTATAAAATGCATGAGGCTATGATGGAATTTGTAAAATCAGCTTATGATGATGCTGATGTTTTAATTTATGTAACAGATGTGATTGAAAATATAGAAAAAAACATTGAATACATAGATAAAATTAATAATTCCAGCACCCCCGTTATATTGGTTATTAATAAGTTGGATTTATGTACTCCGGCAATTCTCGACTCACTGATCGACAAATGGAAGGGGTTGATACCACGTGCGGAAATAGTCCCGATAGCGGCTATATTAAAATTTAATACAGACCAGGTATTTAAGAGGATACTTGAAATTATTCCGGAAGGCCCTGCCTATTATGATAAAGATGCACTTACTGATAAAACCGAACGGTTTTTTGTTTCTGAAATTATTCGTGAAAAAATCTTATTAAATTATAAAAAAGAAATTCCATATTCAGTTGAGGTAGTTGTAGAAGAATTTAAAGATGAAGAAGATCTTATTCGTATTAAAGCCTTGATTATAGTAAACAGGGAAACACAAAAAGGTATAATAATTGGCAGGGGGGGTGAAGCTCTTAAAAAAACAGCATCAAGGGCCAGAATAGATATTGAGAAATTTTTCGGGAAAAAGGTTTTTATTGAAATCTTTGTTAAAGTTGAAAAAGACTGGCGCGATAGTGAAAGAATGCTCAGGAATTTCGGGTATCAATAATCAATAATCAATTATTAATGGGAAACATAGTAGCCATAGTTGGACGTCCAAATGTAGGTAAATCAACTCTTTTTAACAGGCTTGTAGGAAAAAAAGAAGCAATTGTGGATGAAATTGCAGGAGTTACCAGGGATCGTCATTATGGTATCACAGAATGGGGAGGACGTGAGTTTTCAGTAATTGATACCGGTGGATATGTTATCAATTCTGATGATATTTTTGAAGAAGAAATCCGCAAACAGGTTGTCCTTGCAATCGAAGAGTCGGATGTTATTTTGTTTATGGTAGATGTTACAAACGGGATTACCGACCTTGACGATTCGGTTACAAAAATTCTCAGAAAATCAGGCAAGAAGATAATATTGGTTGTAAATAAAGTTGACAATAACTCACAACAGTATGATACTCAAATATTTTATAAATTAGGACTAGGGGAGGTATTCCCGGTTTCTTCTATTAGCGGAAGCGGAACAGGAGAACTGATGGACGAGATAATTAAAAATCTGCCTTCCTCTTCTGATTTTAAAGGGAACCTTGAATTGCCAAAAATTGCTATTGTTGGCCGGCCTAATGTTGGTAAATCCTCCCTGTTAAATGCGCTCATCGATGAAGAAAGACATATTGTTACACCTATTGCCGGTACTACAAGGGATTCTATTTACACCCGGTATAATAAATTTGGGCATGATTTCTACTTAATTGATACTGCCGGCCTTAGAAAAAAAGGAAAGGTAAGTGAAGATTTGGAGTTTTATTCTGTAATGAGAGCTATACGGACAATTGAAGAATCAGATGTTTGCCTGTTATTGATCGATGCCACAAGGGGGCTGGAAGCGCAGGATTTAAATATTTTTCAGTTAATACAAAAAAACAGGAAAGGATTGGTAATTCTTGTAAATAAATGGGATCTTGTTGACAAAGAAACAAATACTTCAAGAGATATAGAGAATTCCATTTTAGAAAGGTTACAGCCATTTAATGATATTCCAGTTGTATTTACTTCTGCCTTGACAAAGCAAAGATTGCAAAAGGTACTTGATGTTACCATGGAGGTTTCAGAAAATCGTAAACGCCGGATTCCAACTTCAAAATTAAATGAAGTTATGTTAAAAGTTATAGATGAACATGAACCACCTTCCGTCAAAGGTAAATATGTAAAAATCAAATTTGTTACACAGCTTCCCACCGGCACTCCTCAATTTGCATTTTTTTGTAATTCACCCCAATATGTAAAAGAGCCATATAAAAGATATCTTGAAAACCGGCTCCGGGAAAATTTTAACTTTTCTGGTGTGCCTATAAGTATATATTTCAGGGAGAAATGAGCTATAATGTGTGATTGTTGATTATTAATTTTTGAAAGTTAAATATAAACTCTTCAGTTTTGAATATACATAATCAGCTGACCTGTTCTCTTCACTTAGCAACACTTCTTTAACGGGGTAATTACTTCGCCAATGCATAATTTTCGAATTTGTTTCATTATATACCGAATCTTCAATTTGTAAAAGCTGGCTCCTGATTTTTATAGTTTTATTAATATTAACCAGCTTTTGATTTGGATAACAAAAAATCAGTTTTTTAATTTTTAATGAAATATCAAACAGGGGACAACCTTTGCCTGATCCGGAAACTGATGGCGGGGAGCCTACGGGCCAATATGGGACTGCAACGGAAGAGAAAGGATTCCCAAGCATAGCCCACATAGTAGTTAAGAACACAGGTTCATTGTTTTTAACTCCTTGAATTACAGTAGCAGAAATTGAGTATGGAGTGCAAATATTATATTTACAATTCAGGTTATAATCAGGAGTTTTATCAGTCCTGGCTATCAGGGGCAATGTAACCGGAGTACCTGCAGAATCGGCCATATCCCTCATTTCATATTTGAGAATATTTAATACAGTCAAACTGTCACCCTTAATTAAGTTATTTATTATTTCGGATGATCTCCTGAACCTTTCTATTCCATGTATACCACCATTGGAGTTTGTAAAATTAGTTCTGATTATACATCCCAGAGGGGCAACAGTTGAATCATTAGCGTCGAACATCCAGTATTTATAAGGATTAACTTCAAAGATTGCAGCACCTCCCACATTGTCAATCACCCCAAAGATAGCTTTGGTATTTCTTCCTGTCAGGTTTGTAGAATCGAGCAAATTCTTAAAATCCCTAACCGTTTTACAATATTTCAGAGCTTTATAAATAAATTCCCCGTTATCAGGGCCATTTTTACCATCCGGATAATCCTTAATATCGGAGTTGACAATGGCAAATCCTGCTTCGTTAAGGCCATACCATGACTTGTAATAACCGTAAGCTGGTGTTATATTTGATACAAAGCTGTATTTATCGGTAGCCGTAAAATAGATAATGTTGGGTTTTACTTCATAATCACGTGTTTTCCAAAGTAACGGCCGTCCGTCGGATGTAGCTTTACCACTAGCTACACCTATTGTACATGGTTTTGCTATGATGCAGGTTACAAGAAGCCCAACTCCATAAAGGAAAATTTTTCGGGTTAGTTTTGAAAAAAAATCCATGATTGATGCCAATTGCAATTATAAACGATAAAACTTATAATTAATATAAATTTAACGTATTTTCGGTATAATTAATATTTTAATCACTTAAAAACATGAAAACAATTTTATTATCAGTTTACCTGTTCACTTTAACATTATTGGCATTTGCGTCAAAAGTGGATACATTGGTTATTTATAGCAATTCAATGAAAAAAAATACTAAAACATGTATTGTCACTCCTGATAATTTTAATGTTAAAGGAACAGCCTATCCTGTTCTTTATTTATTACATGGTTACAGTGGTAATTATGCCTCCTGGGTAAAGGATTTTCCTCAGGTGAAACAATTTGCAGATCAGTATAATATGATTATTGTAGGTGTCGACGGTGGTTTTTCAAGCTGGTACTTTGACAGCCCGGTTGACAGCACATTCAAATATGAAACTTATGTTACAAAAGAGCTGATAGATTATATCGATAAAACCTATCCAACAATAAAAGCCAGGGAAGGCAGGGCCATAGCCGGTTTAAGCATGGGTGGGCATGGTGCGCTTTATTTATCCATTCGTCACCAGGATTTATTTGGTGCGGCAGGTAGTATGAGTGGAGGGGTTGATATCCGTCCATTTCCTGATAACTGGGATTTGGTGAAACGTTTGGGAGAAAAGTCACAGAATCCGCAAAACTGGGAAAAGAACACGGTAATAAACCTTTTATATTTACTGAAAAAAGACAAACTGGCAATCATTATTGATTGTGGAACAGACGATTTTTTTATAGCTGTAAACCGGCGGTTACATGAACAGCTGCTTTATTATAATATTAATCATGATTATATTGAAAGACCCGGAGGTCATAACAAGGCATACTGGGATAATTCACTGCAATACCAGGTACTGTTTTTCGACAATTATTTCAGAAAATCTAAACAGTAATTTACCTGATTATTTACCTGAATATTGTTGTATTTTTTTATTTTTGTCAGTTCAAAAATAAAAGCTTTAATTTTACCGTTACACTAACTTAACTAATTGCTATATATGAATACTGTGAATTCAAAATTTACAAACCGGTTAAAACTAATTCAGAGCGAATATGATACCCTGATCAAAAGAAAGAATTTACCTTTACCGTCATTAAACGGGATTTATGAAAGGTATCAGTACCCTGTTCTGACAGGCGCCCATGCTCCGATTCTCTGGAAATATGATTTTAATCCTGAGACAAATCCATTATTGCTCCAGCGGATTGGAATCAGCTGCGCTTTTAATGCCGGAGCAATAAAATTCAATGGAAAATATATAGTGGTAGCCCGCATGGAAGGGAATGACAGAAAATCATTTTTTGCTATTGCTGAAAGTCCTAACGGAACCGACAATTTTACTTTTTGGGATTATCCTGTTACCTTGCCTGATACTGACATACCTGATACAAATGTGTATGATATGAGATTAACCGCTCACCAGGATGGTTGGATATACGGAATATTCTGCTCTGAACGGAAGGATCCGGCAGCTGGTCCCGGAGATCTTTCTTCAGCTATTGCTGCTGCAGGAATTGTTCGTACAAAGGACCTTGTTAAATGGGAAAGGTTTCAAAATTTAGTTTCTAACAGCCAGCAAAGAAATGTAGTGCTTCACCCTGAATTTATAAATGGCAAATATGCTTTATACACCCGTCCGCAGGATGGTTTTATAGAAACAGGTTCAGGTGGTGGAATAGGTTGGGCACTTGTTGATGATATTACTCATGCAAAGGTTAATGAAGAAAAAATCATTAATTTCCGCTACTATCATACTATTAAAGAAGTCAAAAACGGAGAAGGCCCGCATCCTATAAAAACCCCGCAAGGATGGTTACATTTGGCTCACGGAGTAAGGAACTGCGCTTCAGGTCTACGTTATGTATTATTTTTATATATGACAGATTTACACGATCCTTCCAGGCTTATTGCGGAACCGGCAGGGCATTTAATGGCTCCTGAAGGTGAAGAAAGAGTTGGGGATGTATCCAACGTGTTATTTTCAAACGGTTGGATAGCAGATGAGGATGGCAGGGTGTTTATTTATTATGCGTCTTCAGATACCAGGTTACATGTAGCTACATCCACAATTGAGCAACTTGTGGATTACTGCTTGCATTCCCCGGCAGACGGATACAGGTCCGGCGCTTCGGTTGAGGCAATTAAAGCTCTGGTTAATAAAAACAAAGCATATCTGTCCGGAAAATGACATATCCTCTGAAATCAGGAACATTTAACTACTAACAATTTAAAATTTCAAACATTGAACCTTGTAAAACTTAGTTTAAAAGAGAAAATCGGATACGGTTTCGGGGATGCTGCCTCCTCTATGTTCTGGAAATTATTCGGAATGTATATTATGTTCTTTTATACGGACATTTTTGGAATATCAGCGGCAGTGGTGGGTTTGATGTTTCTGGTAACCCGTATCGGGGATGCTATAATTGATCCTGTGATCGGAATTATAGCCGACCGCACCAATACCCGGTGGGGTAAATTCAGGCCCTATTTGTTATGGGTAGCCTTTCCTTTCGGTATAATCGGCATTCTTACCTTTACCACTCCCAACTTAGGGATTACCGGGAAAATCATATATGCATATCTGACATATTCAATAATGATGATAGTGTATTCTTTTATCAATGTTCCATATGCCTCTTTGTTAGGTGTTATGACATCCGATGGAAAAGAACGCACCACTTTAGCTACCTACCGGTTTATTTTTGCATTCGCAGGAAGTTTTTTAGTACTTGGTTTGTTTCAGCCACTTTTTGATGGGTTTGGAACCAAACCAATTACAAAGTTTCAGGAATTACCTGTGGAAATTAAAAATAGTACAGGTACAGCTATTGATAATAAAACACATGTCTGGGGAATGACTTCCAATGTTGCAGAAACCCATGAAATTAATGATTCTCTGGTTTTTGTTACAGCCGACATAAGCACTATGTCGAAAGATGAATTTAAAGTTGGGTTAATTAACTCTGCGACTAACATCACTAAATGGATTACTTTAAGAAAAGGACTTGATACATTGGGTTTAATAAGGGATGGAAGTGTTTGCCCCTTAAAGATTAATGTAAAGGATTTGTTGGGAAAATGGACAATTAAAGATATTGGAAACACCAGGCTTGTTTATACTGATCCGGAAAAAGGAGTTGTAAAGCTCAACAAAGTTGTAGTTAAAGAAATAAATTATCCCAAGGGCACACAATATGCAGTTATTGTAATAGCTGTTCTCGCGGTATTTTTCTTTCTTCTGACTTTTTCATGGACAAGGGAGCGCATTAAACCGGTAAAAATAAAGACTTCCCTTAAGAACGACATAAAGGACCTGATGAAGAACAAACCCTGGTTTATTTTGCTTGGAGCCAGTATTTTTACTATATTTTTCAATACCATTCGTGATGGAGCAGCTATTTACTATTTTAAATATTATTTCCATATTCAATCCAGCTTAGCTGTAGGTACGGTATTATTCAACATTAGCACTATTTACCTTCTTCTCGGACAGGCTGCAAATATAATTGGAGTGATTTTAGCCAAGCCTATTTCAGATAAGATTGGTAAAAGATATACCTTTCTTATGGCTACAGTAATTTCGACCTTTTTAAGTGTGATTTTTTATATACCCGGCGGGGACGTTTTATGGATAGTTTTATTCCTTCAATTCCTTATCAGTATATCTGCAGGTATGATTTTCCCCCTTATATGGTCAATGTTTGCGGATACATCTGATTATTCGGAATGGAAAAACAAGAGACGTGCAACAGGGCTTGTATTTTCAGCAGCATCTATGTCTCAGAAATTTGGAGCTTCAATAGGTATTGCACTTGCCGGTGCCCTGCTTGCTTTATATGGTTATAAGGCCAATGTTGATCAAACCCAGCTTACAAAGACTGGTATAAGGATGATGCTAAGTATTTATCCTGCTGTTGGTTCCTTCTTTGCATCCATTTGTATATTTATATATCCGTTAAAGGATAAAATTATAAAAAGGATTGAAGATCAGTTGACAATACAAAGGGCAAAATAGGAACCAAGCTTTTCCTGTTTTCCGCTTTGGGACACTCAAAAATTTTTATTAATAATTTGATATAGTTCCGATTGTTCCTCGTCCATATTCAATATGGTTAAACCACGTTTTCGATTATAGGCATCCTTTACTGCCCGGGTATTGGAATAACTTACGATCAATCTGGTACATTTGGATATTGAATAACTTTTTGTACCTCCCTCTTCAAATAAAGTGGATAATATCTGGTTTTTAGAGTTTGAGTTTCATTTTTTATACTGGCACCCAGAATATATTCATAATCATTGTCTTCTTATTGAAAATTCCCAATATTTGCAATTATAACTTTCAGATGTTTCTGCCAGTAATACTAATCCACCAATAATAGTAACAATCGAACCGACAAAGAAGGCTAATCCTCCACCAAGCAACTTTGGAATGTTTTGGTCTGCAATACCCGCAGCTTCATCTTCATTTTCCCCATTAGTTTGAGGCACTGGTGTTTGTGATTTTAATATAACAATACCTGCAATTGTTATTACTGAGCCTATTACAGTTACTACAGCTCCTGCATTAGAGGGTCTTTTTATTCTTTTTATATCTGCAAGATTGATCTTGTAAATAGTTTTTTCTTTAAAAGTGGAATCAAAATAATAATTTTCAGATTCTAATTTTAATAGAATTTCATTATTTCTGCTTAAATCGGAAGAGTCATTACTCCATCTAAGTTCACCTGTAATAATACTACCATTATTCAGAATCACTTTTAAATTTTGACCTTCATGCATTAAGTTTTCATATCCATATTTTTTATTTTTTAACACCAATTCTCTATTCTGGCCATATCCATTAATTATTATGGTCGATATTATTAAGCAAAGCAATATTTTTTTTAAATTCATTCCATTTTAATTTATTTGAATAGAATTTTGTAATTCAATTTAAAGTGTAAAAGAACTAAGAAAAGGTTGTATAATCATTAAAATATCTCTCATACCTCAGATTTAAAAACCAACCAAACCCGATTCTATTTAATAATCTTAATTACACTAAAATTCCTATAAGCGTCGGAGTTGGTAATTGTAGAATTTTTTTAATAAGATAACAGATCTTAAATTAAGATCTGTTATACCCCCATTAATATTTCTCATTAGAATAATACCATAATGACAATCTTTGATGATTCGCCATTACAACACTTTTAACTTTGACAAAGGCAACCTGTAAACTCCATTTTCATCGGTAACAAACTCTTTTGTGTTTACTTCCGGATAAAAATATACGTCATGTGAGGTGCATATATAAATATTATTATTATGGAATTCCATAATCTGGTCCATTACTGCATTTGAAAAATAAACCGATGATACCGGCAAACTCAAAGTGCTTACAATTTATGAATCAGTTACACAAAGAGACCAGGTATTATAATTTGGGAGGATTCATGGTTTGAAAACGTCGGAGAAAAAAACTTTCATTTCTTCCCAGGAACTTTTGTCTGCTATTTCATTATATTCAATTGGAAGATTAAAATCTTTACCTCTTTTAGTGGATTCAGGATTGGTAAATGCATGAGTCGCATTTGCATACTGCTTAAATATGTATTTTGCACCTATTGAATCCAGTTGATTCTTAAACAGAACAACATCTTCCTTTGTTACTGAACTATCACTTGCTCCGTGACATACCAGGATTTTAGCCTTTAATAAATTTTTATCGGCAGGTGCTCCTTTCAATCCCCCGTGAAAACTTACTACTCCTTTCAGGTCCGATCCAAGTTTTGCGCTGTTCAGAACCACTGAACCTCCGAAACAATATCCTATGGCACCTATTTTATTGGCATCGGTTTGTTTAAATTCCTTTAATTTTTCAATTGCGGCGTCTAATCGCGACTTAGCCAAATTAGGGTTTGAATAAAACGGAGTTGTATATTCTCTGGCTTCTGCAGGATTTGAAGCTGACTTACCACCCCCGAACATATCCACAGCCATTGCTATGTAACCCAATTCAGCTAATTTCCGGGCGCGCATTTTTGTATAATCATTAATACCCCACCATTCAGGTAAAACTAATACTCCGGGACGTTTTCCATCTAATTTTGCATCAAATGTAACATATCCTGTAAATGTTACTCCATCTAATGTGTACGTTGCATTTTCTTCTTTTAACATTTCGGGAGGTTTTTATAAATTTACATTTTCAAAAGTAAATAATTTAAGTTCTTTTTTCCATTGTAACAAGATATCCAGCTAAAAAAATTACAAGCAGAACGAATGACTTATTTATTTTTACAAAAAAAGAAATTGTGTTAAGGGAAATTGGCAGGCTGGTTGTCATCTTGATTAATTCAATTAGTGCTCCTGTAAATAATATAGCAAATGAAACATAAACCATTATTAATGAATAATTTAATTTGGCAGTTACTGCGTATAATATGCAAAAATTAATAAATATGTTAACAAAATAAGAAATAAACTTGGTAAGGAGAATCCAATAATAATGTTGCAATACAGGCTCTGTATTCATGTTCATTAAATACCTGTTAAACAACTCAAAATGAATAGTATAAAAAGCAAGTAAAATTACAAGACAAATTATTACAATATACCTTATCAGGTAATTGCCGGTCTTCGCATTTGTTTTATTCCGTATTTTGAGGTCCATATAGAAAAAATAAACAGCAATACACCGTAAAGAATAATATTGAAAATGTATTTATGATTTATGTCGAATGCCTTGTTACTATGGTTATAAAGCAGATATGTCAATATTATTATTCTGATACAGTTTAAAATAAACACTGTAATACTACCGGTAGCTATAATCCAGATTTTATTGTACCATTTCGCATTATAAGCTATTACTATACATGCAAATACTCCCATTACCTCAGTACCATCACATGGAATTCCTATGTGAACGCAATGTATATTATTAATATACAGCTCAGTACCTATAGCTAAGGTGTTTGGGTAAATACTTTTCAAAGCTAAGGTAGATACATCCAGAAGCCTGTATATTATCCAATTATGCAAAGCAGGAGTTATAAGGTACTGGTATATAACCAAATCCCATACTATAAAACAGAAAAACCCTTTGAGCAGGAAAATGGTCAAGGGGTTTTTAAGAAGAGTTTTTATTTTAACGTGCTTTATTTTCAATTTTCAGTTCATCTGTAATCTGTTATTAGTATTCAGGATATAGACTCAAAAGTATGGCTTCATTTGTCATCAGTCCTGACTTCTAGTCCCTATTTTTATAATTATCCCGAATTTTTTTTATTCCTATTCCCAGCAATGCCACTAAAAAATACAAAACACCTGGAATGGGTAAGTCCCCACCAGGATCGGGAGGACCATCTCCTCCGTATGGATCTTCGGGTTGTCCGTAAATTTTTAAAGTTATTAATACAAAAAATAATATTAAAATATAAATCCTTTTTTTATTCATTAAGTTATGCTTATTGTATTAGCAGTTTATTAATATTCAATAGGTTATTGCCAGTTATTTTTACTACATATACATTATTCAAATTATAGGTACCAAGAGAAACAACGCCATTAATGCTTTCATAATTATTAGAATATACAAGTCGACCTAAAATATCATATAACTGAACTGTTATATTCTGTTGTGGTTGTATAAAATTAACATATGCCTGTCCCTGTTGGGAATATGTGACAATATCTCTATTATTTTTCAAGCTTAGAGTACCGGTTGATATTCCGTTAGTACCTGACCATTCGCCAACATTGAAAACAAGTTCAAACCTGTTGTCATATGTACCCGGGCTTAAGTTAACGGTATATGAAGAGTCGCGCAGGTTCACATGCCTGTTTGTTGTAATATCATACAAATAAACGTTGATTTCAGGATTAATAGCAGTAAAGTCATTAATATAAAAAGTATGGGGCTCATTTTTTTGAACTATCAAACCAACAGGAATAACTTTTTTGCTGGTATCGGGAGTAATGGCCTGTATATAAAATTTATTACTATCTATAAGAGAATACATCTCAAGCGGGTAAGTGCTGCTAATAAGTTTAAATACATCCAGTGAACTGTTGTATGTTTTTGTTGCTGCAGAGTCTATTAGTAGTACCAAATCACTATTTATTCGGGAATTGTTTCTTGCATTCAGCCTGATATATAATGGAATTTTTAAGGACTCCAGATAATTATTATTTTGATTGGTATCAGATATCATTCCGGCATTAAAATTCACTGAAGGAGCAGAACTGGTTGTTTTCACGAAAAAAGCCTGATTTGGAGCCAGGTAAGATTTGCTAATATTTGT
Source organism: uncultured Bacteroidota bacterium (assembly GCA_963766305.1). Taxonomy (GTDB): domain Bacteria; phylum Bacteroidota; class Bacteroidia; order Bacteroidales; family JAAUTT01; genus JAAUTT01. Next base: position 42,946 of record CAVYAE010000054.1, read on the forward strand.
TACGTTTGAAGGGGCACTTTCAATTACCCCACTGGAAGTCCTTGAAATATATTTACCACTGTCACCTCCAGTATTAGCCCAGTAATAAATTACGCTATAATTTCCAGTATTGCCTGAAAAAAAACTGTTAACATTTATTGGTGCTGTGTATGGGTTTGCAACCAGGTTATACCCTTCCTGGTAATCGAACCACGAACCATTTGTTGTAGTATATGTAACCGGCACAGTAACATTATCGACCTGAGGTTGTCCAAGGCATTTAATAGTGTCATTAACACCTGTTTGAAAGGCAATTATATAGCCACTACCTAAATTCAATCCATCAACAGATTCTACACCAACCCACCTGCTGGGTGTACCGTCAGAATATTCTTCATATTGATTAATATATATTTCTGCTGCGCTGCCTGATTGAATAGCTCCAAGTGTAATTCCATTAAATGGAACACCGTAATATATCCAACCTGAACTGTTGTAAAATCTGTCCCATTCTACATTACCTGTTATCTGGCCATCACCGTTAATTAATAAATTTGATCCATCTTCCATTATAAGATTTCCGTTAGAAACTAAAATACCTGATGAACCACCAGAAGTTAAGTTTACCAGTTTGTTGACATGAACTTTTGAATTAATTGAATACGAACCTCCAGATTCAACTAATAAGGTGTCAGTGTATGGCAATGATGCAATATTAACCTGGCCTGAGGCGTCAATTTTTCCTATTTTATAAGGAGAAATATTATTAATAATTCCCGAATTAGCAGGCCTAAGAAATAGTTGACTTAAATTACAGTTTTTTATCGTATCAGAGGTTCCTCTTATTGTAACTTCAAAATTAGAAGGTTTATTAAGATATCCGAGAGAAGAGTTATTACCTATTAAGCTTAATGTATCATTCGAATAATTAAATGTAGCACTAGGAAGATATAAACTACCTGATATTGGAGGTAATGAAGTTATTGTAATAATAGGAGATCCGAAAGTTCGTAAAGAACCATTCAAATTTAATGTATTAGTTATAAGAGTATCACCAGTTAACATATAACTACCATTACCAATTGTTATTGATGTAGCTGCGTCAATTTTTTTATCTACGGTTAAAAATGTACTTCCGTTTAATATTAATTGCGAAATAGATAATGATGAGGTTGAAATAAAGTTTGAAAGGGTATAGCTTTGATTATTGTAAATATCAAGTGTATTTAGTCCTGTTAAGTTAAATTTGCTTGGAGAAATTAAAGTTAAAGATCCCCCAATATATAAATTATATTTAACTTTTATATTATTATTAATACTAAAGGATCCTGAAGGCAATATTCTTAATGTGTTGACTGACAAATAATCAGAAGTAATTGGAATTGAAACAGATAAACTAGCATTATTTTCAATTCTTAAACTATCTAATATAAGGATATTACCGTAACTGTTATCAGCTGTAAGATTAAAAGTGGTTCCATTTTCCAGAGTAAGAGATTCCATTAAAAAGGCAATGTCATCAGGCGGATTATGGGGAATATTGGTTTCGACTATATACGAAATTGGATTTAATTCATTGTCGCTTGGTGATCCATTACTCCAAGAATTTCCATTCCAAATACTACTAGTTTGCGAAAATACTACCCCACATATACAAAACAAACAGATAATAAATATCACAGGTAATGCTATGGATTTCATACTGCAGGGGTTATAAATATTAATTATATGGAGATGCTTAATATTTTTTAAATTCAATTTTTCTAAAATTTTCGAATAAAATTTCAAACTTGTAAACTACAGAAATTAAACATGTAAGCTTATAAAAACATTTGTTGTTTTATTATAAATATTTTATAATCAGCAAAAATAAAAAAATAATTTTGCAAATGTAGCAGGATTTTTGTATATTTATTAACAAGATGTTAGCTTTAATTGTGATAATTACCATTTTAACCTGCAAAATGGCAGGTTATATTCTAACCTGTAATAATACGGTAATAAATTGTTAGAGGTTAATTTTTAATCAAATAATTTTGGCCTTGCGTCAAAAATTTTGTGTTCACAATAAAATGTCAGGAATAATTTTCAGTGGTATACCTTTGTCCTTATTTTTCATTTGATTATTTAAGCAATCAATTTTAAATATGAACAATTTATTGCAAGTAACAGAATTACTGCTTGAATATTATAAATCACATACCAATTCTGGAGCAAATCAAAATTTGGATATTTTCAGGCTGTTGATGTTAGAACAATATAAGAAAATGCCGGGCTGGAAATTAATAAAGTAGCTGAATCACACAAAGCCAATATTTTTAAATATGAACACAACAAGTTATACAGGCTTGACTAACCTCTTTAAATGCATTGCAAATTAAGAATCGGGGTTAACAACGATTAATTGTTATAAACAACAAGTTACAGATTACGAATTCCAGGTTTATAATTACTTTAAAACCATAGCCTTATCACTTCCCATATCCGGGTTGGAATAATCAGTCATTCACTCTGGTAATTATCTCCAAACATGCTCTTGCGTTGTGATACGGGCATTTCCAGAATCCTGCCTTATCATCTTCATGGTTAACTGAACCATCGGCTCTGATACCCCAGAACCATTCTCCATTAACTTTATCTATAATATGTTGCTGTATATATTTCCAGCAATTAACGGCATAGTTTAGATATTTTTCATTATGGGTGAGTTCATACGCATTTATATAACCTACAATAGTTTCGGCTTGTACCCACCAGTGCCTGTCAAAATCAACATGTCCCGTAGAGTTGTTTTTTTCGTATATGAGACTGCCGTCATTTTGTAATCCTTCAGTAACAGCTTCTGCAACCTTGAGAATTGTATCTTTTACTTTTTCAGTTATTTTATTGTCACCTAAAACAACTGCGGCTTCATAAAGGAGCCACGAAGTTTCAATATCATGACCATATGAAGTTATTGTTGCTTTACTATTCCAATATTCATCGAAAAACAGGTTAAGATGAAATGTTTTGGGATCAAGAAACTTATCAAGAAAAAGTACAATCATGTTCCCCAGCTGTTTAGCCACAGAAGGTTGCTTGCAAACCCTGTAAAAATTAGTGTAGGCTTCAAGAACATGCAGATGAGTGTTCATAGTTTTTTTCTCATTTGCATCTTTCTCGCTGAGTCGCAAATCCTCAAGCAGCTTCCAGTCGCGGCTGTAGCTTTCAAGGTACCCGTTGTTAATGTTATCGAAACTGTATTTTTCAATAAGGTTGTAAAGTTCCTTTGCAGCAGATAAACTTTCATCATTACCAGTAGCTCTGTAATATTCCGATAAGGCATATATGAAAAAAGCCTGGGAATATATTTGTTTTTTTGTATCTGAGGGCTTACCTTCATAGGTTATGCTCCAGTAAGTACCTCCTAAATCCCTATCTTTAAAATATTTGAGAATGTAATCATTGGCGCGGTTTGCAGTTTGCAGGTAGGAAGGATCTTTCAAAATAAGATAAGCAGAAGAAAATGTCCATAATATACGTGCATTTAGTATCCCTCCTTTATCGGCCAATGGTACCTTTTGTTCATTTCCTCTTATCTGACCGTAAAAACCTCCATGTTCATTATCCACCATATTATGAATCCAATATGGCAATATATTGTTTATGAGCTCTGATTTAAGTTCAGTTTTTAACAACTGTATTTTTTCCGAATGCATTTTATGAATTTATCATTTCTTTATACTGGCTGGCAGACAGCAACTTTTCAAGTTCGGACGGATCATCAATACTGATCTTTATAAGCCATCCTTCGCCATATGGATCCTTGTTAACCAGTTCAGGAGTATCCTGGAGTAGTCCATTTACTTCCAATACCTTACCAGAGACAGGCATAAATAAGTCCGAAACTGTTTTAACAGCTTCTATGGTTCCAAAAACTTCATCCTGAGCTATTGTCTCGTCAATAGTTTCAATTTCAATGAAAACAATGTCACCAAGTTCTCCCTGGGCATAATCAGTAATTCCTATTATTCCCCGATTACCTTCTATTTTTATCCATTCGTGTTCCTGTGTAAATTTAAGATTTTCCGGAATATTCATAATATAGTGGTTAGATGTTAGAGCTATAGTAATTTTAGACGTGAATTCAAAAGTAACATAATTGCATAAACCTGACAAGCCTCTGCTAATAAAAAATATGAATTTTTAGCTTATTTTATTAAGCTGTAAATACTATACACCAAGCTTTATTTAGTGAGTTTAAAACTTAAACTAAGGCCTATGTCGCTATTAGTGGTAGGGTATCCTCCATTACCAATGACCAGGGGGGTACTTACTTTTCTGTCATAAAACGCCCTCATATTGAAGCTCTTGCTAAGAGAATAATCGGCTGATATCATAATGCTCAGGGCATACTGGCCTGAAGAAGCTGTAGGAGAAGTATCCAGAGGACGAATAATAGTTTTAGTGTTGCGGATTGAAAAGTCGCCCCTTAAATTTAAGGAAGTTTTATATCCTTTTTGTGCCGCCGCAGTTTTTATGAGGGTGAAACTATTTATTTTGTACCCGGATCCAATAACATATTCATCAGTTGTGTTTTCAATAAGCTGGTTATTTGTTAAACTTAATGCCTCATTCCTGCTTTTTTTATATTCGAATTTTCCTGATAGGCTGTTTTTAAGAGTAAATTCTACACCAAACAAGGGTGCAAATGCTTCAGTAATGGAAACAGAAGTTATATTCATCAGTGGAACAAAATTATTTTCAAGATCCCTGATTGTTGATAATACATAATTAAAACTATCATGCGAGGAGTCAGGTGTAGAAATAAAACTACCTATATTGTATGTCGACCTGTAAGAATGGCTTAATATTATTGACTTGAAATAGGGTTCCAGAATTTTCAGCTTGGTCAACCCGTCATATTTTATCGACCAGTTTGGCAACATATCTCTTATCGACGGAATCCGGTCAAGGGATATATTATTAGGATTTTTGTTACCGTAAGCAGCTATAAATGCAGGGATAAGAACTTCCTGGTCCGTAGGTCCGTAACCATCCGGGAAACCTGTAGTAGGATCTATATTATAAATATATCCCGGCATCAGGGATTGTCTGTTATAAGCCAGCCTTTGTGCAATGCCGAACCTGTAATTCAGGAATTTCTGAAATGTTGGTGAATTATATGTCGGGGCAGTCTGCTTTTCAAAGGCAGTGCCAATTGAGAGGAAAGTCATACTGAAAGTACCGGTTTGAACAGGGTTAATGAGTTGGTAAGTTGCTGTGTCATAATAAGAACTTTGAGTATTGGAGTAACTGTGTAGTGCAGTTATTTCTATTTTAAGGCTGGGAATAGGCTCAAGGGTGCCCCTGATATTTACATTTTGGGTGTATGACATTCTATAGGGGATATTCAGGTAAGGACTAAATGAAATCCAGCCACTTTTCATTGCTATATGTGCAAATTTAGGATCCTGATAACCAAATAAGAACGGTAATCCTGGCGCATTAGGATCCGTGGCGCTTTCTGTACCAAGGAATTTTGTCCCAGGCAAATAGCCTGGTACGTAAGTTCCTGCATTAACACTGTAAGTCAGATTAATAGTTTTTATACTAAGCAAAACCCTGGTAAAGTTTTCCATAATAAAAATCATTGGACTTGGTTTTTCCTCAACTTTTCCTTTCACTAAAATGGTTATGCCCGAATAGTCCGAATCAGTTGTAAAGGTTATCTTATTGGGATTTACAATATCCATTTTACCTTTAATCTCTGTGCCATCCGACTTATAAACTTTTACAGTTACATCCTGTGTTGCCAGCTTATGATTTATTATTTTAGGGATCCTGGCAATTATAGAGGTTTTGTCCCGCTGGTATGTTACTATTTTAAATTTCTTTTTTGTTGCCTTATTTGGATCGGGTTTGAATAATTTTTTAAAATAGGGTACCTTATTATATAAAGTGCTAAAATTGAGAGTACCATTTAGTTGGAAATTCTGGGAGTTATCAATAGTATTTCCAAGAGGGATTTTATTAATGGTATCTCCCGGCTGAGTCAGTGGAGCAGCAATCCATTCAAAAGTTGACGCATAGTGGGCTGTCAAATTTGTCCAATCCAGCAAAGGTAGTTTGCTTATTGGAACGCTATAGTTAGCACTTAAATCATGCTGATAATGTATTGTACGCCCTCCGTTAAATATTTGCCTCCAAATGGTGTCTTTCCAGCGTTGATAATCTGTTTTAAAATACTGACTTACAACATTGCCAGGTCCTCCTGGTTCATCAAAATATGGCTCATCCAGCCTTGAATTGTTGGCTGCTTTAAAATCAAGTTTAATAGATTTGGTAAGATCCCAGCTAATCTGATAGTTACGATTCCACAAAAAGTCCTTGTTAACAGAAGCGGGTGCAGTAAGTAAATTGCTTGAAGTACCCAACTCATCCAGGTTTCTTGTATCTATCTCATTATAATGACGGATCATTTCTGTCTTGAAAGAGATAAGAGTAGGTAAAGGTGTGAAATTTAAATCACGGACAATCCTGAAATCATTGTTCTTTAGTAAAGGTAATTTTTCAAGAGGAGCAATATTTTTTGGTTTTAAATTATAAGTATAATTTAACCCGCCCCTGTAGGTTTCATCTTTGTTCTGCGACCAGGTAATATTATGCTCAACACTTGAACTGTATGAATAGTTTAAAGAAAAATTTGACAAATCCCAGAAATGAGATTTTGGGTTTATCCTGTTGATTCTTACGTTTGTAAAACTTATGCTTTTCCTTTCTATAACATCCTGAACAAGTGACATTACTGAGTCTTTCTGATGTTGTGTTGACAAATTATTAAGTGTTGAAGTTAATAATATGTCAGGGTCGAGAGGATTGTATTCAGGGGTAGATATGCTTTTTGAATAACTTACGTACATAGGTATGGAAACTTTCGCTTTATCCGAAAAAAATTTCCCCAGTTCCATGTTTGATGATATATTATAATGAACAATTTCGTTAAGGCTGCGCTGACCAAGTTTTTGTTCGAGACCTCCAAACCCCGGCGTTAGTATGCCTCCCGATACATTTAGCACTCCCAGATTTGACAATTTGGTAGAAGTTCGCACTTCTGCCGCCCATCCGCTTTTATCTATAAAATCTGTTACTCGCAGTTCATCCACCCAAACTGAAGCACTGCGGCTCGACCCGTTTTGTCCGGGCTTCCCGGTATACCTGACGCCAATCATAAGGGTTTTAATATTGGCTGTATTAGGGTTACCCCTGACATAAAATGTGCCTTTCAATCCGGTTACCTTATATGGATATATTGTCTGATAATTGAGGTAAGTCCCTGATTTATTCATAGCGGCGTCCCGGGCCAGCTTGGCATTCTGAAAATTGTCGAGATCAAAATCCAGCCGGTTTATTTCAGGCCAGACGGTATCCCTGTCGGAGTTGTTGTCATTGTTATAATAACCGGGTTTGGTAATATGCATAGGAACATCATATTCATAATAGTTGTCAACATCGTCGGACCCCATGCGAAGAAAAATACTTAAATCATAATCATTGAGAGCACTCAGAGGCAGTCCTATAACCCTTTCTTCATGTACATCCATTATCAGGTGCTTGTAATTACGGATATCCAGATTTACAGTTTTATAGGCAGCCCTGGCATCACCGTTGGCAAGGTTGACGACATTGAGCACCATAGATTGTTCGTTCAGCTGCTGTAACTGTGGATTCGAAGGATCACTCTGACGGTTTATACCCGGAGGCAATACATAATTCGTTGGTTTTTGAGCCGGACTATTATTATTTTCTATATTTACTGCTGATATATTGAAAGCACAGTCTGCTTGTGCAGGGGTTGAAATATTTTCACCTCCAATTTTAAGATTTTGATCCGACACACGCCACTCACCACGGACAAGCTGCAGCCGGGCAAAACGAAGAATAACAGAATCCTGCCATCCTGTTAAGTACATACGCATGAACCTTATAGTTTTAAAATCCTGGATCGATCCTACAATTTTCTGGTAGGAATGTATAGGTACTCTGAAATGATACCAGGTTTCAGGTGATATAGTATGTCCATTCAGAGCACCAGGTGTTGTTACGACCGAATCCACGAAGAAATTTGTGCTCGATTTAAGCTGGCTTGGTGTTATCTGAACCTGGTATTGATAGAAATTCTCGGAAGTGCTGAGTGTATTGTCATTATTAATATCTTCAGTATTAGGTATGGAGGTTGAGGAATAAGTTTGGGTAGATGAAGATGGAGCCGAGTTACCTTCAGGATTACAATAATATTTGTACCGGGTTAATATTCCAAGGTTATCCGATTCCGGTATTGAATCAATGTTACCTCCTATAAAGTATCGGAAATCGTCTGATGATGGATCTGCCAGGGCCGTTTTATAGGCAGCTGAATTAGTAATATGTCTGAGCGAATCCAGGAAAGTCTTGAAATACCTTTGTTCTCTGAACGAACTTAGTCCGTCGAGTCCTACATCCTGATTTTTTACTGCCTGAGGATCGGCACTGGTAAAACCGGTGCTAAGTGTTGGATTTGTAGAGACATATCCCCAAGCTGTTGAGTCGACGGCAGTTAAAGTATAGTCGACAGGGAGCCCGTTTTCATATGATTTCTGACCGTCCTTGAGCACATCCTCTGAAACATCCCCCAGGTCGAAATATAACGATCCGCCGGCGGGGTTTGTTTTCTGAAGGGTATCGGCAATGAATGGGCTCATAAGCCAGAATTCAATGTATTCTATATTGGCAGCTTCAAAGTCGGTATTGACGATTTGTCTTTGCATGCCACCCCAGCGTTTTTGTGGATTTTTTAAAGTTCCGTCAGGATTGACATTATGCGCGTCGTAATTATAAGGTCCACGTGTTTTTGGGTAATACGCTACGTTCAGGATTGGCAAAGTATTCGGTAAACCCGTGGCAACTTCAAGTCCGGGGAAAATCTCATTGGCATTCACCATCCTGGTAAAATGACTTGTATATTGTGCTGGAGTATTCTGTATATAATTTGGTGTTTCAGTTGTAAAATTACCATAGAAAAACATTGGGTCGACAACGTACCATGACATAAGTGCCCTGTTATAACCATAAACCAGGTTATTAGTCAGCTGTGATTCAGGAAAAAGACTCAGGTCAGCAGGGGTACTGGCCAGAAACCACGAGCTCTGTGTTTTTAAATCTATGTCAGTTTCGCTGCTTTCAAAATCGTCTATATATGCAGCATTGTTGATGGCACTTGACTGTCCTGGTAACAGCTGGGCGAATTCAGCATCGGCATTAAAAGAGGAAGCATCCTTTAATGCAAGAAATGGAATCTTATTGAGTAAACTGGTCAAAACCTGCGATTTGGTGGCATAACTGCCATTTAATCCCCATATTGTGTTGTTGACAGGTTCGTCACCAATATTCACTTTTTGTGTTAAGGGTCTTTCACTATAATTTAGCAGGGTGCCTCCCAGTGTAAGTTCGTCCGATACCTTATAATCCAGGTGTGTACCAACAAGTGTTTTTGTCTGCATGTTAAACAGGGAATTGTTTTCTACAGATATAGTTATGGGTGTACCTGATTCTATTAGACCAGGATTAATAATTTTAACCCTGCCAAGGGTATAATCTACTGTATAGTCTTGGTTTTCTACAAGTTTTCTACCACCGGCAGTGGCAACTACCGATCCCTGTGGTATATTCATAGCATTTAACTGGATATCCGATGAGGCTGATGAGGACTGATAAGATCCTTTCAGCCTGAATTTATCTTTCTGGGTTAGTTGCCGTGCCTCTGTCTGAGTAGAATCATATAATTCGGGATATATGTATGTATTTATAACATCTAACGGTACATTTTTTGATAATAGATATTTTTTTAATGTTGTGTTGAATGGCTCAAGGGTGGGGAAGAAGATCCTGCCGTTGGAGGAATTAACGGTAACGCCTTCCACAAAGTCGAAAAATCCATCACCACCCTCAACATAATCCAGATTTGTATTTAACTTGTCCAGACCAAACACAGAACCAAGTAAAATATCTTTATCTGTTTCCGGTTCAGGGATATAATTTACTAAAGATCCTTTCCTGTCATCCATGTAAAGGATATTAAAATTAAAATTTGTGGAACTCAATTGGTATGCATTTAAAGAATAAACGTTCTTCATCATTAAACTCCAGTTGGGATCCTGTGTGGTAAAGGAAGCCTGTTTTAACAATTTGGTTATTAACGTACTGTTAGTATTTGTAAGATTGGAAGACAATTCCCCAACGGTGTATGTTTTTCCTTTATATACATATGTAAAAGCAACAGCAAGAATTTCATCCGAATTCAGAGCAGCATTCAGAGATATATACCCCAAACGGGCGTTTAAGGTATATTCTTTACTGGTAAGTAATCTGGCACTTCCCAGAACTTCATAATCCCGATCGTTGAAAAACCCCTGAGCAGTGGATTTTTGCAAAGTCTGTAACACGGTTGATATATTATTGAAATTTCGGATATTATAAGGACCATCAGCCAGTGCGTTATATATTCCGTTAGATAGATTGCTTGGTGCCACAATAGCTGATGTTGCCGACTGGAACATTGGGATTTTATTATACACATTGCTGCCTGATTCAGCCAGGTCCACCAAAGCGATAATATTTCTGGAACTTGTATAATTACCTGTTTTATTGGTCACCCATACTTCAATCTGTGTAATGGTATAATCAGAGTTTATATTTGGGAGGTTTCTAAGTGCATTTTCATAGTTATCCTTAAAAAATTGTGCCAGGAAAAAGTGTTTATTAGCATCATATTGATCTATTGGGATATCGAATGTTGTAGTTTGTGCACCTCCATTAAGCTGAATGGTTGTAGACTGGCCCTGCTGCTGTGCAGCTATTGCAGTGATTTTTAAATTTCCGAACTGTAGCTGGGTTTTTATTCCAAAAAGAGTCTGGCTGCCGGTAATAAGTGTTCCGGTGAGAGGCATGGAGACATTTCCTGCTTCAATCTTTTTTATTATATCGTCATCCTTGCTGGTATATTCAAGTTTTGTGGTATTTTCAAACTGAAAGGTTGACTCGGTATTGTAATTAATACCCAGTTTAAGTTTATCCCCTATAGTACCGGTAACATTCATCTGAATTTTTTCCTTAAAATCGAATGTAGTCGTGGTGCGTAAATTTGTTGGAATTTGGGGATTCTGTGTACTGACAGTATTTAATGAAAATATAAGTTCAGCTGAACCCTGAGGTACTATATTAATGGAATTATTTCCGAAAATATTATTTAATGCTTCTCCGCCAAGGTTAAGGTTAGGAATTATAGGGTTGACAGCTGTTCCGGTTTTATCATTTCTGCGTCGCTCACGCCAGTAATCATGATTGGCAGTCTCCTGCTGAAGTAAAATATAGTCTGGCAAAGATAAAGCATATGGAGTAACATAATCTATAGTACCTATTTTCTCTTTGAATATATATTCATTCTTACCGGGGTCGTATTCAATTATGCTTTTATAATTTGATGGCAGTTTAAGATTCAGACCAAAAGGGTTTTCTGTTGGCTGGTAAGGTAACCGGCTATCATCATATTTATAATTATAATGATAAGAAGCAGGTAAATTATGTGAATTACTGTAAGAACTATCTGTTTGACCATAGGCGCCCAACATTTCTGCAAGGCACAACAGAAAAATAGTAAAAGCTAATAGTATATATTTACAAATTAGATGCTTCAATGGTAATTTAGGGTATGGTTAAACCCAAATATTTGTATCTGTATAATTTATATAGATTTTAATATTTGTTTAATTAAATCTTCAACTGTTAAATCAGGAGTTGTTGCCAGGAATTTGTCTATTACTTTTTCGACCATGGATTTTGCAAAACCTAAAGTAACTAATGCTGATAACGCTTCTTCCCTTATAGTATTGTTTTGAACAGGTACTTTATCATTCAGCGAAGTTTCCAAACCTATCTTGTCTTTCAAATCTATTATCATCCTCTGGGCAGTTTTTAGCCCAATGCCTTTAACTGACTTTAAAACATTTACATTTCCTTCAACAATAGATCTACTGAGTTCATCAGGGTTTAAGGAGGATAATATCATCCTGGCAGTATTTGCTCCTATTCCTGAAACAGTTATGAGCAGCCTGAATAACTCACGTTCCCTGGTAGAATAAAATCCAAACAGACTCTCCGAATCTTCCCGGACGATCTGATGGACATAAACTTTAAATATTAAGGGTTTACCATTTTTATTAAAATTTGAAAACTGAGTATAAGTGTTTAAGGATATATGTATCAGATATCCAACTCCACCTGTTTGAATAATCACATAAGCCGGAGTTAATTCTATAATATTACCTTCAATAAATTCGTACATCTGTTGAAATAGTTAAAATTATTCCACAATTACATCCTTCAAAGGGTTACTTGTCAGCTGTATATATTGTTTCCTGTTTTTAAAAACATCGCAGGCAAGATAGACAGCCTGGCGGAATGACGATTCCGAAGCCTCATCTTTTCCTACAATATTATATGCTGTACCATGTGCAGGTGAGGTCCTTATTATTGGTAATCCTGCGGTAAAGTTAACACCATCTTCAAATATCAAAGTTTTAAACGGAATCAATCCCTGATCGTGATACATAGCTAATACAGCATCGAATTTTCTGAAATTACCGGAGCCAAAAAAACCATCTGCAGGGTAAGGTCCTGCAGCAATTATTCCTTCCTGTTTAACCTTTTCTATTGCAGGAGCTATAATATCTATTTCTTCAGTACCCAGAAGACCGTCTTCACCGGCATGGGGATTTAAAGCAAGCACAGCTATTTTAGGACGTCTTATTCCAAAATCAACTAATAATGACTTGTTAAGCATATGAAGTTTAGATACTATATTATCAATTGTAATTGTTTCAGGTACCTGAGATAGTGGAATATGCCCTGTAACCAAAGCAACTTTTAATATATCACTAACCATAATCATTAGTGCTTTTTTAGCACCAAATTCCTCCGTCAGGTATTCAGTATGTCCGGGAAATTTAAAATGATCCGACTGAATATTATTTTTATTGATAGGACCAGTTACAAGCACGTCTATTTTATTGTCTTTAAGATCTTTAATTGCTGCCTTAAGGCTTATAAGCGAAGCCTCTCCGGCATGAGGAGTTGACCTGCCCAATTCAACACGCACATTATCATCGAGGCAGTTAATTATATTAGCTCTTCTATCGTGTGCTTCTTCGGCACTGCGGATAGTATTCAGGTTAAATGCACCCAGGTTTAAAGTTTTCCTGTGATAAGCAACTACTTTAGGAGATCCATAAATAATCGGTGTGCATAAATCGTATAAATGAGGATCAATGAGTGTTTTGAGGATAACTTCATAACTAATTCCGTTAATATCGCCTTGACTTATTCCTACTTTTATTTTATTGTCATTCATTGTCAAAAATTTATTTTATTGTTGTTAAACCCTGGCTATGCTTTCAAGAAACCTGTATAACAACCTTACACCTGTTCCTGTTGCTCCTGTACCTCTGTAACTTTCACTTTTTTTAAGAAAAGCTAAACCTGCAATATCAAGATGAAAATAAGGGTATTTGCTAAAATGTTCAAGAAATTTACCTGCAGTAATAGCACCGGCAAGGTCTCCTCCTATATTTTGGATATCTGCGATGTCAGATTTTAAGGATTCGGCATATTCTTCCCAAAAAGGAAACAGGGCAATACGTTCATGCACGCTGTAGCTTGTTTCGACTAAACGGTGAACTACTTTTTCAGGTGCATTGCCCATGCCAACCATGCCTTGTGTTCCTATAGCCCTGTGAGCAGCCCCGGTTAAAGTTGCAATATCAATTATAAGTTCAGGTTGGTAACGATTGGCATAACAAATTGCATCTGCAAGAATAAGCCTGCCTTCAGCATCAGTATTAAGAACTTCAACAGTAGTTCCATCACTTATTGTAATTACGTCTCCCGGCGCGTATGAATCGGGTCCAAGTCTGTTATCCGTTGAAGGTATGAGTCCGATGGCATATACAGGAACTTTGTTTTTTGCAAGTGCCATAAATACAGATGCTACTGCTGCTGCACCAGCCATATCACATTTCATATAATCCATACTGTCATGGGTAGGTTTTAAGCTCAGGCCTCCAGTATCGTATACCACTCCTTTACCCACCAAAACATAAGGTTGCTTATTTACGGCGTTTAGCGGGTGCCACTCCAAAACAGTAAAGGTAGGGGGATCAGTACTGCCTTTGTTTACAGATAACAAACCTCCCATCTTCAATTCACTAATTTTTTGTTTATCAAAAATTTCTGTTTTGAATCCGGATTTTTTACCCATCTCTGCAATTTCCTGGGAAAGTTTTACAGAGGTAAGAAAAGAAGCAGGTTCATTGACCAGGTCTCTTGCGAAATATACTGCCTCTGCCAAAGAAGAAAGAGTTTGAATATCTGCTCCGGGAATTTTATCTGCTGCAACGGTAATTTCAACCAGCGATGTACGTTTATCACCGGCATCCTTAAAATATTTTATAAACTGGTAATTACTTAAAATAAGTCCTTCCAGCAATGCAAGTGTTAAATTCACTTCTTTGGCTTCATCTGCAATGGTGATTTGTATAAGTTTATGCTCCTGAATAAAATTACATATTTTATGTCCGTCTATTCTCTGAAGTTCTTTTTGGGCATTAATATCTTTTGAACTATCAATGGCCTGAACAATTATCCAGTTTGTATACCTGTTTAAGATTATCAGGGATTCTTTTCTTTCAAGTTCTTTATAAATAAAACCGGATTCTTCTTTTGTAAGATTAAACTCTTTTAAATCCTTATTCTTATCTATAATCAGGACTATATTCTCATCTAAACTATAGGATGAAGTTTTCTTTATGTTTAACATTTTTCTTTAATTTTATGTATTATTACAAATATAACTCAATTCCTTATATGCTGAATTTTATATTTTCAACAACCGGGGTTAATTAATTTTGGGTTATTTTTCCCAGATTACCAGGACCTGGCCAGGGGAAATGGTATCGGATGTTAAACCATTCCACTCTTTTAATTCAGAAAGACTGCAATTATACCTCATTGCAATTTTATGCAGGAAATCGCCCTTTCTTACCGTATAACTTGTTTGATTTAAATGATGATTTTTATTGTTAATCGAATCCTTTACAAGAAGGGTAGACACAATTTTATTTTCGAATGAAAGATAACTTTTAATTAATTTCGCCGGTAAAACAAGATTTTGCTTAACACCTGTTTCAGGAATAATATCAAGCTTGTACTGAGGGTTAAGAAACTTTAATTCCTCAATTGTAACAGGGATATTACCTACGATTTGTGAAAAATTAATTTCATAGGTAATGTAAACTGTATCAATATCATTAAATGTAAATTCCGGTTTTACAGGTATCAGGTTATGGTCACCTGCAAAATTGAACATATAATTCATTGCAATAAATGCAGGTATGTAGTTTTGAGTCTGTTCCGGCAAGTAGGGAATTAAATCCCATAAGTTTGTTTTACCGCCGCTTCGTTCTATGGCGTTACGAACTACTCCGGGTCCTCCGTTGTATGCAGCCAGAACAAGGTGCCAGTCGTTAAATGTCTGATAAAGATATCTGAAGTACCTGCATGCTGCATCGGTGGATTTATATATATCGCTGCGTTCGTCAATATAAGAATCTACTTTTAAATCGAACATTTTTGATGATTGATACAAAAACTGCCATAACCCGACAGCACCGGAAGGTGATTTAGCGAGTGGATCGAGTCCCGATTCAACAACTGCCAGATACTTCAATTCAAGAGGAAGATTATATTTATCAAGATAGTACTCAAAAACAGGGAAATATAATTTTGACAAGCCAAGTACTTTACAAACATCCGACCGTCTTTCATTTGTAAATTTATCAATATACCTACGTACCAATGCATTGTATTCAAGTGGCACCGGAGTCTTCTTTTCAAGACTGGCAAAACGGTATTCATAAAACATATCAGGATATCTGATCGCTGAGTCCTGATTTGCAACCTGCCCATAACAGTTTGACATGCAGGCAATATAAAATGCAATTAATAAGAATATTATCCTGTGAATTATCATAAGATTTTAATTGGGACAAGAAACCAGAAATAAGGCTTTTATTAATTATTAAGTTCTGTCAATGAATCCTTATTTATTTAAAGAAGTGCCTTACTATATCATTGCCATTAGCATATAGCATCAAGCCAATCAAAATAACCAATCCTACAATTTGAGCATGTTCGAGGAACTTATCACTTGGTTTGCGGCCGGTAATCATTTCGTACAACAGAAACAATACATGTCCTCCATCCAACACCGGAATGGGTAAAATATTCATGAAAGCCAGAATTATAGATAAAAATGCTGTTAAACTCCAGAATGACTGCCAGTCCCATACACCCGAGAAAATGCTTCCCATAGTAATAAATCCTCCCAGAGATTCATAACCTTTCGCCGATCTTGAAAATATAAGTTTAAAAGACCTGACATAATCGGCCAGTTTTTCAAAACCTTTTGATATGCCAGCCGGAATTGATTCAAAAAAGTTATATTGAAGATGTTTCAGTTTAAAAAACTTTGATAAATCCCCATTGGCCGCTATACCAATTTTACCGGAGGCAGGTACGACAACGTCAATATTATAGATTTGACCAGCACGTTCAATGGCTACGGATATTTTCTGATTTACATTTTTGGATATAATAGCTCTGACTTCATCGAAATACAGTGCTTCTTCACCATTAATTGAAACGATTTTATCACCAATTAAAAAACCGGCTTTCTTTGCAACCGATTCTTTCATAAATTCGCCAATTACAAAAGGGTACCTCACTGAAATAAATTCATTCTTTTTTAGACGTATCAGTGCATGCGTCAGGTCCTCAGGTAAAGCCACATCTATTTTTTCATTATTTCGGATTACCTGTACTGTCTTTGCCTGGTTAACGGCAATGGTATAAGGGATTTTAAGAAAATCTTCAACCTTAACATTATCTACGGATAAAATTTTATCCCCGTTTCTTAATCCGGCCTTATATGCCAAAGAATCGACTGTTATTCCGTATATTGCATTTTCAGCGGGCAGATATTCCTCACCCCAGATATATAATGATATTGAATATATTACTAATGCTAACAGAAAATTTACCAAAACTCCTCCAATCATTATCAAAAGTCTCTGTCCTGTTGGTTTGGAACGGAATTCCCATGGCTGGGGAGGTTGTTTAAGTTGTTCCTTATCGAACGATTCATCTATCATCCCGGAAATTTTAACATATCCTCCAAGCGGCAGCCAACCAAGGCCATATTCTGTTTCACCCTTTTTGAATTTGAATATAGAAAACCAGGGATCAAAAAAAAGATAAAATTTTTCTACCCTTGTTTTAAACAATTTTGCAAATGCAAAATGGCCAAATTCGTGTAAAATAACTAATATTGAAAGACTTAATAAGAATTGTGCAGTTTTAATTACTATCTCCATTATGTAATATTTATTATAATTTAACTTCTATAAAGTGCCTATTACTTAGTTAACACAATTAAATCAGCGATTGGCTGTATTTCTTAGCCTCATCGTTGGATTGTCTATAGTTTTCATAATTTGGGGCGGCAATATAAGGTATTTTATCGAGTGTTTGTTCAATAATATCTGACATTTGGTAAAAACCTATCCTTTCGCAAAGAAATGCTTCAACAACAACCTCATTGGCAGCATTGAGTATACATGGCTGGTTTCCTCCGATTTGTAATGCTTTATATGCTAATGCTAAATTTCTGAAATTAATGATATCCGGTTTTTCAAAGGTAATGAGAGGGTAGTCTGAAAAGGACATTCTTGGGAAATGTGATTTAATTCTTACAGGGTATGACAATGCGTACTGGATAGGTACCTTCATGTCAGGCACTCCCATCTGAGCTTTAACCGATCCGTCGATAAACTGAACCATTGAATGTATCAACGACTGCCTGTGCACCACAACTTCTATCTGCTGCGGATCGAGGTTAAACAACCATTTAGCTTCAATTACCTCCAATCCCTTATTCATAAGGGAAGCCGAATCAATTGTTATTTTAGCACCCATTTCCCAACAAGGGTGCTTGAGCGCCTGTTCTTTTGTTACTGATTTAAGGAATGTTGAATCTTTCCCGACAAATGGTCCCCCCGAAGCTGTCAGAATTATTTTTTCAACAGATTCCGGTTTTTCGCCCTGCAGGCATTGAAATATTGCAGAATGTTCAGAATCTACAGGTAAAATATTAACATTATTTATTTTAGCTAGTTGAGTTATAAGCTCTCCAGCGACAACTAATGTTTCCTTATTTGCGAGGGCAATTTCTTTTTTGGCTGTAATGGCATTAATAGTTGGTTTTAAACCGGCATAGCCAACCATGGCTGTGATAACCATATCAATGGAGTCGGTCATTACAACTTCGGATATTGCATCAACACCTGCCATCACGGTTATTGGCAAATATTGCAGGGCTTCTTTTAAAAGTTGGTATTTTTCTGTATTGCAGATAACTACAAATGTTGGTACGTATTTAATTGCCTGTCTGATCAACAAATCTACATTATTATTAGCAGTAAGAACTGCAACAGAGTATTTATCTTTATTATTATCAATAACTTCTAAGGATTGGGTGCCAATGGAACCAGTAGAACCGAGAATAGCTATCCGTTTCTTTTTTATTATTTCCATTATTATATATTAAACACCCTCATCCCTAGTTAAATATTATATAATCTTCCGGATTAACAGGACTTCTGTTTATCCATAGTTCGAAGTGCAGGTGCGGGCCGGTCGACAGTTCCCCGGAATTTCCTACTATTGCTATGGCATCCCCGGCTAAGACGTGGTCACCTTCTTTTTTTAAAAGATTGGCATTGTGCTTGTAAACCGAAATAATATTATTGGCATGTTGTATCTGAATATTATATCCGGTTGCAAGAGTCCATGTAGCTAAAGTAACAGTACCATCGAGCGTTGATTTGACAACTTCATTAGGTGAGGCAACTATATCTATGCCATAGTGATTTTCTTTGGAATTAAAACTATTTATAATTATACCTTTTACAGGAGTAAAAAAATGCATCTGGGCAATTGAACTAACCTGTTTAGCAGATGGGGCGACTGAAAAATTGAACTGTTCCTCTTCTTCAATCTGCTGACGAAGCATGGAATCGTTCAAAGACTTTGTAAATCTTATTTTTTTGTAGTTTTTTGTAGAATCGGCCTTATTTGCATAATTAATAGGTTCCTGGCCGGATATTAAAGCATTAAGGTTGGCAAAATACTGGTCGCGTATTCTAAGTTGGTTTTCAAGTGAATCGAGCCTTATTGAATTTGTTAAATTCTTCTGTTTCATATCTTCATCAGGATATCCGGGAATAAGACTTCTTAGAGGGGTAAAGGCCATCAAAGCTATTACCAACCCTATCATAACCACTGAAATTGTACCCACAGCAGACAAAACATTCATGGCTGATAACCGTAAATGCCAAACCTCTTCAAATGTGTTGTCATTGAAAAATACAAGCCTGTACTTATGCTTTAGCTGATTTAATATTATATGTCTTCTTTTTATTCTTTTCTTACGATCAGCCATTTGGATAATTTGTAGTAAATTTTATTGTATTTAATTTATTACGCAAATTAATTAGTAATTAATCAACAATTTGCACATATGCACATTACTTCATATCACTTTCACTGTTTTAGGTTCCGAAACCCATAGCCCGTGCTGAGTGCAAAGTGACATCGCAGTAAGATTAAGACTTACATCAGGTGCAATTATATAAAAATCAACCTCGGGATTATTGGGTTTATTACCATATGTACCTGGCAAGAATCGTGTTTCAGCAATTAATGTTTCCCTGTTCCAAAGCTGGATATAGTTAATATAATGGGTTGATTCGTCAGGATGAGTATATTGTGAACCAATCCGAACCTTAACCATAAATTTCTCTCCTTTTGAAACTTCATCCTTACAAATAATAATTGGTGTATGCCTGTCGAAATAATCTTTTCTTATTTCCTTTTCTTCCTGACTAATATCGGTAGCTTTAAACAGCCGTGGCATAATTAAAACGATTAATAATAAAATATAACGACTAAAATTACAATTAATTTTTCAAGATTACTAAAAATGATATACATTTGCAAACGCTTAAAAAAAAAGAGCATTCTGTAGAATTTGACCTTTTTGCTCTTCTAACAACCAGAAAATAACATCTGTAAGATATATTGCGGGATGGAGCAGTGGTAGCTCGTTGGGCTCATAACCCAAAGGTCGTCAGTTCGAGTCTGGCTCCCGCTAC
>CAVYAE010000055.1:0-34730 GCA_963766305.1 uncultured Bacteroidota bacterium
TACACAGGTTGGGAATTGAGTTTTTGTTTATGAATAGTTGTGGAAAGGAAGATCATTTGAATCATTTTGGTTTTGTAGATTCTGGAAAACTTATTAATAGTATTATTAGAAATTTTGGTAATGGGACTGAAGATTATATAAAATATGTTTATGCCATATAGAATTGATCAAAATGATAAAGTACCATCCTCTGTAATTAATAATTCTTATGAAATAGAAACCATTTTAATAGAAAATGGCTATAATATTTTATTAACTGGCCATATCCATGAAAATCGATGTCATGAAGTGAAGCATGAGGGAAAATCTATTATTTATTCAGGTTCTGGGTCTGCTGGCGTTGACAGGAGTCAACGAACGGATGGAATTCAAAATCAATATACTATTCACGTTTTGGATTCTTATAATAAAAAACTTGAATCATATTGGAGAGCATATAGTCCTAATAAACGTGGAAAATTCGGTTTAGGTGCTTGGACTGACGATAATTCAATTGAAAATAATCCAACTATATATGATTTACCCCACCTTGTAAATTTTGATACATTTTCTTCTAATAGTATGCAAGATTTAGCTTTGATTTGATAAATTTAAAATCAAGCGAAATCCATTTACTTTTGGTAATGCGGAAAAAATTTCAGCAAATCAAATAATTCAATTGTTTGTTTCGAGTGAAGGTAGAAATAAAGGAGGAGTCAGACAAATGGAGATGCTATTATTAGAGGAAGTAGAGGTTCTGGTAAAACCATGTTATTAAGATATTTGAATGTATTTGGGAATTATACTTTTGACTCCAATGTTAAAAATAAAAAAGTTAGTGAATCATTTCCCGTAATAGTCAATTTGTCATTAATTCATAGTTCTGAATGGAAAAGTTCAATCGTTACAATAATTGAATCAGCTGAAAAGTTAATTTTCGAATCAGTACTTTCAGCATTAGATATTAAGGATAAGGAATTAAAGTCAGCTGAATTCAGAAATGCTTTGTTCAGAGTAAAACAGAAATTACAAGTATTATATAAACAAGAAGGTAGTATTATTTGGAAGCTTGGAATTGCTATTAGAGAAAATATGTCTAATTATTTTACTCATATATTATTATTAATTGATGAAGTTGCCCCGGTTTTTCCAAAAGAATTTTTTAATGATTCTGAAAATGGGTTTCTTCGTTGGATGAATTCTATAAGAAATAGTGGACCCTATTATACTCGCATAGCTGTATATCCTAATGATATATCAGATATATTAAATGAGGACAGATTTGGCTCAATAGTTAATCTTGATTACAATGTAAAAATTAATGATGATTATGAGGCATATCGAGAATACTGCATTGAATTAGTTAATAATTACTTAAAAGTTGTTTCAATAAATAAGATTGAGCCCACTAAGCTTACAGATTTAATAGAAATAACAGTAGGCTCGGAACATGATGCCTTAGAACAATTGATATATGCTTCTGATGGTTCATCACGAAGATTTGCTAGTTTAATGGATAAATGTATAACTTCAACAAGTTATGCAAAAGGTAAGCTATACAATAAGAATGATATTATAAAAATCATAAAGGAATTTTCACAGAATCTTTTAGCAAGTTATGATTTATCAGAAAGAGAAATAGCTAATTCATTAGCAAAAGCTTGTAAAAAGCAAATAACTTACCGTTTTAGATTACCAAATCTCACTAATCTAGTATCTTCTCTACATGCTAAGAATGAAGAGTTTAATATTGTTAAACTTGCTGAAGTTGGAACTGGAAGTAGAGGTTCAACTTATGAATTTACATATCCATTTTGTATATTATTAGATGTTCAAACGCATTATTTAAAGGATACTAGAAAAATATGTACGAGTAGAGATAGGGAAACTGGAGAATGGATAAGTCAAGTGACAACAATTACCAGGAATCAGCTTGATTTTTTAAATAAAGAATTTAGGCTTGAAGGAATTGTTACTATGGTTGACAAAGATTCAGTTATTATTACAGATTTGGCATCAAAAATTGAATATTATTCTGAATCATTCGATTTGTCTTTGAAATTGGGTGATAGAGTAACATTTATTCATATTAATGATGTTGCGTCAGATATTTTAAAAACGACATAAATTCAATTAGTTAATAAAACCTTATTTTCTTCCCTGTTGCCTACCATTATTTTATTTTAACATTTGCATTTGGACATTATTTTGCAAAACCATTGCAACCATGACAAAATTACAGGCCCAAATAGCTATAGCTTAATGACCCCGGCCAGTAGGTCTTAAAAATTTCTAAATTGTTCATAAAAGTCAGGCTAAAAAGTAGGGCCAGAAAATATTTTGTAGTTATATTTGTGACACAAGCTTAATGAACCTATATGAATAAAGTTTTTGGCTATGCCAGGGTGTCAACGCAGGATCAGAATTTAGATAAATAGATTGAGGCTTTGGAGAAAGCTGGCTGTGAAAAAAATATTTACTGATAAGGTGAAAATATAAATTTAGTTTAAATCCGTAACTTTCAGATTAAGTCTTAGCTTTTACACCTTAATTGAATTAGAATCCCCCTAAAAACATTTGACCTTCTTCTGTAATAATATATTTTTGATTTGGGTCATTGGGTTTGTCAGGATTTAATAAATTAATAAGCCCTATATCCTTTAAAGGTTTTAAGTAGTCATCCCTGAAGCTGCTTTTGCTTTTGAATTCCATTAATTCTGAAAGTTCGTCAAGAGTCAGGGGGTCTAAGGCATAAACCAGCACTTTTATTACATTCTTTCCTCGTTTTTTAAGCAACTTCACTCCTTTTTCTTCGAAGGTTGACTCTTTTTTGAAATCTTCAAACTTTAAATCATTGTAAATCAAAAATCTAATTTTATCAAGGTTCACTCCTTTCTGATACCATTTATATCCTAAATTGAACATGGACTCTTCAATAGAAGAATATTGAGCTATTTCATTTGAAAGTGTGATATCTTTTAATGCTTCAACTCTACCTTTGTCCTCATATCTGACAATAAAGCCCACAAATTCCAGTAATGGTTCAGCTAAGTCTCTCATGGTAGGTCTTGAAAGAGGTATAATTGTTTTAAACAAGTCATCTTCTATAAAAAGTGGTTTTGCTCCATTGGCGTATATTTTCAGGTATTTGTAAACATTTCTTACCCCTGAACCGATTTCGTCTGTCCAGCGGAATTCGCTAAATAATTTACGGATATTTGGGTTTTTGGCATATGGATTAAAGGTTTCAAGGGATAATGTACCCCTGAACAGGGTTTTATTGGGGTTTGTAATTTCCACACGGTCTTTATAAATAACAAAGTCGGTGGAAAAACCGTTTGTGTATTCCCTGTGAACTATGATATTGGCCACTATTTCACGAAAAATCAGTTCCCGTAAGTCTTTGCGGACATCACCTTCGAGATAAAATTTATTATCAAGGTGTTTCTTTACAAAAGCCATAAGTTGCTGATAGGTGTCTATCAGGTTTGTTCGTAATGTTATACGATCATCCCAACGGTCAAGGTTTTCGCGTCTAACCATTGCTTCTACCTTATATGCGGGTAGAATGCTCTGAATAGTTGTATCCTTTCCAAAAATAAGTGCAGCAGCCAATGTAAAGCCTTCGTCATTTGTTCTAAAATCCTTCCGGTAAAGTAATGAACTTCGAAGGATGGTCATGTCGTTTTCCTGTAATAATGGATGTTCAGGGTTTGCTGAACGGAGCAGTATACGGGCCTTTTCAAACAAGCCAGCATCCATATCGCCAATTGTCAAGGCCGGGTAGATTGTGTTCTCAGTAAAGTCAAGCCTTTTCCTGAAATACATTTCGGATTTACGTGACTCATCAAGTATTTTAATATCACTATCGTTCTCCCTGTCGTAAATAATTCCGCAACAGGTATGCACCTGAGAACTAACAGGTATTTTAATACAGAGTAGTTTTCCACTATTAAACTCCAATTCATAAACCGGATAATTAACAGGTGGGTTGATTACGTCCTTATTGTTTAAGGTGGTGATTACTTCTTTCTTTATTTTTTCAATGCAACCAGGGTCTATACCAGTTACATTTCCATGATTATCTGACCCTAAAACAATTACTCCACCTTCGCGGTTCAGAAAAGAACAAACTGTTTCGTATACATCACCAGGTGTTTTTGTTCTGGATTGTTTATATTCAGTATGAGTATCTTCACCCCGTTCAAGTATTTTCTTTAATTCGTCAATAGTCATTGGTAAAGCCTTTCGATGGATAAAAATACTCATTAAAATAACCAAAAACACTAGAATCCCAATCCTTTCTTTTTCTTTTTCCCTGATAAATCTATATCTTCATCTTCTTGTGGATGGTTATTTCTTTTCGATGCAGCAATAGAAATATGAGGTGTTACAGCCGGTTTTAAATTCTTTTCATAAAGGAACGAATCATAAATTTCAGTCTGGATATTTGAAACAATATTCTCCGATCCGAATTTGGTTCTAATGTCTTTAAAGTTTATACCTAATTCCTCACTACCAAATAATACTGGTGTTGTTGCAGCTGTATTTCTAAAACTAATATTATATGGTCCGTTTTTGTTTTCGGAAAGTACAATCTCAATTCCTCTTTGATTAAGCAGTTCGCTAAAAGTTTGATAGGTATTTGCCTTATTAAAACTATAAATAATGCCGTTTTTGGTATTATTAAATTGTTCCGCCTGTGATAGGTTTAATCTTCCTTTTTCGTTATACCTTAACCCTGCGAAAAAATTTGAAAATCGAAACCGTGATGAAAAATTCGTTTCTTTAAAATATACATTATGATCAACCAGTCCGTATACAAATGCTGGTTTATTATCTTTACCATAAACTAGTCGGGCATAAATATTATTCTTCTTACATTCACTAGTAAAATCCTTCATAGTATTAACATTTTTAAGAATAAGGTCAAGTTTGAAGGATATTTCATCCTTATATAATGCTTTAAAGTGACCATTTTTATTTAGGTAATTGTACAAATTATTAAACCTGTCTTCTTTTAATATTCGTTTAATATCTTTTTGACTTAATTCACTTTTAACAAATATCCTCTCTTTCTCGACTTTTGTGAGGAAATTATTAATAAACTCCTTGGTATTATATCCTTGTGAAGCTTTCTTGATAGCCCGGTGCATGTAATATTTCCTGAAATTTATTTCATTTAAACTGGACTTTTCATGTTCTTGATTATACTTGGTTTCTTTCAGATTATACCTTTTTTCTAACTCCCTGGATATATCGACCGAACGCGTAAAATCTTCATATTCTTTTACTTTTTTACCGTCATAATCAAGAGTAGCCGAAATAATATGTATGTGTTCGTGGTTTTTATCATAGTGCCGGAATATTAAATAGAAACAATTACCATAACCCATTTTTTCAAGATATTCCTCAGAAATCTCTAATATTTTATCATCTATTAAGTCTTCGCCATGTGGAAATGAAATTGAAATATGAGCAACCTTATTTTTCATATTTTCTTTATCGAATCTTGAAAAATGATCATCAAAAGTATTTACAAAATTAAAATCATAAGAAAATGTCCCATCAAATAAAAGTTTAGCATCTCCTTCTTTCACTTTTTTTATATGATAGTTGACAAGTGCCGCATAATCATTTGCTTTTATTATTTTAGCAATCATTTTTTGCAATTAAATTTTTTAATGATTCTGTAAGCCTGGATTTAATATCGTTTATTTCATTTGATAACTGATTGTTAATTACTTTACCTCCTGTTTTACTTATTGTATTTAAATATCTTGCAATCTGGTTTATATTAACTCCGATTTTTCTAATTTCTGCTATTAACTCTTGATTTACAGGCATGTGAGACTCGTCTGAGGATATTCCAACCTGTCTTAAATACCTGCTTAATGTCATATTATTTTTAATTGCCTTGGTTTTAATAGTTTTTAGTTCATCTGCGTTTAAATGAATTGATAATGAGTGAGAACGAATTAGCTTTGATACTTTTCTTGTACGCACCATGAGGATTTAACTTTTTATTGCTATAAGAGTAACTTACCGCTACGTCGGTATGCTAGGTAAAAAATCGACGAAGCGAATTTTGATTTTAGAGGAAAGAAAATGAGCTTTGCGAGTTTTAAGCACCTCTAAAATATACCTTGCCCACCTAAAATGACAATTTCAAGCATAAGAAATAACTAATAAAAACCATCACATATAATATTTGAATAATTTACAATTGGGTATTATTTTTAAAGCTTTCCCGGATTTCTTCTATATGAATATCAATCCAGGCAGACACTATATTATTTATTAGTAACCGCCCGAGCAAACCCATATTTGACTTAGTAATCCAGCCGTATAACTTTACCCCAAAAATAAAAATATGGGAAGTAATTTAAGGGGAAAAAGCGAGCAAGAGAAATTTGCCTTTGTAAAGGCCTGTATAGAAAGCGGTATGGTAAAGAAGTTATATTGCAAAGAACACGGTGTAAGTTCAGCTACCTTTTACAATTGGCACAAGAAATACGAGGAAGCTGAGCTAAAAACAGAAGAGAAATTTATACCGGTCATTATATCAACACCGGCTAAACAACCCGAACCGACCAAAGCAAAGAATATAGAAATAGAGATCAGTTACCCCAACGGAGTAAGAGTAAAATTAAATCAGGAAATGGATTTGTCAATGCTGCGATCCCTGATCAGTTTACTTTAAAGGTTTATGTTTTCCTTGACATCTTCCCACCAATATTATTTATATACAGCCCCTACGGATATGCGAGGCGGTTTTGATTCCTTGTGCGGGATCGTCCGCAACAAATTGGAACGTAACCCCACCTGTGGAGAAGTATATGTTTTTCTGAACAAGCGTCGTAACCAGGTAAAATTATTGCATTGGGAGCATGGCGGGTTTGTATTGTATTATAAACGCCTTGAAAGCGGGAATTTTGAAATTCCGGTAATTAGGGAAGGACAATTGGAGTGGCCCCAACTGGTGATGATGGTAGAGGGTGTATCGTTGAAAAATGTCACCATGCGTAAGCGATATTTGTTAAAAAAAGGAGCTTGAAAGTGTCCGTATAAAAGATTTTTTATAAGAACCGGAAGTTTATATACATAAAATTTAGAGTAATGTAATGAAATTCCTTTATTTTAAAAGCATTGCAGAAAGCAACGCAGCACCTTACCAGCCCATTATCCCATATCCTGAAAAATTAAAATAGAAGAGTTTTTACGGCTTCAAAGAGGTATCTTTCCAGGGGTATTTTTGTAAATCAACGATCAGAAAATCAGGTTCTTTTAAAGAAAAATAATCTATTAAAACGTTAATGAAATCAATACTTTTGGTTATATTTATGCTATGCAAACAGAGCAAAATATACCAAATGAATTTCTAAAAGAAAAACTTATTCTTTTAGAAAATATTGCTCAAAAAGAATTGGCAATTTCTAATCTTTCTGCTGAAATCACAAAACTAACTTCTACAATAGAAGATCAGAACATAAAAATAGAAGATCAGAAATTTCAAATAGCCCAATTTCAAAGGATGCTCTTTGGTTCCAGACGTGAGCGGTTTGAATCGAATGAACACCCCGACCAACTAACGATCCCCTTTGATTTTGGGGATGAAAAGATAGAAACGTTAATAGAGGCTGACAAGCAGCAAATTACATATGAACGTTCTAAGCCTTCCAAGCCACACCCGGGACGTTTTGAAATACCATCACATATACCAGTAGAAAAGGTAATGCTGGAACCTACAGAGGATGTGTCAGGTATGGATAAAATAGGTGAGCAAATAACCTCTGAATTAGAATATATACCTGGAAGCCTCAAGAGAATTGATTATATACGTGGTGTTTATATTACTAAGGAAGATGAAACAGGTGCTCAAAGGCAGGTTATCGCTCCCTTGATTCGTCCCATTCCAAAATGTATAGCCGGAGCTGGTTTGCTTTCCAATATCATGGTAGATAAATTTGTATTTCACATACCACTACACAGGAAAATACAAATGCTTAAACAAGAGGATGTTCATATTCCGGCATCCACGATGGATTCATGGGTTAGCCTGACATCCAATCATATTCGTCCGTTATATTCGGTTCATAAGGCCTATATTTTAGAAAATCCTTATTTACAAGTAGACGAAAGTCCGATAAAAGTTCAGGATCGTGATAAACCGGGAGCCACCCATCAGGGATATATGTGGGTGTACCATACACCGATGCAAAACGCAGTATTTTTTGATTATCATAAAGGAAGGGGACTTGATGCACCATTAAAAAACCTGTCGGCTTATAAAGGATATTTACAAACTGATGGGTATGCCGTTTATGAACATTTTGCTCGAAATGAAGGGGTAACACATCTTGGTTGTTGGGCACATGCCAGAAGGATGGTCGAGAAATCCCTGGAAAACGATAAAACAAGGGCTTCCACTGTTATGCTAATGATACAAAAGCTGTATGTTATTGAACGAAGGGCACGGGAGGAAGGGTTATCTGCACAAATGCGACATAAGTTAAGACTTGATGAGGCATTACCCATATTAAATGAACTGAGTAAATATATAGCTGATAACAGAAGCCAGGTATTACCCAAAAGTCCCATAGGTAAAGCATTTGACTATTGTATAAACCGTTGGGATACACTGATGAATTATCTTAAAGATGGTAACTTGGAGATAGACAACAATTTAACAGAAAACGCTATTAGAGCTCTGGCCCTAGGAAGAAAGAACTACATGTTCGCCGGATCGCACCATGGAGCCGAAAATATAGCTATGTATTACAGTTTTTTTGGCACATGCAAAAAACATGATATCAATCCTCAAAAATGGCTGGAATATGTGATTCGCAATATTAATGATACCAAAAAATCTCAGCTCAAATATCTGTTGCCGCAATTTATAGATAAAAATTTACTTGTGTAAGATGGGGTTCCTCGGGTGGATACATTTATTAAACTAACTACCTTTGATTTTTCCATCAGACACACCTTCTTTAATACTTCCAGGTTAGTTGAGTAAATATGTGTCGACTCACGTTTATCATTAACTGATGGCCGATAATGGGCAAAATAACTTTCATAAGAGAATTTTGTAAATTCCATTGTCTTCTGCCTTTCTTTAAGGTTAAATTGGGATGCCTCATTGTTTTTAAGGGTTAAAGATTCCTTCGTATTAATTGCATCTGATACTAATTGTATTTCATCCATTTTTGTTTCTGGTTGTTTAATTTTAGTATTTGAGCCATTCAAATGTTCCAAAGGAATTGTTTGTGGGTATTCATCTACTGTTGTTTCATATTCTTTGATTTTATCTTCAAGAAACTTTTTTCCAGTAGCTTTTCCTTCTTCTATTAATCCTTTAATATCTAATCCACCTGGGATTTTAATAGAATTGTTTCTCCGTGTCATTGTTTAATTTTTATTTTTTAAAATGATATCCATTACCTCTTTACAAAAGTTATCAATCATATATGTATTTTTAATTCCATCAAGTCTTAAAATTTCTACAGTAGAATCTTCCCTCTTTAATTGGTTTGTATCTGTAATTACTGTATTTATAAATGGTATATTAATTCCCATTTCTAATACATTCTGATATCTCTGTTTATATTCTATTGTGCCAGCCTTTAACTTGTTAAATACCCCCCAAACATTACATTGCAATTGCTTCTTTTCCCTGTAACGTCGAACATTACTATCATACATTTCCAAAAACCTTTTTGTTGAATCCATATCTTTAAATGTAACATCCATTGGTACAAAAACATAATCAAATAAATAATAAATGGATATGATATCTTCATTAAACACAGCTCCTGGTAAGTCGATAATTATAAAATCATATCTGTTTTCGTCAATATTGTCAATAGCGTTAGCTATGTTAAATATTGGTATTGTGATTAACTTGTAACATTTCTTTAAAAATTCAGTTTCTATATTTTTTTTTTGATCCGTTGTAATTTGAAATCCGTTATTTAGTTGCTCCTCTTCAAAATATTTAACACATCTTTTTAATTCAAACTCTCTTATTGACGCCAAACTGGCCTGCAAATAATCTCCATCAATTACTATAACCTTATAATGCGTGCTGAAATGAATAAAATTTGCAAACTGGTTTGTTAAAGTTGTCTTTCCGACCCCACCCTTTTGATTTCCAAATGCGCATATTATAGCCATATAATTTTGTATTAAATAAATTTATCAGTTAATATATTGATATAGTTATTGTTTAAAATTTTTATTTTTCAATCTATTATTATATAAATTAAAATCTGACTTAATATTTATTTGTATAGATGTATACTTGTATAAATATTAATAGATATGTATACATAAATACAAAATGATATCTATATGATTATATATTAATTTATTAAGACATATATTTCAACTTAGAATTAAATCAGGCAAAAGGGGAAAAAACATTTTTAAATTTTATTATTTTCCCTCTTGCCCATTTCTCATTTTTTAATATAAATATCCACAAGCTCTGCATTAGCAAATATTTGATGAATTGATGAAAAGTTGTATTATGATTTTGATAAATAATTATTTATCTCTTCATCAAACTCTCATCAAACTTTCAACTTGTTAAAATTGACTTTTCATCTTTAAAATATAATTGATGAATAATGATGAGACTTTGATGAATACATATGTTATTTATTTTTAGAATATTATAATATTAATTCATCAATTCATCATATTTATTATCAATCCACTCTCTAGTAATTGTATAAAATCTGCCAATATCATTATAATCAATAATTTGGCCATCGTTATTGTATGTATAAATATGGTATGTCAAAGAATTTTCGGTAGGTTTAAGTCCCCACACATTCTGAAGCAGTTTGGAAATTTTTGACCGGTCTGCATACCTGTTAGAACTCCTTTGCAGTAGTTTTAATAGGTCTTTATTTGTAAAGTTAAATTCTTCAATATTAACGGTATCCATTATTTCCCTTATTAAAAATATGGATTCCACTTCAAGTTTACCACGGAAGTTATTTATTATCTTAAGTAAAGCCGGAGTTTTAATTTGATCAAAAGAAAACCACATCCTGGAAACTTTAGGTGATTTAATATCGTGGTGTTTTAAGAAATAAAGGAAGTAAGGTATTTCACTGATTAATTTTTCTAATAAATTAGGATCTTTTTCAGGGATGGTTTTCACTTTTATGACCCAGAATCTGGTTTCTCCTGGTTGTATTACAATCCCATCTTCTTCATTATTGGAACATAGAACAAATTTCGCAAAAAACTGGATTTCAACCTTGTCGATTCCTTTAGATTCTGCCTTATAAGTTTTTGCAGTACTAAGGTTTTTAATTTTCTCAGAATCTTCCTGTTTTTGTAACAATACTTCATCTATTACAATCAGTAATTTGCTTGTCCAGTGAGAATTAAAGTTAGATCTAAAGTCATCGTTTGTATTATATGTGACATTGTGTTGGAAAATGGCCTTTAACAGATTGAGGTATGTCGTTTTACCAGTTTCACGATCTTGTGATACTAAAAGTTGTATAGGAAGCCTTTCTATTGGATGTTTATATAGTATTGCCAGGTAGTCTAGTTCAAGTTCATATTGCTCACCAAACAGATGTTTAAGAAATTTTTGGGTAACCGGAAACTCACCAAGCATTATTTCATGATCAATTGGCTGGTACAAATTAAAATAATTACCAATTGAAGGTTTATAATTATCATGATTTGGCAATACACAAAAACCATCATATTTTGGGATATTACTTATAAAGTTCATAAAGTTTGAGCCTTCATCATGTCTTATTGCTTCACTTTTCCAAGGAATTAGTCTTTCTTCCATTAAATCTCCTGTTAATGTTGGTTCACGAACTATTTTATAATATTGCGTCCCTACCCTTAAATACTTAGAGTCATTCATATAGTTTAATTTTTAATTAAAAAATATTTGTCTGCTGTTGCAGGAATGACTACCTTTGTATCAGTAACGATCAAAGTTGCATCTGCAACATAAAATATTGAAGAGTAAAGTTTTGCCGACTTTACTCTTTTTTTTACAGCGACTGTGGATTTTGATTAAGAAATTTATTGAGTACTTCCTTTCGAAAAAATACCTGTTTCACCGGTTTTGAAAATTCTATCTCTTTTTTAGAAGTTTTTTGATAAAATTCTGATTTTGATATAGATGTATACAAAGAAGCTTCTTCTATTGTAAGGGTATCTTTTATTGCTATCAACAAGATTTTCCAAAGTTTTTCAGAATGCTCACTAATCTGGTCAAGCTTCTTAGATATTTCGATTAATATTTCCTCGGAATCATTTCCAGAATTTTGTATGGTATTACTAGCTTTTATCTTCTCTGCCAAACTTATAAGATCATCATAATCTGTTTTAGGTCTCATATTGCAAATAGTTATTTATATTAAATCCATTGCAATTTAGCTGTAAATGTTTATTATTTAACTATTTGTAAATTCAGATTTTTACTGAAAAGTAAATAATGAAGTTAATCAAATTTCTGGCAGGTAACTTTTTGTATAACTGCTGATTACAATTTTATACATAATTTTAACCCTAATTAGAATTAATTTTCTCTAAGAATCAAAATAACTAGTATATAACTTTAATTATTAAATGGTTAAACGATTAATTTGAGATATCTTATAATTTATCAAAGTATGCAAATCCTGCCCAACTTTTCCTTCAGCAATTTAACCATTCGGTAATTTACATTACTGTTTGTTTACTCATCATATGATCAGTGTTTTAATAATCTGCTACAACCATCTTATTATCAACAATTGTTGCGCTCCTATTTCTTTTATTTTCAT
Source organism: uncultured Bacteroidota bacterium (assembly GCA_963766305.1). GTDB lineage: Bacteria > Bacteroidota > Bacteroidia > Bacteroidales > JAAUTT01 > JAAUTT01. The sequence goes on from CAVYAE010000055.1 coordinate 12,792, forward strand.
TATCAATTTTATTTGGATATTTATTAATACAAATTGAATCTGGTAAGGCAAAACAACATATTTCATCTTTATATGCTAGTTTTACTTCAAACCAAAAAAAAGAATACTTATTTTCAGAACCTACGTATAATATTTTAGGATATCCCCTACATTCTTTAATATTCTCTAAAGGAATTATATAAAATTTCACATTTCTATATATGTTGGATATATTTGATGTTTTAATAAATGTGGTAGATTCATTATGAGTTAGTTTCTTTTCTCCTATCAAAAACCTCATACAAGATGTAAAAACTAAAAAAACAACTATGGTATATAAATACTTCATAACTTTAAAATTTATTCTTAGCAAAAAATTCTAAAAAATAAGGACTAAATCCCAAATATGACATACCATCAGAATATATAGCTGCCATAGTTTGGCCTACACAACTAAACAATTGATGCAATAGCCTCTTCAATGTATTTATATTTAGGATTTTTAGGATTTTCACCTTTTAGTCTAGCATGATATATATTATCCCTATTGATTTCCTTACCATTAGACCAGAATAATATATGATAATTACATAATTGGGTGATATTAAGTTAAGTCTTTTTTCAAAAAATTTATCCATAAAATAAACAAACTTTTGTAATGTTCCTTTTCTCTTATTAACAATTAATGTAGAACCCTTTAAATATATAAATTTTCCATTACAAAAATTTTTAAGACTCTTTATACTTGTTTGTTCATTTAAAAAATCACCAAGAAAATTATTATATAATTGTTTAATTTTATTAGGGCTATATAGAACAGAAGTATTTTCCTCAATTGAATCCTCAAAAACTTCGTTATTCCTATTTTCTACATATACATCCCCGGATTTTGACAATACATTGTATGGGTCTGCATTTGATTTAGTAATACGATATTTCATATTTCTTATTAATCTCCTGATTGTTTCAGTCTCATTATCACTTATATTTGACGATAATAAGGAGCGAAGATAATTCTTCAAAAATTCAGCATGTTCTCTAGGCAATTTATCTTTTGAGGGTTTTTCTATACATAATTCTGAAATTAAAAGTTCGAAAAAACTAATTCTTACCAAAGAGGTTTGGAATTTAATTTTATCTTCTTCTAGATTTAATAATTTAAAAAAAGAATTAAAGATTCGATTTGGGTTTACAGCCTCCAGAACAAATTGTAACTGACGGTTACCAATATAAAACTTTAAGTACTCGGTTATATATTCCTGAAATTTTTCATAAACGGGATACAGGTTTGTTCCAATAAAATTGGTGTATTCTTCCGGGTTCTCAAGTTCAGAATTTAATATATCCTGGTCATTTTCTGAAATAATGGAACTTAATGTTACAAGAAACAATATTGGGCTAAAAATTTTATTATCAATAAATGTTTTAGTATAATCATTATAGTCACATAATTTTACCGGAACTATAAGTTCATTACTTAAAAATCTTTTATTTGAACTAATAATATTACTAAGTTGCAAAATTGTCGATTCTGTAAATTCAATATCCTGATATTTCAGATAAAATGATAATGGGCCAGATTTGATTTTCATTTGCAGAAATTTTAAATATTCCCAAAAATATGTAAAATAAATATCTGCAAATATGGATGACTTTCATCCAAAATGTTTGACCTATGTTTGACCTAACCAATAAAAAAAGGGTTCCAGTATTTCTGAAACCCTCGTGTTTTGTGGGTGGGAGCAAAGGGATTGCCTGCAGCGATCCCGAAAAGGAGGTAACTTAAATCGAAATGTCCCCTGATGGGGTATTTTTTTGGCATCAACGCTTAAAAAAGTAAACTTTCTTCGCTTGATGCCAAAAAAATCACCGCATAAATGCGGTGATCATTTCGATTTGTGGGAGCAAAGGGATTCGAACCCATGACCCCCTGCTTGTAAGGCAGGTGCTCTGAACCAGCTGAGCTATGCTCCCGGAATACAGGTTATACGTCCTTAGTTGTTGCTTGTTAGCCCAATTTATCACTAAAAACTTTGCCCCATTTTAAAAGAGGTGCAAATATAGCTTCGATTTTAATATATGCAAAAATATTACGGTAAATTTTCTTTTTAAATTTAAAATTATCCCGTATATCACCGGCAAGTCTTTAAAATACTATTTAAATGATGCCTTTGCATGTATTAATAATAAGTCAGTCAGGTTTTCAGCCGCCCTGAGATTATCAAATTCTCCGGGAAGCCTTAGATGACCTATGTATTCATTATATAACCATGGATCACCAACGGCAAAGACATACCCTTTTCCATAATTGCATTCGGCCATAAATATTTGTCCTTTTTGTGTAAGTACAGCCTTTGCAGGTGACTTAACACTGAGTGAAGAAATCCCCTTTAAATAAATCTTATTAACACCTTTAAAAAGAGTATGTTTTGGTAAACTATCAAAGGCGCCGGTTTCCCATTGGTCGTTTACCACCTGGTGAAAAGTTCTATGATTGAATGTAATTCCAAACCTTTCTGATAGTTGGTTAAGATGTGTAAATTCGCAATTTGCGGGATCGTTGCCGAGCAGTACCAGAACCCCGCCTTGTTTTACCCAGCGTTCAATTGTGTTGACATCTTCATTTTCAATATAATGTGGAGAAGGATTTACCTGGGTGGAATCAGGGTCAACAATGATATATACGTTTAGACCATGCATTGTTTTTTCTTCCGGCCTGTCTATGGTGGCAATTCTGGCTCCTTTTTTTGTAAAAATAGTTCCCCATTGAGAATAACCTGTGTATGCAGAATCGCTCCACAGGTAATGAAATGGCTTGCCTGTAACCGGATTGGTTTTATGATTAAACCAGTGATCAAGCCCCACTATTATCTGACTATTGCTAATCAACAGTGTATCGATTTTTACTTTTACAACAATTTTTTTATCAGTATTTCCTTCATTCACTTTAATTCCAGGTCGGTGGACATCTGTTGGAAAAAATATAAAAAACACATCCGGCCGGGCTTTATAAAACCTTGCATCAGACATTAACACCTTATATGTTCCAATATCCTTTTTTTCGTTAAAGGGTTTAATAACTGTAGCTTTTGATATCACAGCTACTCCAATTTTCTCTTCACCTTTTATAACATAATGTATATCTGCATATTTTCGATGAGCTTCCCAGCCTGTTGAATCAAAATCCCTTGTAGGTCCTTCGGTTACCGATATAAATACATTATCCCCATCGAGATTATATTTGCCGGGATGAAGCGTGTCAAGTTTTGAATTACTTAAGAAAGAAAAAGCTAAGTCCCAGTAATTTTTATTCTTATGATACTGATTTGCAAACTCAACAACGTCGATAGATTCATGCGGTCTTATTTTTAAACCGTTTGACCAGTTATTACTTTTAAACCATTGTGTGGCTTTTTCTTTTTTCCAAAGGGAATCTGCAGAAAACTGTGCTGAAAGATTACACCAAAAACTAATCTCTACAACCATATAAATTAATATCAATATAGTTAGTTTGAAAATTTTTAACTGACAAACTAAAAGGTGATTTATAAACCTTTGTAGATTATTCATAATATTCATGTTTGATTTATAATAATTTATATCTGTTTTGGAGCCTTTACTTATTCATTAGATGCCCTGCCCAGGGTTGCTAAAATACCCCCATCCACATAAAGGATATGTCCATTTACAAAATCGGAAGCTTTTGAAGCCAGGAATATTACAGTCCCGGCAAGTTCTTCCGGCTGTCCCCACCGGCCTGCCGGTGTGCGGCTGATTATAAAATCATTAAAGGGATTACCCTTAACCCTGAGTGGTTCTGTCTGGTGTGTAGCAAAATAACCGGGTCCTATTCCGTTAGCCTGTATATTATACCTGGCCCATTCTGTTGCCATATTTTTCGTAAGCATTTTCAACCCACCCTTGGCGGCTGCATAGGCCGATACAGTATCCCTTCCTAACTCACTCATCATGGAGCATATATTGATTATTTTCCCACCTGAGTTACGTTTAATCATACCTTTTACCACCTGCCTTGCCACAATAAAAGGTCCAACCAAATCAATATCTATAACCTGTCTGAAATCAGCAGCTGACATTTCAGTCAAGGGAACCCTTTTTATGATACCTGCATTATTAACCAGAATATCAATGGGAGCAACTTCATTTTCTATTTTGCCAATATATTCCATAACCTGAAGTTCATCCGTTACATCAAACCGGTAACCAAATACTTTAATCCCGGCTTTTTTATATTGTTTAAGAGCATTATCGAGTTTTTCTTTTGATCTGGCATTAATTACAATGGTGGCTCCCACGCTGGACAGTCCTTTCGCCATGGCCATTCCTAAACCATGGGTTGCTCCTGTAATCAGGGCCGTTTTACCGGTTAAACCAAATAATTCCAGTGACATATTTAATTGTTATTAACGTTTACTGTAAAAATATTTATAATTATAATAATTGGGGTACAAAAAAAAACATTAAAAGGACATATAATTCCTATCTCAATTCTGAAGGTTGACTAACATCCATATCGCTGTAATCGAGGTTTTCACCTGCCATACCCCAGATAAATGCATAATTGGCAGTTCCTACACCTGAATGGATTGACCATCCGGGTGATATGACTGCCTCCTCATTGTGAACCCATATATGCCGGGTTTCATTAATCGGTCCGAGGAAATGACAAACAGCTTGTTTTTCAGGTATTTCAAAATAAAAATATACTTCCATCCTACGGCTGTGTGTATGTACTGGCATTGTGTTCCATACACTGCCTGGCTTAAACAAGGTCAACCCCATTTGCAGCTGACATGTAGGTAAAACACTATTTATGATAAGTCTGTTTATCTGACGCACATTAGATGATTCAGTTGATCCGGCGTCCATGGTATCGGCATCGGATAACGATACTTTCCTGATGGGTATGCAGTGTGGGCAGGCGCCGAATTAAAATAAATCTTTGCAGGATTCCTGGGATCGATACTCTCAAAAAAAACTTCTTTAACACCCCTGGAAATATACAGGGCATCTTTGAACCCAATTTCAAAAGATAAGCCGTCAGCTTTAATTATAGAGGTCTCCAATATTTATCAATCCTAACTCACGCCTTTCGAGAAAAAAGACTGCTTTTAACGGATCTATGGTTTCGAGTGCCAATGTTTTGGTTACAGGATAAATTCCACCAATAATAAACCTGTCATACTCTGTATAAGTAAGTTGAATCGAATCGTTTTTGAATAAATTCCGAACAAGATACTCATCCCTCAGACGCTGTGAATCGAAAGCCTTAAAATCAAACGGGTGTGAAGAGTTTCGAATTTCATAATGTGAATTCATGTCGAATAATTTAAATAAATTTTAATGAACCGTCGTTTTAAAAACCCGCCGGTGTTTACTTACTTGTGACTATATTATAAATCAGTAATCGTTCTGTGTGCCGGAACAAGTGTTTTTATCATCATCCATGCTGTCAGATAAGAAAGGGAACATATAATAAACATAATGAAGTAAGCTGTTTTGGGTGTTCTTATAAAAATATCCGTCAGCCGGCCAGCCAACAGTTGAATAATAACACCCCCCACACCCCCGGCCATGGCTCCTATACCAGTAACAGAACCTACTGCTTTTTTTGGAAACATGTCAGAGACAGTCGTAAACAGGTTTGCCGACCACGCCTGATGTGCTGAAGCACCCAAACATATAATGCTAACAGATAAGTACATGGCTGAGCTGCCAAAAATTGATACATTTCCAAAATACTGGGCAGATAATACGGATAAAGGAATAAATGCTATTATTAATAATGCGGTCATCCTGGCTTTATAAACCGACATTCCTTTATTGATAAGCATCAGTGGAATACTTCCGCCAAAAACACTGCCAAATATAGCCACTCCATATACTATAAATGTAGGCCACTTTATCTCCTGCGGAGTCATCCCGAATTGTTTGATAAGATAATCCGGTAGCCAGAATAAATAAAACCACCATATACCATCTGTCATAAACTTTCCAAGACAAAATGACCAGGTTTGACGATAACGAAATAATTTACCCCAGGAAATTTTTGCTGTTTTGACTTCCTCGTCAGGTCCTGCTGTGGTATCTATATCACTATGAATGTATACGAATTCAGGTCTGGATAACCTTTTCTGCTTTGCCGGGGATTCATAAAATACAAACCAAAAGATGAGCCATATGAAACCAGAAGCTCCGGAAATGATAAAAGCCATTTTCCATCCCGGGTTGGTGCCATAATTAAATAGGCACCACGGAACTAATAGAGCAGCAACCATTGCTCCCAGGTTTGTTCCGCTATTAAATATACCAGTAGCAAGGGCCCGTTCTTTCTTTGGGAACCATTCAGCCACGGTTTTAATCGATGCAGGGAAATTTCCTGCTTCTCCAATTCCAAATATACTGCGTATGAATATATTAACAGCAACTTTTGCTCCGGCAAAAGCATTTAGAATTCCAAATACTGACCAGATAATCAATGATAAGGCTAATCCAAGTTTTGTACCAATTTTATCAATAATCCATCCTGCCGCAATGGTAGTAATAGCATACATACCAGTAAAGAAAGAGGTAACATATGAAAAATCGGCATTTGTCCAACCGAACCCGCCCTGTTCGACAGCACTGCAAAAAAAAGGCTTAAGGTAACTAATTACCTGCCTGTCCATATAGTTTATTGTAGTGGAGAATAAAAGCAAGCCAGTTATAACCCACCTGTAATTCCCAATTCTTGTATTATTTTTCTCCATTAATTTATGTTGGCCTTTAGTTTCTTAAGCAGGCTTATTATCTTACCTAGCTAAATTGATTATAAAAACAGCATTTTCAAATGTCTTTCATAAATGTTTCGTTCAACCTTGGCTTCAATTATATTTCTGTATTTATCCAAGGCGGAGTAATATACATTTCCCATTTCAGCCGCAATTTTATATCCCACATGAATTAATTGCCTGAAATTACGATTATAATCCTGGTTATTACTATCATGAATAAGTGTGTTTGCATATTTTAGTGAATCCCATTTATTTACATAATCTATTTCAGGAAGTTTTAGTTTGTCTATATCAAGGACATTTGAATATGGCCCGGTTAATTCATCGAATCTGATAAGAGATTGTTGATATATATTCCTGGCAATTGACAAGCCTTCCCCTCCGGCTTCTGCAAGTCCGGCAACCTCCTCTAACCAGGTTGTGCCGGCAGTTTTAACATGAATACCTGCATCGAATTTACTTATTATTTTTTTTATGACAGGGTAAATGGAGAATTTATCACTTCCACTATGTATGCTAAGTTTTAAGTTATTTGGCAATTCGAATTTGTTAACCGCATATTTAAGTACAGCAACATCCTGTTCAAATTCTTTCTCAAATCCGTTAATGTTACCAACATAATCGACTCCCTTTGGAAATAAACCGGTAAATTTCGGAGCTAATGTTTGAATATCTATATTATTGTATTTTAACTCGGCAAGAATAAAAAATATATCAATAGGAGTCTGTGCCTGTGCGCATTCATCCATGGAAATTTCAGGAATAAAATTGTCTTTCCCTTTTTTATTTAATAAGTAATTGTAAATTTTTGCTACTTCCTGAATAGCACGTAAATAGTTGTTAGCTATCTTAATCAGCAATTCTTTTGTAACCAGGAAATCAAAATCAATACCTGGAATAAATAATTTTCCAATAAATTTACTGTGACGTTTGACAAATTCTGTAGTGCTCACTTCATCGGCCGGTTTTGAAATAAAATTAGCCACATCAATGGTAAAAAAATTGCTATGTTCAACAAAATATTCTACATTTTCCAATCCTATATGATCGGCATCTATATAATAATTTTGTTTCCAATTTAAATCTCTTACGGCATCAGTGGCTTCTTTTACCACTGATGCCGGTGAAGTTCCTGTAATTTTATGTTCCCTGTACGATTTATTCCATACCGGAACGACAGCCAAACCATTTTTATTAATCTGAATAATAGCTTCAAGCAGAGCTCTGCCTTCTTTTGCAAAGCGGTCACCTATGCCAAAAGAATATTTTTCTATTTGCATTTTATACTATTTTTAGTTGCATTAATATCAGTTTATATCTTAACATCGCTTGGATGAAATAATAATCAGATCGAAAATGATTTTTCATTGTTGTATCTTCATGTTTTACAGTTATTTTAAAAAAAACTTGAATTTCCGGATAATTTAAATGCATTCAATAATAATTCGAATCAAATCACTTCAGCCACAACAAAATTGCTTCCTCCCACATATATCAGATCTTCTTTGTCTGCAGCTGCCTGAGCTGCTTCAAAGGCACTTTTAACTGTTGAATAACTGTCTCCGAAAAGACTGTATTGTAAAGCTTTGGATCTTAGTTCATTTTCATTAAGTGCTCTGGGAATGTCAGCTTTTGTAAAATAATAACCTGCATTTTTCGGCAATAACTCCAACATGCCATTAATATCCTTGTCATTTACAAAACCTATAACCATATGCAATTTATTATAATATACTGATTTAAGCTGATCCATTGTCATTTTAATACCATCTGTGTTATGGCCTGTATCACATATAATTAACGGCTTTTCTGACAATCTCTGCCAACGTCCGCGAAAGCCGGTCATCTCCTGTACATTATTTACTGCTTCGTACAAATGGGTTGTATTTATTTTAAAATCTAAATTATTAAGAATTTCTGCCGCTGCCAAAACGGTACAAATATTCTTACGCTGGTATAATCCATTCAAATCAAGGGAAAGGTCCTCATATTGCAGTTGATTGTTTCTGTAAACGTTCAAAACCTGTTTACCCAAACTAATATTTTGAGATTCATCAACTTTATAAAGCTTATCGGCTATTAAGGCCTTGGCACCTAAATCTGAGGACATCTGCTGAAAAACAGGCCATGTAACAGGGTTATATTCGCCTATTACAACCGGAACTCCTGATTTAATAATCCCTGCTTTTTCCCTGGCAATTTTTTCAAAGGTATCACCTAAAAATTCAGTATGATCCATCCCAATATTAGTGATCACAGAAAGTAAAGGTGTTATAATATTAGTTGAATCAAGCCTTCCTCCCATGCCAACTTCTATAATGGCAATATCAACCTTCATCTCTGAAAAATAATAAAATGCCAAAGCTGAAGTCATTTCAAAGAAAGAAGGACTTGTATTTTTAAATATTTCCTGGAATTGCTCAATAAAAAAGACAACATCCTTTTGTGAGATCATCTGCCCGTTGATTCTTATTCTTTCTCTGAAATCCTTCAGGTGCGGAGATGTAAATAAACCTGTTTTATATCCGGCTGTCTGCAATATAGCAGATAGGGTGTGTGCTACTGATCCCTTGCCATTGGTTCCGGCAATATGAATTGTTTTATAGTGTTTATGCGGGTGGTTAAAATAATCGTCAAGTAAAAGTGCTGTTGAAAGATTTGCTCTGTACGCAGCTTTCCCAATCCTGTGAAACATAGGTAAATGTTTCAGCATATATTCCAGAGTTTCTTCGTAGTTCATAGATTCTTTGTTAATTTATAGTTAAAACTCTACCAGGGGAAACTATACTATCCTATTTTTATTATATTTATAAAAGTAACAATATATTGTAAAAATGTGAATATGAGTGGTAAGAAAAAGATATTCGTTATTGACACAAATGTTTTGCTTCACGATTACAGATGTGTTTATAATTTTCAGGAAAATGATATAGTAATTCCAATTGTGGTTTTGGAAGAACTTGACAAACTTAAAAAGGGTAATGACCAGATTAATTTTCAGGCCAGGGAATTCACAAGGGAGCTTGACAAACTTTCAGGTGACCATTTATTCAATGGAGGTGTAACACTTGGTAAAGGTCATGGTAAACTGTCTATTGAAACCGGCAAACCATTTTCTAAAATAATATCAGATTCATTTCCTGAAAATACTCCTGATCATCGCATTCTTGCTATTGCTGAATATACGGCCACAAAAAATCCTAAATTAACTGTCGTACTTATTTCCAAAGACATAAATCTGAGGATGAAAGCCAAATCCATAGGATTAATGGCTCAGGATTATGAAAATGATAAAGTCAGAAATATTGATGAGTTATACAAAAATATACTTACCCTGGAAAATATTGATAATCAGGTAATATCAAAATTATATGAACAGCCTGAAGGTGTTTCAGTTACAGAGTTTCATATTAAAGTAGAACTTACTGGCCATCATTATTTTATATTAAAAAGTGAGAAAGCCAGTGCGTTAGCTCATTATGACCCATATAATAAAGTGATGACAAGAGTTGAAAAACAAAGGATGTTTGGCATTGAACCACGAAATGCAGAACAGGCTTTTTCTTTTGATGCTTTATTACGGCCTGAAGTTCAGCTTGTCGCATTAACCGGAAAAGCCGGAACAGGAAAAACTTTATTGGCACTTGCAGCTGCTTTACATCAGCATAAACTATATAACCAGATTTTACTTGCACGGCCTATTGTTCCGCTTGCAAACCGTGATATGGGTTTTTTGCCTGGAGATATAAAAGAAAAGGTTGAACCATATATGCATCCCTTGTTTGATAACTTATCGGTTATTAAAAACAAGTTCAAGCCAATGAGTGATGAGTATCTTAAAATTGATGAGATGATTAAAAATGAAAAACTTGTGATTACACCACTTGCATATATAAGAGGCCGTAGTTTATCAAATTCATTTTTCATAATTGATGAAGCACAAAACCTTACTCCTCATGAAGTTAAAACAATAATAACGCGGGCAGGGGAAAATACAAAAATGATATTTACCGGGGATATTCAACAAATTGATTCACCATATCTTGATACACTGAGTAACGGATTGTCATATGTGGCCGACCGTATGAAAGGTCAGGATTTGTTTGCCCACGTAAATCTTGTTAAAGGCGAAAGATCCTATCTTGCTGAACTGGCTAGCAATCTTTTGTAATTTATTATTGATAATTAAAGATCCAATATTCAATTATTTGGCTCTCTGCTAAATTTAGAGGATTTTTTCAAATGAATAAAAGGGAATTTGCTGGAGTTTGGAGAGGAATTCCCCTGTTTGCTGAAACTTTAACTGCTGAAAAAGCATAATTGCAAACTGGTTTTCGGAAAATGTACTTAGTTTGACTGAAGTGAATCCATTTTGCCTTGCATAATCCTCGGCAAATTTTATTAACAAATTACCAGGGTTTTTATTCCACCAATTTGGATGAATAATAAGGCTATCTATAATTAATGGATTTGAAGATAAAGATTTTACATTTCCACTTCCTGAATGGCCCTTTGCCGATAAATTTAATTTTATAAGACCTAATAAAGTCAGTTGATTAAGCTTTAAAATAAATATATTATTTAAATCGTCCCGGGAAAATTCTTTGTATAATTCACACGCAAGCCATCCTCTAGATTTTAATTCTGAAAAACAAACCTTTTGAAGGTATACAATTTCTATTAGATCAGAAGCTTGTGGCTTTATTATTTCCATTACGTATTAACGCTAAAAATTAGGAATAGTGCCATAATAACTAATTTATCAAACACTTAAATTAGTCAATTTTTTGAAATTTTCCTCATTCAAATTTATAATTTTTCCTAACTACTCCATTATCAGAAATTCCTTTTTTTAAAAAATTAAATAAACTTAAAATCCTTACGTTTCTAAAATATAAATATAAAGTATCTTTAAAATTAAAATCAATTGAATCTAAATGATATCTATCAGAAATATAGCCATTTTAGTTGTTTTTTATTTTTTAATGGTTTCCTGCATTAAAGAATCATTTTATACGGGTAAAAATGCTCAGCTCAGGTATTCGGCAGATACCATATCCTTTGATACAGTTTTTACTTCTTTTGGCACAGCTTATCAAACACTCGTAATATATAATCCATACAATGAGTCATTAAATATTAATTCCATTTCTTTAGCCGGTGGCCCGTCTTCAGTTTTTTTTATCAATATTAACGGTATAAGCTCCTCACATATAAGTAACATAGAAATAAAACCCAGGGACAGCCTGTATATATTTTTACAGGTATTTATAAACCCCATCGGGCAGAATTTACCTCTCCTTATTAAAGACTCTATAATGTTTAATATTAATAATAATACTAAATACATTTTACTGGAAGCATTTGGACAAGATGTTCACCTTATTAAAGGCAGTACATTAAAGTCTCAGACCTGGCCTGCTGACAAGCCGTATCTTATCTATGGAAATGTTACCGTCGATACACTTCAGACCCTGAGTATATCAGCAGGTGCAACTGTTTATTTTCACAGAAATGCTAACCTCAGGGTTAAAGGTACATTAACGGCAAACGGTAGTTTTGCATCTCAAATACTTTTTAATGATGACCGTCTCGACGATTATATACCTAACTATCCCGGACAATGGGGAGGTATACAATTTTTACCTGGCAGTACAAATAATTTATTAAACTACGTAACCATTAAAAATGGAACTTCAGGTATTATGTTAGGCAACAGCAATTATAAAACTAATCCCGACCTGATAATATCAAATTGCATTATTTTAAATATGACATACAGCTGCCTTTATGCCGTTAATTCAAAAATAAAGGCCTGGAACTGTGTTATTGCTGACGCAGGCACATATACATGCGGACTGCTGGATGGGGGAGATTACCAGTTCTACCAGTGTACACTGGCAAACTACTATTGTTATCAGTTTGCATGCAGAACTTTGGTCCCGGCTTTGTATATATCTGATTATTATACCAATCCGGCTAATATTGCAGATACTATTCTTAATCCACTTAAGGAAGCAAAGTTCTACAATACAATAATATATGATTCTTTATCATTCAATGCAACACAACTACCAAATGAATTGGATCTGGATCTTAAAAATTCTCCACCTTCGACATATATGTTCAATCATTGTCTGATTGCCAGTACCGACAGTGCAAGTTTCAGTTCCTCCTCTTCATTCATTAAAGTAATTTTTAATAAAAATCCAAAATTTGAAAACGCGGGGAATTTTAAATTTGAATTAGATTCATTATCTCCTGCCATTCAGTCTGGTGATGTCCAAACCGGCCTTAATTATCCATACGATCTTAACATGGTAAACCGTACATTAAATTCTGCCCCTGATATTGGTGCCTACCAATGGGTAAAAAAATAATATTAGCCAAATCTGCTTTTAAATAAATGAATTGATCTTAATAAATTATAAACAAAAAGCTTTTTAATCCAATAAGTAATGTTCAATTTTGTATAATGGAAAAGAAGTTCATTATTGCACTGTCTGAACATAGAGTACTTGGATATATATTTCATCCTTATCTGGTTGAAATACAACCCAAATGTGATTTCTACACTTTAGTGGAACGAATAACTAATGATGACATCAGAAAACGTTCGGGGGAATTTACGGATGAACAGAAAAAAGTGGTTAAATTAATTGAAGAATATAACGATACAGAGTTAGTACGCTGTTTTGAAAAAAAAGGGTTTCAAACCAGGAATTCATGCTTACACTGGCACCAGAAAAACTAAATAATCAGGTAAGACCATATATAGAGCGAAGACTGGTAAGTATAATTGAAATATTAAAAAATTCATCTATAGAAGTTTTTTTTAAAGATTCTCCAAAACAAATATATTCCTCGGACAGGATTATAGTTGAAAAAAAACCTGCAGAAGCAATATTTAATTTCATTCGGACCAAAGACGAATTAAAATATTACCTCTCTGTAATACACAATCAGGTTGAGATGAAGCTTTCACAGACAGCCGGGGTAATTTTAGTAAACGACCCTTGTCATATTATCATTAATAACCATTTATTGATATTTATTGATATTGATGGTAAAAAACTTAGCCCATTCTTTAAAAATGAGTATGTTAACGTACCAAAAGCTAAAGAAAAGGAATATCTTGAAAAATTTGTAATTAATGTAATTAAAAAGTTCAGAGTTAACTGCAAAGGGTTCTCAATTATTGAAAAATCTGCAAAACCGGATGTCATGCTGTCCCTTGAAGCCGACCTGAGCTATAATCCTGTATTTAATTTAAGTTTCGACTATGGAAATAATATAATCATTAATGCTTGTCAGGCTGTTGAGGTTTCAGTAACCATGCAACATGAAAACGATCAGTATTCTTTTTATAAATCCTCAAGAAACCTTCATGCTGAACAACAAGCAATTAAAGTATTAAATTCTCTGGGATTAAAAAATAACGGAAATTCATTATTCAGCATAGATTATCAACAAGGTATGACTCCTGTTGAAATGCTGGGTGAATTAGTTAATTGGTTAAATATCAATGAGGATTCTATTCAAAAGGAAGGTTTTACAATTATTCAGAAGTTTTATAACAAAAAATATTTTACAAAGAAGATTGAAATACAAACATCTTATGGAAAGCAGGAAGATTGGTTTGATGTTTATGCTTTAGTTTATATAGGTGAATTTGAGATTCCATTTGTAAGGTTCCGTAAACATATCCTTAATAACAACAGGGAATATGAACTGCCAAACGGAGAAATAGTAATGCTTCCAAAAGAATGGTTTTCAAGGTTTTCTGATTTATTATATTTTGGACATGTACGAGGCGATCATATTCTTTATAAACATATTCAATTACCAGTATTGAAGGAATCATTTTTATCTCTCGATCAGAATTATGAGAATTCAATTTTAAAACTTCAGGATTCACTTTATCTGCAACATAGAGAAGTAGCTCCAAACATTAAAGCAACCCTGCGACCTTATCAGGTGGATGGTTTTTCGTGGATGTTCAGGCTTTATAATCTTAACATGGGAGCTTGCCTGGCTGATGATATGGGATTGGGAAAAACAATACAGACACTTGCATTATTACAAAAAGTCATTGCTGATTTTTCTTTTTCAGCAAATACCAGTAATGTTGATTCATCAATAATTGAAGCTGACAAATGCAGGGTACCTGCTTCACTGATTGTTCTTCCTGCTTCACTGGTGCATAACTGGTATAACGAAATACAAAAATTTACACCTGAACTAAAAGTTCATAAATACACAGGTTCAGGTCGTTTTGCAGAAGTAGAGAAATTTGGTGAATTCAATATAATTCTGACAACTTATGGTGTTATCAGGAACGAATATGATAATTTAAAAAAATATGAATTCCTTTATGTTATCCTGGACGAAAGCCAAACAATCAAAAATCCGGAATCAAAAATATTTCTCGCTGTAAATGAACTTAACACCAAAAACCGGCTTGTTTTAACTGGTACCCCGATAGAAAATTCATTAACTGACCTTTGGTCCCAAATAGAATTTATTAACCCTGGTTTGTTGGGCAATATTACATTTTTTAAAACCTACTTTTCCAACCCCATAGAAAAAAGCGGGGATGAACTAAAACGAGAAAAACTTAAAAAGTTTATCCAGCCTTTTATTTTAAGGCGAACCAAGGAAGAAGTTGCAACGGACCTGCCTGAACTGAATGAGCAGATTCTTTTATGCAGTATGAGTGATGCGCAGAAAAATTACTACGAAGAAGAAAAATCAAAAGTACGGAATGAAATCCTGCATTCAATTGATAACATAGGTATAGAAAAATCTTCCATGCTCATGATTAATGCTTTAACCAAACTGAGACAAATTGCCAATCATCCTGTTATGATTGATAAAAACTACATTGAAGATTCAGGTAAAATGGATGAAATAATTCTCAGTCTCGAAAATATGTTTGAACAGGGCCATAAAGTGTTAATCTTTTCTTCATTTGTCAAACATCTTGAATTGGTTCAAAATATTTTTAATGAACGTAATTGGAATTATTCAATACTTACAGGAAAAACATCCAATCGTGAAGAAGTGGTTTCAAACTTTCAGAATTGTAAGGACAACAGGTTTTTCCTCATATCTTTAAAAGCCGGAGGTGTAGGGCTTAACCTTACAGCGGCTGATTATGTGTTTATACTTGATCCATGGTGGAATCCGGCTACGGAAATGCAGGCCATAAACCGTGCCCACAGGATAGGTCAAAATAAAAAGGTCTTTGTTTACAGGTTTATTTCTGCAGAGACAATAGAAGAGAAAATAGTGAAGCTTCAGGAAAAAAAAGCAGAATTAGCCGAAGAGTTTATAAATAATAACAATCCGCTAAAAATGCTGTCAAGGGAAAATATCCTGGAATTATTGGATTAGAGAGGATTATGAATACTATAATACATTTAATTATAAACTTTTAACTTCATTCACAAGTTTTTGAAGGGTACTTTTGGCATCTCCAAATAACATTTGTGTTTTATCATTGTAAAACAACATATTTTCAATCGCAGCATATCCCTTGCCCATACCTCTTTTCATTACTATTATATGTTTTGCTTCATAGGCCTTTATAATAGGCATACCATAAATAGGGCTTGATGTGTCACTTTCAGCAGCAGGGTTAACCACATCATTTGCCCCTACTATTACCACTACGTCTGTATTAGGCATATCTGGGTTTATCTGATCCATCTCAATAAGCTTATCATATGAAACATCTGCTTCTGCAAGAAGAACGTTCATATGCCCCGGCATTCTTCCTGCCACAGGATGTATTGCATAACGTACTTCAGCTCCTTTTTCTTCAAGCAGTTTTTCCAGTTCATGACAAAGATGCTGTGCCTGTGCAACAGCCAGACCAAATCCGGGAACAATAACTACTTTTTGGGAGTAGCTCAGAAGCACTGATGCATCACTCAGATTAATCTCCTTTATGTTACCTGCTATCTGATCAGCACCTGCACCTCCGCCACCAAAAACTCCTACTATTACGTTAAACAATGAGCGGTTCATCGCTTTGCACATTAAGATGGTAAGGATTGTTCCGGCAGACCCAACAAGTATCCCGCCGGTGAGCATAGCCTGGTTATGATATAAAAAACCTCCGGTAGCGGCAGCAACACCTGTAAAGGAATTTAACAGTGAAATTACCACAGGCATATCTGCTCCTCCTATAGGCATAACGAACAATACACCATAAAACAAAGATATAAGTACCAATATATATATGAATACCATCAGATCATGGGGGTTTGCCATACCTTTTGACATCAGGAATATAATATATGCAACTATAATTAGCATGAAACCTACGTTTACAAATTTTAACCATTTTAAACGTAAATCTCCTATGTTTCCATTTAACTTTCCAAAAGCAATAATACTGCCTGCAAAAGAAATACTACCTATAATCAATCCAAGAAGGATATCCAGTACCTCTCCTGAAAACATTTCAATTGTCCCTGCATTATGAGCCAAATGGGGAAACTCCAAAAGAGAAATTAAGGCAGCACAAGCTCCGCCCATACCATTAAAAAACGATACCAGCTGAGGCATGGCGGTCATCTTTACTCTTTTGGCTATAACCCACCCTATAAGACAACCTATAAAAAGAGCAGCAATAATAAATCCCAGGTTACCAATAGGTTTTCCATCCTTGGTATGAAATAATATTGTAAAAAGTATTGCCAGCAACATTCCTACTGCAGCTACCCTGTTTCCCTGACGGGCTGTTTCAGGATGACTTAACATTTTTAGGCCGAATATGAAACAAACCGATGCTATAATATAAGAAATCTCAAGCAAGTAGGAACCTGTCATAATGGTATAATTTATAAGAAATTAAAATCTTGTCGATAATTAGGTTAGTAGGACTGCAGGAAGTTGGACGGGAAACAGCAATATTATTTATTAGTCAGCTTTCCTGCTCTCCAACTTTTCTACTTTTTAGCCTGTCTACAAAAATAAGAAAATATTTAAGTTATTTTCCCAGGGCATCATCAATCTTTCTGCGGTCGCGTTTTGTAGGTCTGCCTGCGCCCCGGTCCCTTACCGGACCTTTTTGTAACCTGATTGCTTCCGCTTTTAAAAATTCATCTTCAGATGTCAGTTCCACAATATATTGTTTTACTAATTCGGCTGAAAGTCTTGTGTTTAAAATTGCTATAACTTTATAAGTGTGTAAAAGAGGAGGTTTACGAACCAAAATTACATCTCCAACCCTTACGTGTCTTGATGATTTTACCGGATTTTCATCAATGGTAATACGTCCTTTATCACAGGCTTCTGCCGCAAGGGTACGAGTCTTGAATATCCTTACAGCCCATAGAAATTTGTCGATGCGCACATCTTCGGACATAAGTAATTTGTTATTTACTACAATAATAAATCATCTGAGGTGATTCATTGTTACCTCATTAACTCATCTGCTCATTTATTATTAAACTGCGTCATGGTCAATTGAATACCAATGGTTCCAAAACTTTTTATAATATCCATAAGTACAGGCATACGTTCTTCAATCAGTTTTTCTTCCTCTTTGCTCCATCTGTCGAGGACGAAATCAACCTGGGCACCCTTTGAAAAATTGTTACCTATGCCGAACCTTAGCCTTGAGTAATTTGTATGACCAAGTACTTCATTTATATTACGCAAGCCATTATGCCCTCCGTCACTGCCTTTGGGTTTTAGTCTTATTGTTCCGAACGGAAGGGCAAGATCATCGCAGATAACTAAAAGATTTTCTATAGGGATATTTTCATTTTGAAGCCAGTAGTTGACTGCTTTACCACTCAGGTTCACAAAAGTTGAGGGTTTTAATAATAAAAATATGCGTCCCTTGTATTTTACTTCGCATATAGCTCCATAACGGCGGTCCTGAAAAAAAAGATTGGATGCTCCGGCAAAAGCATCCAACACATCAAAACCTATATTATGACGGGTATGCTGATACTGATCACCAACATTACCCAAACCAGTAATTAAGTATTTCATAAATTTACAAACAACCTGTTATACAGCCGTCAGTTCAATTAACTTATAAAAGCAGGTCAGAAGGAAAGGGTATAAGTTCAAAACTATTTTGCAGCAGGAACAGCAGCAGTAGCAGTAGCAGTAGTTTCAGCAGCTCCTCTCGCAGCACGGGTCAGTTTTACTGATACTACGGGACTATTTTTATAGTCAAGAAAATCAAGTTCATTTCTCGACAAATCGCCTACTCTGATTGATTTCCCGATAGCAAGATTACTAATATCAATTGTTATTTCATCGGGTAAGATTTTTACTAATCCGCGAACTTTAAGCTTTCTCATATCTTGGATTAATTTTCCTCCTTCTCTTACACCAATGGAATTACCATCAATTTTGACTGGTATTTCCATGATAATTTTTTTGTCAGAATCCACTTCATAGAAGTCTATATGTATTACCTTATCAGTTACAGGATGAAACTGCAGAGCATGAATTTTTGCACTGTGTTTGACACCTTCAATATCCAAATCAATTAAATAAACATTTGGAGAATAAATAATTGGTTTAAGATCAGGTTCATCAACAGAAAAATGAATTAAATCTTTACCCCCATATAAAATACAAGGAACACGTTTTTTAAGTCTTAGTTTTTCACTGCTGTTTTTTCCCAGGGTGGTGCGAATGCTTCCTTTAAGTTCTATCGATTTCATCTTATATGGACTTTATATACAATCACTATTAAAATTGAGGGCGCAAATATACAAATTAAACTATAAAATTAGAACTAATTGATTGATAATTGTAAACTTTTTCAATAACATCAGCGAAAACATCTGCTACTGAGATCACTTTAATTTTAGAAGATTCTTCCTTTAATGGAATGGTATCTGTTACAACTAATTCGGCAATCTTTGATTTTTCTAATCGTTCATAAGCAGGACCAGATAATATTGGATGAGTGCATATAGCCCTCACGCTTTTGGCACCCATTTCAGACATTAAGTCAGCTGTTATGGTAATAGTTCCTGCAGTATCTACCATATCATCCACAATCACAACATCCTTTCCGGCGACGTCTCCAATTACTCTTATTTCTTCAATTACATTAGGTTTTTTACGTAATTTGTAACATATAACCATTTCTGAATTTAAAAATCTGGAGTATGCATTAGCTCTTTTAGTACCGCCCATATCAGGAGCAGCAATAACAAGATTATCAAGATTCAAACTTCTGATATATGGGACAAATATCGGAGAAGCGTATAGATGATCCACAGGAACATCAAAAAAGCCCTGTATCTGATCAGCATGTAAATCCATTGTCATTACCCTTTCCACTCCGGCTGCTGTGAGCAAATTGGCAACCAGTTTGGCTCCTATGGCACATCTTGGACGGTCCTTTCTATCCTGACGTGCAAATCCGAAATATGGGATAACAGCAACTACTTTATTGGCAGATGCTCTTTTTGCCGCATCTATCATCAGTAAAAGCTCAAAAAGATTATCTGAAGGCGGAAAGGTTGACTGAATTATAAAAACTGTTGCACCACGGACAGATTCGTCATAAGCAGGTTGAAATTCACCGTCGCTAAATCGTGTTACAGTGCTTTTCCCTAATTCACCTCCAAAACTTTTCGCGATTTTTTCAGCTAGATATTTTGAAGCGGTACCAGTAAAAAATTTTATTGGAGTATTGGCTGCCATTACTTTAAGATTAATGAAATGTTAGTTTAGTGGTATGCTAAGGTATAAAAAATAATTTTTACTTAGATTGCAATGATAATTTCGTAGCTTTTAAAATAATTCCCAAAATTTCTTCACGTCCTTTTTTAGTTAGTGAAGATGAGGGTATAATTACAGGCAATTCCTCCCATTCTGAAATTAAAGCCTTCTGAAATTCCGTAATATTCATAAATAACTTTGTATCAGTAATCTTATCTGTTTTTGTGAAAACTATTCCAAAAGGTATTTCATTTGTGCCAAGGAAGTTAATAAATTTTAAATCTATTTCCTGTGGGGGTATCCGTGAATCTATTAAAACAAATAAGTAATATAAATTTAATCTTTGGCCAATATAATTGAGAACAGATTGCCTGAATTCACTTCTCTGGTCCTTTGACACCCTGGCATATCCATATCCAGGCAAGTCGACCAGATACCATGATTCGTTGATAAGAAAATGATTAATTAACCGCGTTTTACCTGGTGTACCGGAAATTTTGGCAAGATGTTTATTGCCTGTCAGCATATTTATAAGTGTTGATTTGCCAACGTTAGATCTCCCTATAAATCCAAATTCTGGCATATCGGATTTAGGACAATCCTTTAAAGAAGGACTGCTGGAAATAAATTTGGCTGAATGTATTATATATGACATTGGTTTAGTTGTAAATTTTATGTATTTGCAATTACTAAGCTATCTATAAATTTGCTATAAATTTGAACATTATTACATGTGTATCTCAAGTATTACAGCTTCATCCTTTGGAACCAGCCTGACATACTTAAGTGTGGCTGGCAACAAAACAGTTTCTCCTTTTATAACCTCAACTTTTTCTGCATCATTATATACCAAATCGTACTTACCCTCACAACACATGTAAATAACAAAGGAATCGATATCAATATAATCCCTTTCAATAACCTTGTTGAACCTTAATTTACCTGTATTAAAATATTCACATTTAACCAGACTAACCGTTTCATTAATTTTATCAATATAATTTGTCCTTATATCACCGTAAAAATTATAATCGATGGCATCCAAAGCAAGTGCGGTGTGTAATTCCCGCGATTTACCATGTTGATCAACCCTGCCCCAGTCATAAACACGATATGTGATGTCTGAGGTTTGTTGTATTTCAGCAATTAATACCCCTGCACCTATGGCATGAATTCTTCCGGCAGGTATAAAAAACACATCCCCTGCCTCCACATGAAAACGATTAACTATATCTGTCAGGGATTTATTGTTTAAATGTTCAAGGTATTCTTCCCTTCCGACGTTATGGTTAAACCCTGAAATAAGACTCGCTCCGTTTTCAGCATCCATGACATACCACATTTCTGTTTTCCCGTATGAATTGTGGCGTTCCCGGGCCAGCTTATCATTTGGATGGACCTGTACAGAAAGGTCGTCGTTTGCATCAATAAATTTTATAAGCAGGGGAAATTCAAT
>CAVYAE010000056.1:0-4968 GCA_963766305.1 uncultured Bacteroidota bacterium
AAAATATATATCAAGAGATGAAAACATTCCATTTGTCAGATTAGGGTTCCCAATTTTAGACCGTGTAGGCCATAGTTATTTTCCAATTGTCGGATACACTGGAGCAATGAATTTGGTTACTAAAATTCTCAATGCAATTATGGACAAACAGGACCGGGAATGTCCTGAAGAAAAGGTTGAGTTGGTGATGTAAAAAAAATACTTCAGGAATGAAACCCAGGTAATCTTAAAAATTTCATAATTTTTAATTCAGCATACATGAGCGCAATACTTACCGGAAGAGAAAATCAGATATTCCGCACAGGTAAAGATAAACACACGATTCACTGTTCCAGGCCAAGTATGGCTGGTTCGGTAAGTCAGCGAGCATGTGTTTTCTGTGGATCCAGGGTAGTGCTCTACCCCATAGCGGACGCATTGCATATTATTCATGGCCCGATTGGTTGTGCAGCGTACACATGGGATATAAGAGGTGCTCTATCTTCGGGTCCTAATATTCACAGGTTAAGTTTTTCGACTGACCTTAGGGAAAAAGATGTGGTTTTTGGAGGTGAACAAAAATTATATCATTCATTAATTGAACTAATTGATAGTTATTCTCCAAAAGCTGCCTTTGTTTATTCGACCTGCATTGTTGGAGTCATAGGTGATGACCTGGAAGCTGTATGTAAAAAAGTTAGTATTGAAAAACTTCTTCCTGTTATTCCCGTTCAGGCTCCTGGGTTTAATGGCTCCAAAAAAGACGGTTATAAAATTGCCTGTGAAGCTTTATTTAAACTTATAGGAACAGGAACAGCCAATGTACCTGAAAAAAGCATAAATATTCTTGGCGATTTCAACCTTGCAGGTGAATTATGGCTTTTGCTGGATTATTATAAAAAAATGGGTGTTCTTGTCAATGCTACAATAACAGGCGATGGCCGTGTTGAAGCAATTAGCAATGCACATAAGGCAGCACTGAATGTGGTGCAATGCTCAGGATCAATGATGCACCTTGCTAAATTAATGAAGGAAAAATATGGGGTCCCATTTATTAAAGTATCTTATTTTGGACTTGAAGATATGAGTGATGCCCTTTATGAAGTCGCCAAATTTTTTAATGATGACACCATGTTGTCGAATGCACGTGCGCTGGTCAGGGATGAATTTTCAAGGTTGATGCCTGTATTAAAGGATTACCGGGAAAAACTTAAAGGCAAAAAAGCGGCAATTTATGTAGGTGGTTCATTCAAAGCCATTTCTCTGATAAAAGCCCTTCGGATAATTGGTGTGCAAACTGTGGTTGTTGGTTCTCAAACCGGTACCGCCGATGAATATGAAATTATCCGTGAACTTTGTGATGATGGAACTATTATTGTGGATGACTCTAACCCAATTGAATTATCTGCTTTTGTAAAGGAAACCAAGGCTGACATCTTTATAGGCGGTGTAAAGGAACGTCCCATAGCATTTAAGTTAGGACTTGGATTCTGCGATCACAATCATGAAAGGAAAGATGCCCTCGCAGGTTTTGAAGGTATGTTGAACTTTGCCAACGAAATTTACGCAACTGCAATGAGTCCGGTTTGGCAATTTACAAAATAATTTGATTGATATTAAGCTAATTAAATATATGTAGCATTATTTGTTGATAATATATATGCATGTAATATTAAATAAATGTAAACAATGGACTCAACTATAAATCATAAAAATATTTCTTTTGTCTCTACCCGCAATGCCTGCAAGTTTGTGCACCCCTGGGTGCCAGTGTCGTATTTAAGGGCATAAAAGGTTGCGTACCGTTGATACACGGTTCGCAGGGATGTGCTACATATATTAGAAGGTATATGATAAGCCATTACAGAGAGCCCGTTGATATTGCTTCATCTAACTTCAGTGAAGAAAGTACCATTTTTGGCGGAAATAAAAATTTTAACTCAGGCATTGATAATATTATTAAACAATATCAGCCTGAGGTAATCGGAATTGCTTCGGCCTGTCTTAGTGAAACAATAGGAGAAGATATACCGGGGTTAATACATGAATATATAACTATGAACAATAATAAGATGTTGCCGGTATTTGTACATGCATCTACCCCCAGTTACCGGGGGACTCATATGGATGGATTTCATGAAACCGTAATGGCAACTGTTGCAGCCTTTGCCACCGGGCGTTATAATAACAATCATATAAACATGTTCCCTGGGTTTATTTCACCTGAAGATATCCGGCAATTGAAGGATATTCTTGAAGACTTTGGACTTGACTATGTTCTATTTCCTGATTATTCAGATACCCTGGATAATCCAAATTGGAAGGATTATCAATTAATACCTGAAGGTGGTACTTTACCGGAAGATCTCCAACGTACAGGTTCTGCGAAAGTTTCCATTGAATTTGGCTATATACTTAATAAAGGGGGTATACAGGGCCGGATTAAAAATAACAAGACTGCTTTTACAGCCGGACAATGGTTGGAAAAAAAGTTCGATGTACCATGTCATAACCTTGGGATGCCTATTGGTATTAATGAAACAGACCGGTTTTTCAATTTTCTGGAAGTTATCTCGGGAAAGCAAACCCCTAATCGTCATATTCGCGAACGAGGCAGACTTGTGGACGCATATGTTGATGGCCATAAATATTTGTTTGGCAAAAGAGCGATTGTATATGGTGAAGAAGACCTTGTAATCGGCCTTGTTTCTTTTCTTGAGGAAATTGGTATAAATACCGTTTTAGTTGCTTCAGGAGGAGAAAGCGGAATACTACAGGATGAGATAGAACGCATTACAAAAGGTAAGCGAAATGATATGCTTATCGTAAGGGGTATGGATTTCGAATCAATCAATGATATTGCAGATGATCTTAAACCTGATCTGATTATAGGAAACAGTAAAGGATATTACATTTCCCGCAGATTAGGCATTCCTCTTATTCGTGTGGGTTTTCCTGTTCACGATCGTTTTGGGGACAACGATCCAGCACCTTTTTTATAATGGGACTCAACAACTTTTTGACCGGATTACTAATGCTTTGGTTGAATTTAAACAGGAACATTCTCCGGTGGATACAAATATATTTAGATGATAAAAGGTGATTAGGTGATTAGGTAATAAAGAATCATGAGATTTGGGACTTGGGACTTTAAACCTGAAAAATGAAAATTGTAATTTGTGACATGCAACTTGAAACCAGCATCATAAAACTGTAAAAATATGAATACGACAATTAATACACCCGCCCATCCCTGCTTCGATTTGGAGGCAAGACACAGCAATGCAAGAGTTCATTTACCGGTTGCACCAAAATGTAACATACAATGTAATTATTGCAACAGGCAATATGATTGTGTTAATGAAAGTCGTCCAGGAGTGACATCTGCAGTATTAAGCCCATATCAATCAGTTGAATACTTAATTGAACTGTCGAAACATATTAATAATATATCAGTTATAGGTATAGCCGGGCCCGGGGATCCTTTCGCCAATCCTGATGAGACTATTGAAACTATGGAACTTGTTAAAAAAGAATTTCCTGGTAAATTATTTTGTCTTTCAACAAATGGATTAAACCTCAAACAATATATAAAAACTATATCCAAACTTGGTGTTTCTCATGTAACCATTACTATTAATGCTGTTGATCCTGAAATAGCAGCTAAGATTTATTCCTGGATCAGAACAGATAAAAAAGTTTACCGGGGAATAGAGGGTGGAAAAGTAATTCTTTCAAATCAACTTGATTGTATCCCCTTATTAAAAAATGAAGGAATAATTGTAAAGGTCAATACTATCATTTTACCTGGAACAAATGATTATCATATTCCGGAAGTAGCAAAAAAAGTAGCTTCCCTGGGCGCTGATGTAATGAATTGCATCCCTGTAGTACCAAATAAAGATACCTTTTATGAGACCATGGAAGAACCATCTAAAGCTATGATTTTCGAATATTCGTGGATTAGCTAAGGAACATATCAAAATAATGAGCCATTGTTCCCGTTGCAGAGCTGATGCAGCAGGTTTATTAGGACAGGATTTTAAAGATGCATTTGGAAATGTTGCAAGAATTTGCTTCAATGCCTATAAAACCCAATGATGACAGGCCTTATGTTGCAGTTGCTACATAATGAGGGCTTACTTGTAAATATGCATTTGGGTGAAACAAAATCACTTTACATATATAAAAAAATTCCAAATGGATTCCACTTTATAGAAGAACGGCCAACTCCCGAACCCAGGCAACGGTGACTTCAGGTGGATAACAATGGCTAATCAATTAAAAGACTGCAGAGCAATTCTCGTAAGTGGCGTTGGAGAAAACCCAACAAACATATTAAAACATTCAGGTATCAGGGTCATTCGGACGACTGGCCTTATTGATGAAGGGCTTGAAGCAGTTTTTAATGGCAAACACTTAAAAACAGTAAAAAAAGCCAATGCATTTAAATGTGGAGAAAACATTGCCCGGGGAAATGCACAGGGATGTGCATAAATAGTGTCAACAAAATGCCGGAAATTTTTACGCTTCACCCGTCAAAATAGTTATATATTAATTTAATACTTTAATTTATAAAAAACAGACTTTACAAATTCTTGTATGTAACTCATTACCGTATCGCAGGTAATGCACAGGGATCTGTAATGGTCGAAAATGCATCGCAAATGGTTCAATATTTGACTGAAGGCGCCTCGGACAGAGGACTCGATGCTACTGTAACTATAACGGTTCTATGAAATTTGGCTCAAGGCCCTATAGTGGTTGTTCAGCTCACAAAATGCCTGGTATGGCGGTATTGAATCAGAAGAACAGATGGATGAAATTCTCGATTCAATTGAAAATAATGAAATTATAGAAAAATATAATATTTCCGATTAACTATTATTTGTGCAAAAATGTTTAAACAACTATACCTGATCGATTCTACTCTTCGTGATGGGGAACAAGCTCCAGGGGTTGTTTTTCATCTGGATCAAAAATTGCATA
>CAVYAE010000057.1:0-60545 GCA_963766305.1 uncultured Bacteroidota bacterium
AGGAACAATACCCTGTTTATACTGGAAAGTAACAACAGAATAAACATCCTTTGACATAGTAACATTTTCCCTTAAAACAGTAAGTTCGTATAAGTTGCTCTTATAAGTGGATAAAGCATTTGAATAATTGACATAAATGCCGGATTTAAGGTTATACTCTGCCAGGTCAATTTGTTGCAGCTGTAGTTTAGCTTTTTGAATGTTTTCCATTCGCCGGAGACCCGTAAAAATAGGAATTGTCACTGTAGCTCCGATATATGAAAACGGATAGGCCTGATTAAACAGGTTTGGGAAAGCGTTGTTCTCATATTCATTTGTATAACTGTAAATTGCAGATAAAGTAGGTAAATATTGAGTACGGTAATAATCAACCGACAATTCCTGTAATTTCTTATTGGTTTGCAGAAGCTGATATTCGATACGCTTTTCAAATTGTAATTTTGCTGTTGTATCTATAAATATTTCCTGCATCATCTTTACAGTGTCTATTACAACATTAAACACTGAATCCTGAGGAAAGCCCATATCCTGTTTAAGAGCAGCAAATTGAGGCCTTATATTTTCAGTTGTTTGTTTAAGCTGCGCTTTGGAGTTGTTTAAAGAAATTATTGCTTGCTTATAATCGGTTTTATCAACTATCCCACCTATATACTGATGATAAGTGTCCTGAAGATTTTTCCTCAGACGCGCTGTGTCTTCCTTTAAAACATTTACCTGTTCAAGGGTTAACAATAAGCCGTAAAAGGCCTTACTTACAGAAGCTATGAGGTTTATCCTGGTTGTATCATCTGACTGTTTAGCCTGTTCCACCAGCCAATGGGCGCTCCTGGCAGCATTTAATACATCGGGATTGAATATGTTTTCAGTCACAGACAACTGCGGCAAAAAAGTATTTATTATGCCGGTATTTTCCTTTAATATGGGTCCTGCCGGGTTGGCGGGGTTAGTAACAAAGGCAGTGGGTAACTGATAATAATGAGTAAATGTGCCACTTACTCCCACCTGGGGTACCCATGAAGACAGATTAATAACATTTGTTTTTCGTGCAATGGCTATGCTCAGATCAGATTGGATTACTGCCGGTTGATGTTGAAGTGCATATGCAACACATTGGTCTATATTAAAATACTTGACTGTATCTGCTGTGTTTTTTACCTGGGAGTATGAACTTAAGAAAATATTAAATAAACTTAATATAATAAGGCAGAATGGTTTGATTTTTGTCATGTTACTAACTAAGGAATATTACAAATTAAAACAACTAATATTCAAAAAAGGTAAATTTATCTAAATTATTAGTAAGACAATGCTCAACTAAAAAACTTGTGTTGAAATATATGTTTTAATAATATTTCAATCAGGTTGATAAGGTGTAAGTCTTGGTAACCAACGTGAAACGTTTTTTTTATAATCATCATATTCTTTACCAAAACGTTTATATAAACCAGGTTCTTCATATAATACAAACCAAAGATTATTTATGATAAAAAATGATAAATCCCAAATTATTAAATTTAAAGACCATATTGCAACAGATTCACCTGTCAACACTAATAAAACTCCTAAAATCATCGGATTCCTGACATATTTGTAAATGCCTTCAGTTACTAATTTTCGGGGGGACTCCACGGTGCAAGCGTTCCTTTTCCTTTAATTATAAAGGAACTTATAGTAAACATCATGATAATAATTCCCAAACATATTATAAGAAGTCCAATTATAGTTGCAGGTAAGTATTTTAGAGAAATATCAGATTCAATTAATAAAGGAATAATAATAATTACTGTAACGGGCAATACGAATGAGATAATATGTTTCAATATCGTGTTCACAAATTTAAATTTAAGCTCAATAATTAAATAATAATCAAATAATTAATTTTTATTCCCGGGAGGCGGGGCATTTCATTTATACACTATTTATAATCTTTAGGAGAGCAATGATATAATTCATTAAACGATTTATAAAAATAAGAACGGCTGTTAAAGCCTGTTTCATAAATCACTTCCGATACATTCATTTTGCTGTTTTTTAAGAGGTAAGCAGCCTGTTTAAGGCGGAACTGATTTAGCAGTAAATGTGGTGTCAGGCCTGTAAGGGATTTAATTTTTTTATATAGGGATGTCTTGCTCATTCCGATAAACACAGCCATCTGACTAGCATCAAATTCAGAGTCAGAGAGTTTTTCATTTATAAATTGTGATATTTTTGTAAGAAATTCTTCGTCCCTTTTGTTTAATCCTTTATGAAGGTCTTCTTCACTGGTATAGTTTAAATTTTTATACTTATTACGAAGAATTTCACGGGTATGAATAAGTTTTTCAATACGAACCAATAAATGATCGGGATGGAATGGTTTTGGTATATATGAGTCGGCCCCTACCTGCAACCCTTCAATACGATGCTCAATTTCACCTTTTGATGTAAGAAGTATAACCGGAATATGACTTGTTTCAATATTATCCTTTATTTTCTGGCATAAGGTCAGCCCATCCATTTCAGGCATTATAACATCGCTGATGACCAAATCAATTCTTTCGTTTTCGAGTATTTGCATTGCCATTATTCCGGATATAGCAAGGTGCAATCCATATTTTTCCGGAATAATATCCCTGAGCATTGACAGGACTTCTGTGTTATCATCAACTATAAGTAATTGAAATTCCTTATCCTTGTCTACAGATTTATTCAATTCATCTAATTTGGTATGATCAAGGGTTTCGTATTTGCTGGTTTCAAATTCAGTGTTAATCCTTTCCTTTAGTCTTGTTTTGATATTTGATGATTCTGAAGAAGTAACAACAAATTCATATGCAGAAATATCAACAGGCAGGCTAACAGTAAATTTACTCCCTTGACCTTCTTTACTTTCGACATTTATAGAGCCCTTGTGCACATCTACAAGACTTTTTGTAAGGGACAGACCAATGCCGGTGCCTTTGGCAATACCTTCAATTTCAGGAAAATTCTCTGATCCATGGAAAAACGGATCGAATATTTTTTCTATTATATATGGTGGGATACCTATTCCGGTGTCAGAAATTTCGAAGTTTGCAGTCTTATTTAACAAGGTAAGTTTAACTGTTACATTTCCTTGATTATGAGTATATTTAATTGCATTTGAAATTAAGATTTATAAGTATTTTTTCAACCTTATTTGAATCAATGTAACCAAAAGCGGGATAAAAGCTCGGAATAAATATCATTTCAATTCCACGTTCTACAGCATATTCCTGAAAAATACTCACAATATTCAAAGTAAAATCATTTAAGTCGCACTTTGAAACTTCCAGTTTAGCTCTCCCCGTTTCAATTTTCCTGAATTCGATCAGTTCCTGTATTAATTTTTGAAACCTAAGGGAATTCTTATAAATTGTTTTTAAAGGTTTTGTAATATATTCATCACAATTTCTTTTTAATAAGGTGACCGCAGGACCCATTATTAAGGTCAGGGGAGTGCGAAACTCATGTGCGATATTTATAAAAAACTGGACCTTATAGTTATTGAGCTCATCTTCGTGTTCACGTTTAATTTTCTCTATAGCGATTGTTTTCCTGAGTAATATCCTGTTCCTTATTGAGACATAAATTGCCAGAAGAATTAAAAAGAACAAAATGATATATACTAAATAGGCTAAGGGAGTGGCCCAAAAAGGAGGAGTAACTGTTAAGGAAATTGTTCTGATTTCAGGATTCCATATACCATTTTCATTTGTGTTTTTAAGGTGAAATTTATATTTTCCGGGTGGGATATTTACGAGATTTACAAAGCTTTGTTTGTTAATGTTAATCCAATCTTTATCATAATTTTCAAGATAATAGGCATATTCACAACTTTGTTTATTCCAGTAATCCAATGCTGTGAAATGAAAACTTATAAAATTCTGTTTATAATTTAGTTTTACTTCTTTGGTTATGTTTATAGGTTGCTTCAGAAGGTTGTATTTATCACCCGGATAGATAATCATATTATGTACCTGAAATACTGTAATAGCCAACTTTGGGAAGAAAACTGAAGTTTTTAGTTTATCAGGGTAAACAATATCTATTCCTTCAATACCTCCAAAATATAGCTTGTTCGAGAGGGGTGATTTAAAATCAGCACCATCAGTAAATTCATTATTTTGCAATCCATCGTTCCAGTCAAAATTTTTAAATGTGTGGTCTCTTGCATTAAGTAATGATAAACCATTATTGGTGGAAATCCATAATTCTCCGTTTTTATCTTCGAGTATTCCATGAATGGTATTATTGGGCAAGCCATCGTACTGGGTATAGCTGATGGCATGATAATCCGGTGAATTGAGGTTCAAACAGTTTAATCCTCCACTGGTGCCAATCCATAAATTATTCTTTGAGTCTTTAAGTAAACAAAGTATATCATTGTCGCTTAATCCAAGGTTTTTAGAACTTAATTCCTTAAAATTTACAAATTTTTTAACCAGGGCATCGTATTTATAAAGCCCTCCAAGTCTTGAACCAAACCAAAATATATTTGGTTTTTCTTCTATAACAGAATAAACAATATTGCTGGTCATAATTGAATTCCTTGAATCAAAATTTTGATAATCAACTAATTCATATTTTCCATTATTTAGTTTCCTTATTTTTAAATGAATAACTCCATACCCGCTTGTTCCGAGCCATAAATCGTTGTTAAAATCTACGCAAATTGAATATACTGAAGCAAAGCTTTTATTATTTCCGTTAACAAAATCTTTTGGAAAATGAAAAAGTTTTTTTGTATTGGCTTCTATCATATCAATTCCTTCATTATCTATCCCGACCCAGATATTGCCTTTCTGATCCCTGTTAACTGATAATACAGCGTTGTCAGAGAGTCCTGAATTTGTATCATATATACGCGTTGCTTTAGTGTTGTATGTATTAACTATATTCAGTCCTCCCCCACGGGTTCCAACATATAGGTTTTCCCCATCTTCATAAATACATCTTACAATACTTTGAGAAAGTTGCCCCAATTCAGGCTGACCTGATATTATAGGATAGAACGGCCTTTCTTTGGTTAAAAATTTGTAGATTCCGTCTCCATCAGTACCTACCCACAGGATATCCTGTTTTGTTTCTTTTATTGACAGGATTTTAAGTTTTTTCTGGGAAAGTATTGGAATATATGAATCTTCAGTGTCAATTTTAAATTTACCCTTTTGTTCAGTGATTTTATACATGTTGCCGGACTCTGTTCCCAGCCAAAGGGCATTGCATTTTAAATTCATTGAGAGACACGACACTCTGGAGGCACCTGTTTGGAGATGAGTTTTCGCATGTTCCTTATTGGTCAGGTTGTAAAGGGTTAACCCACTGTTAACTGTCGGAACTGCCAGGTAGTAGTTATCATTAAGCCATAAAAACTTGTTTTGTTGTAAAATATCTCCCGGATAAACATTAAATTCAAATTCAATTTTATTATTATTAATGCATACCAGATGTCCATGTTGTCCAAGTACAAATAAATATTCGCCAACCAATCCCAGTCCGATTACTGAAGTTAACCACTCCGGTTCAGTATTGCTGAATTTATATGGCTTAAAACTTCCTGATTTTGCTGAATATTTACTGATACCATAACCGTTGATAGCAATCCATAAATCAGAATCAGGGTCTGTACATGCTTTTAAATTGTATTCCTGAAAAGGAATGTTATTATTTTCAAAATAGGGAATAAATGAACTGTTGCCGGGATTAAACCTGTTGATACCGGAATGGGTAACTATCCACAGATTTCCGTTTTTATCCTCATGTAATTCCCGGATTATATTATTACTTATCGAACCTTTTTTGAGTTTGTCGGGCTTAAAATAATTGATGCTGGTACCATCATAATTGTTTAATCCATCCCACGATCCAAACCACATAATATCGTTTCGATCCATGTAAATTTCAGTGATTGCACTATTTGAAAGTCCTGCTTTTTTATCAATATGCTGATACGGCCACTGGAAAATATTCTGACCGCTAATTGTTTTAAAAAAGAAAAATAGCAGGTAAATGCATATGTAACGTGCATTCTTCATTAAAACACAGTTATTTGTTTTAAAAAGTGAAATTACGCGATTTTATCCAGAATTCAAACATAGCTCTTACATGCTGATAATCTTACTGATCACTTTTATCATCCAAATGTCAGAATGGAATTTTATAGGAATAATACCTTAAAATAATTTTGAGAAGTATTGCCAAATACCTTGATTATCACTAACCCTTGGTAGGAATTTAACAATTCGACACTATAAGTATCTGCATTTAATTTTGTAGTGATAATTCCTAAAATTCGTCCTGTTATATCAATTGCTTCTATCTGCATTCCTGTATTCTCACCTGTGCTCCTGATATACACCAAACCGTTGGAAGGGTTGGGATAAACCATCATATCACTGCCTGTCGCCTGGTTAATTGCGGTTAAATCCCAGATGGCCGGCAAGGTTTGAATTTGAGACATTGACAATTCTCCATCAAAAATCCTCACTTCATCAACTGCCCCAAAAAGAGTATATGTATCCTGTCCCAGCAGCTCCTGACCAATAGTAATATCCTGCGTAGTTTGCTGAATCTGACCGGTCTGTGGTTCAAACACATCTAATACTCCATTTTCATATATCTCCATCGAATAACCTGTATAGGCCACGGTAAAGTGGTACCAGGTTCCTAATACCAAGGGTACAGAATTGTCAAGATCTAATGTAGTATTATTGGTCTTAACGGTCCACCTCAGAATATTACCCGGGATAACAGATACCTTGTACCGGTCCTGCCAGCTTCCATGTGAAATAACATACGATTCAGCGGTAACCTGATCGAGCTTTAGCCAGAAACTAATGGTAATTTTATCCTGAAAGTTTAAGGCGGTATTATTAGGAGTATATATAATATCCGCAGAGTTGTTAAATTCATATGCACTGTCAGCCCTGCCCATAGGATCGGAAGTTGGAACAGCACCGGTTAAAATGGCATTGTATCCATTTCCGCTATAGTCGTTGACATTTCCATCAAAAGGATAATAAATCAAAGGTTTAACCGCAGGTATTGAAGTCGATTTTACAAGAGCAAAAGCACTTGTGTCTGAAGATAATTTAAACGAATTGGTTACCACACAGTTAATATCAAATATCCCGGCTGTGTCAGGTGCTATCCAACTGGCAGATGCACTATCCGATGTTAAAACAGTTACATTATTTACGTTCCATGAATAGGTTAAAGCTGATCCGTTTATATCTTTGGCAATACAGTTTACTTTAAGTGTATCCCTGGTGTAATAAAACTTTTTGTTTAAATTAAGTCCTGAGATTACTGGTTTTTCAGGAACAACAGTTACCACATTAACTAAAACTGTATCAGTAGCAATAATGTCATCCGAGGTTACCTTACATGAGATTTTATATATGCCTGCAGATGCAGGTGTCTGCCAGTTTAAAACACTCCCTGTGCCATAGGGTATAGCTGTTCCGTTTACAGCCCAATTGTAAACAACTGCCGAAGGGGCATTGTCGACTGTGCAATAAATTGTATCCAGGCTATTGAAGAGAACGACAGGATTTTTTGCTACCAATGCTTTAACCCTGAATTGGCCTGAGTAATTATTTTGATAGTGATAGTCCACAATATTTGTTCCTGCATAAAGTTTACCGCCAGAGGGAGTCAATACAGTTCCATGGGGAAGGTAGATGAGCAGCCTTACAGAGTCGGACGGAACGGCAATTCCACTTGCGCCTGAGGCTCCTGATAATATTACTTTTTCGGTTATAGCGTCATAAATATCATAAGTTCCTGTCCCCGGGTTTAAAGTTACGTCCTGTGAAGTGCTATAAGGATTGTAAATAAGATATGCGGGATAAATATTATTACCGAAAAAATCAGTTTTATCCAGATCAAGCGAAAGAATACCCGTAACATTGGTCGGATTGATGATAGCTCCCAAATAACCAATGTGAGAAGAGCCATATAACCCGAGATCAGTACTTGCCCAACCGTTTATGATTGCGTCTCCCCTGGCAAACAAAGGAACATTATTCCAAACTTGTTCTATAGCTTCATGGCCTATTACTCCATCGGGGTCGTTCCGCACACTCCAGTCATAGCTGTCGCAATGAGTGCTATCCGGAAGATAAGGAGTATAATACAACCTGGCAGCATTGGACAAATTTAAAGTCCACCTGGCAACAGATGAAGCAAACCGTTTGTCATATTTTACCAAAGGTACCAGGGCAGCTGCCTGCTGAAATCCATTCATTAAAAAAACATAATTATTACCAGGTTCTTCATCACCCACCAATCCGGATACATCTTCCCCGTCCCAGTTTCCTGTAATAGTACCCCAGTCTCTCAAGGGTCCTTCATTGAATACCCAGTTTACAATATTTGTTATATTATAGTTTGAACCCAGCTCCGCATTCATCCTGGCGGCTGTTAAGGCCCCATATGGTAACTGTATTTCATACGAGGGGTCAGTAGTCAGTCCATTTAAAAAATCCATGCACATCTCAGCAGTATATAAATAATTAATATTGCCTGTGGTTTTATAGGCATTATACATCAGCCAGGACAAGGAACCTGCTGCTTCAGGTTCAATTACTCCTGAAGCATTGGGTGTATTGGTGGCTAAATACCAGGCCCTGTAGTTCATATTTGGAATTGTCCATGGTGTGGATGAACCTCCCATTTTATACACTGCGTTTTGCCAGACATTGGCTACCGATGTAAATTGGGAACTAAAATTTGGTATAGACGGATACAAAGAATATAACTGGTAAAAAAAGACATTTGGCATAATATCGTACCACCAGTCACTTCCACTGGTGGCAGATGTTCCGTTCAGATACACATTCTGACCGTTCCTGGAATTAAAGAAATCCTCAGATGACTGTACCCAGTTAACTCCAAACTCTTTGGATTTATCAATTCCCACCAATGTAGCTCCTACAATTGAAGGAAGTATGTTTATGGCTTCGGCCTGGTTGCCATGTGAAGCTGATCCAACATAAGAATCCATGAAGATAGGCCGGATATCAGGATAATTGACTCCGGAAGAACCTAATCTGACAATAGGCCAATTAATTCCCGTTGCATTTAAATTATACACCAGACTATCATATTTACCGGCAGCAGCAGACCAATTCCGCATTAAAAGAGGCGAGGGCATAGTTGGCATCAGTTGCACCTGTGGAATATTAATTTGTTGACTATAAGCTCTTGTGCTTAAAGTTGAGAAAGAAGTGAGCAGAATTAATGTATAGTAAATATTCTTCATAATCATTAAATAATAGAATAATCCAAATGTCATTTAATTTATTCTTATCCACGTCCTGCAGGTTGCATTTATTGTTCTACAGGTTACACAATGAAATAACTTAGAACTATACAGAACATAATTTGGAAAATACAGGACTATTGCTGAATTATTCTTTAGGAATTTTGTAGTGATAAACTACCACTAAGGAATGGACTTAACACAACGCTTCGAAAACAATCCTCTTATTATACCATCAGATTTAAAGCCGGGAATTGAAGGGATGCATATCGTCTGTCTTTTAAATCCTGGCGTATTTAAATATCTTGATAAAACCTGGTTGTTTTTAAGGGTTGCTGAACGTCCCATACAAAAATCCGGTAAAATAAGTTTCCCCGTACACGATGCAAATGACAGAATTAAGGTGCTTTCGTTTGATGAAAATGATTCCAGACTTGATCTGTCGGATAAACGTGTTATAACTTTTGAAGGTCAGTATTATCTCACCTCCTATTCTTATTTACGGTTAGTATGCAGCAGTGATGGTGTTAATTTCGAAGAACCCGAAGGTTATGCACCTCTTTTTGGCAAAGGAGAAGATGAATCCTTCGGTATTGAGGATTGCCGTGTAGCTCATATAGATGGCAAATTTGTACTTACATATACAAAGGTTTCTGCCAATGGGGTTGGTGTAGGGTTGATAGTAACCAGTGACTGGAAAACGTTTGAAAGGAAAGGCATGATTTTTCCTCCTCATAATAAAGATTGTACCTTGTTTGAAGAAAAAATAGGCGGTAAGTACTATGCGCTGCACAGGCCCAGCAGTCCCGAACTTGGAGGAAATTATATGTGGCTTGCCGAATCGCCTGATCTTATTCATTGGGGTAACCATAAATGTATTGCAACAACCAGGCGTGGTATGTGGGATAGTGCGCGTATAGGCGGAGGTGCCTCTCCCATTAAAACCTCACAAGGATGGCTTGAGATATATCACGGGGCTAATGCTCAAAATTACTATTGTTTAGGTGCTTTACTTCTCGATTTAAAGGATCCGTCTAAAGTGATAGCCAGAAGTGAGAAACCAATTATGGAACCATCTATGTCGTATGAACAAACGGGTTTTTTTGGCAATGTGGTATTTACTAACGGGCATGTAGTTGAAGGTGATTCAATAACCATGTATTATGGAGCAAGTGACGAAGTAATATGCGGAGCTGTACTATCGGTCAATAAAATTCTAAACTCACTGAAATTCTGAAAATTAAATATATGGGCAATTCATTTGACCAAAAACATGAATTAAGAATCGGGATTGTGGGAGCAGGCGGTTTTGCAGGTTTTGCAGCTAAGGCTTTTCTCACGGTACCGGGAATAAAAATCGTTGCAGTAGCTGATAAAGATGCAGCTGCAGCACACAGGATGGCAGATGAACTGTCAGCTAAACCTTATACTGAATACGAATCATTTTTAGATGATGCTAAAGTGAGCCTTGTATATATAGCTACTCCGCCTTTTTTACATTACAGTCAATCCAAAGCAGCTTTATTGGCCGGCATACACGTGTTATGCGAAAAACCGGCTGCCTTAAAAACATCAGAAGCAGAAGAACTTGCAGCTCTTGCCAGGAATTTGAATTTACTTTATGTTGTTAACCTTATGCAACGTTACAATCCATTAAGTATTGTTGTTTTAAACATCGTGAAGGAAAAACTGCTTGGTGAGTTTCTTCATGGCTTTTTTGAAAATTACGCCAGTGATGAAAAGTTAAGTCCCAGCCATTGGTTTTGGGATATAGAAAAAAGCGGAGGTATTTTTATAGAACATGGAGTACATTTTTTTGATTTATTTTCATTTTGGCTGGGTAAGGGTGAAGTTTTACATGCAGCACAATGGCAACGACCTGATATTGACGACAAAATAATAGACAGGGTTCAGGCGACAGTTAATTATAATAAGGGACCAGTGACTTTTTACCATGGGTTTGATCAGCCAAAATTATTGGACCGCCAGGAAATGAGACTGGAATTTGAATCAGGGGATATTACTCTATATGAATGGGTTCCAGTAAAAATAAGATTACATGGCCTATTGAGAAACTACCAATTGAAAAAACTCCTTGGTTATTTACCGGGATGTATAATTATAGAAAATAATTTATTGCCTGAAGAAAATCAAGGGGTGAAAGGTCGCTTTCACGATCAGGTTTTTGATAAACTAATAACCCTGGAATCCGGAAAAATTAGTGATAAGGATCTTAGATATCAACAATTGCTTGTTTCAATGATAACCGACCAATGGAACTGGATTCTTGATAATTCCCTGATCAGAGCAATTGACGAGAATAACGCCGTCGAATCCTTACGGATGGCAGAAATTGCAACTAATATGGCTACCCATTCCAAGTTAAATACTTGATATATGCTAAAAAAATTTAATACTGAATATATCTTTTTCCTTTCCATGCCCTGGAACATGAAGGTATTATTGGTCACAAACATGATTTATGCATTTGTCATTCCTGTGATAGAAATATTTGTGGGTGCATATATAATGCGTAGTTCCAATGATCCAAAAATAGTTGCCCTATATCAGCTCACGGTTTATACAGGTATACCGGTTACTTTTCTTTTCAACGGCTATTTGTTGAACAGGGTCAAAGTTGCAAACCTTTATAGTTTTGGAATGCTCCTTAGTGGCTTGTCAATGCTGCTTATGATGTCACTAAATACCTTATCATATGCCGGAGTAGGAATAGCAGGGCTTCTTATGGGCGCATCCTTTGGTTTATTCTGGGCTAACAGGGATTTTCTGGCATTGAATTCTACAAATGATTCAACCAGAAATTATTACTATGGACTTGAAACTTTTTTCTATACACTTACAGCTATAATCGTACCTTTTTCAGTAGGCGCTTTCCTGGTGTATTCAGGATCACATGGCTGGTTTGGGGGTAATATAGGTAAAGCTTATAAGTTGGTTACCATTGCGGTATTTATTTTAACAATCTTCTCTAGTATTGTTGTTCACCAGGGCAAATTCAGCAATCCAATCAAGAAGAAGTTTATTTATTTGAAATTCGATATACTGTGGTATAAAATGCTTGTTTTGGCCGGGCTGAAAGGTTTATGCCAGGGATACCTTGTAATTGCACCTGCTATATTGATAATGAGGCTGGTAGGCAACGAAGGTTCTTTAGGTGTAGTGCAAAGTATATGTGGACTTATAACGGCTTTTATTCTGTATATCCTCGGCAGACTTACAGGACCCAAACAAAGGATTTACATCTTCACCGCCGGATATCTTATCTTTCTGATTGGCACTCTCTTTAACGGAATTATGTTCTCTGCCACCGGCGTACTGGTGTTTGTATTATGTAAGGTTCTTTTTCAGCCCTTGCACGATATTGCATATTTCCCTATTCAAATGAAAGTAATTAATGTGCTCTCTGTAAAGGAAAACAGGAACGAGTTTGGCTATATTTTCAACCATGAATTTGGCTTATATATTGGTCGCTTTACCGGACTTGCACTATTTATTTACCTGGCGTTCTATGTTTCAGAAAGTTTTGCTCTTAAGTATGCCTTAATTATAGTAGCACTGGTACAACTTTTTTCAGTACCCATGGCAATACACATAATAAAAGAATCATATAAATATAAATGATGAATTCAAGATTCATAACGGTTACATTAATATTTACAGGGCTAATACAAAGTACTGTTGACTGTTTTGCCCAGCAGACAGCTATACCCAGGATTGAACAAATGCCGGATATGCCTGAACCATTCAAAATGCTTGACTGGAAAGAAAAAGCCATAGCTCTTGACTCTGTCATTTATGATTTTAACCTGCAAGGAAATTTTCAGCCGTATATCTGGCTTGATAATTCGCAACATAACATTTCGCAACAAACATATGGAATATACACAGTTATTGGAGATATAAGGCAGGGACCAGGTAACAACAGTGAATATCACGAGGCACTTTGTTCAATAGGTTCCTTATTAGGTGCCGGACTGGTTGGGATAAACAAAACAGCCCAAAATGGACACAATTTTGTAAAAATGGTTCAGAACTATTTCAATACAGATAATAGCTGGAATATAGTAATGAACAATACCAACCCAAAAGTTGCAAGCCTGGGAGGCGGTTATGGTCATGACTGGTGGTACGATGTATTTCCTAATCTCTTATTTTACGGAGTATGCGATATTTTCCACAATGTAGATAATGCAAGGGCTATTCAGCACATGATAGCTGATCAGTTTTATAAAGCTGATTCTGTTTTAAATGGTAATTACGATTTTTCTTATTTCGATTATTCAAAAATGCAGGGGATGCGAAACAATATACCTTACCAGCAGGATGCAGCTGCCGGGCATGCTTACGTTCTTTTATGTGCTTACAGTGAATTTAAAGATCCCAGGTATTTAAAAGGCTGTGAATCGGCTTTATATGCCCTGCTTAAACAAAAAGAAAGCAGGTTTTACGAAATACTTATGCCGTTTGGTGCTTATGTAGCTGCACGACTCAATGCTGAGCAAGGAACGCATTTCGATGTAACTCAAATAATAAACTGGACCTTCGACGGATGTACTTCTCTAACAGGAAGGACAGGATGGGGAGTAATAGCAGGACGATGGGGCAATTTCGATGTAAGTGGAATGCAGGGAAGCATCACAGACGGAGGTGGATATGGATTCCTTATGAATACCTTCGATATGGCCTGGCCACTGGTTTCAATGGTAAAATATGACAGCCGTTATACCAAAGCTATAGGCAAGTGGATGCTCAATGCATCCAACACGGCACGATTATTTTATCCCTTTGAAACAGATGATAAGAATCAGTGGTTACCTGAAAAGAAAAATTATACAAAAGGGGTTATTGCTTACGAAGGTTTACGGAAAGAAGATTATTACAATAAACCAGCGTTGAGAGGTATATCTCCTGTGGCACAAGGAGATGGACCAAGGTGGAAAGATGGGGAACCAGATGTAACTATGTTTAGTATTTACAGCTCTGCACAGGTTGGCATATATGGTTCAATTATCAGAGCAACTGACATAAAGGGTATATTACAACTAAACTGCAACGCCACTGACTTTTACAGTAATAATTCGTTCCCAACATACATTTATTACAATCCTTTTAAATATTCCTCAGCCGTAATTTATAAGAACAGCAGTAATAAAGCAGTTGAACTGTTCGATGCCGTAACACACGAAATTGTTGCAAAGAAAATTACTGACAAGGGAGAATTTGAGATTCCTGCCGACCAGGCCAGGTTAATTGTGGTAATTCCATATAAATCCAATATAGTAAAAAGAAATGGAAAGTATTACGTTGGCGACATTGTAGTTGCTTATATGTGATTTAAATATATTTAAAAATGCTAAAAAACTTAAAATTAAATACCAGGATATGAAAGAATTACTAATGTCTTTTTTACTACTACTGAATTTTATTTTTTCAGTTTGTGCTCAGACAACAGTCACCGGTTTGGTTAAGGATAAACTAACCGGGGAACCCTTAATCGGGGTGAGTATAACAATTAAAAATACCACCCTGGGTACTTATACCAATGCAACTGGAAATTTTTCGATTACAGTTCCTGTGAATGTTAATAATCCGGTTTTGACTTTCAGTTATGTTGGTTACTCAAATATGGAAATTGTCATTGGTAACCAGCAGGTTTTTGATATTGCACTTGAAGAAGAGAGCCGGAATTTGTCGGAAGTTGTCGTGATCGGTTACGGTGTGCAGAAAAAGAAAGATCTGACCGGTTCGGTGAGTACTGTTGATGGTTCCAGCACGGACAAATTTGCTGTTGCAGGAATCGATCAGGCCCTGCAGGGGCGTGCGGCAGGTGTATCTGTTACACAAATGACCGGTCAGCCGGGAGATCCAATCTCAATACGTATTCGCGGAACCGGGTCTATATACAGTGACGATGAACCTTTGTATGTTATAGACGGAATACCTACCAAGGATCCGAATGCATTGACAAGTTTATCGACGGGTGATATAGCAAACATAACTATCCTTAAGGATGCAGCCTCTGCAGCGATATATGGTTCCAGGGCCAACAACGGGGTTGTACTTATAACTACCAAACAGGCTGCCAAGGGTGAGAGTAAAATTGAGTTTAAATCGCAAATCGGTTATCAGACTCATGGTCCACTTACACCAATGGCCAATACCCAGCAATATGTGAATATTTACAACGTGAGGGCAACAAACGATAACGAATCACTCTTTATCCCTGCAGCTTTTGCAGCTACCTTACCCAATGTGAACCATATGGCAGAAATTTTCCAGACTGCCCCGATGCAAACTTATAACTTGTCAATTTCAGGAGGTAATGAAAAAACAACGTATAACATTTCCGGTTCCTATTTCGACCAGGTGGGAATTATTTTCAACAGTGGGTATACCCGTGCAACCGGGAGAATAAACATAAAATCGGAAGTAAAGGACTGGTTGACTGTAAATGCATATGCTAATCTTTTCCGGTCAAGCACCGATATACTTGCCAGTACCGGTGACGGGGCCGGTGGCAACGGCAGCAACCCGGTCCGTTATGCATTTTTCCGTAACCCGGCTGTTGCAACCTATGACAGTACAGGTAACTATGTCGATTTGCCAATTCCTAACCCTAAATTTCCCCTTGAAACCCCATACCTGACAACCTTTTTTGGGGATGGCTATAATCCCCTTGGTGTAGCCAAAAATACTCACAACAATAAACTTGAAAACGGATACAGCCTTAAATTCAATCCTGTAATAAAACTTTCAAGGGACCTAAGTTTTGTAAGCAACGCAGGTATCGATTATAATACCTATTTAAGAAGGAATTTCAACGTCAACTGGGGCACCGGTGGCAGGATAAACAGTCCAAACAGCCTGACGGTGGAAAACAGTTACACTTCTACCTGGACAGTAAATAATGTTTTTACCTGGTCAAAAACCTTCAATGAAAAACATAATATTACCATTATGGCAGGAGAAGAATCCATCGGATCCACAACATATGATGAATCTACTACCGCTCAAGGTTTCCCGGATCAAGATGCAAATTTAACTTATTTAAGCAATGCCACAGGACTAGAAAAATCCGGAGAAACGCAGACGGCATATACCCTGCAGTCGTTCTTCGCAAGAGCAAACTATGATTATAAAGGAAAATATCTGCTTAGTGCGGTAGTACGTGACGACGGATCCTCAAAATTCGCGCCGGCTCACCAGTGGGGTACTTTTTATTCAGGATCTTTTGGTTGGGTAGTCAGTGACGAAGCCTTTTTTAAAGGAATGCCCGTTATTGACCGGTTGAAAATCAGGGGTGGTTACGGATTGAATGGTAACCAGGATATACCTAATGATTATCCTTTTATTGACCAGCTTTCCC
The DNA here is from genome assembly GCA_963766305.1 of uncultured Bacteroidota bacterium. Lineage (GTDB taxonomy): Bacteria > Bacteroidota > Bacteroidia > Bacteroidales > JAAUTT01 > JAAUTT01. Next base: position 16,653 of record CAVYAE010000057.1, read on the forward strand.
CACAAAATAATTATCCGTTCTCAGGTGCCGTAAGTTCCGGATTTGCACCACACCAACTGGGAAATGTTAATTTGACCTGGGAAACGGCTACCCAACTCGACCTTGGAGCTGACCTTGTACTATGGAAAGGCATAGTCGATATTACCTTCGATTATTTTTACAAAGTTACATATAACATGCTGGTGCAGGAACCATTACCTCCCTCTGTCGGATATTCTTACAGTCAGGGTGCACCATGGGAAAATAACGGAAAGATACTGAATGAAGGTTTTGAAATTGAAGCGACACACAAAAAAAGGATAGGTGATTTTGAATATAATATCTCAGCAAATATAGCCACACTTCATAATGAGGTCCTGCAGTTGAACGGGGTCATAAACGATGTGGAAGATTACTTTTCACTTACCAGGACAGAAAAAGGTTATCCTATAGGATCATTTTTCATGTATAAAATGCAGGGTATTTTCCAGAATCAGAGCGATATTATTTCACACTCGAATCAAAGCTCCCTTAGCGGAGGGGCACCCATCCGGCCCGGAGACGTTATGTATGAAGATGTACGCGGTACCGGCGTGATAGATTCCAGCTCCCGCACCCACGTGGGAAGTCCGATTCCCACCCTGACAGGTGGTTTGACACTCTCAGTCGATTACAAAGGATTTGATTTTTCAGTGTTTTTTCAGGGTGCTTACGGGGATGTTATTTATAAGCAGATTGACATGGATATTGAAGGATATTACAGGGGATTTAATGTGACACAAAGATATTATAACACATACTGGAGGGGACCAGGGACCAGCAACACCGAACCCCTTCCTTCAAGCATGGATTCCCAGAACTATAATATCCCATCGACAAGATACATTGAAGATGGTTCGTATATACGGTTAAAAAACCTGCAGATAGGCTATACGCTGCCGGCATCCTTGACCAAAAAAATCAAAATCAACAGAGCCAGGATTTATTTCTCCGGGATAAACCTTTACACGTTCACTAAATATACAGGCTTAGACCCTGAGATGGGGACAAATAACAATGCACAGGCTCAGGGTCAGGGCGGCAGTTCCTCGAACCCTAATCTCAGTCCGGGTACTAATCTTGTCCGTAATGTGGATTGGGGTACATACCCGGTATCAATTACCTATAATGTTGGACTTGAACTAACCTTATAATATAAAAAGTGCATCATTTAATATTAAATTATTTATGCGAGTTCCATATGACCTTTAAAATAAAAATTATATACATATGAAAAATATGAACCGTACATATTCACAAAAAATAAACTATATCAGTAATATGGATAAAAAGAACACTCCGTGTCTGCAAAGACCGATAGGTTTCAGGAAAAATATAGTATATCTGTTTTTATTGATCCCTGTATTTACGATTTTTTCCTGTCAGAAATTTCTTAATGAACAAATTCAGGGTGCGTATTCCAGCTCTACCTTTTATAAAACAGCAAATGATGCCAGTGAAGCCCTTACTGCAACTTACAATGATTTACTTTTCAACAGTACAGACAATATGATATGGGCTTTCGGTGATGTAGCATCAGACGATGCTGTGAAAGGAAGTCTCACCGGTGACAATACAGATATTCAGAGTATTAACCAATATTCAGTGCTCCCTATAAATACTGTTACAACTAATATATGGACCCGATATTATGATTGTATAACCCGTGCCAATACAGTTCTTTACTATGTCCCGGGAATTTCAATGGATGCAACACAAAAAGCAATAATATTGGGTGAGGCTAAATTTATAAGGGCCTATATGTATTTTAACCTGGTAAATATCTTTGGCAGCGTACCTCTGAAATTAAATCCTCCATTGACTCCTTCGGATATCAATGTTGCAAAGAGTGGTGTGGATACAATTTACAAACAGATTGAAACAGATTTAATATCAGCAAAATCTGTACTTCCGAACATCACAATGACCTTTGGCCATGCCACAATGGGAGCAGCCCTGGGAATGCTTGCCAAGGTTTACCTGTACGAAGGTAAATATACCCAGGTAATTGCAACTGTACAATCCATTGATTCACTTAATTTATATGCTCTTGCGCCGGTATATTCCGCCAATTTCAAATATGGTACACAGGACAGTTATAATGAAGCCCTGATAGAGATACACCATTTACGGGGTCAGATACCTATCCTGGGAAATTATCTCAACCAATATTTTGCAGCACGGGGAGAGGGTCAGTACCAGGGTTATGGATTTGACGCTCCTACCCGGAATTTCGTGAACGAATTTGAAATTACTGCTGACAGCGTTGTAGATCCCAGGCTGGATTATACTGTCGGCAGAATGCCAACAAAACATGACACCACAAAATGGGTCAACGGAGAAACATTCCAGGCTGCCTGGTCCCCGGGTTCAGGTATGCTCAACAGAAAACATGTACAACCATTCAGCCAGGTACCCAATGCTTTTGCCGATGGTGAATTAAGTTATATTTATTTACGCTATGCAGACATTTTACTTATGAAAGCTGAAGCGCTCAACGAATCCGGCAATCCTGCAGCAGCTCTTATACCGCTTAACCTCGTACGAAAACGGGCCAGGGAAAGTTATCTATTCGACAGCAACTTACCGGGATATGGCACTATACCGGCCAATCTGCTGCCAGATGTGACAGTTACCGATCAAGCTGGTGTACGTGCTGCCATTCGGCACGAACGCAGGGTAGAGCTGGGTTTTGAATTCCACCGTCATTTCGACCTTATGAGATATGGGGCACAAGCTGCCGCAGCAGCTATGGCCACATACTCCAATTCCTTTAATTACAGTACAACAAGATATTTCCCTATTCCACAATACGAAGAAGACAATAATCTCAATCTGAACAACTAAAAATGCTTTATAATTATAATTACTTAATGTTTCATTTAAACTAAATACCATGAAAAAAACAATTTTTAGAATCATCTATTGCTTATCTGCCGTTTTATTAATTGCAGGTATAACTATTTCTTCCTGTAAAAAGGAAAGCTCCGCTTCGGTTAATACAACTGTATTGAAGGATTCACTGGCTGTGGCTAATACTTTATATTCAGGAGCAACAGAAGGAGCAGCCCTGGGAGACTACCAGGTTGGATCAAAAGTTGCATTGGATTCTGTAATCGTACAAGTAACCAGAATATACAATAATACCTCCTCCACCCAGGTACAGATAAACGCTGCTTTGGCAAATCTGGAACAGGGATTGGCTACTTTCAGAAGTAAAGCTATTGTTCCGGTCGATCAGGCTGATCTTATTGCACAGTGGACCTTTAGTGAAGGTAGTGGCACCAAGGTGACTGATGCTACTTCCAATAAACTTGTAGGTACGCTGGTTCCCGGGGTTTCCAATTTTTATCCTAATACCGGAGCACTTCCTACATGGACTACAGACAGGTATGGTAATCCAAACCAGGCGCTTCATTTTGGGAATGGATCACACATTGAAGTACCTCCTACAGCTATTTTGGAACCTACTTCGATCACTATAAGCTTGTGGGTGAATGCCGACAGTGTTTATTGTAATGCCTATATGATTTCACAGAACTGGTGGTGGGGTTACAAATTACAAATGCAATGCTCAGCTTTACCTTTCTTTACATGGGTATCATCTTTTGCTCCGGGAGACACAGGAGCAATTGTTTACAGTAATCTGGACGACCATCAGCAAACCGGCATTACGATTAACCAGTGGCATCATCTTGCTGTAACTTACACAAGTGGTACTGAAGTATTTTATTTGGACGGAGCTCCGATTTATACCTGGACTGCCAATAATACCACAGCATCCAATGTAACAGGTGCCATGACTTATATCGGTGCACAACAGCCATTCCTTATTGGTGCAGGGTATCCAAATGCCTATGTAAATCCATCTTCATTCGGCACTAACCTGCCATTGGGTGACGGACCGGGCGGATGGGGAATTGCTCCACATTTCATAGGTTCCCTGGATGAAATAAGGGTCTATAAGGTTGCTCTTTCAGCTGCTCAGATACAGGCTATCTACACCCTGGAAGCTCCTGCCGCAAAATAAATTGTAAGTAGTTTAGTTGTTAGTAGTTTTGATTTTAAAGCTATCCCTATATAAACAGGGATAGCTTTTTTTATATGAACAATTAATTACCAAAAGAGAATAAGTGAATTAGTAAAATTTTTAAATTTTAGTATTTTTGGATTGTTTTTCAGTATAATTGACGAATTGTTATGTCATGATTTTAAACATCAAAAACGAAACCTCAACTCTGAAGGCAGTAGTTATGGGTCAACCCGGTTCTATAGGTCAGGTACCTTCCTTTGAGCAAACTTACGATGCCAAATCATACGAAACGGTTAAGAATGGAACATACCCTGATGAAGAATCTATTTTATTGGAAATGACTGCTTTTGAAAAGGTTTTGTTAAGATATAATGTTAAGGTATTACATCCATTATTAATTGAAAATTGCAATCAGGTATTTGCCAGGGATATAGCCTTTGTTATAGACGATAAGATCATAAAATCAAATATTATACCTAACAGAGAAAATGAGAAGGAAGCATATGAGTTAATTTATAAGCAAATTTCATCCGATAAAATATTCAACCTACCTGAAAAAGTTCACATGGAAGGAGGAGATGTAGTATTATATAACAAATTCATTTTTTTAGGTTTATATAGTGATAAGGATTATTCGCGGTTGAAAACGGCCAGGACTAACGTTTACGCACTTCATTTCCTGAAAGACCTTTTTCCGGAAAAAGAAATCATTCCCGTAGAATTGAAAAAACATGACACCGATCCCGGTAAGTGTATTTTACATTTGGATTGTGCTTTTATGCCTGTAGGAATTAATAAGGCCATTATAAATAAAGATGGCTTCCGCTTTGAAAAGGATTATAAAATTATATTGGATATCTTTGGAAGTAATAATGTCTTTGAAATTACTTCCCGGGAGAGTTACTTTATGTTTGCAAATGTTTTTTCAGTTTCTAAGAATGTAGTAGTTTCTGAAAAAGGGTTTACACGGTTAAATGATCATATGAAAAATAAATGGGGGTTAACAGTTGAAGAAGTGCCTTATTTTGAAATTTCTAAAATGGGTGGTTTGCTTCGTTGTTCAACATTACCATTGGTAAGGGAAAATGATTAATTATTGATTGAGGAGACTTTTCATAAAATGAAAAAGAATAATCAGCAATTCTCCGATTCCATTCTGATGATTGAACCTGTATCATTCGGATTTAATGAGCAGACTGCAGGAGATAACTATTTTCAAAACAGAGACTATTCCGCAGGAATTAATATTCAAAAGGATGCGTTAAAAGAGTTTAAAAATTTAGTTGAAAAGCTGACAGTAAAAGGGATTCAGGTTATAGTTGTTAAAGACACTCCTGAGCCCCACACTCCGGATTCTATTTTTCCGAATAACTGGGTGAGCTTTCACGAAGATGGACGAGTGGTGTTTTATCCCATGCTTGCCGAAAACAGACGGGCAGAAAGAAGAAATGACCTTCTAGGTTTACTGAAAGATAAAGGATATGTGATTACGGACTTACTTGACTACAGCTATTATGAGAAGGAGGGACATTTTCTTGAAGGAACAGGAAGTATGGTGCTGGATCATATTAATATGATTGGATATGCAGCTTTATCGAAAAGGACTGATAAAAATTTGTTTGAAGAGTTCTGCACGGAATTTGGATATAAGTCAGTTTCTTTTATTGCAAATCAGACATTTAACGGTAATAGGGTGCCTGTATACCATACTAATGTAATGATTTGTATAGGAGACAGGTACGCTGTTGTTTGTATGGAAACTATTGATAATCATGAGGACAGGAAGAAAATGGAAAGATCTTTAGTGGAAAGCGGCAAAGAACTTATAGATATTTCTGAAACACAAATGCATCGTTTTGCAGCAAACATGCTCCAGGTGAAAGGTATTAATAGCTTACCATATCTGGTTATGTCACAGACTGCATTGGATTCATTCTCCCACACTCAACTTGAAAAGCTGAAATCGTACAACAGCATAATTACAGCACAGATTCCAACTATTGAAAAATATGGAGGCGGGGGAGTGCGGTGCATGATGGCGGAAATATTTTGTCCCCGGACAGGCGGTGCCTAATACCGGAAAATAATTATCAAAAATTACAAAACAAACAAATGCAAAAAATAAAACGCACAGCAGATGAATTGATGGACCTTGAAAATAAGTATGGTGCACATAATTACCATCCTCTGCCTGTAGTATTAGACAGAGGTGAAGGTGTTTACGTATGGGATGTTTCAAATAAAAGGTATTTTGACTTTCTTTCTGCATATTCGGCTGTTAATCAAGGACATTGTCACCCAAAAATAATTCAGGCCCTGACGGAGCAAGCTCAAAAGCTTACTTTAACCTCACGTGCATTTTATAACAGCCGGTTGGGAGAATTTGAGGCATTTATTACCGGTTATTTTGGATATGAAAAAGTGCTTTGCATGAACACCGGCACTGAAGCTGCAGAAACTGCCATCAAGCTGTGCCGGAAATGGGCGTATGAAAAGCATAAGCTACCTGAAAATTCTGCACAGATTGTGGTATGTGAAAATAATTTTCATGGACGCACGACTACTGTCATATCCTTTTCTGTTGATCAGGATGCCCGCGGGAACTATGGACCTTACACGCCAGGCTTTATTATTATTCCATACAATGATGCCGGGGCGCTTGAAAAGGTTTTGGAAAACAACAGCAACATAGCAGGGTTCCTTGTAGAACCTATACAGGGAGAGGCTGGAGCACATGTACCTGACGAGGGGTATTTGAAAAAGTGTTATGAAATATGCCGGCAACACGGAGTTTTATTTATAGCAGATGAGGTACAAACCGGAATTGGCCGTACTGGTAAACTATTATGCTGCGATTACGAGCAGGTCCATCCCGATATATTAATACTTGGTAAAGCATTGTCGGGAGGCGTTTATCCGGTGTCAGCTGTTTTGTCTGACTCAGAAATAATGGATGTCTTCAGGCCCGGTCAGCATGGTTCGACCTTTGGGGGCAATCCTCTGGCAGCAGCAGTTTCTATTGCTGCTCTGGAGGTCATCAGGGACGAAGGACTTACAGAAAATGCCATGAAACTTGGTAAAATATTTCGTGATTCAATTCAGAATCTATGCAAAGAATCGCCTGTTGCCAGTTTTGTAAGGGGAAAAGGACTTTTAAATGCATTGGTTATTAATAATGCAAACCATGAGGATCTGGCCTGGGATATATGCCTGAAGCTTGCAGATAACGGATTGCTGGCCAAACCAACACACAAAAATATAATCCGTTTTGCCCCTCCTCTAGTAATAACCAGGGAACAAATAGGGGATTGTGTGAAAATAATTGAAAAAACGATTAAGGCTTTTTAATCGGATAAAGCTATAAATATATCAATAAAGTATAATGTTAAATTTCGTTAATATGTTGAATTTAAAACCGTTATTAAAACACCTGTTATTAATAACATTCATTTTAATTACATTTTATAAAAGTTCTCAAAGTCAGGACATAATATGGGCAAATGATGGCAGTTCCTATTTTAAAACTGAAAATAATCAATTAGTAAAATATACCTTACCTGTTAAGGAAGCTAAATTAATATTGTCAAACAAGCAGTTGACACCTCCGGGCAAAAATTCCCCGCTTGCTTTAAATCATTTCAGTTTCTCAAACGACCAGAATAAAATACTGATATTTACAAATACCACAAAAGTATGGAGGTTACACACAAAAGGAGATTACTGGATATATAATTTAAAGAGTGATTCCTTATATAAATTAGGTAAAACATTACCTTCATCTTCATTAATGTTTGCGAAATTTTCGCCCGATAGCAGGTTTGTTGCATATGTATGCCAGAATAACATTTATGCAGAGGATCTTACAACTTCTGAAATAAGGCAATTAACCGGTGATGGGTCTAAAACTCTTATAAACGGTACTTTTGACTGGGTTTATGAAGAAGAATTTAACTGCCGTGATGGCTTCAGATGGAGCGGTGACAGCAAATCAATAGCTTTCTGGCAGATAGATGCTGGCAATACAAGGAGATTTAACCTGATAAACAATACTGATTCTGTTTACCCGCAAATAATACCAATAGAATATCCCACAGTTGGAGAAAAACCTTCCAAATGCAGAATAGGAGTGATAAACATTGCTGACAAAAACATTACATGGATTAATATACCCGGTGATCCCCGGAATAACTATATTGTTAAAATGGAATTTATTCCTGAGACCGCCAATCTGCTGGTGCAGCAGTTAAACCGCAAACAGAATGACAGCAGGTTATACATTACTGAGAATGGAAGTGGAAATACAAGGTTAGTGGAAGAAGAGACTGATTCCGCCTGGATAGATCTTGGCAGACAGAGTGACAGGTACAATATTGATTATGCAAATGGCTTCACCTGGATAAACAATAATAAAAGCATCCTTTGGTCTTCAGAAAAAGACGGCTGGAGGCATTTGTACCAGGTATCATTGGAAGGGAAACCGGAGAAAAGGGTAACCAATGGAGATTATGATATTATAGAAGTTAAATTTTCTAATCCGAAATCAGGTTATGTTTATTTTACTGCTTCACCACAGAATGCCACACAACAATATCTCTACCGCACCAAACTTAACGGAAAGGGAAGCATTGAACTGTTAAATTCCTCAGGATTAACAGGATTTCATGACTATGATGTTTCACCTACAGGAAGGTACTCCTATCACACATTCACAAACCATAATACGAAATTAGCCGGGGAATTTATTTCTATGGTTGATTACAAGCCCATATCAGCTAAAGAAAGTATCCTTGCCAGAATGGATACCTTAAAATTTAATTCAGGAGCCGAATTTTTCACATTGACCACATGTGATAATATTCAACTTGACGGGTGGATGGTTAAACCAACAAATTTTGACCCTTCTAAAAAATATCCTGTAGTATTTTATGTTTATTCCGAACCTGCCGCTTCTACTGTCCATGATTTATATACTATCTCTAATAACAGGCTTTACAGAGGCAATATGGCAGATGATGGGTATATATATGTTTCAGTAGACAACCGGGGTTCACCATCACCGAAAGGAAGAGCCTGGAGAAAATCTATATACAGGAAAATAGGCAATATAAACATTCACGATCAGGCAATGGCTGCCAGAGAAATACTGAAATGGCCTTTTGTAGATCCTGAGAGGGTAGCCGTCTGGGGATGGAGCGGAGGTGGCTCGGCAACACTTAACCTGATGTTTCAGTACCCCGATATATACAGGACAGGTATTGCCATTGCAGCATTATGCAATTTGCTAACCTATGATAATGTATATCAGGAAAGATACATGGGACTGGCTTCTGAAAACCTGGAAGATTATATTAGCGGCTCTCCTGTTACATATGCTAAAAACCTGAAAGGTAATCTTTTATATATACACGGTACGGGCGATGACAATGTACACTACCAGAATGCAGAGATGCTTATAAATGAGCTTGTAAAATACAACAGGCAGTTTCAGTTTATGGCTTACCCTAACCGTACACACAGTCTTAGGGAAGGAGAAGGAACATATGAGCATTTGTCTACCTTATATACGAATTACCTAAAAACCCATTGTCCTCCCGGACCAAAATGAGGCCGGGTACTATGTGAAAATTAACAAGAACAAATTTAATTATATGAGCAATTTATTTCAACCATTAAAAATCAAGGGAATAACCTTAAAGAACAGAATAGTACAATCCCCGATGTGTCAGTATTCTGCTGTAGATGGCTTTCCAAACGACTGGCACCTTGTACATTTAGGATCCAGGGCTGTGGGCGGTGCCGGTTTAATAATTGTCGAGGCTACGGCGATTTGTCCGGAAGGCAGGATAACACCTTCTGATTTGGGAATATGGAGTGAAGAACATGTAGGAAGTTATAAAAGAATAGTTGATTTTATACATCAAAATGATGCAGTTGCTGGTATTCAGCTGGCACATGCAGGAAGAAAGGCTTCCCATGCAGTGCCATGGAGAGAAGGTAAGCAGCTTACCCCGAATTACGACGGATGGATGACAGTGGCCCCCTCCCCTGTACCTTTTACTGAAGGTGAGTTGGCACCTTTGATGCTGGATACCTTAGCTATTGATAAAATATTATCTGATTTTAAATCAGCTGCATTGCGTGCCAAGGAAGCCGGGTTTAAAGTTATTGAAATACACAGTGCCCACGGATATTTAATACATGAATTTTTGTCACCTCTGAGTAATAAGAGAACTGATATGTATGGAGGTTCATTTGCCAATCGTATAAGATTATTACTTGAGGTGGTAAGAGCTGTAAAAACAGTTTGGCCTGTAGAAAACCCTTTGTTTGTAAGATTGTCCTCCACTGACTGGGTAGATGATGGGTGGACTCCGGAAGATACAGTCAATCTGGCTGTAATTTTAAAAGTAGCCGGTGTGGATCTTATAGATTGTTCCTCAGGAGGGAATATCCCAAATGCAAAAATACCACTTGGGCCAGGGTACCAGGTTCCTTTCGCTGAGGCAGTGCGTCAGACAGGAATTCTTACAGGGGCAGTAGGGTTAATTACCGGTGCCCGCCAGGCCGATTTGATACTTGAGGAACACAAAGCTGACTTAATCATATTTGGAAGGGAGTTGCTTAGAAACCCATATTTTGCTTTGCATGCAGCCAGGGAATTGAATGAAGATATCAACTGGCCGGTACAATACCAGAGAGCCAAACAATAACAAGTGTCAGTTGTTTAATGAAAGACCCGGATTAAATCACTTTAAAACTTAATCAGGTAATATTTAAATTACTTTTGAATATAAAAATAAAAATTATATCGGTTTTTGCGGCGCTGGCAATAATTCTGCAGCCTGTATTACCTTTTATTGAATATTTTATATTCAAATCCTATATTGAAAATAATCTTTGTATAAACCGCAACAAACCTTGCTGCCATTGCCATGGAAAATGCTTTCTTAAAAAACGCATCAATGAATCAAATACAGATTCTGTTCCAAAAGCTCCGGTGGGGTCCAGAAACAAATCTTTTGACAGCAATGTCCCTGCTAAATTATTCAAACTAAATACCCCGGAAGACAACATAATACAATACACATTTTATCTCAATACATATCATTTCAAATATTCCACTGATTTTTTCCACCCACCTCAGAATTTCTTTTCCTGAATTATCATTCAATTTTCATTTTTTTGCCTGTTAAATTTTTATGGTATTTGGAGTAATGTATTACTCTGCTTTCAGGTATTCCAACCTGAATGGCCTGTAGTCTTTTCTGATTATCATTTCAGAAGATTATTATTATTCTATATATGTGATTTTAATATAGTTAACCGGCAAATTCTTTACCTGATTTGATTTATTGTATATGATTTATGCATATGATCAAAACAGGATAAATATTCATGCAATAATTATAAACTATGAACCTATGAAAATTAAATTTATACTCATTTTTATTATTCCATTTATTGTTTCGGCATTATTAAATGGACAAAACATATTACACGGAAAAATAACTGATTCAAAATCAGGTGCAACTCTTCCGGGGGTTATTGTTTACATTTCACAACTTAAATTAGGTGTAACAAGTGACACATCCGGGGAATATATAATTTCTCATCTTCCTGCAGGTGAGTATAATGTTGAAGCCAGGTCGTTAAACTACTCAGCTGTACTAAACAAAGTTACAATTACCGGGTCAACCTTGTTAAATTTCTGTTTAAGTGATTCCTCGGTTGTTACGGATGAAGTTGTTATCACTGCTCTGGGCAATGAGTCGGATTTACTGCACACGCCGGAGCCCGTAACAATTATACCTCATACCTTGTTAACCCAGGAATCGTCTACGAATATAGTTGATGCTCTTGCAACCCAACCAGGTATTACTGCAATTACTACCGGCCCCGGTGTTTCCAAACCTGAGGTTAACGGTCTGGGATATAACCGTGTGTTAACTCTCCTGGACGGAATAAGGCAGGAGGATTTCCAATGGGGAGACGAGCACGGTATATTGATCGACCCTTATGCAGTCTATGATGCTGAAGTTATAAGAGGTCCCGCTTCCCTGCAATATGGTGCCAATGCAGTTGCGGGAGTTGTAAGTTTCAAATCGCAGCCGTTCACCGAATATGGGAAACTGCAGGGGAGTTTCATTTCTGAATATCAAACCAACCTTGGATTATTTGGTAACTCACTTAGTATAGGAGGCAGCCGGAATGGTTTAATTTGGGATTTAAGGGCCAGTGACCAGCAGGCCCATTGTTATTCTGACCCCGCAGATGGCTATGTGTGGGGAACGGCGTATAATGAAAGTAATGTAAGGGGAGTGCTTGCTTTATATAGAAAATGGGGTTTTAGCAGGTTAACGGTAAGTCTCCTTCACAAGGAAATTGAAATACCTGATGGTAACCGTGACAGTTCCACAAGACAGTTCGAGTTTGACACTCCGCAACCATTACCCGGTAAAGGGAATCCACAGTACTATTCATCAGGACCACTGGCAGGACAATTGATTCCTGGAACAGGTAAAGTTTATCCGGATATGTCAAACTTTTTATCGTATAATACCCATTATGCTGGTTACCAGATACTAAATCATGACCTTATTGCCCTTCAAAACAGTTTTAATGCAGGTAGAGGACGAATTCTGGCAGATATAGGATTTACCATGAGCCACCGCCAGGAAATAGATACAGGAGTAGTTGTTGAGGAAGACATGCTTGTAAGGGATATTCCGTATTCTGTTAAATATCAGTTGGAAAATACCACCTCTGCTTTTAAAATCACAACTGGCGTAAACGGTATGTATGAAGTAATGAAAAATGCCCCTGAGCCACCATCTCCTTATGTAGGTGATTTTGAGATCCCTGATTATAATCTGTTTGATATTGGGGTTTATGGCATAGCAGAAAAAACATACAATAAATTGACTTTAAGTGGAGGATTAAGATATGATATGAGGTATATGACCGGCCAACCTATGTACCTGGCCAATTATGGACTTCCCAACCAGGAGGAGGTTCCTGCCGGCACTCCTGGTGCCTGGGTGCAGTTTCTGCCTTTTAACCGCACTATCAGTGGCTTTTCGGGAAGCCTTGGAACTACATATCAATTGCCGCAAAACAGGTATGTAAAACTAAATGTGGCTAAGAGTTTCAGAGCTCCTGCAATAAATGAATTAACAAATAATGACGAGGGCCTGGGTGAAGCTGGCTTTATAGTGGGCAACCGTAACCTTAAACCCGAAGAAGGATACCAGGTTGATTTTATTTTCGGTCAGAACGGGAAAAACATCAATTTTGAGGTCGACGGGTTTTGTAATTATATTTATAATTTCATTTTTGTTAACCGCATCACCAACAGCGAGGGAGGAGATACCAGTGCTCTTGGTAAATCGATCTTTGAATTCAAGGCTAACACTGCAGTTATTACAGGTGTGGATGCTTACATCAATATTCACCCTGAATCGGCAAAATGGGTTGAACTGGATAACGGGTTTACATTCCTCTACAGTTTTTTGCCGGGACAAACCGATTCAACACAGCATATACCATGGACACCGGCACCACGGTTAACATCTCAGCTAAAGTTTAAACTTAATAACAGCTATGGTGGTATAATCAGAGGAACTTATTTAAGAATAGGACTGGCAAAATACTGGGCACAAAATAACATATACAGTGCTGCTTTTACTGAGCTGCCGTCTCTTGCCTATACACTGATTGATGCCGGCTTTGGCACCAGTTTTTATAACCGGAGAACTTCCAGGGTAATATGTTCATTGTATATAAATGCAAATAACCTCATGAACATTGCATACGTTGACCATACAAGCCGAACGCAGTATTTCTGGACGTATAACAGCACGGTTAATCCTACCAACTATGGAGTTAATTCGGCAATAGTTACCAAGCAAAGTCAGGGAATTTATAATATGGGACGTAACATTGGTTTTAAACTTGTATTCCCTGTTTTTGCCAGGTGATGAAAGATTATAAATATCCGGTGATTCCTGTTTTTCCAGAGCACCGGATTATTTTTTTGGTTTATATTACCTGACTTTTAGAGGATATCCTATTGTTTGACCAAATAAGACGCGCTGGTCGTCGCGCAGGTTTAACTTTTCACCTAATGCAGGCTTGTTGCAGTTGTGAAACCATGATGCCAGACCTTGTGAGGCGGCAAGCAGGTATACATTACCTGCTATTAAACCGGTGTCTACAAAATAATACGACTTTTGTACTTCAGGGTTTTGCAGTCCCGGTTCCTGATATCCGGCAGTATTTACAAGTTTATTTATGTCAGCAACATATATAAGCCGGACTGGGGCAGCTTGTCCCAAGTTTCCCTGGCCTTCGCCTATTGCCAATCCACGGAGATCTTCCTCTATTACAGGCACCAGAATATGTCTGGCGGGGTCGTAAAAATATGTACCACCCTCTAATGCCACATAAACATCTATCTCCTGCGAATTGCTCGCGGTGGCTGCCGTACGCCCGAAAATACCAAACGGGCCTTTTTTACGGTTTACTCCGCATGCGGCCCATAACAGGTTAGAAATAATTTGAAGTGATAATTTTTTATCACTTATTTCTCTTGTTGTTTTTCTTTTCTTTAAAGCTTTTAAAACTGATTTACCTTTTTCAAACTTGGGTTTTAAAAGCTCAATATTAATATGATCTTTAATTGCCGCAGGATCATCTTTAGATTTACGATTAGCCATATAGTAAAATATTAATAAATACAGGTATTTTAAAAAATTGAGGTAAATGCAATTTAGTATTTTATTATTTTATTAAAAATTTATTTTTTTCTTTAAACAAAAAACCTACTTTTGCGCGGCAAACCAATATAAATTGTAAATGGACGAAGGACCTGCGAGTATATTATTTATTAATCAGGTATAGCAGGGCAGCCTACCAAAAAGTACGCTCCTTAACTATATCAAAAAACTAAGGAGGTACAAATGACATCATTCACCACGTTTTATCTCAGCCGGATATTAGGTAAAAAAGTATTTAACGCCGACGCCAAACCTATAGGTATAATTAAGGATTTACTTATAGATTCTGACCCATCCAACCATTCATTAGACCGTCCTATGGTTTTAGGCGCAAAACTAAAGACCGGCAAATCTTTCCAGATTTATTCATTCCAGTTTTTCCAAATTAAAAAAATTAAAGGGAGGATTAAAGTAATTTGTCACCAACCTGAACAACTGGAGCCGGTTAAAATTAACAATAGTCTTTTTTTGGCGGGAAGTATACTGGACAAGCAAATTGTAGACATTAACGGCCATAAGGTTGTTAGGGTAAACGATATACGTATGGCCCGTATTTCCGAGGGCACGTTTGCCCTGGCTGTGGATATTGGCGTTGACGGGTTACTGAGAAGATTAGGAATAGAAGGATTTTTTGACATGCTTTTCTCTTTCTTCAACGTAGATATACCAAATGAATTTATACTGTGGGAAGATCTTGCGGCCATAGACTCAGCTAATTCAAATATAAAACTGTCAAACAGCTACAGAAAACTTCAAAATTTGCATCCTTCAGATTTGGCAGATATAATAGAAGATCTTGGTAAAAGATCAAGCACAGATATATTTATGAAGCTGGATGAAGAAAAAGCAGCTGATGTACTGGAGGAACTGGAAACAAAAACTCAGATTCACATTCTTGAAAGCATATCAATAGAAAAAGCAGCAGATGTACTTGAAAAAATGCCGGCTGATGAAGCTGCAGAAATTCTGGATTATCTGGACTCCGACAAAGTTGAATTACTTTTAAATGAAATGGAAAAGGATTCTTCCTCAGAAGTAAGGGAGCTGCTGGATTATAAAGAAAACACGGTTGGCAGTATTATGTCAACTGATTATTTATCATTTGATGAGAACAAAACCGTGGAAGAAATTCTTAATGAGTTAAGAAATAAAAAGCCTGAATTTGAAATGCTTTATAATTTTTTCGTAACCGACCAAAAGAATGTATTATTAGCAACTTTTACGTTAAGGGATTTAGTTATTTCTTCGCCTGAAACACGTATTAATCAAATTATGAAACCTTCGCCGGTTCATTTATACGACCACCAGAACATAGACGTAATAGCCGGGACTATTTCAAAATATGATTTACTGGCAATACCGGTCGTAAACAGTAACCATGAACTGGAAGGTATGGTTGTGATTGATGATGTAATAGATGATTTGATTAACAAACGCAGAACTAATTAAAAGGAGGGTATTGCAATGTTTAAGAACAGAAAAGCTTTTTGGGGTCAGATAGGTTTGTTTCTGGCCATATTAGGTCCGGGAATAGTCACAGGCAGTGTTGACAATGATGCCGGTGGTATAACAGTATATTCCATAACCGGAGCGGTATATGGCTATAATCTCATATGGACCCTTATACCTTCATTTATCTTACTTGTTATAATTCAGGAAATGAATGCCCGTATGGGAATAGTAACCGGTAAAGGGCTTGCAGACCTTATCCGTGAAAATGCAGGGGTAAAGGTAACTTTCTTTATATTTCTCGGTCTGCTCATTGCAGACATAGGAAATACAGCTACAGAATTTGCAGGTGTTGCAGGAAGTATGGATTTGTTCGGGGTAAGTAAATATATTTCGGTACCACTGGTGGGTATAATGGTTTGGTTCCTGGTAGTAAAGGGTACTTACAGAATTGCAGAACGTATATTCCTTATATTCAGCGTATCACTTTTAATGTACGTAGTTTCGGCACTCATGGGTAAACCTCATTGGGCTGAAATAGGGCATTCTATTGTACGTCCTCAGATGCAGTTCAATACAGCAACCTTTGCCATGGTAATTGGAATTATAGGTACAACGATAGCTCCCTGGATGCAGTTTTATATGCAATCGGCAGTAATAGAAAAAGGCCTGAAGATGAGAGATTATAAATATACACTCATAGACATTGTTGTTGGCTGCCTGGCAACAGTTGTTGTAGCTTTCTTTATCATTGTAGCCTGTGCGGCTACCTTACATGTTAAAGGAATACAGATAAATGAAGCCAAAGATGCCGCCCTGGCTTTAAAACCTCTGGCCGGAGCAATTTCATCACAGGTATTTGCATTTGGATACTTCATCGCATCTATTTTCTCAGCAACAATATTGCCGATAGCAACGGCATTTTATGTATGTGAAGCTTTTGGCTTCGAGGCAGGCATAAATAAAAAATGGGCCGAAGCAAAAGAGTTTTATATCCTTTATACGGGAATAATTGCTCTGGGTGTGCTAATAATACTATATCCCAACGCTCCACTGATATTCATATCTACATGGTCGCAGGTACTTAATGGTATGCTTTTACCGGTAGTGCTGATATGCATGATGTTACTGGTTAACAATAAAAAAATTATGGGAGAATACGTTAATAAAAGAATATATAATGTAATAGGATGGGGATCGGTTATAATTCTGATTACCCTTACAGCAATAATGTTGCTTATGCCGTTATTTACATGAAATAAACAAGTAAAAAATACACTAGTCCATCATAAATATTTAATTAAAAAATATTTATGATGGAAAAATTTACTTTTAATACCTCTTATTTAGTATAATTTGACGATAATTCCCTTAAACGGTTTATATTCTAACCTTTAATCTATTAAAACCAGCGATATAATATCCGTTAAGACAGAAATAGCCATAAGTAGAGATGAATATTTATGAGTAGCTACAAGTTTATGGTTTACCTTCTTAAATAAAATTGAAGTTAAGGCAATTATCAAATTGGCCAGTAAAGTTATGCCTACCAGGTACAAGGCAATTAAAGGAATTAACCGTGATGCCTTAAGCTCTCCCTGTAATTTGAAAATGGAAGAAAACCATATTATGGCAATTAACAGAAACAGAACACTATGTATAATGAATTTTATTACATCAAATGAATTTGCAGAATTATTACTTGAAAAGCCTATAATTGAAGATAGAATAATAAGTACACTTAATGAAATTACTCCTATTAAAACTGATTCCATGACGCCCTCCTTTTTTTTGTAAATATAACAATTTTTAACAAATAATTACGTTATATCACTTTTTTAAGGGGGTATTAATTTGATTATTTATTTTTTTAAATTATACCATTAGTTTTAAGGGGGGTTTGTGGGATAATTTTATATTTTTTATTTTATATTTTTTATTTCTCATGTTGTATTGATTTTTGGAGTTATTATTACTAAATTTATTTCAGCCAACAAATAAAAATTCAAAATGGAAAATATTATAAATGATATTAAAAAAAGTGTCGACCATAGTATTGAGTTATCGTTTGGGACACTGCTTGAACTAAAACAGAATTTGTATAAGAATAACTGGACATACGAATTTGCAAAGACAGTCAGAGAAGCTAAAATTGAACTTATAGATGTAAGCGCACAATACGCAATAAGTAAATTCAAATCTCTTAAAATAGAGAAATCGCCCAGTCCTTTATATCATTGGATTGTGGATGAAGTAAATACCCGTTTTGATATTTTTATTGAATCACAAAGTTCAAAAGAGAAAATACAATCCAACCTTTTATTTAGTCATGAATAAGTTTTTTCTATATAAAATTTTACTTAAAACCCATATTAGGTTTTGGTCCCATATCAAATTCCAACCTTTTGCCGTTAATTATTTCTTTGTGGCTGATGAAGGGCCTTAGAAGTGGTTTATCATCAAGCCTGACTTTTTGTATATATTTATTTTCTTCTGTTAAATTGTTGGCAATTATTTCTAATATTCTTGGTTTGCCATCCACGGTATAATTTAAAGTGAGCTTTGGAAACTGCGGCGCACCTATGCAGTAAATACCTGATGCCGGTGTTACCGGATAAAAACCCATCACACCAAAGATGTACCAGGCGGACATTTGTCCACAATCGTCATTACCGTTAATCCCTGCAGGTTTATTTTGATAATTTACCCTAGTGTGTTTACGTATAAGAGCCTGTGTTTTCCAGGGCTGGCCACAAAAATCATAAAGGTAACAATAATGGTGCCCTGGTTCATTATCATGCTGATAAAAATTACCTTCAAAATTCTGATCCAGTTTGGCTGCAAATTTTTCATCGCCTCCTAACAGGGTTATTAAACCCGGAACATCATTCATGGCTCCAAAGAGATAAGTCCATGGACTCCCTTCAGTAAATCCTCCATCTTTTTTTGGATCCCACTCACCATTAAAAAAGCGGGGAGCAAAAAAACCTGTTTCTTTATTATATAAATTTCTGTAATTATGCGACCATTGCATCAGTCTTTCATAATCGTCATTTTTGCCAAGATCTTTAGCCATCTGAGCTGTACAGTAGTCATCCACACCATAATCAAAAGTCCGGGATACAGATTCACCCTTAAAGTCGGATGGCACATAACCCACAGAGTGAAAAAAGGCCTGGCCGGCCTGTCCTTCAAAACATGACCAGGTCTGTCTGTCAAGCATTTTATTACCAGTCACATCACATTCAGTTGACATGAAATCATCTTTCCGCATGGCTTCATAAGCCAGGGCTACATCGAAACCACGGATACCTTTTATATACGCATCGGCTATCACATCATCAGCATGGGTACCAATCATAATATTGGTTTCAGCAGGATTGGGCCACATGGGCAACCAGCCACCTTCCCTGTACATCTGAAGCATGGAGGTTATCATATCACTTACCCGGGCGGGCTCAACAAAAATAAGAAAGGGGTGTTCCGCCCTGTATGTATCCCAAAGAGAATAATCATTGTAAGATACACCTTCATGAATCTTATCATCAAAAGCGCTGTAGTATTTACCGTATTCAGAAAAGATGCGGGGGTATAACAAACAATGATAAAATGAAGAATAAAATATTGTTTTTTCATCATCAGTGACTCCTTCAATCTTTATCTTTTCAAGGCTTTTCTGCCATGCATCCCTGGTTTGCTCTTCTACCTTGTATATATTCCAGCCGGGTATTTCATGGTTTAAATTTTCCCTGGCCTGGTCCAGACTGATAAAAGATGTGGCAATTTTAACAGAATAAGTTTCATTGTTCTTTGTGGCAAAACTGATGTAAGCGCCCATCCTTTTCCTTCCAAATCCCTCTGTTAAGCCGGGTTGTATAGTATCATTCTTCCAAATGCCGAATTCAGTGAACGGTTTATCAAACTGAATAATGAAATACCCTTTAAAATTTTTTAGTTCCGGTCCCAGGTCAAGGCTCTGACGGTCGGGGTTGTATCCCGTAATTTCATTCTTATCCTTATTGATATTAATATAGGCTATGATTGACTTATAACGGTTTACTTTGGAATAAAAACCGGGATCCCAGTCCGGTTCAGGTGTATCATCAATATTAACAGCCTGAATCAATAAATGTGCTATTTTGGAGGCCGGAAAAGTGAATTGTAATATCCCGCACCGTTCGGTGGCTGTCATTTCGGCTTTTATAAACTTTTTTGGATTAACCTTCATTTTAACACGATACATGTAAGGACTTACGAATTCATCGGCGTGTTTGAATGTAAGCCTTCGTTTATCCGAAAGTACATTAAGTTCGTCTATTTCAGGCATGATGGATACATATCCGTAATCGCCCATGCAGACTGCAGGCTGATGTGTAGCTAAAAATCCAAAAATGGTAGAATCTTCATACCAGTAAGAGGATTGGCATATATGGTTTTCGCGGGTTTGCGGGGTAAAATTTGTCATGGCAAAAGGAGGCCCTACCATTGGAACCAGTCCTCCGTCGGAGGATATAGCAGTGCCAATCCAGGAATTTACAAAATCAATTTCCTGTTTTTTCTGAACAGATTTCTGGCTAAACCCTAATGAACTTATGCATGTCAATGACATCCAAATTATTAATTTTTTTATAATCCAATCCATTTGCCAAGTATTAAAGATGTGAGTTTCCGAACACCAAAGAATGAATCCAAATAGTTGAAAGTAAGAACATTTTACATAAATAATTATCTAAATTTATTTGAAATTTTTAGATTTATAATTAAGTTTGACTGTATTTTTTCTAACCAACCAAATTCCAACCAAATGAAAATTAAATATTTTTTTAATATCGTTATTGGTATCTTCTTAATGCCAAATATAATAAATGCCCAGGGTACAAATCCAGGTAATGTTCCGCTTGTAAATGGAATAGGCACAACTGACGCAGCACATGATACGGTATGGATCACAGGCGGTCTTACAAATCCCGGAAACCCAGAGACCGTAATTAATGGCGATACAATAATGAAAGGCCCCGGCACAGGTTTTGGTAAACGTGTTAATCCAAACACTGTTTACGTGTTGGCTGCAAACACAATCTATTTAGAGCAAGCCGGATTATTGGTTAACGATTCTGCTGGTACATTAACTATTATTGGTCTTCCTTCGGGTGGCAACTACCAGAAACCTGTTCTTTTGCATGATGAATTATTTTATGTTTTAATTTCCTCCAGCCAAATAAACGCTAACCTTACTATTAAAAATATCCAGTATGAAAGTGAAGATTTACAGGGTGCATACCCGGGTAATGGTGAAGGTGACTTTTTTATCCACGGGGCCAATCATACAGTGGATATTGAAAATTGCCTCTTCGAATTTTGTAACCTTGCTTTAGTTAATGTACAATCAGTTCCACAAGGTCTTAAAGTTTTTTACAGAGGTAATTATTTCCGGGATTTCTTTAACGGTATTCAATGGTGGGGTGGCAGACCATTTTATGGTAAAGTACCAATTGATACATTTGTATTTGAAAATAATACAACTACGAATACCGGTCTCCTGTGTCTCACACAAAATTCACTTACTGCTTTTGCTTTAATAAATCACAATACCATAATAAATAACCTGAAATACCCATTTTTGAATCCTGTATATCTTGAATGTTATTTTACAAATAACCTTATTATAAATTCTAATCTCGCCGGTGACGATTCATTAAATATAATAAAGATCAAAGCCGGGGATCCTGATGGCTTGCGCGATGGTGTTATTGGCATTGATACTATTGATACAAGATTAGTTACAGAAATTCAAAATAAATATAAAAAAGGTACAGGTTTTGATACATCACAGGTTGGCCTGAGCCACATAAAATTCTTTGCTGCATC
The DNA here is from genome assembly GCA_963766305.1 of uncultured Bacteroidota bacterium. GTDB lineage: Bacteria > Bacteroidota > Bacteroidia > Bacteroidales > JAAUTT01 > JAAUTT01. The sequence continues at coordinate 38,796 of CAVYAE010000057.1, forward strand.
TAATGTATTAACCGCTGATTCAAATAAGGTATTTTATAATTACTGGCATGGCATAAAACCAAATGATGCCATAGGTAACCATGCCAAAGACTCCGCTGCATCATATCTAAATTGGAACGTACCAAAACCGGGTCCTTACGGGCTTGTTAACTACCCGGAAACCTTTATTAATTCAAGAGGATATGCTTTGGCAAAAACCCATAAAAATATTGTCATTGCCGGATCAAACAGTTTATATTCCATGCCAACCCAGGCTCTTAAAATGAAAACATCTTGTCTGGACACTTCACAGGTAAATTACTGGATACAATTTAACAGATCTCAATATAATGTTCCTGCTTACGCAGGTTCAAATACTACAGTTGCAAATCCTCCTTTTTCCAAAAGGATAACCTTTGGTGATGCCGATCCGACAACTATTCCAGGTCCCGGTGGCCTAGAAATTCCATATACTCAGTCTACAGGTGGCATAACAGCATTTTCCGACTTAAAGGAAAACTTCAGTCAGACAGTAGTATTTTCATCTATTGACGGTTTACCCGTTGGTTCATTAATCTGGGGACCCGGTAACAAAACCTTCAATGAAACTACTGACCTGAAATTAATAAAACAAGCCTATGCTGGTAAGGCAAAATATCTGGAGGTTAATACAAATTTTTTAAATATTGCAAATCCCGCCAACAGCACAGACACTTTTACTATTAGTTCTGATACTGCGTGGAGTATTTATAGTAAACAAACCTGGCTGACTCCAAACAAAACATCCGGAACCAATAACAATACCATAACAGTTACTGCAGAATATAATAATAACCTTTATACAAGAACTGACACTTTAATAATTTCTGTAAATGGTTTGAACAATGATACTGTTTTTATTACCCAGGAAGGAAATGGGAATTTATCAATTTCAACAGATACAATAAACATTGGTTACGCTGCAAACAGTCAGGCTATTTTTTATATATATTCAAATGTAAGCTGGACGGCAAAAAGTAATCAAAACTGGTTAATAACTAATATAACCTCCGGATATGACAGTAGCGGAATTACTTTAACCTGTTCAGCGAATCCTGATATTGAAACCCGAACAGCTACTGTTAATATATCCGGAAATGGCCTGCTGCCAAAATATTTAACTGTAACTCAAGAAGGGATACCACCAGTGTTGTCAGTATCACCCGGTTCATTAAGTGCTATTACCGGTCACAGCCAGTTATCATTTAATATTACTTCAAATACCTCCTGGAGTGTAAAAAGTAACCGGAGCTGGTTAATCCCTGAAATTACCAGCGGCTCTGATGACTTAATGATAACATTATCCGTATTAGCCAATCTATCAGTAAATGAAAGATCAGGGGATATAATAGTTTCGGTAAACGGTGTTAAAGCTGATACAGTGCATATCTCCCAGGCTGCCGGCTTCCCTTTTATAAATGTTTCTCCCAACTCATTTAATCTGACATCAGAAGCATATCAGAATGGCTTTATGATAAATTCAAATGTTAACTGGAATATTATTAATAGCCAGACATGGGTAGAATTAACCCCTGCAGCTGGGGTTGATACTGTTGAAATATCGTTTTCAGTGTCGGCCAATAAAGCTATTTACCCAAGAACAGATACAATAATAGTAACTTATGATAACATGCCCGAACAAACAATAGTTCTGGAACAGCCGGCGGCTTTGCCTGAATTGATAATATCTGAAAATAGATTAGCTATTGGAGCTGGGGCAAATAGTCAAACTTCATTTACTGTAAATTCAAATATTATCTGGATTATAAAAAGTAAACAACCATGGTTGACCGTTGATAACACCTTTGGTTCGGATACTGCATTAATAACCATGACTGCTTCTGCTAACACACAAAACACTCAGAGGATAGATACTGTTATAGTCAGTGGTAATGGCTTAGCCCCTCAATATATAATCGTCACACAAGATCCGGGTGATGGAATTTCAGACATCACGAAAGACGATGTTGACCTTTATCCTGTGCCAGTTGTCGATAATTTAATAATTTTTACACCCTATACTGCTGATAATAAAAGCTTTGTAATTTACAACATTAGTGGTACCGAATTATACTCGTCAATTATCAGCACTTCCATTACTACTGTAGACATGAGTCTATATTCGCCTGGGATCTATATTATTAAAATTATTACTCAGGATAATGGATTAATAACCAAGAAGATAATTAAAGAGTAAAGGAGTAAACACGGAATTTGAAATATATAAATTTATTTCAGTTCATAATCATTTATTTATAAAGATGTGGAATGTCAAATAAACAGTTTTGTCCCCAAATCTTTAAAGATGTTTCCTGGTCAATGTTTCCACCTGAGAGAATTACCAAAACCCGTTTTCTTGATTTTTGTCCTGACAACCAACAGGAGACTGCTTCCATAGACATAGCACTTGTAGGCTCAACCCTTATTTTTAATAAATGAGATATCCATTGTGTCCAATATATTATTTTAGATTCCTCAATTTCATAAATATTATTCAGACTCTTTAAGTATTCAAATGTAATATCCCCTACTGATAATGTCATTGCCCCATCAGCCAGGGTATAAGGTGTAGCCTGCAGTTTTTGAATAGCATTCATACGCAGTGACAATGCTGCATCATTTGCATTTAAGGGTTCTGCTCCCAAAACTTCTGCTTTAGGCGATAAGGCATGTGAAGCAATTAGTGATCCAGATAATAATCCACCACCACCACAGGGGGCAGCAACTGCATCAACCTCACCCAATTCAATAAGTGCTTCATATGCAGCCGTTCCTTGTCCTGCAATTACCTGCTCATGATTAAAAGGAGGAACCCAATATGTCCCTTTATCTCCGGAAGCTTGTTTGACCATTTCATCAACAATTGCACGTGATTCGCAAAGAATTGCTTTTGCCCCATAAGCCGAGGTGGCTTGTATTTTTATTTTTGAAGAATGTGCAGGCATATAAATAGTTGAAGGAATGCCAAATTGTTTAGCTGCCCAGGCTACTGCCTGACCATGGTTGCCCGAACTGTTTGAAATTATATGTTGTGGTTTTTTATTGTTTTCCATAAGCCATGCAATGGTATTACCGGCTCCCCGTGCTTTAAATGAACCGGCTTTTTGAAAACATTCAGCCTTGAAAAAAATATCGTGCCCCAGCCATCCGTTTAGCAGCGATGAAGTCAAAACCGGGGTATTATTAATAAATTTATCAATTCGTCTTTTGGCACCTGCAATGTCCTCAATTGTTAAAGATTGCATGATTTTTACATTAATTATACAATGAATACCAAACCCTTAACCGGTTTATTAAAAGTCAGGTTATACTTTAAAACAGACTACCGAATCCATATGTAAGATAGCGTGGTTGGCCAATTCCTCTTCATTACCTGCCATTTCTTCAGATGAAGCTGCATTTTGCGATGTCACCTGGTTGATTTGTTGCATGTCTTTTCCGGATATAATGATATGATAAAAACCTGAAGTGGTTATACGAGTATGTTATTCAAATACAATTTAATTAAAAATATTCAAAAAACCTGTTGGTTTATAATAAAGTTTACAATTTTAATTTTACATGCATAATTGTGTAAATTGAATCATATCAATCTAATATTTAATAATATAAATGCTTATATTTCAAATAATATATGTCTGACAAATAAATTTTTTATGGCCTGGCCTGATAGTTCTTTTTAGTATTCGGAAGGAGAAATATGGAAAACATCTTTAAAGCATTTAGAATAATATGCAGGGGAAGAAAAACCGCAATTATAGGATATTTCACTAATGGATAAATTCTTGGCTTTTAACAGGGGCAATGATCTTTTGATTTTATACACCTTAAAAAATTCACTGGGTGATGTACCGGTTAATTCTTTGACCTTCCTGTATAAATGAACCCTTGACAGACCAATTTCCGAACTGATTTTTTCGATGCTAATTTCATTGTCACGAATATACTTATCCAATATAAAAGTGACTTTTTTTATAAATTTTTTATCAGCAGAATCATATGATATATCAATTGGTGCCCCTAAATATTCTTGCATAAAAGAATCACGGACTTTTTTCTTCAGTGACAGCAGATTTTTGATTTTAAGTTCCAGGTGCCTTAAATTAAAAGGTTTATAAATATAGTCATCTGCACCGAATGCTAATCCTTGCAGTAAATGTTCCTCACCAGTCAAGGCAGTAAGCAGGATGATTGGAATGTGGTCGTAGGCCAGGTTATTCTTTATTTTATTGCAGAACTCAAAACCATCCATTTCCGGCATCATAACATCACACACAATCAGGTTGACATCAACATCTTTCAATATTTGTAAAGCATCTATTCCATTGGGAACGGTAAATATATTATAATTTTGTTGTAACCTGCTTTTAAGATATTCACGCATTTCATCATTATCTTCAATTATAAGCAAATTATATTCTCCTTTTTCAAATACCAACATACCCTGATTGACAAATAATTCATTATCAATTTCATTAACTTCACTTTGATTAAGTTTAACTTCTGATTCTGCTACAATTGAAATATAGGGTACTTGCAAATGTTCATTCCCTTTCTTTAAAAACACACTAAAAGTGCTGCCTTCATTAGTTTTACTTGTCACTTCAATACGTCCTCTATGTAATTCTATGAATTCCCTGGCAAGATAAAGGCCAACACCAGTACCACTATGGTAATCGTCCTTTCCCTGATAGAAAAGGTCAAATATCTGGTTTTTTTGCTCATCATCAATCCCTTTACCGGAATCAGATATTATTATTTGAAACTCATCATTATGATCAATTAAAGATATCTTAATTATTCCCCCTTGTCTTGAAAATTTAAATGCATTTGAAAGAATATTGAGCAATACTTTTTCAATTTTATCTACATCAATATACATTTCAATATTTTCCATGTGATTCAGGTCCAGTACATAATTAATTTTTTTATTATAAGCCTGGTAATTGAATACTGCTTTTATATTTTTAATAACAGCTACAATATTTATTTTGGAGATGGACAAATTCATTTGTCCATCTTCGATTTTTCTAAAGTCTAAAAGTTGTGTTATCAATCTTAATAAGATATCTACATTATTTTTCATAACAACAAGTTCACGCATAATTTCCGGGTTCCTGTTTATTTCTATAATTTTCTCCAAAGGTGATATCAGGAGTGACAGTGGTGTTCTTAATTCATGAGAAATATTAGTAAAAAAACGTAGTTTCAGGGATGTCACTTCTTCTATTTTTTTATTCATTATTACCAATTGATCCTGATGCAATGATAATTCTTCTCTCTGTTGGATAATCTTTTCATTCTTTAGCTGTAATTCCGTATTGATCCTTCTTGCATGATGATATGCCAGATATAATAAAATTGCCAGAAAAAGAGTTATAACCATAAATATTACAACGATATAAAGTAATGTCTGCTGATTGTCGAATTTATTATCAAGGCTGGTAATTTTTTTAAGCTGCATTTCAATTTTATCCTTGTAATCATTAATCTGAACAGATTGAAGTTGCAGTATTTCCGCATTCGAATTATCTACAATGGCAGTATTTAATTTATATTCCTTTTTGACTTTTCTGCCGCTGAGAATATCATGTGCCACCTGAATGGCTTTTCCCCCACCAGTAGGATACATTAATGTAGCGTTAAGCTTTTTATCGATGACGTATTGAATACCACCATCCGGGCCCATTAAAGCGTCGACACCTATAAATAACTTATTTTTAATATTCAACTTATGATTAACAAATGCATTATAAGCTCCAATTGCCATTACATCGTTGTGACCAAATATAATATCATATTGATCGAGGTTTTCTAATTTCATAACCTGATTAAAAGCTTCCTGTTTTGTCCATTTTCCGAAAACTCTTCCTGAAACAGTCAAATTTGGATACTCTTTTAATTGTTCAATAAATCCTTTATGTCGCTCCTGTGCAGGAGAAGAACCATTTAATCCCCAAACTTCCAGTATTTTATAGTTTTTATTCTTAAGATTTCCCAGAAAAATAGCGGCATATTTACCAATGGCATAATTATCAGCTCCAATAAATACTGAATATTTATCGGAGTTAATTTTTCTGTCAATTAAAATGGTTGGAGTTCCCTCATTGTATGCTTTCTCTGCTATTGGTGTGATGGGATCTGATTCATTGGGTGATATAATCAACAAATCAACTTTTTGATTCAACAAATATCCGATCTGTTTGACCTGAAGCTCACTATTACCTTTAGCGTCTTCAATTATTAAATTGAAGTTGTCGTAAAACGAGGTTTCAATCTTCATTTCGTTGATCATCTGTTTTCGCCATAAATCATCACTTATACATTGTGAAAAACCAATAGTATAAATCTTGTTTTTCTTACTTGTACATGACAAGATTAAAAGACTAGATAGCAGAACAATTATTATGCTTTTAAAGTCTTTATTCATTGAATGTTATGATATATATAGATTGCAGATTTAAATATAAAATTAGCTTATATAATTGAATTGATGGGGTTGAATCCTGAATATTTTGGCATGGCACCTAAATGCTCGCAAACATAAGCAGCTACGAGGACCGCAAGAGTATGGCATCCTTTAAGTGACTTATTATTGAGTAATCCCATTGCCAAGCCGGCTGTAAAAGAATCACCAGCCCCAATTGTATCTTTTACAACGACCTGGGGTGTCTCCATAAAAGAAACCTCATCGCCTTTAAATAAATAACTTCCCTTTGATCCACAGGTCAATGCCAAAACATTCGGATGAAAGGTCTCCTTCAATTTTTGACATATTTCCATTTCAGTTCCGGACCATCCGAATAATTCGGAAACTAAAATTAGTTCCTCGTCATTTATTTTAAAAATATTGGCAAGTTTCAATGAATTTTCTATGATTTCTTTATTATAAAATTTTTGACGAATATTAATATCGAAAATTTTTAAAGAACTATTTGGAACATTAGAAATAAATTCAATAATTGATTTTCTTGAGACTTCGTTTCGCTGAGCCAAACTTCCAAAACAAACAGCGTCGGTTTTTTTTGCCAGTAAAATATCTGATGAATCTAATGATATATAATCCCAGGCTACATTTTCAATGATTTCATATTTTGGAATTCCTTCGCCGGATAATTGAACTTTTACAGTGCCTGTCGGATAATCTGACCTGCTAAGCCTTAAATTCATGTTATAAGGCGATAAGAGTGAAATGATTTCTTCTCCCAAAACATCCTTTCCAATAGCACTTATTACATAGCCTTGAGCACCAAGTTCACTTACATGGTAGGCAAAATTTGCAGGTGCCCCCCCTAATTCTTTTCCCATGGGAAGAATATCCCAAAGAATTTCACCGATACCGACTATATTAAATCTATTTTCCATTATTATTTTTTTGTTTAATGAGTCCCAAATCTCTTTCAATTTGTTCAAGTGATTTTCCTTTTGTTTCGGGTATATAAAATTTAACAAACACAAATGCAAGTAAACTAAATCCTGCAAAAATCCCAAAGCTTACAGTTCCTCCAAGGTTATTCAACAACCAGGGGAAAAATTGTACTACAATAAGTGTAAAAGCCCAGCTCACCGCTGTAGAAAAAGACATGGCCACCCCACGGTAACGGGTAGTACATTTCAGAAGTTACTACCCACATTACAGGAGCTAAAGATGCTGCAAAGAAAGCGATATAAGCAAGTAATGAAATCATCACTCCTAAACTATTGGTAGCATTAAAAGCAAACGTCAGTGCCAGATAAACCAATGAAAGGGTCATGCCTGCAGAACCCAGTAAAAGCAAAGATTTTCGGCCCCGATATCGATAAGACGTACGGCTACTATTGTAAAAATAAAATTTACAAATCCCACAATGATAGATTGAAATAATGCCGTATCGCCACCGACTCCTGTTTTCAGAAAAATGGTCGGTGCATAGTTGACTACTGCATTAATTCCGGTTATCTGCTGAAAAATAGCTAATAATGTTCCAAGAAACATGATATATGCCAACTTACCTTTAAACAAATCACGAAAACGGACTTCCTTTCCTGAGCTTTGGTTGTTTAATGAAGCAGAAACAGACTGCTGTTCAACTTCCGCATAAGCCTCCCCTCCTATTTTGCAAAATATTTTGTAAGATTCGTCAGGTTTGCCCATTTTGGCCAACCACCTTGGGCTTTCCGGAAAAGATATATTTAAGAAGATCAAATTAGCCAATCCAAATATAAAAGGGACGGCTAACATTAATCTCCATCCATTGTTAACATTAACCAACGCATAATCTATTATATAGGCTAACAATATTCCAATTACAATTGCCAATTGGTTATTAGACACCAGAGTACCCCGACGATCGGCTGGAGCTATTTCGGAAATATAAGTTGGTCCCAGTACAGAAGCAGATCCAACCGCTATGCCACCTAGGATACGGAATAAAATAAAAAACCATAATGAATTCGAAAAACAGCAACCTAGTGCTGATATCATAAAAAGAATTGATGTAATAATCATTAATTTTTTTCTGCCATACATATCACTCAATGTACCGACAAACATTGATCCGACCAGACAACCAACCATAATGGAACTAACTGCCATTCCTAAAGTTATGTCGTCCATTACAAAATATTCACGTAAAAATGGGATGGCACCTGATATCCCTGCCATATTCAGACCAAATAATAATCCTCCATTAACCGCAACAAATGTTACCCAACGTAATAATCCCTTATTCATAACCCTATATTTTTAATATTTTTATTTATATACTGGTCTGATATTAAATTACCAAATCGAATTTAATATCCACAACTTAAAATCAAGCATATTGACTTCTCCTGGCTCAGCAAAGATTGAAATCTGATCGTAGTCAACTGAAGGAAAAAATGTGTCTGTCATGACTATTCTCCCTTGTTGGCCAAACAATTCCACTGAGGTTTTGTCAATGAATAAATGCAATGTCAGGGTATCACTTTTTAATTCAAAAGGTGCCGTAAATACTCCCGGAAATGCATCAGAAACAGCTATGTTACCTGATTTCTGACGGTCAACAAAAAATTGTTTCTTATTATTATCATACCCTATGATTGTCCTTTCGTTCTGACAATTACTAAGAATAATCCCAATTTTCCCGACAGGATCAACTTTATCATTTTGATTTTTAATTTTGAATTGCATAAGTAGTTCCACAGGAGCCTTTTTTAATTGGAATCAACGAACTGATATCCATTTCTCCTTTAACTCTCAATACTTGTGGAGTCACCAGAACACTTCTCAAATTGGCTAATTCGCTTAACGGTTTTGATGCCAGTATATATCCATGATCTTCAAACAAGAGTGAAAGTTCTCGTGGTATTGTATTTGCACCTCTCCATGAAAGGGTAGGAACCCTGTCAGAGTATTGCCAGTTGCTCATCCATCCAATAAAAATGCAACGACCATCAGATGCAGGGATACCAGACCAGGTAACTCCTGCATAGTCATCTTTTCCATAGTCGATCCATCGTGTAATAGTATCGGTATTTTTATACTGATGTCCGTCAAAGTCGCCGACAAAATACTGTGTTGCTGAACCTCCATTCGGTCCCCCCGGATTAATACTTACAAGTAAAACCCATTTAGTATCTTTAGAATTTTCAACCTTCAGGGGAAAAAGATTGGGACATTCCCAGACGCCTCCATGGGCTCCAAGGTTCATACCAAAGTCGCTTTCAAATTTCCAATCCACCATATTCGGACTAGAATACAACTTTACCCGATCTCCGGATGCCAAAACGACTATCCACTTTTTTGTTTTTTCGTACCAAAATACTTTCGGGTCTCTGAAATCACGGGTACCTGGATTTTTTAAAACCGGGTTGTAACGATATTTGTTCCACGTTCTTCCTTTATCCAGACTGAATGCTATTCCCTGGTTTTGAAAGCTATTACTACCCGTTCTCTCTAATTTAACATTATGGTATGTAAAAAAGGCAATCATTGCCGGGTTGTCTTTTGTACCCAACCCCGAAGTATTATTTAAATCCATAACTGCACTTCCTGAAAATATCCAACCTAAACTATCAGGATATAAGGCAATAGGTAATCGTTGCCAGTGAACCAAATCTTTACTTATTGCGTGTCCCCAATGCATAGGTCCCCAAAATGTTGATCCGGGATAAAACTGGTAAAACAAATGATATTCCCCTGCATAATACACCATACCATTGGGATCGTTCATCCAATGGGCAAAGGGTGTAAAATGAATCTGAGGCCGGTATTTTTCTTCTGCACCTGAAGGTTCTGTCTGAGAAATAAGGTTAAAGCAAATAAATACATTTAACAATATTAACAGCATTAAATTTATACTTTTCCTTTTCATGGATTCCTTTATAAAAATTTAATTTATTTATAGTCTCATACTCTGATTTATCGCTTTTAAACTAAAATTGTTTATAGCAGATGAATTCTCATCAGTTGACAGATGTAAAAAATAATATTGGTAATAAGGAAAAAACAAAGCCGACATTACTAATGCACCTTCATTGGTAAAAACTTCTACAGAAGTTTTGTCAATAAAAATTTGAAAATTAGTTAACTGACCTGAAATAGGCACAAAAGGGCAAGTCATTATACCCGCAAATGAAGCGTTAAAATTTAATTGTCCTGTCCGGCTCCGGTCAATAGTTCCTAATGCTGTTGACTTGTTAAAATTAATTTTCAACTGTTCTGCTGAATTACCTATCGTTAAAGTAACACTTTGTGCGATACTAAAATTAACAGAAAAGTCTATTTCATATGAAGCTGACTGAATAATTGAATTATTAGTCAGACTAACTGAATCAACTGAGGAACTTGTAGTATAGGGTGTACCTGTTTCATAATTTTGTATTTCAGTAACCGGGTTGATCAGTAAACTTTCACCAGTATTCGCCAGGGTAAGGACTCTGGGAATTGTCATAGTACTTCTCCATGTTGTAGTCGGCACTGAACCTGCATACAACCAATTGCTCATCCAGCCAATAAAAATTCTCCGGCCATCATTTGCCGGAATATTATTATATGTATTTCCGGCATAGTCATCCATACCATAATCTATCCAGGAGGTATTTGAATTATCGGCTGTAAAGGTTTTACCGTCGAAATTCCCTATGAAATATTGTGTTGCTGAACCATTATTTGGTCCACCCGGGTTGCAACTTACCATTAATACCCATTTATATGTATTGGTCCCTTGTAAATTTAACTGAAACAAATCCGGGCATTCCCATACTCCTCCATGTGCACCGTAACCCTGTCCAAATGCACTCAGATAGGTCCAGTTTTTTAAGTCGGGCGATCCATAGAACATGATTTGATTTCCATCGGCTAAAGCCATTACCCATTTCTGACCAGGTTGATACCAGAATACTTTTGGGTCTCTGAAATTTGGCTGAGTAGTATTAGATATTACAGGATTTCCTGAATATTTGGTCCAGGTGGTTCCGGCATCATTGCTATATGCAATGCATTGGTTTTGATAAACGATGGAACTATTATCAGTATAAATTGCGATCATTACACTTTGGGATCCTGATTGCAAACCAGAAGTGTTATTTACATCTACTACTGCACTTCCGGAAAAAATACCACAAGTATCAGATGGTATTGCAACAGGTAAATCCTGCCAGGCAAAAAGGTCTCCACTTGAAGCATGTCCCCAGCTGGGAGTTCCCCAAATATTTCCAGCCGGATTATATTGATAAAATAAATGATAGATGCCGTTATAACAGACCAACCCGTTAGGGTCGTTCATCCAGTTAACCAGGGGAGTAAAATGATAAAATGGCCTAAGATCCGATTCCGTCAGTGCTACAAGTTGTGGCTCATTCGAGATATTATTATTTTCTGTTTTTTTACAGGAAAAAGACAAAAACATTATTAAAAAAGTAATTATGATCTTTTTGGACATGTAATATGTTAATATGTTATCATTATAAATATGGTACGGCATAAAAAAATCAAAATAATTTGAATCTGTTATTTTTTAAAATCAGAATTCATTTCTGTTTTTTATAATCAGTCAATAAAAATGAAAAAGGTTCTTCCGGGAGACAACTACAAAACCCGGAAGAACGCATTTTTCACTGATTTCTCAAGTAGTTAATAGCATTCCCATAAAGCAATTTAATAGTAGCCTGATAGGGATTCCCACCGGTATCGTCATCTCCGTCCCATTCTACACCGCCAATACCAAACCAGAGTCCATGTCCCTGGAAAGTTGCATTTGGTAAAAATTCCAGCATGCCCAGCATTTGGTATCCATTCCAGTCAGTACCCCACTGGCCGAGCCAGACAGTATTATTATCATTGTTAAAGCCTGTATATGTAGATTCAAAAGAATAGGGTACATTACCATAATAAGTATTGAGATTATTAAGGATTGCATTATGATTATGTTTCCAGCCGTTGCCTATTACAGGAAAATTTTTAACTCCGGGATTACCGGAAACGGGGTTATTTGAAACGGTCATTGTAATATTCTGAAATATAGGATGACCACTTTCATCATGGAGGGTATCGTTATAATTTGCTCCAATAGTTGTCTGTACCCACCATATATTTGGATCATCACCACCAGATCCGGTTCCTAGCTGCAAGCAAGGCATAATATATTTTTGTGATATACGGCCTAAATTAAAGTAATATTGAACCGCCCAATTACTGAAAAGAAAATTTCCACCATTTTTATACCAATTGGTTAATGCTGCCAGAGTTGACGAATCCGTAGCGTCTGCAGGTATACTCACATTTGAATTATAATTGTCATAATTCCACCAAATTACCCTGTATTGGGATAAATTGATAGCACCACTTTTAATCATGGCAAAGGAAACATACCTGGCTAAATTAGGATATGCAGAGAAAAGCCATGCAGCACTTTTTGTCACTTCTCCATCTCCCTGGGAAAGCATAGTCAATGAATCCGCAAAATCTCCTAGAAAGGCTATTTTTATAGCTCCTACTTTAATTGAACTATATATAGTGTTGGATGGTAATGTGCTATTTGTTCCATAACACAGAACGGAGATTTTATAAGTTCCATAGGGTACATTCGTTACAAGCAGAGTGGTGTCGGAAGCACCGGAAGGTACTTTATCATAGGTTTCGTATGTACCTAATTGAATTACAATTTTATTTACAGAAGGATCTGTACGATTCCACGTAAACAGTACACCCTGATAGGTTTGCTGGGCAGTAAAACCACTTACGGCATAGGCTCCAGAACGGGTTACATGAATAGTATTTCCCAAGGAGATATTGCCCTTAGTATCAGATATTTTTATGGTAAAACTATATGCTACATTGGTTGTTATAATTCCAAATTTAAAGGATGTAGCGTTCAAAGGTAATTGATAGGTATTGGAACCATTTAAAATCGTTACACTCAGCGAATCATTGCCCGCAGGCAGTGTCCAGGTCAAAAGAACAGTATCACCATTTCCTAACAATGTATATTTAAGGTTCGTTACAGAAGCTACTTTCGTCGGAATGACCGGGCCAAACTCGCTTTTTTGGCAACTCATTGTACATAGGACGATAAGTCCCGTAAATATTAATGCTTTTAATATAATCTTCATAGTTTTAGAAGTTTTAAATTCAATAAAAATCTCATCTCACATAAAATGTTTACCTTATTCTGTATATCCAACATTTTGTTTATAAACACCATGGCTAAAATTGATTTGGTTATAAGGAATGGGCAGATACTCATCACGGTTAGGTGTAAAAACGCCTACACTTAACCAGGAAAACACTTTTTGTTCTGATGCGAAAAATGCATTTAAGTATTGTGAAGCAATACCCCACCGGACCAGATCAAAGAATCTGCATCCTTCTTCAGCAAACTCAAGTCGTCTTTCCCACTGCAGAGCCTGCATTGCAAAAGTCTCGGTAACACCGTATGGTGTTGTAATTGTTGAATTCCAGTTACAATTAACCCCGTCAACATAATTTCCAACATTATAATTCGACTCATAAGTGCTATCGGCTAGCTTTAACATACTGGTACTAGCTGCTGCCCTCGATCTTAACTGGTTAATAATTGGTAATGCTGCCTCTAGCTGATTTGTTTGAATTAATGCTTCAGCTTTCCATAAAAGAACGTCTGCGTATCGAATCACAATTCTGTCCTTGGCATTGGGATAAAATGGATTCATATTGACATACTGGCTGTTGGTGGGAGAGAACCATTGAACATTTTCCTTCAGTGAATTAAAATATCCGTAGAGAGCAGGTGTTCTGGCCCAGCTTTGTCCGAAAATTGTACTTTGTTCATATTTCCACATGTGGCCAGGAATGGCTATTGTGTGATCCAACCTTGGATCAACGGCATCGCTCTGGCTAAGAGGGGCAATATTATAAGTTGTAAACTCAGGAAGCCCATTGACGTCAGTCTTGTAGGCATTGGCCAAGTCCCAGCTTGGCTTTTGAAAGTCACAGCACCCGACTTCCATCGGGGCAGACAACAGATCACCGAAATTCAGCCTTCCAAACTGTATACCGTCTGCTGTAGAATATTGGATTGAATACAGTGATTCTACACCATTTTCGTATGGTCCTTCCATAAAATTATAACCAAAATCTGGTTGAAGAGAATACTGGCCACTGGCAATTATTTGATTTGTCAGGCTAATGACATTATTTAGCTCAGATTGATTGACAGAAGTAATCGTATGAGCATTGGATGAATTATATGCATTATCCTGATGGTAAGCACGGTAAAGGTTTGTCTTAGCCAAATATGCCATTGCCGCCCACTTAGTTGGTCGTCCCAGGTCAGTCTGAGTTGCAGGCAGATTATTAACGGCAAATTGAAAATCTGCTGAAATTCTTGCCCATAATGTGTCATTGGGCAAAGCTACATTGGATACTTTTCCAATATTATTAGAACTGACAGTTTCATCCAAATATGGTACGAATTTCCAAAGCACTTTTAATTGGAAATAGTTATGAGCGCGTAAAAAACGCATTTCTGCCTGACGTTCCACTTTTAAAGGGAATGTTGTCGTTGATACATTATCCAGTACAGCAAGTGCTGCATTTGCTCTTTGAATAGCAATGAAGTATAAATACCAAAGTCCATCGTATTCTCCAAAATCAATTCGATTGCTGACAAAGGTTTCAAGACTGAAAAAGTCTCCTATATCATTATTATCACGACCACCCTTATAGGCATCTCCTGCCCTGACATTACCGTAAGGCCATAGACTAAATGGTCTGTCATAATGATCATTCCCCAGAGATGCGTAAGCTGCAATGCATAATCCATCAGGATCAGTACTTGAAACTTCAGAAGTAGTCAATTGGCCAACGGCTGGCACATTCAGATATTCTTTTCCACAAGATATCAGTGCAATAATTGGTATTGAAAGTAATATTAATATTTTTCTCATTGTATAATATTTTTAATGATTTAATTAAAAGGTTAGTTTTATACCTCCAGTGATGGATGTGGGCAGAGGATACGATTCACCTGAGTTTTCAGGATCTTGTCCTGTGAATTTGGGGCTTTTGATAGTAAATAAATTCTGGCCACTTATAAATATTCGGGTGCTGTTAATACCAACCTTTTGAATAATTGATTTAGGAATTGTATACCCAAACTGACAGTTACGCAGTTTCAAATAGGCACCATTTTCAACATAATAGGTAGAAAATCTGTCCTCACCATTATTATTACCTGCTGTTAATGCAGGAATGGTAGAGTTTGGATTGGATGGAGACCAGGCATTAAGTAATCGGGCGCCTTTATTGGATCCGGTTTCAGAAACAGCCCAGAAATCAGTATATTCTTTAACAGTCTGTACATTTACATCCACATGACCGACTCCTTGAAAAAACATAGTTAAATCAAATCCTTTATAACCGAAATTCATATTTAACCCATATGTAAAATCCGGAACCGGATTGAAGATCCAGGTCTGGTCATTGGTATTTATTGTACCATCGCCGTTAAGGTCTTTATAACGAATTCGTCCAAGACCTTTTCCAATTTGATTGGCAGCATTGTTCACCTGATCCGTGGTTGTAAATAATCCATCAGCGACATAACCATAGAGTGAACCCCAAGGATGTCCCAAAATGTTATCCGTAGTACCATTACCACCGTAATTATTTATTACTGAGAAGGGAAGATTTGTAATTTTATTACGATTGGTAGCAAAATTACCCAAAAAGTCATAAGTCAGATTACCAAGTTTTCCGCGAAACCCGATTGTTCCCTCGAACCCTTTATTATCCATACTTGCACCATTTTGCCACTCAGCACCCCCTTCTCCTATTGCACCCAGCCAGGGAGTTTGAACCAACATTCCGGTGGTTACTTTATCATATACATCAATAGATCCGTATACTCTTTGATCGAAAAAACCATAATCGATCCCAAAATTATTTTGGGTAGTTGCTTCCCACTTTAAATTCGGGTTACCCTGTTGAACTATAATATAACCAGAAGGTAATGTTCCTCCCTTAATCCCTGAGATATCATAAGCAGTACTGTTTGGTGGGTTCCAGGTTGGATTTCCTCCGACATAACTGGAAGAATATAGGGTTTGATTGGCAGCCATAGGAATTACTGACTGATTGCCTGTTTGTCCCCAACCATAGCGTAATTTAAGATCTGAAATGAATTTCAGATTGTTTTTAATAAAATTTTCCTTACTAAGTCTCCACCCTAAATTAAAAGCAGGGAAGGTACCAAAACTGTTAGCTGTTCCAAATCTTGATGAACCATCATATCGTAGGGTAGCGGAAGCAAGATATTTTTCATTATAGACGTAGTTGGCTTTACCAAAATACGACATAAGAATAAATTCAGAGCCTCCACCACCTACTGTTGCAGCGCCTGAACCAGCACCTAATACCATGTAACTCGGGGACGTAGAGATATATCCTTGATTTTGAGCATAGAAATTAGCGTCATTCTCAGTATTTAATTCTGTACCTATCACAGCGTCAAAAACACTTTTCTTGAATTCTTTTTTGTAATTAACAGTATTGGTCCAGGTCATTTTAATATTTTGCCCCTGATTATCTTCGACATAATTATTAGGATTATGTAAAAACCCCGCCTGATAAGCAAGTGTCATAACATGGTTATAAATATCTTCATAGTCAACACCCAGGCTTGATTTTATATGTAGATTACTAATCGGTTCTACATCAGCGTATATATTTCCAAACAATCTGAAATTGTAGTAGATGTTTTGAGTATTCATTTCAAGGATACGTACCGGATTGTCACGGTCGTTCATACCGCCAAAAGGACCACCCCATCCAATACCATCAGTAGTATGTACAGGAACTATAGGTAAAGCCTGAAAAGCCTGGTCGATTGGAGCTGACGGATTTATTTGAGAACTAACGGATGCAGTTAAATTTTCCCCAACTACAAAACGATCATGAAGTACCTTATAATCTGAGTTTAATCGGGTCGAAATGCGTTGAAATTCAGTCGTGATAATTATCCCCTTATTATCATTATAAGCTATTGAAAACAATGAATTACCTTTATCTCCACCATGGGAGAGGGTGAGGTCATAATTCTGAATTATCCCAATTTGAGAAATGGCATTAAACCAATTGGTATTGGCAATTTTCATTTGATCCGGAAGCTGACCTGAAATAGCAGCTGTAGTATCCAAATATTGAGGTAAACTTATATGGGTCAAGGTGGGAACTCCGTTTTTCATTGTCCAGGCATAGGTATATGACAGATAATTATTCATCAGGGGAGAAGGCGTTCCACCATAATACATCAAATCGTTCGCATTCGCCTGCCATTGAACTTGTCCAAACTGCAGGGAATTAAGCATAGGTGTTTTAGTAGTATAAAAGGAATATGTGGTACGTGCATCAACAGTTATGTTTGTTTCTCCTTTTTTAGCTTTTTTAGTGGTTATAATGATAACCCCGCCAGCAGCCCTGCTACCATAAATGGTGGCAGATGAAGCATCTTTTAAAACCTGCATGGATTCAATATCACCCGGGTTTAGCTCATACATATTTCCGGCAGTAGTAGGAACTCCATCAATTATAAACAACGGATCAGCATTTGCCGTTATAGATGATACACCTCTGACCGTTAATACTGTATTACCTCCGCTGGGAGTTCCGTCTTCCGATATTGCAAGTCCGGGAATCCGTCCTTCCAATGCCTGGAGTGCATTACTTGCAGGTATATCTTTCATATCTCCTACATTGACAACTGTAACCGCCCCGGTAAGATCAACTTTCTTTTGAGTCTGATAACCAGTTACTACCACCTCATTCAGCTTTTCAAAAGCTAATTCTAAAGTAATAGTTACAGAGGTTTGTCCATTCACTTTTAAATTTTGGGTCTGATATCCTAATACAGTAAATACCAACTCCGAAGCCGGAGAAGAAACCGTAATAGAAAAATCTCCATTAGTACCGGAAATTGTTCCGTTGGTGGTGCCCTTTTCAATTATTGCTACGCCAGGAATTGTTTCTCCTGTACTTACGTCCTTTACAATACCTTTCACAGTAATTTTCTGAGCAATTGACATTGCGGATAAACTGAGAAAAATAAGACACATTAGGACAATGCCTTTAATTTTTTGGCTTGTTTTTAATTTTAGTTGTTTCATTTATTATGCTTTAAGTTAGTTTTTAAAGATCTGGTCAGTTATTTATCAATTACAAATTTTTATCAATATTGCAACTATTGATTTAATTATGATTGAAAAAAAATTCAAAGGAAATCTACATTTTTGATAAATTAGACCCCTTAACCAGATCGGTTCTGATAAGAGTTTTTCATACATAAATAGTTTTGAATGATTAAATTGAATGAAGTTTTATATTCAGGAATAAAATTTCTGCCAAATAAAATAATTTTTGAGACCATTGTAGTAGTTATAAAAAAGTAGATAAATTTACGCGATTCTATTCGCTGATATCTTACAAAGATGTTACAAGCTTGATAAGCTATGTTACATTAAAATAATAATTTATGGCCTATTATACACATGTTACCAAAATATCAGTTATGTTACATCTGTACAAAATCCCTATTAAAAAAAATTTTCCAAAGTTGAAAAATGGATTTTTATAAATACAATGGATAAAAATCAGATGATAAATTGTATATGAATAATAATCATCGAAATGGATTGGAATCTTAATAACCGAAATGGATTGACAATAGTTTTAATATTGGTATGTTTTACAATTTTTAATCCAATTTATGCGCAAACTCCATCGCAATCAGTTCCGATTTTTAATTTTTGCACCCTGGATCATAAACCATTCACCAATAAAGATCTTCCTAAAGGCAAAAAACTACTTTTTTTATTTTTTGATGTTACCTGTGATCATTGCCAGCAAGCAGTATCAGCTTTGAATAAAAGGGTGATGGATTGCAATAATATATCCGTATACCTGATCTCACAGGATAATAAACTGCAGATAAATATATTTTTGAATCAATTTGGCAGTAATCTATCTGGCAAGAGAAATGTTACAATTTTACAAGATTGTAAATATGAGTTTATTAAGATTTTTGGCCCCAGAAAATACCCATCAGTATTTATTTATTCATCAGCGCAAAAGTTGCTGTTATATGACGATGAAGATTTACAACTGGAGAAATTTTTTAAGATTATACTAGAAGACCGGATTCAGCACTAATTCTTGTAAGACCTGATTAATTTAAGATCAATACAAGCACATTCTTTTAAACTAAATATTGATCTCTTCAAATCTATTAGAAATGGTGAATTTTTTAATATTATATAATAAAAGCAATTATATATGATAAAATGTTAGTAAAGCAATAGATTACCCAGAAGATTTGATTTATATTCTAACCTTTACATAATTTTAAAGCTTCATTATTTTTCTGATTAAAATATTATTATCAGAGGTATTAATTTTAATGAAATAAATACCTGGAGAAAGATAGCTCAAATTAATTCCGGTTATACTTTCTGTTAAATTTGAAGAGTAAACTTCTACTCCGTCAGGCTTGTATATTAATATTTTAATGTTATCAGCAGTAAATGGTAACGATATATTCAATATATCAATAACTGGTACCGGATACAGTTTAATATCAGAATTTTCTACATTCATGATATTTGCTTGCGGATTGGCTTCCTGAATTACTATTATACTTTGTGGATCAACTCCTGTTGCTGAAACAACTACTGTGTCGGCCCGTGATAAACCAAAAGGATTGGCAGAAGCACTTAAAATAATATCAGCTGTATCGGAACCAAAATTTACATCAGGAGTAATCCAGTTTTGTTTTTGATTTATTGTCCAGCTTAAATTTGAATTTATAGTAAAGTGTGCGGAATTATTTTCAGAAGCTGATATAATAAATGAGTTTGCAGAAACTGACAGCTTTGGAGAACTTGCTTCCTGAATGATAAAAATAGTGTCGGCCTTTATTCCAATGCCTGAAATTAAAACTGTGTCTGTTCTCTGAACAGAATACATATTAACTTCAGATAATAAAGTTAATGAAGCAGTATCACTGCCAATTGATGAATTTGGTGTAATCCACCTTTGACTGCTTTTAATATTCCAACTGGTATTTGAAAATATAGAAAAGTTTATATTCCTGCTTGTATCTGATATAAAATATTTATTTGCTGAAACAGTCAAAACGGCAGATCCGGCAGCCTGTGTTATAATTACTTTTTGTGAAGCGACACCGTTTCCTGAAATAGTTATGGTGTCTGTCCGATCATTAATTGAAGGGTTTGCCCTTACAGTCAGTATTATTTGTGCAGTATCAGAACCATTAGAGAAATCAGATTTAATCCAGTCATATTTACTATTTAAAGTCCACCCCTGATTTGAAAAAACAGTAAATGATGTCTGGGTATCACCAGTAGCAGCTACATTTATCAAGTTTGATGATACTGATAATTTGGCATGGATTCCTTCCTGAGTTACAATTATTTGTTGCGGAGAAACACTATCCCCTGACACAATTATTGTGTCAACTCTTGGATTAACTGTTTTGTTAGCTGATGCTTTTAATATTATTGCTAAAGTATCTGAACCAGATGTAATATTTGGGGTTAACCAGTTTTGTGTTTTACTATTAGTTAAAATCCAGGTTTCATTGGAATATACATCAATTGTTATTAAACTATTAGCTGTTGTATCTATTTCTAAAGTATCTTTTGAAACGATAAGGTTGGTTTTCCTGCAGCCTGAGTGATGAATACGGTATCATTTGGTACACCAGTTCCGGAAACGACTACTTTAGCAGTTCTCGCTGCAATTGTTGGATTTGATAGTGCAGTTAAAGTAATCGTTGCATTTTCAGATCCGGATTTAAAACCTGGGGTTACCCATGTTTGATTGCTGTTAATATACCAATTGGTATTTGATGTAATATTAAAGGTTGCCGTACTATTATTTTCAGCTTCAATATTCAAATATTTTCCTGAAACTGATAATGTATCTCGTGGAACAACGTACATAACAATGGCATTGCTGGTTATTAGCCGAAGAAGAGGAATCTCTAAGACAGATCCTGGGATAGACGTTCGGCAGGCCGTCCCCAGATAAGCCATCAGTTAGACTCACGTCTGCCCCCGGGACCCGCTCGAGTGGCGCAGCGTTGTCCTCCTGCCTACCCACCGGCCCATGACTCTACAATAGACCGGTGCCCGAACTACCCGAAGTCGAGACTATCGCACGTGGTGTAGACGCGCGTGTTCGTGGAGACCGCATTATCCAGGCGTGGTTTAGCT
>CAVYAE010000058.1:0-4383 GCA_963766305.1 uncultured Bacteroidota bacterium
ATCAGCTTACTGTTCAGTTTGGAGGGTTTGACCTTTTCAGGGATATTTCATTCCTTATAAACCCAAGGGACAGGATAGGGCTGGTTGGTAAAAACGGTGCAGGTAAGTCTACCATGTTAAAGATATTAAATGGTATGCAGAACCAACGAGTGGGAGTGTAGTTATACCTGATTCCTGTAAAATTGGTTACCTGCCTCAGCAGATGGTGCACCAGGATGGTAAAACAGTGGTGGAAGAAGCACGTACTGCCTTTATTGAGATCCTTGAACTGGATAAACGCATGCAATACCTTAATACCATGATTGGTTTAAGGGAGGATCATCATAGCCAGGAATACCTCGATCTGATTCATGAAGTATCTGAAGTAAACGAAAGATTTCATTTTCTGGGAGGCTCAAATATGGATGAGTCTCTGGAACAGACTTTGCTGGGACTAGGGTTCACCTATGAGGATTTTAAGAGACAAACCAGTGAATTTAGCGGTGGATGGAGAATGAGGATAGAGACTTGCCAAAATTCTTTTGATCAGGCCTGATGTATTATTACTCGATGAACCTACTAATCATCTTGATATTGAATCAATTCAATGGCTTGAAGGATATATAAAGGATTTTAACGGAGCAGTTGTAATTATTTCTCATGACAAGGCATTCCTGGATAATTTGACTACAAGGACCATTGAAATTTCTTTAGGTAAAATATATAATTATAAGGCCTCTTATTCTGTCTATGTTGAATTACGAAAAGAAAGACGGGAACAGCAAATGGCCGCTTTCCGCAACCAGAAGAAAAAAATTGAGGATACGGAGGAATTTATTGAGAGGTTCCGGTATAAAGCTTCCAAGGCTGTTCAAGTGCAAAGCCGCATAAAACAACTCGACAAGATTGACAGGTTAGAAGTTGATGATGAAGATACTTCTGCAATTAATATTAAGTTTCCCCCCTCTCCCCGGTCAGGCACTGTTGTGGCTGAAAGCTAAGAAAGTGGTAAAGGCATACGGACAAAAGGTAATCCTGAATGATATCGATATTGTTATTGAAAGAGGTGAAAAAGTTGCTTTTGTTGGTAAAAACGGAGAAGGAAAAACTACCTTTTCCAGGATTTTAATTGGAGAACTTGATTATAAGGGTGATGTAAAACTTGGCCACAATGTTAAGGTAGGCTATTTTGCTCAAAACCAGGATGAGCTGATGGATGAAAATCTTACAGTTCTTGAAACTATAGACCAGGTTGCAACGGGGGACATACGTTCTAAATTAAGGGATTTGCTTGGATCGTTTTTATTCCGTGGGGAAGAGGTTGACAAAAAAGTCAAAGTACTTTCCGGAGGTGAGCGTTCAAGACTGGCAATGGTCAAGCTTATGCTGCAGCCAGTTAATCTGCTTGTACTTGACGAACCCACCAACCATCTGGATATGCGCTCAAAAGACATCCTTAAGAAAGCAATTGCAAATTTTGATGGTACACTAATAGTTGTATCGCACGACCGTGAATTCCTGGACGGACTGGTAAACAAAGTTTACGAGTTCCGGGATCATAAAATAAAGGAACATATAGGTGGTATATACGATTTTCTGAAGAAAAGAAAACTTGAAAGCCTCTCAGAACTTGAAAGAAAATCCAAACCATCAGAATTACAGGTTCAAAAAGGAGATACTCCGTCAAAAAATGAATATGCTGAGAAAAAGGAACTTGACAAATCCATCAGAAAATTAAGCCAGCAAGTGACTGTTATTGAAAATAATATTTCAACACTCGAGAATGAAATATCTCATATAAAAGATATACTTTCCAAACCTGAGAAAATAGAAAATATCTCAAATGAAAAATTATATCTCAGGCACGGTCAGGCAGAAAAGGAACTCGAAGTCGAAATGAACGACTGGGAAAAGCTAAATACAGAACTTGAAGCTTTAAAAGCTAAGAGGTTTTGAAGGTAAGCTAAGATTACAGGAAATTTAAAATTATATAATAACAACGGCTAAATTTATTTTGAAGAATTGTTGATTCCCAATATAAATTATTGATTTTATAAGTATGATGGAAAATTGAATATCGAAATATTTGGTTTTAAATCCTGATTTTTGATTCATGATTCTTATCAATATTCAATATTCAATTTTCAATAATCAATTACTTTTTCACTCTGTCCGGGCGCAGCGATCTGGAAGTAGCGCCGGCCTTCCACATTTCCGACTCGCGTAATTCCTTTAATTCAATTTCAAGTTTTTCCCTGTAATCGCTGCCGCTGGTTGAATCAAGAACACGTTTACATTCCCGTCCATCTTTTACCCGTTCATACAAATCCCGAAAAACAGGCAACACTGCATCCCGGAATTTAGGTCTCCAGTCCAGGGCGCCACGTTGAGCAGTAACACTACAATTGGCATACATCCAGTCCATACCGTTTTCATCCACAAGACGTATTAAACTCTGTGTCAGTTCTTCTACTGTTTCATTAAATGCTTCACTTGGAGAATGTCCATTATCCCTAAGGACCTTATACTGGGCATCCATTATTCCTGCAAGAGCACCCATCAAAACACCACGTTCTCCGGTGAGGTCGCTGAATACTTCCTGCTCAAAGGTTGTCGGGAAGAGGTAACCTGATCCGATAACTATACCCAAGGCCAATGCTCTTTCTTCGGCTCTTTTGGTATAATCCTGAAAAACTGCATAACTTGAATTTATACCCATGCCGGCAAGGAAGTTTCTTCTTACACTAGTACCTGATCCTTTTGGTGCAACTAATATTACATCAACAAAATCGGGAGGTATAACTGATGTCTGTTCTTTATATGTAATTGAAAAACCATGAGAAAAGTAAAGTGCATCACCAGGGTTAAGACAGGGTTTAATTATTGGCCATAAGGTACGTTGTGCTGCGTCAGATACGAGGTACTGAATAATAGTGGCTTTCCTGGCAGCTTCTTCAATGGGGAAAAGAGTTTCACCCGGTACCCATCCATCCTTAACGGCTCTGTCCCAATCAACTTTAAATTCAGGTGCCTGACCAATAATGACTTTTACACCATTGTCACGCATGTTTAAAGACTGGGCCGGACCTTGCACGCCGTAACCAATAACAGCAATCGATTCATTTTTTAATACTTTACGAGCTTTTTCAAGGGTAAATTCTTCGCGGGTTACCACGGTTTCAAGTACACCACCGAAATTTATTTTTGCCATAATGTTTGTAATTAAAATTAGGGTTATTAAAATATATTATAAAAAATTACACATTTTGCGTTTCAAGTTCCTGCAAATATTCAGTTAAAAATTCTTTTGGGTTTTTTGTTACGGCAACTATACCTGACCTTGTAAATTGAGTTACGCCATACGGAAGCAGTTTCTCAAACAGCTCCTGTGTTTCAGTTTTGAATCCCGATTTTTCTATAACTGTATAATCGGGAGTTATCTCAAGTATACGTGCTCCGGTGTTCCGTACCATGTTTTCAATTTCAAGGCTTTTCATCAAAGCTTCTGTTGGCACTTTGTAAAGCGCTATCTCCTGTTGAATAACTTCATCATTGGCATGATAGTATGCTTTAAGTACTTCAACAAGCTTATCTATTTGTTTGGTTACCTTTTCAACTTTTTCCCTGGTAATATTGACCACAATCGTAAACTTATGCACACCAGGTATTGATGATTGTGATACGGTTAAACTTTCTATGTTTACATGACGTCTTGTAAAAATAATAGTTATACGGTTCAGCAGACCTATACTGTTTTCAGAGAAAGCTGATATTATATATTCTTGTTGTTCCATTGAAATATTAATTAATTTTATTTTAATAATAAATAAGAGTTACAATTAGTCCTTTTCAAATTTGTCATTTAACTCATAATTAGACTATTCCAGACGAACTTCTGACACCGAACAGCCAACCGGTACCATAGGGAATACATTATCTTCTTTTTCTACTTTAACTTCAAGCAGATAAGGTCCTTTATGGTTAAGTAACTTATCAACAGCAGCTTCAAGATTTTCACGTTTATCTATTTTTTGAGATGTAATATTATATGCGGCAGCAATGGCTGTAAAATTAGGGTTAATAAGTTCAACTTCTGAATACCGCCTTTCATAGAACAGTTGTTGCCATTGTCTTACCATTCCCAGGTAATCGTTGTTTAATATTACAATCTTAACTGCTACCTCATTCTGAAAGATAGTTCCCAATTCCTGTATAGTCATCTGAAAACCTCCATCACCTATCACGGCTATTACTTCACGTTCAGGAGTACCAAACTTGGCGCCTATGGCTGCCGGTAATCCGAAGCCCATGGTACCAAGACCACCTGAGGTAATGGATGAGCGTGTTTTGTTAAATTTAAAATATCTGGTAGCGACCATTTGATGCTGACCTACATCAGTAACC
>CAVYAE010000059.1:0-7505 GCA_963766305.1 uncultured Bacteroidota bacterium
TTAGATAGTTACTAAGAATTTTTTTCTGCAGGAATAGGCTTTAAAAACCCCTAATTGATCTTTCAATTATCATATTTATTTTACCCCTACATGAAATTCTTATCCAATATAAAGACCTTCGATCCGGACTTTATAACTACCATCTTTAAGTTTAGTCACAGCATTTACCAATCCACTATGCCTCCACTGCAACATACACCTGCGTGGCAGAAACCAGTAGCGACGACCAAGTTTAATTTCTTCTTTCGATTCTTTGATAATGCCTTCGTAAGCCTGCGATACATAATAGCCAATATCAATAAAACCTTCTGTACGCGGACGGAGTGGGCCAGTTACGTACCAGTTAATTACACCATTACGCGCATCAACATCGGTAACCACACCGCAATGGGTTACGGGGCAACCGCACGACATGCCCATTGGGCGACCAATCATTACATCGCCTTTTTTTACACCCAATTCTTTTACAAGTGTTGGGTTGTATGGCAGAATGGTTTCTTTCGGTCCGGGCTCGCCCTCGAAAATATCGAGGATAAAATCGAATTCCCGTTTGAGGCTATCTTTCCATTCGAGTTTTTCGCCCAGGTTCTCGCCACCCATGCAACTCAGGCAATTCTTGTTGCCAATATTAGAAACGGTTTGTTTTACATGTATGCATTTCTTTAATTCAGTTTCAGCCTTATCTACGGCGTTTGCAAAGTCAGTACACGATTTATAGCCACAAGCTCCACAATTCAGGTTAGGCAATAATTCGGAAGTTGTGGAGGTATTACAAGATGTTAAAGTTTCCATTTTTATATTATTAGTTTCTTTATGAAAATATTGAATTTAATTGCATTACTGTACTGTTAAGGGCATTAGTCAAAGCGTCTATATCCTTCTCGGTGGTAAATCGGCCAAAACTAACTCTGATTGCTCCTCTGGCTTCGAAAGGGTTTAAGCCAATGGCTTGTAAAACGTGTGATGCGCTTCCACCATGATTAGAAGAACAAGCCGAACCAGCCGAAACGGCTATTCCCATTTCATCGAGTAAAAACAACAGGCGGATGGTTTCACCTTCCATGCCATGAAAGCTAAAACTGAGATGGCCAGGCAAACGTTTTTCGGTGTGTCCGTTGATGTAAACATTTTCGTAATTATCAAATAGAAAATCAGTTAGCTTGTTGCGGAGCATGATAGCCTTTTGCGTTTCTGCATCCATTTCAGATATACATAGTTCAGCGGCTTTGGCAAACCCTACTATACCTGGTATGTTTTCGGTTGAAGAACGATAACCAGCTTCCTGCCCGCCTCCATGCAAAAGAGGTGTAATGTTCCTGCCTTTTCGAACATACAAAGCTCCAACACCTTTTGGCCCATAAATTTTGTGAGAATTTATGGTGAGTAAGTCAATATTTGTCTGATTTACATCAATAGGAATTTTACCAAAACTTTGGCAGGCATCAGAATGAAAATACCACGTTGTGTTGTTTGCAAATTTTGCCAATTTCTTCCACCGGTTCTATTGTCCCGATTTCGTTGTTTGCAAACATTACAGAAACCAGTATGGTTTTTGGGTTGATTACCTTATTTAAGGTTTCAATGTCCACCAACCCGGTACTGTCCACCGGGAGGTAGGTAATATAAAACCCTTGCCCTTCGAGCCATTTACAGGCGTTAAGTACACAATCGTGCTCGATGGCCGAAACAATGATATGGTTTCCCTTGTGGTGGTTGGCAAAGGCAATGCCTTTTATAGCAAAGTTGTTTGCCTCTGTACCGCCCGATGTGAATATGATTTCATCGGGTTGCGCACCTATGCACCTTGCAATTTGCGACCGTGAGCGGTCTAATATCTCTTTAGCCTCGGTGCCTAATGTGTGCAAGCTCGATGCGTTTCCGTAAACATCGGAAAAGTAGGGCAACATGGTTTCCAACACCCGCTTATCTATGCAGGTGGTTGCTGCATTGTCAAGATAAATTCTTTGTTGCATGGGTTTATTGTTTATTCGCCAACGTAATGAAGTTCCTGTTCCATTGTGCGTAAAACGCCAAAGTGGTTTTTTGCTCCAATTTCCTTTTTCCCAACGCAAATAGTACATGTGCCAACAGGCGGATTACCTCGCAAATACATCGGAAATTCTACATCGGGCGTTTTTAGGATTTGTTTTACAATTGGGTCGATACCGATGCCATACAAGGCATTACTTTCTACAACAGTAATTTCTTTGGCCGATTCAAGAACCCTGTAACGGAATACTTCGCGCTCGGCTTGGGAAATAAGGTCAATTTTGGTGATTACGCTTATGTCTGCAAGCGTTAACATCGGGCCAATTTTGCGAGGAAGATTCATACCACTGGTGGCTTCGAGAACTACTACACCCAAAGATTTTTCGACGTACGGCGAACAACGCAGGCACAAACCGGCGGTTTCGACGAACAAATAATCGGAATTTACTTTTTCGGCCCACTCTATGGCTTCGTCCAACACCAAAACATTGCAATGGTCGGGACACAGCTCGCCCGAGTATATTTTTCGTGTTGGGATACCGAATTCTTTATTTATGGTTTCGTCTTCATCGGCATAAAGAACATCTATTTTGATATACGACGGTTTTAGATTTTTGGCAATCATTCGCTTAATAACCTGACGGATTACTGTTGTTTTACCGCATGTAGGCGGCCCTGCAAATATTACTAATTTCATGTTTTTATAGTTATGGGTTATGAATTATAAGTTGTAAGTTGGAGCTGGTTGATTTCTTCACCTGCCCGTATTAAACCACGAAAATGTAGGATTACATTGTCAATTTTCTTTAATTCGTCTGCAACTGCATGTTCTTCAGGGTTCGATACAATCAATTTCTGCATAGCCCCGTTTTTCATGATAATGCGCGAATCGGAAAGCAGTGCAATAGTGGGGTCGTGGGTCACAAACACAAATATTTTCTCGTACCTTTTTAGCAATTCAAGTGCTTTTGTTTTGTGAATCCCGGCATTTTCTATTTCATCCAACAGAATAATGGGCGAATTGCCTATTACCACAGCATCAGCAATTAATAAAGAACGGGTTTGTCCACCCGAAAGTTCGGTCATGGCAGTGGCTTTGTCTATAGCTTCGCCTGTAAGTTGGTTGGCAAACTCAATGGTTTCGTCCACTACTTTTTCAATATCTGCGGCACCGCGTACTTTGGCATGAATGGTAAGAAATTCGCCAACCGGAAGGTCACTCAAAAAATTTGTATGCTGCGAAATCATTGCGATGGGATGTTTCGAAGGGTCGAAGGTAAAATCTTCCGGCACAGGTTCTTCGTTTATCAGAATCTGACGACCCGACGGGGTATTCCGGTTCGCAAAAAGCTCAATATCGTTAATAAGTGTGGTTTTCCCGCACCCGGTTGGACCTACGATACTTACAATATCGCCCATGTTTAGCTCGAAACGATTAACCTTTTCGACAATACCGTTTTTACCTTGCCCTCCAATTACTGTTATTTTCTTAATTTCCATAGAATATGTTTTAAAATACACTATGTTCACCATTTGAGTGAACATTATGTAAACATATGCCATAAATATGTTATATCAAATTGGTATTAAATCGTAATTTGCATTGGAATTTATACTTACTACTTTTGTAGGTATAATTACTAACAATAAACGAAAACCCTTGATGCTCTCAAAGAAAACACGATATGCGATGATTGCTTTGACTTATCTTGCAAAAGAAGAAAGCCATAGGTTAATATTAAGCACCGAAATTGCTCAAAGTGAAAATATACCACAACGGTTTCTGGAAAACATTTTACTTGAGCTAAAAAAAATGGGGGTTTTGGGCAGTAAACTTGGCAAAACAGGTGGATATTTCCTGATTAAGAAGCCAGAAGATGTACGGCTATCTGACATTGTAAGGCACTTTGAGGGAGCTATAGCTCTTTTATCATGCGTTTCGGAAAAGCAGTACCAACCTTGTGAGTTTTGTAAAGACGAGACGACTTGTAAAATCAGAGGTGTTTTTAAAGAAATACGGGATACTACTTATGGGATACTTGATAAAACTACACTTAGGGATTTGGTGTGAAATAATTATTCTACTATTTCCGTAGGCAGTAGGAGGTTTCAACAAATGAAAAGGAAGTTAATATACAGAATAATCCCTTTCGAGGTGACCACTAATTTACATTTCGGGGTTTTAGTCATACCGACCCAATTTGGGAAACAAATATGCTTAATAGTGTATGAAGTTAGTATTCAGTATTTTAAAATTTATACTCAATTCCTACCATACTTTTCGGGGGTTTAGTCAAACTAACCCTATCACGGGGTCGGGGTTTGGGAATACTCAATTATTTAATTCAAATAAAGGATACGTTTCTTTTACTAATGCAGATCAGGGTGGACTTGTATCTTCAAATTTGATTGATAAACTTAGTCGCAGAAAAACATCAATGATCAATGATTACGATAGTTGTGATTATGCGACTCCAAATGGAAACGTGTGGAGCGATACCTTAATTCAAATGTATTTATCTTCAACAATATATGCTAATAATATAATTATAAATGATACCACAATACAGCCAGAAGGTATAGGATCGGGGCATGTAACTGTCACCAATAACGCGATGATTAGTAATTCATCTAATTATTCTATTTATGTTCCACACTCTTATATAGTTCGAATTTTCGTTAATAGAAGTAATGGAAATGCAACAAAATATCCAATATTAATTAAAAATAACACATTTACTTATACTTATAGTACCGGGTTAGCAAACTTGGACCCAAGAGGTATCACGCTTATTAACAGAGCTATGAAAGAATGGTCGTGCAGGGTGAATGTTAATGACACTTTAGTAAACGCAGGTAATAGTTCTTTGAATACAATTTACCTTGACACTATTAGTAATTCCAATGCATTGGCGAGTACCCAAATTATTAAAGGAAATTTATATACTGACGGTTATTATTATCCAAGTTTAACGAGGATAACGATAAATGCATTATATACATCCAAAAACTCAATATATAAATTTAATTATAAATTACCTGAAAATAATATAGGCATAGACTCTTTCGATTTTTATCACGTAATATTGCATGAATTAGGCCATGCTTTAGGGTTAGCGCACATTAATGATAGCTTATCCTTAATGTATTACTCAACACCCCCGGGTCTTAAATACAATCAAAGGATAGATTTGAGAGATAAGGACGCAGAATCTGAAAACTATACTGATCAAACCAACGCCGTTCATGACGCTAATTTTATCGTTACTAAAAGCGAACAAAGTATAATAACTGGTAAACTCGCGCCATTTACTCCTGGTAACTGCGGTCCTTTGGCACCTTCAGGCTTGATTGCAGCAGTAAAAAGTGCCGGAAATATCAATTTAAGCTGGACGGCTGCTTCAGACATGGATTATTACTCGCTTACGAGAACTGATTTATTTGGAAACCAGGTACCACTATATTTGCCAGGAGGTGCTCCTATAGGCGCAGGTATTGCAAGTTACCAGGATTTATCGGTAAGCCCAGGTTCTACTTATACTTACAGCTTAACTTCAATAAATAGTTTTGGTAATGCAAGTTCAAGTACACAATCAGTTTCAACTCCATTATTAGCTAAACCGGGCATAATACAAACAACAGCCACGACAAGCAATAACGTGACCATTTCCTGGACAGGCAACGCTAATACCTATACGATATTACGTTCAAGTGACGGTGGACAAACCTATGATACTATAGCCAGAAATATAACCGGCACAAGTTACAACGATAATACTGTAACACCCGGAATGACGTACACTTACATAGTTAAAGCCATCGTAAGTACCACATCTAAAATATCTGATCCTGTTCCGGTAACTGCATGTTTAGCAATAATTTCTAAAACGACCTATTCATCCAGCACTATTATCTACCCTTGCAATTATTCAATCGAGTTTATTAACGACACGATAAAGAATAATAGTAATGTGCGAGTAAACGGATCTTCTAACAAGGTTAATATACAGGGTAAATTTCAGGTACAAAAAGGATCGTCATTTTATGCAAAATAATAAACATCGTAAAAATTTTTAGAAAATGAAAAAGATATTATTAAGTTTATTAACCTTGATACTTTTTACAGGAATCTTCGCTCAGGTTGAAGAGCCTCACGTTAATTTAGATTCTCTTCGAGATGAAATCATTAATAAATCGCAGTATGTATTCGAGGGGGTAATTATTAAACAATCTTCTTATTTGTATAATAATCATACTCCGGTAGAATCTAATATCATACAAATTTTAAAAGTATTCAGGGGTAATTTAAAACCAGGAACAATCGAATTAATAAACTATATCGAATCAGTTGGATTAGATATGGATAATCCTGAAGAAATGAGGTTACAAAGATCGACTGTTCCCGAAAAATTATTAAGAAAAAGGGAAAATGTGTGGGGAATATTCTTTTGTCGATCTGCCAATGAATTTCCGTACAACTCAAAATATAATATTGATGTTGTAGACAATAAAATAATACTTGCTTCTAACGACGTAATTCAGCCAGCACCTGGTGGTTACAAAGGTAATAGTCTATTGAAGAGGGGTAGAATAACAACCAAAGCCGAATTATATAAAATACTTAAAAGGTACCCGAATTTAAATATTCCCGAAACTGCAGAGAAAGAACCCTGGGATCATGATATTATTACTATTGAGGATTTTAACAAGTATTTACATGATTCGATTAATCACAAGGGGGCTTTCAAATTACCAAAGCAAGCGGTACAAAAAAAGGACAGCCTTAAAAATGTTACCCGGCCATGAATTTAATGGAAACTAATTATTCATGCTAAAGATTAAAAAAACAAAATCAAGAACCGCAGTAAAAAATTTAAAAATATATTGAAATGAAAAACTTAAGAACCTATTTTATTATCATCGCTACAATTACAAGCATTAGCGCGAAATCGCAGATTCAAGTTGATTCTACCGGGAATGTTACGATTGGAGATTCTGCCCAAGTGTTAAAAGTTAACGGGTATGTTCAAGGTAACGTTAACGGTGCTTTGCACATCAATACAGGTAATGGCAATCTTTGGTTAGGACCTCAAAATTATTATTATTGCCATATCAATAGTGACCTTCCTTTCGCTTTTAATCAACCCATTATTAGTTTAAATGGTACAATTGGTTCCTATAATAACACGAATTTAACTTTGCAAACCGGCATGACTGAACTTTATGGGAATTACGCTATGACCATGTATAATGCCGGGTATTCAGTATTCTTTGAAAACGTCGGGATTACCCCGTACGGGCCCTTCGATGGTTTTGTTCCAAGCTATTTACTTGATTTGGGACCTTATTGGTATTCCAATATCAGAGCTAATATTATCACGCCATCGGATTCAACACTTAAAACTAATATAAAGAACTTGAAAGGAGCTAGAGCCTCTTTGTTAAAATTGCAAGGTGTAACCTACAATTTAAAACCGAACAAAAATTCAAATTCTTTATCAAATAAGCAATCTGGT
>CAVYAE010000060.1:0-5527 GCA_963766305.1 uncultured Bacteroidota bacterium
CAATCCTATGAAGTAGTTGAGAATAATTCATCTTTTTTTAAGGGACGGTTATTAGTCGGACATAACATAAGAATAAATTTGTTAAATCGGTCTAAGTTTTTTGTTCAGTTTGATGATTATTTATTTGATATCCCTCATAATAGAATTCTAAAATCAACATTGCATTACCTAAAATTAAAAACTTCCTCAACAAAAAACCGAACGAGAATTGTGAATTACTTAAATATACTTGATGATATACCCTATTCTGGTAATTTTTTAAGTGATTTTAATAAGATAACCTCACAGAATCGCCTATTTTCGCAATACACTCGTTTATTGCTGTGGGCTAAAATCTTTTTATTGGGTAATTCTTTTACGACCTACAAAGGGAAAAATCTGAATAAAGCAATTCTATTTCCAATGGAAAAAATCTTCGAGGATTACGTTTCTTTTGGTTTTAAAAAGTATATCAACACTTTAGAAGTTAGTATACAGGAAAATAAACACTATTTAATTGATGAGCACAGTGGGAAACAAAAATTCAAACTTAAACCGGATAATATTCTCAGAGGGAAAAATGAGATTTTAATTCTGGATACAAAATGGAAACTGATCGATGAAAATAAACCACGAGAGAATTACGGTATAGTTTCAAGCGATATGTACCAACTTTTTGCCTATGCCGAAAAGTATATTAGAAAAGAAGGGGGGATTGTAAAGCTTTATCTATTATATCCAAAATATGAAAATTTCACAAAACCACTGAACGATTTCACGTATTATGAAGAGAATACTAATGATGAAAGATTGAACCTTGTTTTATCGGTTCTGCCAGTGAATTTGGATTGTACATTACATGAAACTGTTTTAGGTCTGGAATTAGAAAAAATACATGAAGAAACTAATTAAAAAGTTTAGAGGATTAAATCTTAGTTTATATCCTGTTGAAGAAATTAATCGAATTTTCAATCAGATTGGCAGAGTATATTACTTAGAAACTGTTTATAATTATCCCAAATTCATTCACCGGGCAAGGCCAGTAGATAATAATGAGGTGATTAATACTGTATCAGGGTTAAAATATAAACCTAAAAATTTAAATAAAACTTATCAAAGGGCAAGTATTCCTAATCAAACTATGTTTTATGGATCAGTTCTGCCTGAGAGTTCAGAAAATGATTTTATTGATAATACAAGAATAACTGGGGCCTTTGAATCTGTCGATTTTCTTAGAAATCCAGAAATTAAAGAGGGGAAACAAAAATTGCTTTTTGGCAAATGGATTGTCAAAGATGAGATTACATTAATCTCTATATTCTTTATGAAATTCAGGAATAGTAGAAACAGTTGGATAAAAAAGATTGCTGATGAATTTTATAAAAATATTGAGCAATTTGAAGATAACGAAATTAAAAGGAATAAAACTGTTGTAAATTATTTTGCTCATGAGTTTTCTAAGCTTTACAAAGATAAGAATGATTATAATTATATCATTTCATCTATTTTCGCAAATAAATGTTTGCAAAATAATAAAGATGGGGTGTTATATCCAAGCCCCAGGACTTTGGGTTATGGATTAAACGTTGCAATTAAACCTGAAATTGTAGATTCTAAAATGGATTTAGTTTCAGTACTTGAATGTGAGATATTTAAGAAAAATAAAAGAGTAATAATGAATAACTTGCGATTCACCAAAATTCAAAAAGGGGATGATTCATTTAACTTACAAGAAATTACAGATGAAAGATTTCGGTTCACAGATGAATATATCAACAAGTTTTTAAATGAGAGTACGAATACTAAAAAATCTTACCAATGGAAAAACGCTTCAAATATTTAAAACGGTTTTATGAACTTATTGGAGAAAAGGAAAAATTCGAACAATATTTAATTAAAATTACTTTCCCAACAGGTGTAGTTTCTGAATCTTTAAATGAACATAAAGTATTTCAGAATTTTTTAAATTCATCAAACCGGTATAACTATCATCCTGAAACAACAAATCCACCGGTGAAAGCACATTATCATATTTACCCATTAAATAGTAAACAAGAACTATATGCCGTCAATGTAGATGATGGGAAGGCGCATCATAAAAAGAATAGAGGGATTATAGTTCCACATAAAGAAGCGGATGAATTAAGAAAGCTTGGTGTAAAACTGCCGGATAATAATATTCTTGAAACAAAGAGTATAAGTGAAATTTATAATATACAAATACTTAACGAACGTATAAATGAGGATAACATTATTTACCTAATTTTTCCATTGTGATTGTAATACCCTTTATTGTATATACTTTACTTATATTTTGTTATTTTTAATTTAAATCTATACTGGAAAGAATTTTATTAAGTTTATGCCGGAATATAGTTTGATAGCCAAGAATCAAAGTGTTTATACAGATTTCAGTGGAATTATTTCGCTGTTGAATTATTATAATTATGCAAAGAAACTACGTAATTGCTGGGTTACATTAAATTTTGATGGGATTAATTTTATTGATGCAAATTTGTGCGCATTCTTATACGGCATAATTTTTGATTTACGAAAAAACTATGGTGTAAAGACATTTATTGAGTTCAAAACTATTGGAAGAGATTTGAATGTATTGATGCGGAATGGTTTTACAAATTTTGTAGCAGGAAAAGAGTTTCAATTTATACCTTACGATTCAAGAGATACTACAATACCTTTAAAACATTGTAGATATTAATTGAGAAGTATACCAGTATTTCAGTTAACGTTACCACTTAATTCAAAAGTAATTATTTTTATTTTCATTTATTAGAATATTGTTATCAAAGATTATGATGATGATGTAAGTGTTGTTAATAGAGGGAAATAACCCAAAGGGTTATTCTCGCTATTAACAACTTTTCTTTTTCGCCTACTTTTTTCTTTTGTTCATAACTGTCATTTTTGTTAACAACCCACTGTTGCCTATTCCGGGAATAAACGGACAGTAAAACTGTGTTTATAGAATTTAGTTACTCTTGATACTATCCATCATTTTTTTGGTTTCCTTGACCCTATATGACTTTCCGTTCATGTTTATCATAAAAGCTTTATGAGTAAGCCTATCCACCATTGCAGCCGTTAAGACTGGATCTCCAAAAATCTCACCCCAGCGTTCAAAGGATAGGTTAGTGGTTATGATGGTTGATTTTCGTCCACAACGCAGGGAGAGATGATTAAATAGCAACTCAGCACCCGTTTTGTCAAAGGAGATATATCCGAACTCATCACATACAACAAGATCAAATTTTTCAAACCTGTTCTCCAATTGCCGGAGTGTTCTCTGAGAGTGACTTTCCCTGATTTGTGTTAAAAGACGTGATATGTTTGTAAATAATACACTATTACCCTCCTGACAAGCTTTTATTGCCAGTGCTGTTGCCAGGTGTGTTTTTCCGGTTCCCGGATTTCCGGATAGAATGATGTTTTGCCCCGTTTTTATAAATTCAAGCCTTTCTAATAATGGTAGTTTTGCACTGGCATCCACAGGTAGTTCCTCACGGGATAGTTCATGAAGGTATTTATATTGCGTAAACCCTGCCTGACGCATCTGTGCTTTACGTCGATTCTCAAGCCTAGTGGTATATTCCCGTTCCATCAGTTTAAGCAAATACTGTTCAAACGACAGATTCTCTTTAGCTGCTTCATGGGCTTGTAGTTCAAACTCATGTCGGAATGAGGGTAGATGCAACTCTTTACTTAGGTGTTCTATTTGCAGTTTTATATCTTTTGTTGTCATTGTTTCAGTTTGTATTGTTTGCCATGTTTGCGATTTCCTTCAGTTGGGCCTCCGCCAGAAGTTCTATTTCCCCCTTTACCATTTGGCTTACAATTGGGGTCACATAATCCTGATTCCCTAACAGCGCCATGACTTTGTCTGAGGACACATCGTTAGGACAGATGGTTTCTAAATTCAATATTGTAGTGATCAGTTTCTGTTGGGGCACTTCCTTGGTCTTACAATAGAAGAGCAGTTCCACAAAACCTCTGGGTTGATTTACAAAATAGGTATGGTACAGATGTTTTAATTGTTCAGAGGCCTGTTCCAAAGCAAGGGAGCCATGTAAGGCTCCTGGTTTAATGGAAAGTGTATACAGATAATGTTCCAGTTTAATCTGCCACACTCCGAAGCCATAGCTTCTTTCAATCTGGCACATTAATTCTTTGTCATAATACACCTTCAGTTTGTTAGCATATACTTTCACATCAACCATATTTCCTACCAGATGATCCGGGACAGAATAACGGTTGGTAAAATAAGTGATGGTGGAGTATTTATCCACTTTTAAAGTCTCTGTTACAAAACAAGAGATCGAGCCTGGATATTCCCATAGTTTCTTCTTCTCTTCTACAAGCGACACAGAGGGGCTTTTAAAGGTCGTGGTACTTGGTAGTGTGTTTATTCTTTGGCAAGCTACATCCAGATGAGTTTGGGCTTCTTCTAACGTGTTAAAATGATCTATGTGGCAAAAGGCTTTGCGACGTATATATTCCACGCTGCGCTCGACATGTCCTTTTTCGTTGCCTCGTCTTACATTACAAAAACGCCACCGGAACCCGAACCAGCCAGAGAGGTTCAGCAAGGCTTTGGTCGGATTTTTTTCATGTTTGCCTACAAATTCTCCAACGGCCACCCGCATATTGTCATAAACCATCTCATGATACACCCCTCCAATATGTTCGAAGAAATCATTGTGGCTTTCCATGAAAGCCAGGGTATCCTGCCGACTATAAAGCTTAGCATAACGATAATTGCCATAGGCAGCCGTAAACACTGCCATATAAAATCTCTTCAGGACTCCTTGCACATATAGTCTTACTTCGCCCCAGTCAAACTCACATTCTTCTCCCGCAAGATAGATTTGCTTTATGTATGCCTCCCGTTTACTGATGTTATCCTCCCGGATGTAATTACATACAGTGGTGTAGCCAATCTGATGGCCCAACGATAGAAGATGCTCATGGATATCAACCTTTAGCTTGATTTGTTTACGCAGCCCTTCTTTTTTCTTGCGTTCATTATCTCGCAATTGCTCCTGGATGATCGTTGCTATCTCTGTGGATAACTTTCGTTTTTGTCTTTGGTCACTGTTGAAGTTCGGTGGTGAGCCACTATAATCCTGTAATATCTCAGGATCCTTTTTTTCTTTGCTATGCTTTTTTGCTTCCAAAAATTGCAATAAATACTTCTTTACGCTCTTGCGGTTTAATTGAAGATCTCTGGCGATTTTACGCTCGCTGTCGTTCTCTTTAAAATACCTCCTGAAAATCTCTTGCTTGATATCCATACTTATCATAGTTTTGCTGTGGCCCCTTTGTTAAAGCAACAGATAATTTTTGACAAGTGGTATACTTTTGAACTGAAACCTTGGTACCTTTTTCAATTAACACATACTATTAATCAAGATGATGTTGATTCATATTGTAATTATTTACAATATGACTTTTTACATCAAAGAGGGTTAAAGAACATAAAATTTCCGGATAAGGATAGAATTGTCGCAAGTTATTTGGAGCTATTTGAAAA
>CAVYAE010000061.1:0-61863 GCA_963766305.1 uncultured Bacteroidota bacterium
ACATATTAATCAATACTATGGTCACAAAGGAGAGACTCATCCATTCATTCGAATTGCTGTATCCCTCCCGGATAAATTAACTAGGTGCAAAATAAATATCAATACCATGAAAAAATTAGAAAGGATTTTTGCTTGATTAGCATTATTAGGTGTTATTTTTAAATGTTTACTAATTCCCGGTGGTGGATATCTTATAACTCTACCATTATGTGCAATTGCAGTATTATACTACCTTAGTTTTGCTTATTTTAATGATATTCCATTTAAAGAAATTCTGAAAAAGGAATCATATAAGGATGTATCTCCAATAAAAATGATAGTAGATTGGGTTTGCAATTTGCTTATCATTAACAGTAATGGGAATATTATATTATTTACAGTTTTGGGGAGATGCTTATTCCTACCTCTATACAGGATTAATTAGCTTACTACTCGTATTGATAATCGCAATCATCCGTTATAACAAAACAAAATCAACATTCTATTTTAGAATATTTTATCGAATCATAATTTTCGGTAGCATCGGATCAATTCTGCCATTAACACCGCATATTACGGTTTTTGGTATTTTTCATCGCGATAATCCGGGACTTGTCGAAAGGGTCAAGAAATCATGGGAAAATCCAAAATAACAAAGAGTTATGGGATGAAGCTCTGTCATCCTATTTTATTTTTTAAAAATTGAAGTTGTTTACCAATCCCCAGACCTTGCATGGGGATTTTGTAATTATTGATTCCGGGTAAAAGGTATTTCCGATACCGGTCCCCAGCAAGGAAAATAAACTGATCATTTTTAAAATCCGATTCAGTGCTCAGTTGTTGTAAAGTATTATTGGACCACTCTTTAAGTTCTTTAACTTTGAAATTATTTAACGTTAAATCGTAAGTGTCAATTTCCTTATCTAATGGTAATAGACCGTATTTTGCTGAGAGAATGAAAATCTTATCAGGATTTAATGATTTAGCATATTGTAGACTTTTTTTAA
The DNA here is from genome assembly GCA_963766305.1 of uncultured Bacteroidota bacterium. GTDB lineage: Bacteria > Bacteroidota > Bacteroidia > Bacteroidales > JAAUTT01 > JAAUTT01. The sequence continues at coordinate 987 of CAVYAE010000061.1, forward strand.
AGAACGTACTAATGTATAATTCCTCTGCTTTGCATTTTAGATCTTGCTTTTCCTTGACACAGGAGATTAGTACAATTGTTTTCATTTTATATTTTTGGATTTGTTTGGATCAAACCATTTTAACTTACCATTTTCCCATTCCCCTACAATAATTTCTTTACCTTTTTTTTCTGGGTTATGTATAATATTACCATTATAAGGTACATTTTCACCTAAATACAAATATTTATTATGTTCACAATATTCAAAAATATGTTTATCAAATTTTATTCCATCATTATAACGGTTATAACAATAGTCTGACAGAATAACACTTCCCGGATTAGTACCGTAAATTGACTTCAATTCAGCTTTAATTTGGGAGGAACTTAAAATAGAACCGCTTCTATTATGCAATAATTCTTTAATTTGCTCATAAATGGTAATAGTTTTTGGTGGACAATCATCAATGATCTTTCCAGTACGCTGAAAATCCCAAATCAAATAGTCAAGCTTTCTAGGTGTTAATTTAAATTCCTTAGTATTTAACTGCTTAACCACCTCTTGAATAATAATTAGACAATCATCTAAACTCACTTTTTCATTGGTAATTGATTCTAAAAATCTAATAATCATTCGATCTGGTTTGATTAAATTGTCTGAACCAGTGAGCATGAAAAAATAAGAAAGTGAAATTCCACTATGTTGACCCGGAATCCTTTTTATTTCATTTTCAAAATTTCTATCATCAATGATTGAACGGACGTCTTTAAATCGTTCAACCTTAAATTTGTGTAATATTTCCAAAAAATTAATTGTAGCATCTGATTTTAAAATTCCATTTCTGGAAGATGTACGTTGATGATTGCGAAAAACTGAATCCGTTAAGTCTTGACGAGACACTGTTTTTATTAGATTTAAGATATCAGTTGTGGATAGCTCATCAGTAGGTAATTGTTTTTCAATGTTAAAATAATTACAAAACCGGGTAATCGTATTCTTTACACCTTCATATCGAACACCAATAGAAAATACAGCATCGATCACACATAAGGGTAAATGAGAATATCTGTATTCTTCCGGTAATTCAAAACCCTTTTTATCAGCAAAGATTCTACTGCAAGAATTTGTCAACTTATCAATTGCATCAGGATTCATGATCAATTATTGTTGAATATATTATGAAAACCTATTCAGATTTTTCTTTATTACCAAAAAATTTCTTAGTTATACTTTCAAATATCTCATTATATGGTGATCCATGATTGCTTTTTGTATCGAAATTACTAACAGGACTTTTTGATATATTAAAAATTGTCAGTTCGATTAGTTTTTCTAAAAGTTCATTACTAATTGACATTGTTTCCTTTTTATATCCTTCAAATGCCATAGAAATAGCATATTTATAGGAATAATCCTCCATTATTCTAGAAGTGAACCCATATTGTTTAGAACAAAACCATCCTAGCCATACGAAGGAACACCAATTTTTAATCTATCCCCAATTTTATATACATAACCACTTTTACTTTGATAAAACGAAAAATCCCCTTTTGGTTTTACTCCACTTTGTAAATCAATGTATTTTAAGGTGTCTTGTGAAAATAGATTAAAACTTGTAAGAAGGCTGAGTACAAAAACTAAAATACTAAATACTTTTTTCATATTTTTTCTATTTGGATTCCTTACTCTTATGGCTTTTCAGTTCCGCCCCGTTTTTTGAGTGTTTTCTGGACTCCACTTTTAACGTTTTTTTATTCAAGAAGTATCGTAGAATAATCCGTTATTTTTATCTGTTCTATGGTTGTGGCTACGGATCGGGGCCTAAAATAAGATAGGATGACCTAAAACATAGTCATTCTGGTATTTGTTTATGATGCTACTGTGTTAAATTATTATACAACACAAATTCAATGGATTACAATTTTACGCCTGTTTCACATAATTAAAAAGTTTGTACCAGGTATCCGATAAAATCGAATATTAGGTACTTTGAATTATGGTATAGCTTTGTTAAACAATTAAAAACTAGGTATTTTGTCAATTTGATAAAGCTAAACATGGTACCCAAAAACGACCCTTTTCCGGTACTAATTTATGTTGAAAATTAGTATAAAACGAATATCATTTAAATTATTTATTTTATGCAACTTACATAGTGCTAATTTACTTTAGGCCCGGATCGGGAAAAACAACCAATTATCAAGTGTAGTTTGGGTGTTATTTTCTTCCTGCTTGTAATCGTTTTCCAATTTATTGTATTGAAATGTTGCAGCCTGTTCCCTCAATTCATATTCCTGCTTAGTCTTTGACTTTAAGCCCCCATCAAAAATTGTGAAACTTGCCTTAACACCAAAATAATTGAATGGATACCAATTATCACTGCCCAGGGGTGAGAATTTGCTGTTGAGATATTGCAATGAATAATTTCCATATACCGATACCGTTGGCAGCCAAAGAAACTTTTGCTTTCTGACATTCTCATTATAAATGTCAAGCTGCACTTTTTGCTGAAGTAGTTCAGTACGGTTTAAACTGCTTATTACAGTAGGGAATACATGATATTGTTGCATTAATCCACGGATTTACTTAATACGGCATTAATAAATTTGATTGACAATGCCTGCAAATTTTCAGGAGATAAGAAAGTTAAAATAGCTCTTTCAACGGATATTAATGGAATACATATACGAATTACGGATCAGGGAATTGGCCTCCCTGAAGATGAAGTCAAGAAAATTTTTCAACCTTTTTTCAGGGCAAGCAATGCGTTATCGTATAATGGTATAGGTGTAGGGCTCTCGCTCGTGCACAAGATTATAACTATGCACTCGGGCGAAATCTTATTTTCTTCTAACTCTGGAATAGGTACATCCGTTGAAATTAACTTCCCGAATAAACAAAAGCAAAAATAAATGCTCGTTTTGGCTTAAAATATAAAATGCAAAGGATTTATAATTACGAGAATGTTGATACTAGAAGTACTTCTTGTAAATGTTCTTGGAATGCTGATCCTTTCGTCAGTCACATCTATATAAATGGATTGAGGGAGAAATAGGAAGAATTGGTATATTTAATTAGCTAACAACAGAATGATCCAAAAAAATACGTATGTGCCGGAGCATATAACAGATGAACCGGAGGTGTTTATTCCACTGAAAGAATTTTAAACTCAGTTCTTCTGTTTTTCTGATGATCCTCCTCGGAGCATTTTACTCCTTTGGCACATTGGTTAAGGAGGAGGGTTTCACCGTAACCTTTACCTATTATCCTTTCCCTGGCTATTCCCTTGGAATATAAATATTCAGCAGCAGCTTTTGCCCTTTTATCAGAAAGTGTCATGTTTGAGGCTGCAGTGCCGCGTGAATCTGTATGAGAACGCAGTTCTATTTTCATTTTTGTATATTTGTTCATTATGTCCAATAACTTGTCGAGTTCCTTAGCCGCATCAGTCCTGATATTCCATTTACCCAAATCGTAATAAATATTTTCCACTTTTATTACATCTCCAACACAGAATACAGGAAAGGACTCATTAAAATCGACATCTTTGTAAATCCCCCGGGTTGATCGTTCAATAGTGTTAGAATTACATTTACTGTCATTAAAGTTAACTGCCACATTTATTATGTAATCCTTTTCAGCTTGTAAATCAAAGGTAAATGATCCGTTTTCATCTGTTGTTACTACCTTTTTTACAGTATCGGCCTTATTAATAAGAGTGGCGGTTGCATTACGAACAGGTTTATTATTATCCGCTGAAAAAACCTTCCCGTTGAGATGTATATGTACCGCTATTTTATCCATCGGTAGAAAAATCGTATCTCCTTCCTCAAGCTGCTCTTTGGATAACTCTATCTTATTTTCCTCATATTTATCCCGTGTAACATCAAACTGGCAGGTCTTCAAAGGTTTAATATCTATGTTTGCCAGTCCTTCCGTATTGCTTACCTTAACAACCTGTACTTCATCTGCTGATGATATTATTACCGTGGCTGAAGAAAGAGGCTGCCTCGTTTTTACATCGTATACCAGGAGAAAATGATTTCTTGAAATCCGGTTAATCCTGAAAATATCATCATCTCCAATGGCGTTATACCTGTCAGAACTTAGATATCCATCCCTGCCCCCATTCACTGTAATAAATCCAAAGTCATCAAATCGTGTATTTATAGGATATCCGGGGTTTAATGGTTTAGCAAACCTGCCATCTTTTCTCCTTGCCACAAACACATCCAGCCCACCGAGACCAGGCAATCCGTTTGAGGCAAACCAAAGGTTACCTTCATTATCAATATATGGGAACATCTCGTTGCCCGCAGTATTGATCTCCGGCCCCAGGTTCTCAGGCTTTCCCCAGGATTTTTTCCCAAGTGAATCGGTAACCTGATGAGAAACATATATATCTGTGCCTCCCATGCCACCCGGCATATCTGAAGCAAAATAAAGATCCCTTCCATTGGGACTAAGAGCAGGATGACCCGTGGAATACTGGTTACTATTAAGATTTAATGGAGTCACATGCTCCCATTTACCCAGGAAACTATTCCACGTGGCCTGAAAAAGTTTTAATTTATTAATTCCTTCGCTGCTCTTCCTGAAACGCCAATGGTAAAAATTACTTCGTGTAAAGATAATAGTATCTTCATTTTTTGTAAAAGTTACAGGACCTTCGTGGTAAATAGAATTTAGTTCCTTTGAAAACGGAACTGCATGTATAGAGTCCGGATAAGCAAAATACAGATCCAGGAAGTTTGAATAAGTCCAGTTATAAAAAAGTCTTACCATTGAATATTGATTCCTTGCACTAACAAATACAAGGCCATTATGATAATATGCCGGACTAAAATCCGACACTTCAGAACAAAACGGCACTTTACTAATGCTGTAGGATGAGGAATCCCGGTAAAAAAATGGCAGGTTCCGATATGCCTGGGCAAATCCGATACCCCTGGTATCGGCAGGCTCCAGTTCACTGTATTTTAAATACCAGGTTACAGCTTTATCATATTTTCCGTTACGGGATAAAGCCTGTGAATAATACAACACATACTCATGTTTAACATTTGCAGTGTCTGTAAGTACGGCGTAACATCTTTCGGCATTTTTACTATCATTTATATGTCTGTATGAATCGGCAAGCTTCTCATAGATCTCATAACTATGTGGATATGTAGTTAACATCTGTTCATACATAGGAATAGCCGTGTGAAAATCGAAACGGTTATAATAATGGTCGGCAAGCTTTTTTTTCATTACAAAATCCTGGGCAGAAACGTATGAACATATTAATATTCCAATAAGTATTAAAGGCAGTTTCATATTATACATTTTTAATATTTCCCGTTTAAGTATTTAATTTAAAAAAAACGAGGTGTAATTATTTTGGCATGTGAGAAATCAAACATGTATTGAAGCATTATTTCATGTGATCCGCTTGAGAAGTTATTTAGTGCATTAGTCGGATATTCATATGCATACCCCAGGTAAACCTGATCAGTGAGTTTAAACTGGGCTAAAAAGTCAACAGAAGCAAGGCTCCTGTATGAAAAACCCAAAGCAATAAGGTCATAAAACCAGCAAACACCATTAATATCCATTTCAACAGGAGCTCCGTTCACATATTTAAATAATACTGAGGGCTTAAGTTTTACATCAGGGGTTAGATTGAACAAATAACCTGTGTATAAAAAATAATGATTGGATAAATCCAGGTTAATATTGTCCGAATTACCATATAAAACTTTCTGAACAGACGATCCTCCAATCTGAGGTATTGACAACCCGGCAAAAAATTTATCGGAATAATAATACATCCCAAAACCGAATATTGGAAGCGCTACATGATAATTACTTTCAAAAGAAGGGTCGGCTGGTCCGCCATCACTTGTAATAACGGATGTTAGGTTTGAATTGGTGAACCCCACTCCCAACTGTATGCCAAGATTCAGAGAGCTGTTTGAAAATTTCAGCCTGTAAGAATAATCGCCCGTTACATTAGTAAAACTTGTAACCCCTATTTTATCAGATTCTATATTCAGCCCAATACCAACCTTCTCATTCTTTAACGGTGCATCTATAGAAAATATTCCTGTTTTGGGTGCACCGGGAATATTTAACCATTGATCGCGGTAAAGTAATGCTGCATTAAGAACATCATGTGTACCGGCATAAGCAGGATTAATCAGCAATCCGTCAAAAACATATTCCGAGTACATGGGATCCTGCTGTGCAAATATACCCATGGACAACCACATAAAAATCAATACTGTATATATTTGTTTGCTCATGTTTTTTACCGGTTAATTGTGACGGATCCAACTTTTTCTTTTTCTCCGTTATTTAAATTAATAATATAGAAGTAAGTACCATTCGGCAGAATTTTGTTAATCAGTAGTCCGGTATTTGCATACCCGTCCCAGTTATTCTGATAATTTGTACTTTCATAAACCTTATCGCCCCACCGGTTAAATACCTGTAATGTAATCTGGTACTGGTCGACTCCCTGTATCACGAAATAATCATTAATACCATCTCCGTTTGGTGAAAATCCTTCAGGGATGAAAAAGTTTTGAGGGATAACTACTATCCTTATATTAGCCGGAGAAGACCAGGTAGTTCCATCAGAAGCCCCCCATGTAAAGGAAGTATTGCCCGTAAAATTTTTTTCAGGAACAAATAACAGGGAATTAAGGTTTGCTTTTAGAATTTCCTGGTTTACTGTTACATCAATACTGTTATGGGATAATATTCCATCCTGAGGCAACGATCCAATTAAAATTTTAACGAGCGTATCGTTATTAGCATCAGTAAATTTTGAAGTAAAGTCCTTTATTGTAAATTGGAGAGAGGTATTTTCAGATATAGTATCTGTAATATCGGAAATTAGAGGAACAGGAACAGAACCAATAAAACCTGTATCTGAAAAAACCACTTCGCCTGTAGCACACTGCGGAGGAACTGCATCATTACATACCTCATAAGTAACAGTATCATTACCTGAATATGTTGAATCAGGACTGTATACCAACTGGCCTGTTGCACTTATACCTGCATTGCCGTGTTTAGGACCTATGACTATTGATATATTTAAAGTATCTCCGTCAATATCTGATATATTGGTTAAAATATCAATTGTTTTAGCCCCTCCCATGGATGGAATGGTATATCCTATAGTCGGAATGATAATTACAGGCGGATGCTTCACCGGAACTACCAGGATGTTTACAAATGCACTAGATGCAGAATAATTACTGCTGTCTGCACCATTCCACGCAAAATTTGTCAAGCCATACCATCTGTATTTAGGAATAAAGGTGAGCATGTCAATACTGCCGGCACCGATTTCTTCATTAACTGCAACAGGTTCTCCTGATAGTTGTAACACTCCGTTTGCCGGTAAACTAACTATTCTGATTTTAGTAAGAGCAAAGCCAGAAGAATCATAAAAGGCAGAATTAAAATCACTAGTTTTAAATGGCAAAGTGTCATTTTCATTAATCTTTTCAGCTATATTTTTTAAGGTAATAACATCAGTGCCTGTACATGGTACCGGATTTACCGTTACCTTAACGGCTAATCTGGCAGAAGATTCGCAACCGGCATTAGTTTGTCCTGCATACCAGGTTGAACCATTAACAAGAAGAGTAGTGTTATTGAATATTTTACCTCCCGATATACTATCGTACCATTCAATATTAGTCCCGTTTACTGCAACAGAAGACAGGGTAGGACTGCTGCCGGCACAGAATTCCTGAGCTGTTGATCCGGATGGTGCAGCAGGAGTTGTGTTTACATCCACTTTGACTGCAAACCGGGATAAAGATTCACAACCTGAAATTGTCTGACTGGCATAATATGTTGACCCGTTATTAAGACTAACCGTGGTGTCTGTAACATTTCCGCCGGAAGCTGAGTTATACCAGATAATATTTTCCCCTATTACCTGAAGTCCTGAAACTTTTGGATTATTACCACTGCAGAAACTCTGGCTATCTGCTCCGGCAGGTGCTGCTGGAGTTGGGTTTACGTATATAGTAACAGGCCATCTGGTATTTGATTCACATCCTGTAATGGTCTGACTTGCATAATATTTAGTACCATTGACGAGACTCAGGTTACCAGAAACAGGACTACCTCCTGAAATTGCCATGTACCATTTTATATTTAAGCCGGTTACAACTATGTCTGAAACAACAGGATTAATACCACTGCAAAAAAGTTCATCAGCTGAACCTGAAGGAGCAGGCACTGTATCATGAACGATTACGGTTACCGGTAATCTGGTTTTTGACTCACATCCTTCAGATGATTGTGATATGTAATAAGTTGCACTATCCGTTAATGCTGTTGTACCGGGCAACTGTATTGTCCCGGTTTGAGTAGTATACCATGCCAGGTTAGATCCTTCAGCAACAATATCAGACAGCACCGGAGATGTTCCAAGGCAAAATACCTGTTCAGAAGAACCCTGAGGAGCCGGCATACTGTCGTTTACTGTTACTTTTACCCCTAAGCCGGAGGTTGACATACATCCTGCGGCAGATTGGACAGCAAAATATTCGGTATTGTTTACCAAAGGAGTATTTCCGGGAATAATAGTCTTATAAGTTGAATCACTGTACCACGTGATACCAGAACCTGTTAATTCAATATCAGAAATTACAGGGTTGCTGGATAGACAAAAAGCCTGTTCTGCCAAACCTGCCGGAGTAGAAGGAGTTTGATTAACTGTAGTTAAAAACGCCTGTCTTGTTAAGGATTCACAGCCACCAATTGTTTGTGATGCATAAAAGGTTTGTATACCGTTTAATTTGGTAGTGTCATTTATTAATGTATCACTGGTTGACGAATTATACCATTTTATATTTGTTCCTGATATAACAATACCTGAAATACCCGGATTATCTGCGCTGCAAAATGCCTGTGATGCAGGACCTGAAGGAGGGGCAGGTGTTGTATCAACACTGACAGAAACTGCCAGGCGCGAAGACGATTCACAACCGTTCAGCGTTTGGCTTGCATAGTAGGTGGTGCCATCCGTAAGCGCTGTAGTGCCAGCGATGCCACTTCCTCCTACAGGGGCTGTGTACCAGGTAATATTGGATCCTGTTACTGCAATATTTGCAACTATCGGGTTTGTGCCACTGCAGAACGTCTGTGTGGCCGAACCTGACGGAGGGGCAGGTGTTGTATCAACACTTACAGAAACTGCCAGGCGCGAAGACGATTCACAACCGTTCAGCGTTTGGCTTGCATAATAATCAGTACCATTCGAAAGAGGTGTTGCAGCAGGAATTCCGCTGCCTCCTGCCGGGGAGGTATACCATGTAATATTTGTCCCGGTGATGGCTATGTCCGATATAGCGGGATTTGTCCCGCTGCAAAATGACTGGTCAGCTGTTCCGGAAGGTGCCGGGGGTGTTGTGTTTACTGTTGTTGTCACTGCAAGGCGAACGGGTGACTCACAGCCGTTTAAAGTCTGGCTGGCATAATATGTAGTTCCATCGGTAAGAGCCGTGGTACCTGCAATAACGCTGCCCCCTGAAGAGGCTGTATACCACGTAATATTTGTGCCTGTTACTGTAATATCCGACACTAAAGGATCTGCAGCACTGCAGAAACTTTGTGCAGTTGTCCCTGACGGAGCTGCAGGTGTTGTATTAACACTGACAGAAACTGCCAGGCGCGAAGACGATTCACAACCGTTCAGCGTTTGGCTTGCATAGTAGGTGGTGCCATCCGTAAGCGCTGTAGTGCCAGTTATGCCACTTCCTCCTACAGGGGCTGTGTACCAGGTAATATTGGATCCTGTTACTGCAATATTTGCAACTATCGGGTTTGTGCCACTGCAGAAGGTCTGTGTGGCCGAACCTGACGGAGGGGCAGGTGTTGTATCAACACTTACAGAAACTGCCAGGCGCGAAGACGATTCACAACCATTCAGCGTTTGGCTTGCATAATAATCAGTACCATTCGAAAGAGGTGTTGCAGCAGGAATTCCGCTGCCTCCTGCCGGGGAGGTATACCATGTAATATTTGTCCCGGTGATGGCTATGTCCGATATAGCGGGATTTGTCCCGCTGCAAAATGACTGGTCAGCTGTTCCGGAAGGTGCCGGGGGTGTTGTGTTTACTGTTGTTGTCACTGCAAGGCGAACGGGTGACTCACAGCCGTTTAAAGTCTGGCTGGCATAATATGTAGTTCCATCGGTAAGAGCCGTGGTACCTGCAATAACGCTGCCCCCTGAAGAGGCTGTATACCACGTAATATTTGTGCCTGTTACTGTAATATCCGACACTAAAGGATCTGCAGCACTGCAGAAACTTTGTGAAGTTGTCCCTGACGGAGCTGCAGGTGTTGTATTTACACTGACAGAAACTGCCAGGCGCGAAGACGATTCACAACCGTTCAGCGTTTGGCTTGCATAGTAGGTGGTGCCATCCGTAAGCGCTGTAGTGCCAGCTATGCCACTTCCTCCTACAGGGGCTGTGTACCAGGTAATATTGGATCCTGTTACTGCAATATTTGCAACTATCGGGTTTGTGCCACTGCAGAAGGTCTGTGTGGCCGAACCTGATGGTGCTGAAGGTGCAGAATTAAAATCAATTAATACACTGCTTGCAGAAGCTGTGCAGGGAGCATTAGTTATTGTCCATTGTAAAGAATAAGAATTGCCTTGTACACCTGTAAAATTTGAAGCCGGAGAATCAGCAGCTGAGAAGGAACCCCCTGCACCTGACAAGATACTCCAGGTTCCGGTCCCAACAACAGGTGAATTTCCGTCCAGTGAAGTTGTGGTTGTACCGCAAATGTTCTGACCTGAACCGGCAACAGCCGTAGTAGGATTCTGAGGAAAAGCAATATTAACATCAGAGGCAGATGTACACGACCCGTTTGTAATTGTCCAGAACAAAGTGTATGTTGATCCTGCCACACCTGAAAATTGAGAATTATTAGCGGACAGGTTGGCAATAACTCCACCTTCACCGGAATTAATGGACCAGAGACCAGTCCCTGTGGTTGGTACATTCCCGGCAAGAGTAGCAGATGTTAACCCGCAGAGAGCAGCACCTGTCTGGTCGGGGCCGGCATTTGACGTAGTTACCGTTCCTGTTGTCACTGTTATCTGAACATTGCTTGTACTGGAAGTACAGGTACCGTTGCTGATAGTCCAGCTGAAAACGTATGTGCCGTCAATTAATCCGGTTACACTGGTAGTAGGTGAATTTACATTTGTAAAAACAGGAGTATTTGGTCCGCTGACCTTTGCCCAGGTACCCGTGCCGGTTACAGGAGTATTTCCCTGCATGATAGTTGAGGTTGTACCACATATGCTTCGGTTAGGGCCCGCGTTTGAAGTAGTAGGGCTTGCCCAGATTGTTACCATTGTAGTATCAGAAGAAGTACACGGGCCATTGACAACTGTCCAGTTCAACCTGAACACACCGGGGAGCATATTTGTCATAGTGGAGGTTGCAGAATTAATATTCCCAAAGGTTGGAGTATTTGGCCCACTCATGACAGTCCATGTTCCCGTGCCCACGGTAGGAGGTGTACCTGTTAAGATTGTCCCGGTTGTATTACAAAGGACCTGATCGGCCCCGGCAACAGCAATTGAAGGTATATTATTAACGATGATGGTGTCATTGGATGCAGACGGAGTGCATGTACCATTATTGATGGTCCATGTAAAAATATAAGTACCTGTGGTAAGACCAGTGATTGAAGTTGTGGGAGAACCCGGATTCTGAATTGTAACAGCACTCCCGCTGAGTTGAGTCCACACCCCTGTTCCTGATGACGGGGTATTACCTGTGAGGTTTACAGGACTATACAGGCATACATTCTGCTCTAAGCCACCATTTGAAACTGTAGGAGCTGCAGAAATATTTATAGTTACATTGCTGCTGCTGCTGCATACCCCATTAATTGCGGTCCACTGGAAAACATAAGAACCCGGAATTAATCCGGTAACAGTAGTAGTGGGATTGTTCCCCTGTGTAAAAACAGCAGAATTTGGCCCGCTGACCTGGGACCATTCACCGGTGCCGGTTATAATGGTATTGCCAGCTAATGTTGCTGATGTAACACCACACAGGTTCTGGTTAGATCCTGCATTAGCCGTTGTTGGCAAGTTTAGCATAGAAACAAGGACAGTATCGTTACTTGGAGCACAGAGCCCGTTGGTGATAGACCAGACAAATTTATACGTCCCTTGTATCATCCCTGTTATAGAAGTATTTGGGAGAACGTAGGAAGTTATTACAGCAGAATTAGGTCCGCTATACTCACTCCAGGTACCCACACCAGGCAAAGGAGTATTTGCAGCCATAGTTGCCGAAGTACCGCATACATCATTCTGATCCGGTCCGGCATTGGCAACCGTTGAATTAAGGCTGCTTGTAATAATCATTTCATCACTTGTAGTACAAGTACCGTTTGTAATTGTCCATTTATAAACATAAGTGCCCCCGATTAATGTAGTTGTAGTACCTATTTTGGTGGTTGCAGAAGCCGGTGTTACGATATTTGGGGAATTAGGCCCACTAACGAGCGACCAGCTGCCGGTTCCTGTTGATGGAGTATTTGCAGCCATAGTAACTGAAGCTGCACTGCATACGTTCTGGTCAGGGCCAGCACTAGCCTGTGTTGGCATGGTATAAACGGTAACAGTGATATTTGCTGTATTAGAACAGGTAGTAGCTACAGTATAAGTATATGAAAAAGTATATACCCCCGGGATAAGGCCTGAGGCAATAGCAGTATTTGAACCTGTAGCAGTTATAGTTGCAGTATTTGGAGTAGTTCCCACCTGTGCCCAGGTACCGGTTGTGGATGTATTTCCTGTCAGCAAAGCCGATGTTGCATTGCACAAAGACTGGTTTCCTCCAAGACTTACCGTTGTAACTGCAGATGTAACATTTAACTTCATAGTATCTGTAGAAGCAGGACAATAAGGTCCGTTATAACTTTGCCAGATTAAGGAATATGTCCCGTTAGTCAGGCCGGTTACTGTGGATGTAGGAGATGTAACTGTTGTAATAGCCGGGATATTTGGTCCCGACATCAGGTACCAGTTTCCTGTACCCGTTGTTATAGTATTTGCTGCCAGTGTGGCTGTTGTCGATGAACATATTGACTGGTCCACCCCTGCATTGGCAGTGGTGGGAGGAGCTGTAACATTAATCTGTACACTGGAGGAATTACTTGCACAGGCATTATTACTAATTGTCCATTTAAATGTGTAGGATCCGTTAATTAGTCCTGTTACAGTTGAATTATAATTACCGGGATTGGTAATAACCGCACCACCCACACCGGAAGTCTGTGTCCAGGTTCCTGTTCCGACAGTTGGATTATTTCCGGAGAGGGTAACACTTGTTCCGCAAACATTTTGTGTGCTGCCTGCAATCGAGGTAGTGGCATTTGCAGAAATAGTAATCATCATGGTATCACTTGTGACTGTGCATGCATTACGTGCTATGGACCAGGCGAACAAATAAGTTCCGTTCGTCAATCCTGTTATAGTAGTATTGTAAAGATTTGGATTAGTTATAGTTGCAGCATTACCTGAAACTTCTGTCCAAGTACCTGTTCCCGGAGAAGGGTTATTCCCGGCCATCGTAGCAGTAGTAGTACCTGAAACCAGGCATTGATCGGCCCCGGCTATAGCAGCTATAGGCCCTACTGTTGCATTGGTGGTAATTACCATACTTGATGAAGAAGATCCACAGGCATTTGCAATTGTCCATGTAAATGTGTATGAAGTATTTGAAGCCATTCCTGTAACAACAGCAACCGGATCATTGACAGAAGAAAGAGTTACTCCCGCCGAAGGACTAAATGTCCATGTACCAGTCTCATTTAAAGCAGGAGTATTACCTGTAAGGATAAAAGGAGATGAATTGCAGATAGTCTGGCTTGATCCTGCAATGGAAGTAGTAGGAGCCGGAGATGCTACAGTGACAGTTACATCTGCCTGGGTATTTGCACAACTGTTTCCACTGAATATTAACCAGCGGAAATCGTATTTTCCCGGGATAAGATTAGATATCGGTGAATTATTCAGATAAGGACTGGGTAATGTAGCTGTATTGGGACCACTCACCTGGGTCCACATACCGGTTCCGACAGTAGGTGTATTACCTACCAGGTTGGTATTTGTTATACTGCATCCGAGGACCTGTGCAGTACCGGCATTGGAAGCCGAAGGAACATCTGCAACAACAATTATAAAATCCTGGAAAACAGTACCGCAATCTGATCCCGATCCGCCTTCTGAACGCTGAAAACGGAATTGATATGTACCTGGTTTGGTAAATCCGGTTAAAGTTAGAGGTGAAGTCACAGAACCACTCCAGCCGGATGGAATAGTCGGGTAGGTGGGTGTTGTGGGCCCCGAAACTACCATCCACTCTGTAGTTCCTGACCCTGTGGCTGAAAAAACAATAGTGGCCGTAGTAGCACCGCAGGCAAGAATCATAGGGCTTGCAGTAGTAAAGGAGAGGCCGGGGGCACTGTTCCATCCTATAGTACTGGAAGCAGTACTTGCAGGACAGCCATTTGTGCTGGAGATAGTATATTTATATGTGTATGTACCTGATGGAGTTAAATTTGTAACTTCAGTTATGTTTGAAGCAGGAGACTGTATAACGTCACCTGCAGCACCTGCCGTTTTTGTCCATGAAACAGTTTCATTGGGATTGGCGGGTAAATCGCCTGTTAATACAATTGATGTCCTTCCGTCACAATAATCCGTCCCGGATGCGGGAGTCATGGATGCTGTTGTGATGCCACCATTCGGGGCAGGTACTGTAAAACTCATAGTGTTTGTCCCGCTGACACATGAACCGGAAACTGTCCACCTTAATGTATAAATACCTTGTATAAGATTAGAAAACGTAGAGGTATTTGAAGTGGGTGAAGTAATGACAGGAATATTCGGACCGTCAACCACTGTCCATAGTCCTCCCTGGCCTCCTGCTCCGCCGCCGTATGATGCTGCTGCAGCACCTGAAGTTGCAGTACTCAGGTAACAGCTGGACACCGAAGGGGCAGCACCAATTGCAAAAGGAGCACCTCCCCTGTTTGTAACCACTACCTGGGCACTTGAGGTACATAAGGTACTTCCGTTGGTAACAGTCCATTGTAAGGTTTGCGCACCAGATTTGGTTGTACTCGCTGTAATTGTTGAAGTAGAAGAAGCTGGAGTATTAACAGTAATTCCATAATTTGTCCCGACGGTTGTCCATGCACCTGTTTCACCCATCTGGAGAGAACTTCCTGAAAGACTTGCAACATTAGTACCCGGACAAACAGTAAAAGCAGAGCCGGCATTTGCATTTGATATGGGTTCAACAGTTACTGCAACAATATCTGAAACCAGGGATCCGTCTGCACAAGTTGCAGATAACCTGAAAGAATAAACATTACCTCCGGAAACACTTGTAATCGTGGAATTTAAGCTGTTAGGACTGGTTATTACTGCAGAAGGACCCGTTACCTGTGACCAGGTGGTTACCCCTGTACCTTCGAGTAGTCCGGATTTACCTCCGCTTAAAGTTAAGGTGCTGTTGGCACAAACACTAAAATCCACACCCGCATTAACAGAACAGTTCTGCCCTTTAGATGGGAAAACAATGAATATTAAAATTACAAGAACAACGGAAAGCTTAACTTTAACTTTTTTATTAATTATTCGTAAATTACTGATTACCAAACTTCCTGAATTCATGACAAATATTTTATTATAAACGTATACATTACATCAGGAAGTTTAAATTAAACTGTTTACACCTAACCCTGATATCTGTTAGTTAGAACTGCTAAATTAAAATTATTGATTTATAAAATGTTAAAAAGTAAAGTTAACCAAATACCTGTAGATTACCTTTAATAAAAGATGATTTAGGTTATTTAAAAAGATGATTAAAAACAACAGTTTGTGACCCTCCGGTAATTTACAAGTATCAATTCGGGTATAAACACCATAACATAATTTATTATATGTTGTGATTTTAGGTTGTAAGGAACTTTAAACAAGATTTTAATTTAAATTTAATCTCATTTTCATTAGGTTGCTTAAGTCTGGAACTATTTTTGTTTATACAGTAATTAATGATTTAAAGGATTATTAACTTAAAAAAATACACTATGAAAACAATTGTTAGAATACCTATAATATTATTAATTAATGGATTAATGTTCTCATCGTGTGTTTCATCGCACAAATATGCTGAAGCACAGAATGAAAGTAAACAATACAAGAATAAACTTGAATCAGCTGAGGCCAGGAATGAGCAATTACAAAAAACCAGAGACAGCCTTGCCAGTCAGATAGTAATTATTCAGAAGCAACTGAATCAACAACTTCAACAGAAGGAGCAGGCGTTGGAACAGGATAACCAAAAAATTGATAAAGATCAGAAAATGTTGAGCGATCTTCAAAAATCAGTAAATATGGAACAAAATGAGATTAGCGGCATTCGTCAGGAAGTATGTAGTGCGCTAAAGTGCTTCCTGCCCGATGAACTCTCAATAAAGGAAAAAGATGGAGAGTTATACGTTTCCATGTACGACAAGCTTTTATTTCCTACAGGCAGTGCTGTTGTAAATCAACGTGGAATTAAGGCACTCTCAATGTTATCGGATGTATTGAAAAGAAATAATATGGAGATTATGGTAGAAGGTCATACCGATGATGTACCCATTAGTAATAGTAAGTACAAAGATAATTGGGATTTAAGTGTCGCAAGGGCTACAAGTGTTACAAGGCTCCTCATAAAAGATAAAATTGCTCCTGAAAGAATGATAGCTTCAGGCAGAAGCAAATATCATCCGTATGAAGCGAATAATAATGTAGAGGCACGAAAATTGAACAGGAGGACTGATATCGTAATAGTGCCGAAACTCGAAGAATTATATTCACTCATCAATCAGAATAATAATCTTCAATTGAAGGATATCACAAAAAGATAATTTAATAGGAAATAACCAATAGTAGCACTTGAATTGAATTTATTAAGTAAATTCAGTCTAAGTGTTACTAATGGAAAAGTATCAGGGTTTTACCCAGCATGCCCTTACTTCTATTGATTCATTGCCCATTCTGGTGGGAGCAGTCTGCAGAATTAATTTCCCATATTCAAAAGTTGCAAACCTTATTACTTCGTGATTAACAATATTTGGAAATATACTGCTGATAATCTGCACCGAGATCATATTATCCTGACTGCAGCTATATTTTCCCCAAAAAGCCCAATAAGAATTTGCCTCCTTATAATCTTCCGCAGAGTTACTGATTAATACGTTGGTATGAATTTCATTCCGGGTCTGAAAACAAATCTGAATACTCATATAACCATTTAAATCAAATGTTGCAATACCTGTGGCATCGCGGTTTACTGAATCAGCAGTGCCTCCTGCAGGGGAAGAATTTATATAACCTATGGACTCGAGAATCCATGTTCCGTTTAGTGTATCAGGCTCCACTTTAATCATAATACAAAGATTTTATTTATGTAAAGTTGCAAAGTATCCTTATTGAGTTTAGCAATAAACATAATTAATTTTTATCAGGATCAAAAATGTGAATGATGTAACTAATTCAAAAAGTTATGTAATACTTTCCCGTCCATACGGATGTAATTTTGGTGAATTCATTATTTAATCAAAAACTTAATTTTAAAAGTATGAAAAATTCAGTCTTATATCTGTCGATAGCCGTAATAATGACAGGTACAGCTTTAACAGGTTGCCAGTCTTCGGCTACAAAAGTAGAGAACGCAGAAAATAAAGTGGAGGATGCCAGAATTGATCTTGTAAAAGCCAAACAGGATTTAAACAAAGCAGAAAATGACTCAGCTACAGAATATCAGCAATTCAGAAGAGAACAGGAAGAAAAAATCAGGGTAAACGATCAAAATATTGCAGCATTTAATGCGAGAATAGCTGATCAGAAAGTGGAAAACAGAGCTGCCTATGAAAAGAAACTGGCCGACTTACAGCAAAGCAACAGTGACTTGAAAAAGCAACTTGAAGATTACAAGGAAACCGGGAAAGATGCATGGAAAACTTTTAAAATAAGTTTTAATCATGATATGGATGACCTCAAGGACAAATTGAAAAACTTAACCGGGCATCACAGTTAAATATTAAAAGCACGGATAATTTATCAGATAAATAAATTTAATTAATACAAACTTAATTTAAACAAAAATGGGAAATTTATTATACGTAGTCGCAGTAATACTTCTTATTGCATGGGCCATAGGTTTTTTTGCATACAGTGCCGGAGGCATTATTCATATTCTGCTAGTGATTGCAATAATTGCAATAATTTTCAGACTTATTCAGGGTAGCAGGATATAATAAGCAGAAGTAAGAAGTGTGTAAAAAGTAATTAAAAGAATTCATAGTAAAAACTAAAATTTAAAAAATTAAAATGAAAAAATTGATAATATGTTTAATGACAATGGGTTTGTTATTAACATTTTCACCTCAGATAATAAATGCAAGCACAGCACCATCGTCACTGGTTAATTCAAAGACTATGGATGCTGAAAGAGCCAGGACTATAATACTGCGTTTGAACGCAATAAAGGCTATGGATAAGTCGAAAATGAATGCATCGGAAAAGAATAGTTTAAGATCAGAAGTACGTTCAATGCAATATGAATACAGACATCATTATGGTTATTATTCACTGGCTGTAGTGGTTTTAGTAGTATTGTTAGTTGTAATAGTAATTTAATTTTTTATTAAAAAGAAAAAATGGGAAATCTACTTTATTTTATCGCAGTAATATTAATTATTGCCTGGTTGATTGGGTTTATAGGATATGGAATTGGAGGTATATTACACCTTTTGTTAGTAATTGCAATTGTTGCAATAATAATACGACTATTTGAAGGCAGAAGGATATTTTAATTTATTATTCCTGGATTTTAGCCTTAAATATTACTTTCCGTTTGACAGTATAATTTCGTAAAAAATATCATCCAGGTATGTATAACTAAAATACATACCTGGTGGGGATAAGTTTATCATAACCTACTAAATTAATTTTAACGATGATGTCAAAAATAATTTATTTAATAAGCAGTGTATTGGTAATTATTTGGATAATTGCATTCTGGGGCTTTCATATAACCGGTGTAATACACATTTTACCGGCAATAGCAATATTTGCAACAATGCTAAGCTTACTGTACAATAAATCTTTTATCAGATCACGTAACAATTAAAGCTGATAAGCAGCTTTAATTTCTTAAATATAATCAGCCATGACAGACGATACCATGACAGTCGATAATGACGACAATGTTACAGATAAGGCGGAATGCCTTAATGAAAAAATAAAAGTAAAAGTTGAAGTTGGAGATGTTATTTTGGAAGGTGAACTGAAATTGCATGGTAATGTTAAAGCCAACCACATCAGAAAACCTATACATAAGAATAAAAAACTTCAAAAATATGATAATGAAACTGCTGCCATTGATGAGAAATTAAAAAATGAAATAAAATATGAACTTATCCGAAACTGGTCTATAGACGAAGAAAAAGTTCAGGTACTTGTTTCAAATAATAAAGTTACCCTGAACGGTACTGTTGCTTCCCTGTATCAAAGAAATGAAATTGGCAGAATCGTTTATAACATACCAGGTGTAAATTCAGTTGATAATGAATTGATAATTAGTCATTTATAAATGATAAAACAGTTATCATTTTTATGCTTTATAATGTATGCTTTTTACCCTGATGTCATCTCTCAGGTTTATTTTCAGCAAGAGGTCAACTACACAATAGATGTTAGTCTTAATGATAAACTGCATGAGCTGGATGCATTTGAAAGTATTCAATATATAAACCAATCTCCGGATACTCTCCGGTTTTTATATTTTCATCTGTGGCCAAATGCCTATTCAGATAATAATACTGAATTGGCGGGACAATTGAGAACATTCAGAGGTAAGGAAAGGTTATTTGCCGATCCTGAACTAAAAGGATATATTGATTCATTAAACTTTAAAGTAAACGGTGAGAGTGTATCATGGGAATTGCTCCCGCGCCAGCCCGATATATGTAAGATATACCTTGACTATGGTTTGAAAAAGGGTGACACAATAATAATTACAACCCCGTTCCATGTCAAAATCCCAAAAGGAGTTGTATCAAGATTAGGCCACATCGGCCAGTCCTATCAAATATCCCAGTGGTACCCGAAACCGGCTGTTTATGATAACACCGGCTGGCATCCCATTTCTTATGAGGATCAGGGTGAGTTTTATTCTGAATTCGGAATGTTTGATGTACATATAACCTTGCCTGATAATTACATTGTTGGTGCCACCGGAGATCTTCAGGATTCCAATGAATTGGCAAAGCTCAGCCAACTGTCTGCCGACACTGCCTGGATGTTGTCCCTGCCAGCAAGAGAGAGCGATTTTCCTCCATCCTCTGAACATTTTAAAACATTAAGGTTTAAACAATATAATATTCATGATTTTGCCTGGTTTGCGGATAAACGGTTCCATGTAATGAAGGGAAAGGTTAAACTTCCCGATTCCGGCAGGGAGGTTACCACATGGGCTATGTTTACCAATGAGAAGGCTGAACTGTGGAAACAATCAATAAATTACATTAATCAGGCTTTATGGTATTTTTCAAAGTGGAACGGTGATTATCCATATAAAAGCTTCACGGCGGTTCACAGTTCCATAAGTGCCGGTGATGGCATGGAATACCCCGGAATAACTGTGATTGGAGATGTCAAGGTTGCTTATATCCTTGATGATGTTATAGCTCATGAAATAGCACATAGTTGGTTTTACAGTGCCCTTGGTTCAGATGAACGACGTTACCCATTTATGGATGAAGGTATTACTACTGCCTATGAAAACCGGTACCTTACCCAAAGGTATCCGAATCAGAAACTATGGGAGGTTTATATACACAATAAAAAACTAGCTAAAATATTTCATATCGACAAAATGCCGGTTCAATTGGTACCTGAATTACAATGGCTTGTTCAGGCACGGAATAATCTCGAACAACCAATAAACCTGCCGGCAACGGATTATAGCAGTTTAAACTACAGTTTAATAGTGTATTACAAAGCAGCTCTGGGTTTTAATTACCTCAGAGCTTACCTGGGAGATTCCGTTTTTGATTGTACAATGCATGATTATTACATACGCTGGAAATATAAGCACCCCCAACCTGACAATCTTCGGAATGTATTCGAATCCCACACAGATAAAAGCTTAAAGTGGTTTTTTGATGACTATCTGGCGACAACCAAACGTATTGACTACCAAATTGTCAGTTTGAAAAATCAGCATATACTAATAAAAAACATGGGTGAGATGGCATCACCTTTTGTCATCTGCGGCATGCAGGGCGATTCCACATGTTTTGAGCAATGGGTTGAAGGATTTTTGGGTCAGAGATGGATAACTCTCCCTCAAGGCAACTATTCTGAAATAAAAATCGACCCTATGCATTATATGCCTCAATTATACAGAAATCATAATACAATCCGGACAAGTGGAATATTCCGGAGAGAACAACCCATCAAACCACAGCTTTTATACACTATTGAAAATCCTGATTACAGGAGTTTAATCTATATTCCTGCCATAGACTGGAATACAGAAAACGGTTTGCTTATAGGGCTCACCTTCCATAATGGATCTCTTCTGCCCAAACCTGTCGAATATTTCATGATGCCTTTTTATTCACTTTTAAAACCTGGTCTGTTTGGTTATGGTAAAATTATTCTGCATATAAACCCCTATGAAGCCTTCTTCCGGATAATGACCATAACCCTTGAAAGCACTAGATTCGGTGCACCGGGGGGTCAAAACTACTATCTCGAAAAAGCAGGTATTGAATTAAACTTTAAAACCACACAAATAATCAATCCGGTTAATCAAAAAATATTTGTATCCATGTCTGCGGCATCAGATCTGTTTCAACTTGAACTTCTGCAAAAGCCCTCTCTGAAAAAGTACCTGCAAGCCGGATATAAGATTGAAAATACAGGGATGGTCAATCCATATTCCATTCTGTTCAGGCTTGAAGAAAATAATTCCTATCAGAAAATTTCTGCAGAATTAAATTACAGGTTCTCATATAATGGTAAAAACCAGGGGTTGGATATGCGGCTGTTTACAGGTATAATGGTTACTGATAATACAAAGTCGCCATTCTATTCATTTGCTGCCAGTGCAAGAAGCGGCCCTGAACTTTATCTTTATCAGGGTTTTTATCCCGACAGGTTCAGTACTTTTCCCTCAACATTCTGGTCCAGAGAGATGACCATATCTGAAGGTGCACTTATTTCAGTTCCAAAGGACAGCCTGCGGTTTAGTCAAAGGATTATTTCATTTTCCTGTGTAAGCAATTTACCTGGAATAACCGGACTATTACCTTTCAAACTCTTTGTTAACATATTATTGACTAATCCGGTAACTCCCCGGTCTACCTCACTTTTCTTCGAATCAGGCTTAAAAGCCGGTATCTGGGATTTTTTAGAGATCTATTTTCCTTTTCCCATATCAGGCAACTTAAGGTCAGTTAACAGGTCATTCCGCGATGGAATTAGGTTTGTATTCAATTTGGAGTCAATCAATAAAGTGAGGTTGAATTCAGCTCTTTTTTAATTTATGTGGGAATCATACAACTGATTTATAAAATTATGTAACATGTTAAAACCCCATATCCACTACCTTTATCTCATTGAATTTTATTAATTAAAATAAACAAAATGAAAAAAATCAGTGTAATCGTATTTGTAATGTTCTTCTCTCTTGGTAATGTTTTAGTTTTCGGAAATAATTCAAATTCCAAAATTACTTCTGCCATGGAAGCTACATCAGCAAACAAGGAAAATAAATTAAACTCAGAAGAAATCAACTGTTTAAAAAACCGGGTTGAAGAAATTAGCAAAATGGATAAATCGAGCCTTAATTCAACTGAAAAACGTGAGTTAAGAAACGAACTCAAAGGCATCAGGGAAAGTGTACGCAGAAGTGATGGTGTAATTTATATTGGCGGAGGTACTTTACTCCTGATTATTCTGATAATAATAATTTTAGTTTAATATAACTAAAGCCGACAGTATTTCATACGGATTTTATTATTGCGATCAAAGAAACATTTATAAAAAAAATTATCATGGACTCAGGAAAAGTTTTATTGGGATTATTGGCTGGTGTGGCAGTTGGAGGATTATTAGGAGTATTATTTGCACCCGACAAGGGTTCGGTTACCCGGACAAAAATATCAAAAAAAGGAGAAGATTACGCTGATACTTTAAAGGAAAAGTTTAACGAATTTATAGAAGACTTATCTGAAAAATTTGACAAGGTTAAGGAAGATGTGGGCAATTATACCCACCATGTTAAAACAAATTCTGAAGAACTTGCAAAAGATATAAAAACAGTATCTAACTGATTATTTTACAAGTATCATGAATAATCGATAATATCTCATAAATAAATTACCAGCGACACGTTTTAAATAAATTAAATTATTCCCGGATGAAATAATAAAATAACCATGGAAAATAAATCTATAAAAACAAATCCTTTCCAAAGGAAAAAAAACCGGACAACTAATTATTCTTTAAACATGTTTGATTTACCTTCAATGATTAATGATTTGAAGGGTAACCAAACATGGAATAAAGAGGATATCAAAACCAGGGTTCTGTTAAAAAGCCGGGAAAAACAGATACTGTTAACTGCCTTACATGATGCAACAGAAATCGATTCTTATCAGGCAAATGAGTCAATAACTTTTCAAATTATGGAAGGTAAGGTAAGGCTTAATATCCGGAACGAATCAGTAATACTCGGACAAGGCCAGTTATTTACAATACAGGAAAACATTAAATACACTCTTACAACAAAAGAAGAAACAGTATTGCTCATAACTATAACCGGCGATGTTTTACAAATGGCAGACAACTAATGGAAACACAATCAAATTTATTTGAACCGCTGATTGAAATAGCTGCAGATTATGGCAACACAAGCTTTGAACTTATAAAATTAAAAGCTGTTGAGAAGACATCTGAGGTAGTATCATCAGTATTATCTGATGCTATCCTATTTATTTTCATTACTATTTTTACTTTTTTCATAAATGTGGGTATAGCTGTTTGGTGCGGCGAAATCCTTGGCAAACTCTATTATGGATTTATTGTATTGGGTGGTTTTTATGGGATACTGGCCCTTTTTATTAGAATTTTCATGTATAAATGGATAATAAAAAAATTCAGTAATAAATTTATTAAATACGTGTTTAAATAAAAATTTATGGAATCCATTACCACCATCGCCCAGCTTAAAACTGCCATTCTTAACCTGGAAATTCAGAAAGAAATGAAGGGTCAGATTTTAAAGGTCCGTTTTCATCAAACAATTGAAGATTTAAAACCTCTGAACCTTTTAAAAAGAGCAATAGATAATATGGCAACCTCTCCATTTCTTATTGAAAACATTTTGGGAAATGCTGTGGGTTTTGTCACAGGGTTCGTTTCCAAAAAAATTGTAACAGGCACATCTGCAAATATATTCAGAAAACTGTTAGGTTCCCTGGTACAAATTGGTGTTACAAATTCAGTTAAACAACATCCTGAAACAATAATATCAATAGGTCAGTTTATTTTTCGTCTCCTGTTTAAACCAAAAGTCATGAATTCCACAAAGACATGACAGACAGAACATATAAGCTGCCGTATTATGCTAAAATAAGTCTTCTTTTAGTCGGGTTGGTTGCGTTAATATTATTGTTATATGCAGGTAAGAGCATTTTTGTACCTCTTATTTTTGCAATTCTTATTTCTATTATCTTACATCCTATAGTTAATTTCTTTGTTGATCACAAAATTAAAAGGGTAATTTCAATTGTAATTACCCTCTTTTTGACTTTTATAGTAATAACTTCCTTTTGCATACTTATATACACACAGGTAAGCCAGTTCAGTGAATCCTGGCCGGCACTGGTCGACAGGTGCACGGTTTTGCTAAATCAAACTATAACATGGGCTTCCGGATATTTCAATATTAATTCCTGGAAATTACATCAGTGGACCACAAAAACACAGGCCGACCTTGTAAATATAAGCAGTGCGGCTATAGGGCAAACTCTTGTAGCTATAGGTAACTGGCTTGTAATTCTGGTACTTGTTCCTGTTTATACCTTTGTCATATTATATTATCATTCCCTTATTATAGAATTTATTCACAGGCTGTTCAAAACGAACAACCAAATGCAGGTAGGTGCAGTAATAAAACAGACAAAAAAAGTTATTCAACAATATCTTAAGGGGCTTTTTATTGAAGCAGTCATAGTAGCAGTTTTAAATTCCACCGGTCTTCTCATTATTGGAATAAATTATGCAATTCTTTTGGGGATACTTGGAGCTTTCCTGAATGTTATACCATACATAGGTGGCTTGGTGGCTATTGCCCTACCTGTGATGGTTGCACTGGCAACCAAATCAACACCAATGTTTGCTGTATATGTCATTGCCATACATTATTTTGTACAGATTATAGATAATAACTACATAGTTCCCAAAATAGTAGCTTCAAAAGTAAAAATCAATGCGCTGTTTTCAATACTTGCGGTAATAGTGGGGAATGCTATATGGGGAATAGCAGGTATGTTTCTTTCCATTCCCCTTTTGGCAATCATTAAACTTGTATGTGATAATATAGAACCCTTAAAGCCCTGGGGATTTTTATTGGGTGATACATTGCCCCCGATTCTCAGGTTAAAACCAATTTTAAAAATAAATAAATGATAGACGTAAAAAAAGAAGGCATATTACTAACCAGTACAGGTCTGGAATTTGAAAATGCAGGAGTACTCAATCCGGCTGTAATTCGTGTAAATGATAGTGTACATATGTTTTACAGGGCAGTGCAGTCAGGTAATCATTCCACACTGGGCTATTGTCGTTTTGATGGTCCCCTGACACTGGCTGAAAGATCAGACAAACCTTTAATAATACCGCAGTTCGACTATGAATCATGGGGTGTGGAAGATGCCAGGCTGACAAAGATAGACGACCTGTATTACCTTACATATACAGGTTATGATGGGTTAAATGCACGCGGAGCCCTGGCCACTTCATATAATCTGCTCAATTTTGAAAAACAGGGGTTAATAGTGCCTCCTCAGACCTTTGCTGAATTTGTATCTATAGTAGAATCGTCCAAAAAAATAAATGAGTCATATTACCTTAATCAAATGTTTTATTACCAGGTAAAAGATTCAGAAAAGAAAAGATTGTTATGGGATAAGAATGTAGTGTTTTTCCCCAGAAAAATAAAAGGTAAACTTACATTCCTTCACCGTTTAAGACCAGGTATTCAACTTGTTTCTGTAAAACATTTAAGTGAACTCACAAGGGAATTTTGGAAACTGTACTTTCAAAAATTTGATGAACATATAGTATTAGATCCCATATTTAATCATGAGTCAAGTTATATAGGAAGCGGATGTCCTCCAATTGAAACTGACCATGGATGGTTATTGATTTATCATGGAGTGGAAAGAACCAATGAAGGTAAATTTATTTATTCAGCATGCGCTGCATTACTTGATTTAAATAATCCGGCTAAAGAAATAGCCCGTTTACCATACCCATTATTCTCACCTGAATATGAGTGGGAACTGATTGGAGAGGTTAATAATGTGGTTTTCCCAACGGGGACTGCAATATTTGGAAATACCTTATTTATATATTATGGTGCAGCGGATTCACTTATAGCTTGTGCTTCCCTGAGTCTGCCTGCCCTTGTAACTGAATTATTAACATATGCCAAAAATGATAGAGAATAATATATTATCCCCGAAAAGAAGTTTAAGTGCTGGTAAATATGATAAACCTGATACTGATATTGGTGTTCAGGATGTGATAACTCCAAACAGCCCGCAGGAGATTATTATCCCTGAATATGGTAATGATCTGGCTGAGATTTTATTTATTACTTCGTATCCGCCAAGGGAATGTGGAATTGCCACCTATTCAAATGATCTGATAAAGGCTCTGAATAATAAATTCAGTAATTCCTTATCTATCAAGGTCTGTGCTTTGGAAACCAATGATACCGGTTATAAGTACCCCGCTGAAGTGCGGTATATCCTTAAAACATCCGAAACAACTGCTTACAAACATATGGCTGTTACTATAAATAACGACCCTCGTGTCAGGATAGTATTGATTCAGCATGAGTTTGGATTCTTCAAAGGCCAGGAAACGGCATTTCTGCAGTTTTTATGTGAACTTTCAAAACCTATCATAGTAGTTTTTCACTCAGTATTGCCTAATCCGGATGAAGCTTTAAAATCAAATGTTAAGAGTATAGGTGCTGTATGTGAATCCATTATCGTAATGACTAATAATTCGGCTGAAATTTTAAGTAAAGACTATGGTATACCAAAACATGAAATCACCGTTATAGCCCATGGCACCCATTTAGTACCACATGTAAATGAAAGCATACTTAAGCAAAAATATGGATTTACACACAGAAAAGTACTTACCACGTTTGGACTGTTAAGTTCCGGAAAAAGCATTGAAACAACTCTTGAAGCCCTGCCTGAAATAATAAAGCTTTACCCTGAAGTAGTATTTCTAATCATAGGAAAAACACATCCAGAAGTGATAAAAACAGAAGGGGAAAAATACAGGAAAAACCTTTCAGAAATTGTGGACCAAAAACATCTGCAGGATAATGTCATTTTTATTAATGAATACCTAGCATTACCGGAATTACTGGAATATTTGCAGCTTACTGATATTTATCTTTTTACCACCAATGATCCTAACCAGGCAGTCAGTGGAACATTTGCATATGCAATGAGTTGTGCCTGTCCCATCATTTCAACTCCTATTCCTCATGCCAAAGAAGTATTGACCGAGAATACCGGAATTATTATCGATTTTAGGAACTCAGGACAATTAGCAGCAGGTGTTATAAGGTTATTTGCTGATGAACCTCTGAGAAGGAGTATGGGTTTTAATACCTTGCAGAATATAGTCTCTACCGCATGGGAAAACTCCGCAGTTGCACATGCAAGGCTGTTTGACAAAATTGGAGGGGATAAAATCACTCTTCGTTATAACTTACCTCTGATAAACTTAAATCATCTTAAGGAAATGACTACCTCAAGAGGGTTTATCCAGTTTTCAAAAATAAATGAACCCGATATTGAGTCAGGATACACCCTGGACGATAATGCCAGGGCTCTCGTTGCTTTAAGTATGTATTTTAAAATAAAAGGAGATGAAAAGAGTATTTATTATATTTACAAATACCTCAGCTTTATAAATTTATGCCAGCAAGCTGATGGGAGCTTTTTAAATTATTTAGATAAAACAAATAAATTTACAGATCAAAATTACCTGACAAATTTAGATGATTCAAATGGCAGGGCTATCTGGGCATTGGGCTACCTAATATCCCTGAGGGGGATGTTACCGGAAGATATTATAAACATGGCAAGAAAGATAATGGATAAGGCCCTGCTAAATATTAGCAAGGTGCATTCAACCAGAGCTATGGCCTTTGTTATAAAGGGGATTTTCTATTACCAGGGTGTATTTAAGTCACCTGAAAACCTGATACTTTTGAATACTTTTGCCAACAGGATGGTTCAAATGTATAAACATGAATCCGATGAAAAGTGGCAATGGTTTGAAGGATACCTTACCTACGCTAACAGCATATTACCGGAAGCTATGTTATATTCATGGCTGATGACAGGAGATGCAGCCTACAAAGTAATTGCAATTTCCACATTTAATTTTCTTTTATCCAAAACTTTTAATGAATGCAGCATAGAAGTAATCTCAAATAAAAACTGGTTACAAAGAGGACAGCAGCCTGAACATATAGGCGAACAACCTATAGATGTTGCCTATACTATACTGACTTTGAATAAGTTTTATGAAGTATTCGCAAATGAAGACTATCTTGAAAAATTAGTAACAGCTTTTAACTGGTTTTTGGGTAACAACCGCCTGCATCAGATAATTTATAATCCTTGTACGGGAGGGTGTTACGATGGCTTGGAGGAAACTCACGTTAATCTTAACCAGGGTGCTGAGTCTACTGTAAGTTACCTTATGGCCAGGTTTACCATAGAAAAATATAATCATCCAAAATCTTGGGTTGTCGCTTCTTTAGCAAACAAGGTCAATTCAAAACATTTCAATTAAGTTCTTACCTTTCATTTAATCATCCTTACACTAACCCCAAAATCCTTCAGTTTGGCAATTAATTCTTTGGCATCCGGCCGTTAATTTCAACAATAGCTTCGGTGCGTCTGTTTGTCGCATCAAAGGGTTTGAACGAACCCTTCGTTACTCCGGGTTTGCCCTCCATAAGGTTCCGTTTTACAGAAGCAGCATCCTCAACAGCACTCAGCCTGGTGAAAAGAACCCCATGAGCGGCAAGGTACTTTGATACATAGGACATACTTACGGTAAACATAATAACCGTTTACCTTTCTTCCGGAATCAACATCAGAAGCTTTTAATCCGGTTTCCGGATCAACATTTAAGTTTTTCTAAGTTTCTTCAACTGATGTTGAACCAATATCATCTGCCCTGAGAGTTTCGTTACCAGATTCTAAAGGCACAGGTTTTGATTTATCTGAGTTCATGTATTATTTCAGTATATAAACAGATAATTCTATAATTGCATTTGTAACCAACTCCAGCTCATTATCGAATCCATTCTTAAAAGAATTAAACTGTATTTCTCCCGGTGAATTGAAATAATTGTTTAGTTTGCTTTTCAATGCTAAATTTTTTTGATTTAGAAATTCAATATCTGTCTCTATTTTTATTGTATCAGTTCCCTCTTTATATAAGTTTTTATTTCCCAAATCAATTATGCAAAGTTCATTTTTTTGGATATTATCTTCAGAATCATTTTTAAATTTTGCTGTTAAAACATTTTTTTCATTGTCCGATATTTTCAAGTCCTTATTTGGATCAGCTAAATCGGTTTTTGACTCGGTATTTAAAGCATTTAACGAATCGTCCTTAAAATATATAAGTTCATACAGTGAGTCATTTAATGTTTCCAACAAGGCCATGTCAGGATCAGATAAATAAATATTTCTTTCAAGGTTATATACTATGTCACCATTAGGTTCATTAAAATTATGCTGTCCATAGCTTTCTGAAGAAAAACCTGCGGCTATTGCTGTTAATGTCAGGATTAATAGTATTATTTTCATTGATTCAGGTATTTTTTTATTTAATTTTCAATATTTGCCTTAATTTTGTCAATTACCTTTGCAAATTCGTTCATATGAAATTCAGCTTTTTTATGATGGGCCCGGGCTTTTTGAACTTCAAATGAAGATTTTTCATATTCTCCAATTATATTATATTCATTTGCTTTCTTATAAAAATTTGCAGCCATTTCGAAGTGGATGGCAGCTTCTTTATGATGTTCTTCTTGTTCCATAAATGTTCATATTATTTATAAAGCAAAATTGCAAATCTTTAACAGAAAAATTGTTACATAACTCTCTGAAAAACTTATATCATTCATACCTTATTAGAATTCTGATTGTAAAAAGATGTGTGTTGTAATTTATTTAATTGCCTGTTACAAATATTTCAGTAATAGTTATAAAATTCACACATTATGAACTTACCTGTGTTTTGTATTGTTATAATTCTGTCAATCTAAAGATTTATTTAGAAGGATCTTAATTATAATTAATTTATACATCATTTATTTTTAAGAAATTATCTAAGAATCCCAATAATCTTTGTATTTAATTAAAACACAATGTCAAACCTAAATAAAAAGGGATCGAATTATGCACAAAACTTAATTGAAGCCAGTTTAGACCCATTAATTACAATCGGTATTGATGGTAAAATAATGGATGTGAATCATGCAACAGTAAATATTACCGGCATAGCCCGTAAAAAGCTCATCGGATCAGATTTTTCACATTACTTTACAGAGAAGTTCAAGGCAAGTGAAATTTATAAGGAAGTTTTAAGAAATGGTACAGTAATTAATTATTCACTCACAGTACTCCATAAAAACGGCAAACATACTGATGTTTTATTAAATGGATCCTTGCTTAAAGATTCACTTAAAAATGTACTTGGGGTTTTAATTGTTGCAAGGGATATTACAGAACAAAAATCAATTACTAAAGAATTGAGAAAAGCAAAAACTTATGCAGAACAAACAACCAGGAATGCAAGGAAAGCCCTTATAAATGCCGAAAAAACAACGCTGTTGGCACAAGAGTCGGTGCAGGCAAAACAGTTATTTTTAGCTAATATGAGCCACGAAATCCGGACACCACTGAATGCAATAATTGGCTTTACTAAGGTGCTTTTAAAAGCTGATATTTTTAACAACACACATAAAGAATATTTACAGGCTATAAAGATCAGCGGAGATACATTGACTGTCCTTATTAATGATATTCTGGATTTAGCAAAAGTAGAGGCAGGTAAAATGACTTTTGAGAAAAGAGTATTCAAAATGGAAGATTCTTTTAATGCTATGCTTCATTTGTTTGAGATAAAAATATTTAACAAAGACCTCGAATTGGTTAAGGATTATGACAGGCAAATTCCCGGAGTATTAGTTGGTGATCCGGTACGGTTACATCAAATTATAATAAATCTTTTGAGTAATGCAGTTAAATTCACTAATAAAGGAAAAATTACACTGACTTATAAATTGTTACATGAAGATGGACAACGAGTTACAATAGAATTTTCTGTTTGCGATACTGGTATTGGAATTCCTGAAAATAAATTAGATTCGATTTTTGAAAATTTTCAACAGGCATCAGCAGATATGACAAGGTTA
This sequence comes from uncultured Bacteroidota bacterium, assembly GCA_963766305.1. Taxonomy (GTDB): domain Bacteria; phylum Bacteroidota; class Bacteroidia; order Bacteroidales; family JAAUTT01; genus JAAUTT01. The sequence continues at coordinate 32,852 of CAVYAE010000061.1, forward strand.
TATGGAGGTACAGGATTAGGGCTTGCAATTGCAAAACAATTAGTAGAATCACAGGGAGGCAGCATTTTTGTTAAAAGTAAAGTTGGAGAAGGCACGATCTTTAATTTTATCTTAAGTTTTGACAAGACAAATGATATAGCAGAACTGGAATCCGAAAAATTGGAACTTGACAAGGATATTAAAAACATAAAAGTATTAGTTGCAGAGGATGTTGCACTCAATCAGCTCCTTATAAGAACACAGCTGGAAGAATTTAATTTTCAATGTGATATTGCTGAGAATGGCAAAGTTGCAATTGAAAAATTACTGGCAAATTCCTTTGATATCATTTTAATGGATTTGATGATGCCGGTAATGAATGGATTTGAAGCTACAGAATTTATCCGGAAAACAATGAAATTGAACGTTCCAATTATTGCTTTGACTGCTGATGTAACAACAGTAGATTTTGCAAAATGTAAAACATCCGGCATGGATGATTACATTTCAAAACCGATAGATGAACGTATGTTATATAGTAAAATTGTTTCCCTGCTTAAAAAACCGTAATTGGTTGAAATTCTTTTGAATTCCGGCAAACAGAAGGTTCTGCCTTAGCATTTATTTAATTGTACCAAAATGCAAAATTAATAAATCGCCTTCCATTTCAATCGCATGCACTTTTTGACCACTTGCCTATGGGGAGCATTGTTACAATTTTGCATGAATAAGGATTCCCTGCAAATACTGTGAATCCTATAAGTTATTCCCAATATTTTATAACACATGACACTTATTAAAGAAGCAACTTTGTATTTTAAAGAGAATTATTTATTATAATAAAAATACACTATGAAAAATAATGCAGAATTGAAAAGAGACATACAGGAGTCCATCAGGTGGGTACCTCTCCTGGATACAGCTGAAATTGCTGTAAATGCTGATAATGGAATTGTTACACTCTCGGGTACGGTAGACAGCTGGATAAAAAAGAAAGTAGCAGAAAATACGGCCAAATATGTGGCTGGTGTAAATGCTGTGATAGATAAGATAGTTATAAAACTTAAAAAAGATCTGCTTAAAAAAGATGATGAAGACATTGCCCGTGAAATTATAAATGTATTTAAAAAGAACGGACAAATTCCATCAGACAAAATACTTGTAAATGTCGAGAATGGCTGGATTACTCTTGAAGGAGAGGTTGAGTGGAGCTATCAAAGGGAAGCTGCAAGAGCTGCAGTAATAAATCTGTTGGATGTGGTAGGTGTTTCTAACAATATTACTATAATGGCTCAAATGAAAAATCAGATTGAATTAAAAGTTAATAATGTTTATTTAAAGGTGGAATAAATAAAATGAAAACTATATATTTTGATACAATTACACAACCTTGTCCTATGCCGCATAATGGGCAATGGAATACCTGTGATGTAAAACTGAACAATAATATTATAGGTTATTTAGTGGATAATTCAGTTTATAACATAGACGAAATGTTCATTTTAACTGATTCATCCGAAACATTCTACAGGGGTGAGTTTGAACTAAAAAACAGAGTAGATCTTTTTAAAAAACAGGAATTTAAATATCCTGTAGGTTAAGTCGTTAGTTATTGTAAAAATCCTTTTCCAATAATTAGTTCATTTAGAGATTTTGGATAATATTTTAAATTAAAACAATCGTGTTTGATAATTTAAAATTGTTTAACTTAGTATAAGGTCCATAATCTGCAATGATCTATCTATGTTAAACAAAAAACCAACTTACGAAGAACTCGAAACTCTGCTTAAAGCTCGTGAAGATGAGCTGAATAAGTTGCAATCCGCAAAATCCATCGAAAATTCTTCTGTTTTTAATGACCTTTTCATAGAAAATCATACAATTATGCTAATTGTTGAATTCGAGACAGGAAAAATAATAAATGCAAATAAAGAAGCGTGTAATTTTTATGGATATTCTTATAATGAGTTAGTTGAAATGAATATTAATCAGATTAATATATTATCTGATGAACAGATTAAGCAAGAAATGTATAAGGCCAAAATGGCTATTAATCATCGATTCAAATTCAATCACAAATTAAAAAACGGAAATATTAAGAACGTTGAAGTAAACAGCGGTAAGATCAGATTTAATAACAAGGAATTTTTACTTTCCATTATTATTGATATTACTGAGTTATTAAAAGCAGAAGAAAAAGTAATAGACAGCGAAGAAAAATATCGATCCTTATATAATAATGCGCCTTTATCGTATCAATCATTAAATGAAGAAGGTTGTTTCATTGATGTAAACCCAATGTGGCTAAAAACTCTTGGTTATGAAAAAGAGGAAGTTATAGGAAAATGGTTTGGTGATTTTTTACATCCGGATTATGTTGAACATTTCAGAATAAATTTTTCAGCATTCAAAAAACGTGGTTATGTATCGGATGTTCAATTTATTTTAAGAAAAAAAGATGGTAATTTTATTTATGTTTCTTTTGAAGGTTGCATAGGATATACACCAGATGGAAAATTTAAACAAACCTATTGTGTTTTTAAAGATATTACTGAACAAAAAGCTTTGGAAAAACATCTGATCTTATCAAAAGAGCAAGCCGAATTAAATGAAATATACTTTCGCAGTGTTTTTGAAAATTCACCTACAGGCCTGTCTATAACAGGTTTAGATGGTTCTTTAAAGACAAATAAAGCATTTAAAGATATGTTAGGATATTCACATGAAGAATTTCAAAATTTAAAATTTTCTGAAATAACACATCCTGATGATATTCAAACTTCAAATGAAATTGTAGAAACCCTGTTAAAAGCTGAAAAATCATCAATTCAATTTGAAAAAAGGTATATACATAAAAATGGTTCAATAATAAATACGTATTTATTGACAACATTACAATGTTCAACTGAAGGTAAACCTTTGTTTTTTCTAACATCAGTTTATGACATTACTGAACGTAAACAAAGAGAAATTGAATTGCAAAACGCCAAAATTATTGCCGAAAGAAACAAACAAAAATTCAGGAGTTTATTCAGATCAATGCAGGAAGGGGTTTACTTACACGAAATTATTTATAACCAACAAGGTAAAGCTGTTAATTATAGAATTATTGAAGCCAATCCTATATCAGAAAAATACTTAAATATTAAAGTAGAAACAGCGATTGATAAATTGGCAACAGAGCTTTTCGGAACACCTGAACCACCATTTCTTGATATTTATGCCAAAGTTGCCGAAACCGGAGAACCTTTTACGTTTGAGCAATATTTTGAGCCGATGAACAAGCATTTTCAAATATCTGTTTTTTCAGCCAAAAAAGGAGAATTTGCTACTGCATTTTTAGATATTACAAAAAATAAAAACTATGAGAATGAATTAATATCAGCCAAGGAAAGATTGAAATTTGCATTAGAGGGTTCAAACGATGGTTTGTGGGATGTTGAGATGAAATCTGGTACTGTTTATATCAGTCCCCGTGGTTGTGAGATTCTTGGATATGGATTGAATGGTTTGGAAGAGGTAACTAAAGTATGGTCTGATATGGTTCACCCTGATGATTTGCCATTAACAAATAAATTATTGCAGGAACATCTGGAGGGGAAAAGTGAAATTTTTGAAGTTGAACAAAGGTTAGGAATGAAATCCGGTGAATGGAAGTGGATCCTTACCAGGGGAAAGGTGGTTTCCTGGGATAAGGATCAAAACCCGGAAAGAATGACTGGTACACACACCGATATTACTCAAGAGATAGACCGGTGTATTTTTGTTACTGCAGCTCAAAAAGCCGGTTTCAATATATCTCAGACGCAAAAAGTATACAAGCCGGTATTGGCAAAATTTTCAAAGACCTTACCATCAAATATACAAATGGTTCAGAATTTCGACCAGGCAGATAATGTTAACAGAAGACTGACGGGTTTGGGAACCGATTTTCTTATAGCTATATTGTTGGTTTCTATAACTTTGTTGCCTTTGGGTTTCAGGGCGGCATCAGTTGTAATGATCTCCATTCCACTCTCAGTAGCAATTGGTATTACCATTTTAAATTTCCTGGGCTTTAACCTTAATCAGTTAAGCATTGTAGGTCTTGTAGTTGCCTTGGGATTACTTGTGGATGACAGTATAGTCGTGGTTGAAAATATAGAACGCTGGCTAAGAGAAGGATATACACGCAAAGAAGCTACCTTAAAAGCTACCAGCCAGATTGGACGTGCTATAATCAGCTGTACAGCTACTCTTATAATAGCTTTTCTGCCAATAGTATTTATGCCCGAAGCTTCGGGTGATTTTATACGTAGCTTGCCTATGTCAGTAATATCTACCGTTTTGGCTTCTATGTTTGTTGCATTGACTATAATTCCTTTTCTGTGCAGTAATATTCTTGTTCAAAAGTATGTACATACAGAAGGTAATATCTTCCTGAGAATATTAAAATCGGTAATCAGAAACACTTATGGTAAAATCCTCGACAAATCCTTAAAAAAACCTTTGATTGCAATTCTTGTATCTATTGTATTGTTTGTGGTATCATTATTGTTGTTTCCTGTAATTGGTTTCAGCCTGTTCCCTCCTTCTGAAAAACCGCAGTTCATTATAAATATTACTACTCCGCTGCAGTCTAATCTTCAGTATTCGGATGAAGTTGCCAAAAACGTAGAAAAAGTACTCAACGGATATCCCGAAATAAAATTTTATGCCAGCAATGTTGGAAAGGGCAATCCATTGGTATATTACAACCTTGCACGTGAAGATGAACATACTGATTTTGCACAGATTTTTATTCAGCTTAATGAAAATACTGAACCAAAGAATAAGCTTAAATTAATTGATCAACTCAGAAAGAAATTTGACAATTTCCCGGGTGCAAAAATTGAAGTTAAAAATTTTGAACAGGGACCACCTGTGGTTGCTCCGGTGGAAATAAAAATTTTTGGGGACAATCTGGATACATTAAGAAAAATAGCAGGACAATTGGAGCTTTTGTTGAAAAGTACTGAAGGTACAATGTATGTAAATAATCCTATTGATCATGATATTTCAGATATAAAAATCAGGATAAATAAGGCTAAAGCACAAATGTACGGGGTTTCAAGTAATGACATATACCGAAATGTACGGTTGGTGGTTGCCGGGTTAAAACTCGGTACTGTATCGGATGAAAATAACAATGACTACGATATTATTGTGACGGCTCCAAACTCAGGATATGCAGATATGGATGTTTTTAATAATTTGTTTATTAACAACTATCAGGGGAATGTCATTCCTATTCGGCAGATAGCCAGCCTGGAGCTCGAAACATCCCCTGTAACCATCAGGCATTATAATAAAACCAGAACAGTATCCTTGTCAGCGTACGTGAAAAACGGTTACCTGAATGATAATGTAAACAGAAAAGTAACAGATAAGCTTAAAAAGGTTAAACTGCCTGATGGATATACCTATTCCATGGGTGGGGAAATTGAAAGCCGGAACAAATCATTCAGCGGATTCGGAACAATAATTATAGCTACTGTCTTTCTCTTTTTGGCAGTTCTCCTTCTTGCATTTAAAACATTTAAAAGCACCCTTATAGTTCTTTCTGTAATTCCACTGGGGATGATTGGTGCTATCACGGCACTGTTAATAACAGGTAATTCATTATCCTTTGTGGCCGTTGTAGGTTTGATTGCCCTGGCAGGCATAGAGGTTAAAAACTCTATATTACTTGTCGATTTCACAAACCAGATGAGAGAAGAAGGTATACCATTGGAAACTGCTATCCGTGAAGCCGGCGAAATACGTTTTCTGCCAATATTGTTAACTACATTTACTGCAATTTTTGGTTTATTGCCTATAGCAATATCTACAAATCCACTAATATCACCTTTGGCAATTGTAATTATAGGTGGTTTGATAAGTTCCACCATACTTTCACGTATTGTCACCCCTATAATGTACAAACTGTTACCTCCTGAAGTTGAGGTAAAAAACCAGGTTAACAACGGATAATTTTATCGGATTGGTTTGAAAATAAGTTAAGGTAATAATTAAAATTACCTTAACTTATTTTAAAAGGGACTTTTCAAGATTAAAGTTTTATAAAACGCATTACAGTATTTAGTTTTAATCCTGTTAATTTCAAAATATAGACTCCGGAAGACAGGTCGTTTATATTTATTATTTCAGTTGTACCTGTTGCATTATAATTTTTAAGCAATACTCCGTTCATATTTAAAACAGAAATAGTTGTATTTTCCGGCACGTTTTTCAAATAAATAAAGTCACTTGCCGGATTCGGATACATACTCAGGTTATTTTCCTCATCTGCGCTGGTTCCTGTACTTGTAACTATTGTAAAAACAGCAGATATAAAGGTTATTGAGTAATTTGGACCCGCAGAAAGGGTACCTATTTCAATGTTATATTTTCCTACAGTATCCCCGGGCTGGCGTGTCAGTGAACCTTTAATAGAGTCATTGCCAGCAAGGCCATCACCGGATATTGCATATTTGAGAACAGGATCCGCAGTACCCTTCACTTTTGATTCTGCTTTGGCGGTTATCGTCAGAGGTCGTGGATAAATTTCTGCTGACAGTTCCGGTTGGGCAAGTATGTAGTTTTTTGAAGAGGCACCTGTAATTGTCAATTCACCTGTAACAGGAATATCTTTTCCTATATTGGCTGTTGCGAATTCACCCGTGCCATTATTCCCCAGGTACACTGTGTCTGTTAACAACACCCCTGTCAAAGAACTGCCGACAATATTAATTGTTGCAGTGGTGGTTCCGTCGTATATCTTGCTGTCGGCAGTTGCTCCTGTAACATTAAGTGTTTTAGGTGTAATATTTGCAGATAATGAAGATGGTTCTACCAGTGTGTAGTTGCTTGCTGAAGTTCCGGATAAGGTTAATTCCGCAGTAACAGGAATATCTTTTCCAACCCCGGGAGATGAAAAAATACCTATAGGTGTTGCAATATTTACCTCATCAGTACCAACTATGCCATTCAATATACCTCCTGAAATTATAGCTGCAGTATTTCCGTCATAAATCTTGTTTTCTGCGGTAGTTCTGCTGACTGTGAGTTCTTTGGGAGAAATATTTGCAGAAAGTGAAGATGGCTGAGTCAGTGAATAATTGCCCGCAGAAGAACCCGATAAAACCAAATCAGGAGTAACAGCTATACCTGTTCCCACATTGGCTGAGGCGAATGTCCCTGTCGGGTTTACAATGTCTACATCATCAGTTCCCAATACGCCGGTAAGGTAACCTATAGAAATGGTATCCGTGGCAGTGCCGTCATAGGTTTTATTATCAGCTACCGCACTGGTCAGGGTAAGTGTTTTTGGAGTAATATTCGCTGTTAGTGAAGAAGGTTGTGATATGACATAGTTATCTGCTGAGGAGCCGGACAAGGTTAAATCTCCTGTAACAGCAATACCTGTTCCTGCATCAGCTGAGGCAAAATTACCTGTTGAAGTGGCTATGACAACTTCATCCAGGCCCACCACTCCTAAAAGTGATCCACCTGTAATTACTGCTGTTGTGGTACCATCATAGACCTTATTCTGAGCTGCAGCTCCTGTAACAGAAAGTGTTCTGGGAGTAATATCAGCCGTCAGGGAAGCTGGCTGAGTAAGGGTATAATTGCCGGCAGACGTTCCTGATAAGGTAAGGGAAGCAGTGACAGCTATACCATTACCAACATTGGCTGATGCAAATGTGCCGGTCTGATTTGCAATGTTTACAACATCTGAACCTATAACACCGGCCAGAGTACCACCTGTTATGGTTGCCGCCGTGGTACCATCATAAACTTTATTTTCTGCGGAAGCTCCTGTCACTGTTAAGGTGCCGGGAGTAATATCAGATGCAAGACCTGTTGGCTGAACGATAACATAATTTCCGGAGGCAGTACCTGTTAAAGTCAGATCTGCTGTTACAGATATACCATCCCCTACGTTTGCCGTTGCAAATGTCCCCGGCGTTGGAGCCAATTGTAACTATATCAGAACCTACAATCCCGGATAAGGTACTACCTGATATGGTAGCGGCAGTGGTGCCGTCATAAACTTTATTATCAGCAGCTGCCCCTGTGACCATAAGAGATTTTGGAGTTATAGCAGCTGAAAGATATGCGGGTTGGGTAAGGGTGTAATTCCCTGCTGAAGCACCTGATAAGCTTAAAGAAGTTGCAACAGCAATTCCATTACCTGCACCGGGAGAAGCAAATGTTCCGGTCAGGGCATTTAATAGATATACATTATCAGAACCTATCACACCTGACAATGTACCGCCAAAAAGTGTTGCAATAGTTGTTCCGTCATAAACTTTATTTTCCGCTGTCATACCTGTTACAGTAAGTGTTTTCGGGGTTATGTCAGCAGAAAGCGGTGATGGCTGGGTGAGGGTATAGTTACCTGCAGAGGAACCAGATAAGGTTAAAGCTGCAGTTACCGGTATGTTGTTACCTGAATTTGCCGTTGCAAAACTACCTGCAGGGGTAGAGATCTCAACATCATCCGAACCTATAACACCGGACAGGGATCCTCCTGTGATAGTTGCAGTAGTTGTGCCGTCATAAACCTTATTTAGAACAGCGGCACCTGTGACAGTTAATGTTTTGGGAGTTATATCTGCTGAAAGTGAAGGTTGGGTGAGGATATAATTTCCGGCCTGGGGACCTGATAAAGTTAATGACGCAGTTACAGCAATGCCTTTGCCTGCATTATCTGATGCGAATGTACCTGAGGAGGGGGTTGCAATGAATACAGTGTCGGTACCTACTATCCCAACAAGAGATCCACCTGAAATGGAAGCCGAGGTTGATCCGTCGTAAACCTTATCGTTGGCAATAGCCCCTGTGACTGTAAGTGTTTTTCGGCTTACAACTAAGGTTTGGGTTACCTGTGGTGCGGCAAATTGGCTGGTACCCTGTGCCTGGTTGGCATAAATATTAACAGAACCAGGTTTTATAATTGTTAATGTTGTGCCGTTTGTACCTGTACAGGTAGCGGTGGTATTATCCGAACTTGTAAACATTACAGCGTTACCTGAGGCTCCTCCGGAAGCACTCAACGTTAATGGATTGTTGCCATATGTCTGAGATGGTATTGCACTAAATAAAATATATTGTTGTATAGCCAAATAGGGATAGCCATTATTATCCGCAGGATTAATATACCAAACAGGGGTGGCAAAATCCCAGCCTATAAATGTTGCCTGGGTTTTCATATTTGCTGAAGTTTCACCATATGATGAGGCTGATCCTGAACTTTTTGTCTGTCCTGTGGTATTAATATCCCAGTAGCTATTAATGATAGTACTGCTTTGTTCAGACCCTATCAAACCCCCTGTAGAATCTCCTCCTGCAACCGATCCTGCAGCAAAACAATCGGATATGGTTCCTCCGTTTTGTTCACCTACCAGTCCTCCAAAAAAATATTTACCGGAAATTCCATTGACTGATGCCATGGAATAACAATTTGTAATATTGCCAGAACCAATCCCTACCAGACCTCCGCAATAACCGGTTGCAGAAACATTACCCGCAGAGTAACAATTGTTAATTGTTCCTGAATTATTACCAACCAATTCTCCTGCATAATTACCTGAACCACTTACAGTCCCTGAAGAATAGCAGTTACTTATAGTTCCTAAATTTTCACCGGCAAGTCCGCCTACATTACTAACACCTGCTACTGAGCCATTTATTACAATTCCCAGATTACTGATTATCCCGCTGGCGCTGACGTAACCAAACAGGCCGTCAGCTCCGTTATATCCCGCGGCATCGTTAATTGTAAGGCCAGTTATTGTAAAATAGTTACCATTGTAATTACCTGAAAACTTAACAGAGCTGTTTCCAATGGGGAACCACCCTTTAATTCCCCAGTTTGTGTAACCTTGTCCTCCATAGGCGAGATAAGCGGTCAGATCTATGTTATTAACCTGCACAAAGTAGATTCCACTATTCCAGTAATTTGGGCTATTAGTTAATAAAGCCAAATCTGAAGCTGTCGCAATTTGGTATGGATCAGATGATGTTCCTGAACCACCGGAGAAAGTTTCTGCTTTTGAAAAGCTTATAAATATAAATAGGTTTAATAAAATAACAAGAACAGTCTTGTTAATCAGCTTAAAATTTAGTATATATCGGTCGGTAAATGCTGGGGTATAATTTTTCATATTATATAATAACTTTAGTTAGATTATTTTAGACAGGAAAAATTCCAAATATTGTGTAAAAATAGTTGCTATTTACATATATTCAAATGTTTTCATCAATGAAAGAGATACACTTATAAAAATTTACATAGAATTAGCAAATAACATATTATGTAGAAAATTAAAACCCATGGGCATTAACATTAAAACAAATTTATGAACATTATTTTCTGCTTGAGTTTTAATAATATTTAAGTATTATTGATTATTAAACATTTATTACTATGAGAATAAATAACAGAGTGGTAGTGATGATTTTGACTGTTACTTTTGGATTCAGTGCGAGGTCATTTACCCAACCGGTTCCTGATTCAACTATTAAAAAAATTGACAGCCTGTTCCAAAAGTGGAACAAAGCCAACAGTCCGGGATGCACAGTGGGTATAGTAAGAAACGATTCTCTTATTTTCTCAAAAGGTTATGGAATGGCCAACCTTGAATACGATATTCCGAATGAACCGCAGACATTATATCATATGGCCTCTGTTTCAAAACAATTTACAGCTTACGCTATAGTTTTACTTGCCAGTGAAGGAAAACTTAAGCTTGAGGATGATATTCATAAATGGCTGCCATGGTTTCCCGACCTTAAAGAAAAGATTACAGTCCGTAACCTTTTAAATCATACAAGTGGGATAAGAGATCAATGGCAACTGCTTGCTATTTCAGGGACAAGACTTGATGATGTTATAACACAGGATCATGTTATAAAAATTCTGAGTAAACAACAGGCTCTTAATTTTAAACCCGGAGATGAATACAGCTATTCAAACAGTGGTTTTACCATGCTTGCTGAAATTGTTAAATCAGCAAGCGGGAAAACATTGCATCAATTTACAGACTCGGCAATCTTCAAACCATTGGGGATGAACAGTACTCATTTTCATGATAATTACGAAGAGATTGAAAAGTTTAGGTCTTATAGTTATTTCAATATGGACAGCACTCATTTTTCAAATGCTGTTTTAAGCTATTCCGTTGCCGGAGCTACTAGCCTTTTCACCAATATTAATGATATGAGTAAATGGGTGATGAATTTTTATGACTGCAAAGTTGGCAACCATCAGGATATTGATACCCTGACAAAAAAAGGCAGGTTGAACAGCGGTAAAGAGTTGTCTTATGCATCAGGCATTGCAAACGATACCTGGAAAGGCTGGCGGGAATATGCACACAGCGGTGGTGATGCAGGTTACAGAACTCATGTAGCGGTATTCCCGGATCTTAAAATGGGGTTTATAGTTTTCAGTAATGTTGGTGATTTTAATCCGGCGCAAAAAGTTTATGCAATGGCTGATTTATTTATCAGGGACACAACCGTTAAAACAGAAACAGTAAGGAAGGATCTGAGAGACAGTACTGCTGCTGTGTTAAAGGATACTTTATATATTAAGAAATATACTGGTTATTATATCGGTGAAGATGGTTTGCCATTCAGGTTTTACTTAAGGAACAGCAAGTTGTATTACCAAATATATAATGAAAATAATTTTTTAATTAAGGAATCCAAAGACACATTTTCCATTGCACCGGCACCAGAAGTAAAGGTAGTTTTTAGTATTGCCACAAAGGATACAACTGCTGTTATAGTTACTCCTGATCAATTAATTAAGCTTAATAAGTATATTAAGGACACTATTCAAAGTATTGAAGATTTAAAAAAATACACAGGATCCTTTTATTGTCCCGAATTAGATTGTAAATATGGAATTGTCTTAAAAGAAAATCATTTGTTTCTTACTAATTCAAAATATAATGATGTAAAACTGACCTTGATAAACAAGGATCATTTACTGAATGATAACTGGTGGATTAATCATATAATGTTGAAACGTGACAACAAAAATAATATTATAGGATTTGAAGTAAACTCGGGAAGGATAAAGCATCTCAAATTCAATAAAATTGAATAATTGAGATTTGTATTTACGGATGAAATGCGGATTTTAAAATTCATTTTAAGAGTAATTTAAAGAATCATATTATGAAAAGTTTATATAGAATTACCATCTTTTATATTGGAATAATTATTTTGATAAGTTGTCATGACAAACAAATAATCAGGGAAAGAAAAGTGTGGACCATATCACAGGCTAAGGATTGGCAAACCAGAACAGGCTGGCTTTGTGGTTCTGATTTTATTCCCTCTACCGCGGTAAATCAACTTGAGATGTGGCAATCCGAAACATTTGACACTTTGACAATAAATAAGGAATTGGGTTGGGCTGAAGGGTTGGGTATGAATGTGATGCGTGTTTTTCTTCATCATTTGGCATGGGAGCAGGATAAGGATGGCTTTAAGTACAGGATTAATACATTTCTGGATATAGCATCCCGTCATCATATTAAGATTATGTTCGTTTTTTTTGATGATTGCTGGAACCCGCAACCTAAGGCAGGTAAACAGCCTGACCCTGTTCCGGGAAGACATAATTCCGGTTGGGATCAGGATCCCGGAAGACCAATGAATAATGATACTGCTTTATTCCCCGAACTTGAGAATTATGTAAAAGATATTATGAATACCTTTGCTGCTGATAAAAGGATAGTCATATGGGATTTATATAATGAACCAAACGGCAGTAATAATAGCTCTTTAAGATTGCTTAAGAGCGTTTATCACTGGGCGAAGCAGACTAAAGCCGAACAACCTGTCACTTCTGCAATACATGACTATGCATTAAAAGATTATAATAATTTCCGGTTTATAAATTCCGATATAATTTCTTATCATAATTATGAGGATTCAGTATCACAGAAAAAAGAGATAGATAGTTTAAGATTATACGGACGTCCTTTAATATGCAGTGAATACATGGCCCGCCCGCGTAATAGCACATTCGGCTCGATTTTACCATTACTTCGCCGTGAAAATGTTGGTGCCATAAACTGGGGCCTTGTATCCGGAAAAACAAATACTATTTATGCATGGGGCGATAGTACCCATATGGATGGCTCTGAGCCCGCACTTTGGTTTCATGATATATTCAGAAAGAATGGCATGCCATATAGCCAGGAAGAAACCGGGGTTATAAAAAGGGTGACTAAAAAATAATTTTATTCGGAATTATTAATGGGTGTTTCAAAATGTAAATAGGGTGTTTATCAAATATTCAAAAAATTATGGCTTTGCTGAAGGACCAGCCGGTACGGTTGGTTTAGTAAATGTTAAGCCTAATTTTTTCTTAACCAGAGGCATAACATCTATGCTATTATCCGAAAAATAATCGATAGCACCGTTGGAAATATCAAAGATGTAAATAAATCCATTTTCTTTACCTACTTCAGAAATTGCCTGTTTAGCCTTTTCAAGAACAGGCTGGTACAAATTATCGCGTTGCTTCTGCAAATCATCTGGTGCACTCTGCTGCATATTTTTTATGCGTTGTTCCATATCTGCCAGTTCGGTATCTTTCGTTTTTTTAACTATATCGGAATAGGTATTACTTTTACTGTCATAATCCTGTTTTTTCGCTTTATATTCATCTACCATACCTTGATAGGTGTCCTGCAAATCCTTTGTGATTTTTTCAATTTTTGCTTTTACGCTGTCGGTTTCCGGCATAGCTAATACCAGTTCCTGGAAATTAATATGACCCATTTTTAAATTTGATTGTGCATCAACTTGAGAAACCAGCAGAACACTAACAACTACAAATAATACTTTTTTCATTTGTTAAAAAATTTGATATAAATATTTGGCGTCGAAGTTAAAAATTAAATCTTATATCAAAACTAATAATTAAAAATTAATGATAACTATGTGTCTTGCCCCAGACAAAATTCAAACTGTTAAATTTTAGCATGAGTACCTTTTCAGCATCAACTGTCATCCAGTTTGAAAGGAGAGTGGCATAAAACCAATCTGCTTACTTAAAATAAAAAATCATGAATATTCAAAGCTTTTTTACCAACACATAATCCGACAGGGCCAATTACGGTATATTTAAATTTATCGACGCAAAGCAAATACAGGCTATATGTGCTTTCAATATGGAAGGAATGCCAAGGTTCCAGAGAGGAGCGGCACATTTAAATGACATTAAATTAAAATTGTTGAATTTTGTCGGATATTTACAATATCAATTGAATTGTTTTAAACTAATATTATTATGTATAAATCGAGTACATTAATTATAATTAACTATTATATGAAAAAAATCACTCTATTATTGTTTTTAAGTGTTATATTAACTTTATCCTCTTTTGCCCAAGATAATAAATCAAACTTCAACGAGGTTGGTATTAATTTTAGTTATCTTAATAATTTTGGATTACGTTTTAAACATGGTAATGATACATCCTTTCTTAGATTAACCCTAATTTCAATTAATGGCTATAATAGTCATGCTACTCCTGATACACTTAGCGAAAATAAAAGCTCTATAGGATTAGGTTTTAATATAGGATTTGAAAGAAGAAATCATTTAAATGCTAAATCGAGTTTTTATTATGGCATGATTTGCTTACATCATGCAATTCAACTATAACAGATGAATTCAAGATCAGATAGATTTGAAAATGCATCTGCCTCTATTGGTTTAGGTCTGGTACTTGGATGGAGTTATAAAATCAATAAAGATATTTTCATTTCTGCTGAAATGGTACCTTCTTTTAATTATAATTATAATAAATCAACGAATATTATCTCGTCATCTAATATCACCTCTGGTAGTACCACCAACCTTACCACGAAAGGGTTTACATATGGGTTAAGCAATTCAGGGGCCAACATAACATTATCTTATCGTTTCGGGGAATAATCTATTACCTTATGGGGAGCTTACATTAATTTTTGATAATCTTGGAAATAAATGTTTTTTGATTATTTGAAATCCTGATTAAATATAACCCTGTTGGATAATTTTGTAAATCAACAATCAATTCATTATTGATATCCATTTGAACAGGCGTTTGCAACAAACAACCTGAATTGTTGTATATCTCAATTTTACAATCATTCACAATAGGTTGGTGGAAAGATATATGAATTAACCCATTAGTTGGATTTGGTTTGATATTAATATCATTATACGATGATATGTCAATATGAGAAGGTAATACTTGAGAAATATCATTTCCATGAAAGTAAATATCAATCTCATCACCATACGAACAATTACTGATTATTTCTGAATGTTCTCCAAATAGGTAATTTTGATTATTTATACACCAATTTAAGTTAGGTGAAATACTATCGGTTTTAACTATAATATCTTTCATTCTGATTTTGTTTTCAGGGGGATAATCACTACCATTGAATATCCAATATCCTTCTAAAGCTTCCCAAGCTGTGTTAAGTTCTGGTGAATTATTGACCTGGAGGGTATAATTAGTTGAGTTTGTTGTAAAAGAACATGTATAGTTACAGGAATTTATTGATCTAGAAATTAATTTAATAATACAATTGATAGTATCTCCAGGGTTAACTTTAATCAAAGGACCATAAAATATACCTCCAAATGGTTGGACATACCAATTTGTGATTGACCAAGAGTATAATCCACCTGCAGGTGAGAATCCCCATTGTAAAACAGGTTGAATTATATCCCAACCTTCTGTTAAACCTTCAAACAAATAGATTATTTGACCATCATTTTTTTTGGGAGGTAATGGTACAAGCCAACTTGTACTAAAATATGTAATTGGATTAATGTTTTGGTCTTGCCAAGAAGCTGAGGTAATATATCCTGATTCATAAACACTATTGGAATTTGAATTTGTTGTATTATTAATGTTAATACTTAAATTATTATTTTTTTTAAATTCTTGATCGATAGCACCTGTTTTTGTATATACTATTTGAATAGAACTATCAGTAATATTCAGGTGGTGTTCACTGTCAACGTAGTGAACCTGGGATTTTCTAACAGGACCATTAGGAGTATAGACTAATTCATTCGTATCTAATTGATTTTGTATATAATATTTGTTCAACTCAGCCTTAAACGTTTCAAATGTTTGAGGTGAAATATAATGCGATTGTTTGGATAAATTAATTGGTTGGACAACTAAGTTAGTGATTGTTAGCGATAAAATAAAAAAGAATGGTTTTTTCCACATGAATAATAATTTTGAATGTATTGATAACATATAAATAATTTATAAATATACAAGAAAAGTTAATTTTAGGAATCAAGTCTAAATACCATTTAAAAATAAAAGTTAATCAATCAATTATAATTAAATCAGCAGAATATTTTCAATTTTATATTATATTCATCATAGGTGCACATACCGGTAACTAGGGAATGGTCTTCTCGCATTTCATTACAATGCTGAAAACATTTTGAAACAATTACCTGACGATGTTCACATTAAGTTTACGCGTCTTGTTGGTTTTTATGTCAATATGTTAGGATTTATTCAAACCATAAAAACACAAGGTTCAATTATCTCCAACTATGGTGGGGATGATAAGAAGCCATGGGCTTCACCTTTGGATATTGCTGATGTTATTGCAGAGGAAATTGAAAAACCTTTTAATGGGAGGCAAATCAGATATATAGCTAGTAATGAGCTTTCTTCAAATGAAGTGGCATCAATATTGGGTTAAGCAATTGGTAAGCCCGATCTCAACCGTATAGTAATTTCGGATGAACAAATGTTAAGTGGTATGGTGGCAGCAGGAATGAGTCAGCAGGCAGCCAAAGGCTTTGTAGAAATGAACTCAGCTATAAATGATGGTACATTATATGCCGATTATAATAAAAATAGGCCTAAATTGGGAAAAGTGAAGCTTAAAGATTTTGCAAAGGAATTTGCAGCTGTTTACAATTTATAAGTTTTGGTTTGTTTAGGTATTTGTTTAATATTTGTCCTGCATGTAAGTATCCCTGCAGATACAAACATTTAAACCTTTTCCGCCCGGTGGGACTAGCCCATATTTTTTATAAATATGAGCCAGTCCCTTTTTAACCTCCTGATAATATTCCAGATCAGGAGCTTTCATAGAACCCAGAACAGGCCTGCCAAAGGGGATCCATACAGACGCAAGGGGAATTATTCCTTTTGAACCAAGATATTCGGCACCTTGTAATATGCTTTCCACGGGTTCCAAACCAATTATAAAGTTGCTGCATGCTTTATTTTTCCCATATTTATTTGCTACATATTCCAGAGCGTCCAAATGTCTTTGCCTGCCGGTAAATTTCATTTTACCAGGCATTATTTGTCTGGCAAGTTCTTCATCCCATATTTCAAGGCTCATTATAATTTTATCTGTTCCTGAATCAAACAATTCATCAATCATTCCCGGTTCTTTGGGAGGAGTAGTATAAACAAGTATTTCACCTGCAATATTATCACGTCCAATGCGATCATTAATAGCATCTAAAATTGCCTTTATCTTATCACATTCAGCCTGAACATTGAATGT
This sequence comes from uncultured Bacteroidota bacterium, assembly GCA_963766305.1. Taxonomy (GTDB): domain Bacteria; phylum Bacteroidota; class Bacteroidia; order Bacteroidales; family JAAUTT01; genus JAAUTT01. The sequence goes on from CAVYAE010000061.1 coordinate 50,417, forward strand.
TGACCCACCTGTAATCTGAATGCTGTCGGCATATTTTTCCTTTATCACCACATATTCAACTATTTCTGATACATCTTCGGGACTTGGATATTTAGGTAATTTCTTTTTCCGTTTTGTCAGACTTTCCAGTTCTCCGCCAGAGTAGCAATACTGACATGGAAGGCCGGCACAGGCATAATCACATTTCCACAATAACTGGAACGAAAGCCATTGTTCTCCCTGCAATACAGCATTTCCTAAATAAGGTATTCCGTTTGAAGTTTTTTGTTTATAAAAGTCTATTGCCTTTGGAAATCTTACGTTCGTTATTTTTTGTCTTTTATAATAAATAGCAGGATTATCTGCCTCATCCAGATCAAGACTGAAATCTGTCTTCAATTGGGATAAGTATTTCAGTTGTTTAAGTGTGCTCCATGAAATTGCTGATTTAATGTATTCCATGTGAAATGACAAATCGGTTAACTGAACTACAGTACCATCCGGCAATATTACAGTATTGCATTCCACAGGGTTTGTAGACAACCTGACCAATCCTTTATATTTAGCATATACTTTATTTGAAACCCCGACTCCCCTGCTGATTATTAAGGCTTTCAAATCGACAGTGTCAATTGTTTTATTGTCTAATTTCAGATCCATAGAAAAAAAGGAGTAGAAAAACTTTAGTTGAAAAATAATATATATTAATTAGCTTTTATCTTAGGTATGTTGTTATAAGAAGATCAATTTATCTATACAAATTTAATAAAAATGTTGTTTTAGAATTATAGCAAATGAAACATCAAGCTGTTCAGTAATATTTTTGAATCCTATATTATAAATTGAAATTAAAATGTCCATGGAATTTTTTAAAATCATCACTCCTAGGGTGTCAAAACGAAGTTTATTTTTCGTAGCAGCTATGGCGTGGACAATTGCGGGGGGTATACTTTTAACAAGAGGAATCATTTATGTATTGAATAATCCCGTCCATATAATATATATTCTGGGCGGCAGTTCTTTTGGCGGTGTTTTGTTTTTTATATTGATGTTTTCCAGGATTTCAAGGAAACATACTGACAGAATTCTTCAGATGCAAATTGAAAGACCTGTTGTTTTTACTTTTTTTAATGCAAGGAGTTATATCCTTATGTTTGTGATGATTTCAGGTGGAATTTCCCTTCGGCTTTCCGGGCTTGTCTCCCAGACCGTGCTTTGCATAATATATATTACTATGGGCATTCCTCTTTTTATGTCGGCCTTCAGGTTTTATTACTGCGGCATATTTTACAAAAGGCTGAAAAAGGATGGATTGCCTTACTGAATTTATCTTGATTAATTATAGTTTTCCAATCTTCCGGCTTCATCCTTTTGATACCATGAATTAACTGTACCTGTCAGCTTTACATTATGATCTGAAAACCATACTGTTATATCTTTGTCAGATGGTTCCCAGTTACGGTTACGATCATGTTCAATGTATCCCTCCGGTAAACTGAGTGCTATGAATGAATATCAGAAGACTGGTATTCAATGCTGTATTAAAGATGAAGGTGGACCCTTCGAGTCGGCTTGCATGAACTGATTCAAATCACCGTATGTTGCAATACATTATTTCCAAGTGTTTCTACAATAATTACATCGCATCTAATCAATAAAGTACATCTAGAAAATATAATATTTAATTCTTAAATTCATTTAGCCCATTGTCAGTTCCAAACCACTTGTTACCTTGTGAATCAATCAATATACTATAAACGTTTGATCCTATTAATCCAGAATTGGAAATTGTATAAGATGTCCAACTGGAACCATTAAAGTTTGTTACTCCACCATCACACCCTACCCACAAATTTCCTTTTGTATCTATTGAAATTGACCAAATTATGTTATTACTGATAATACCTGAATTAGAATTATTATAGGTTGTCCAATTTGTACCATCATATTTTGTTAACCCAGTTGTTGTACCAAACCATTTATTCCCTTTTGAATCAATCGTAATTACATTAATATCATTGCTGGCCAAACCATTGATTATAGAATAATTAGTCCAATTTGTCCCATTAAATTCGGACACACCACTGCTATTTCCTCCACTTGTTCCAAGCCATTTATTGTTCAACTTATCAATAGCTATAGTAGTAACATAATTACCTATTAGTCCATTATTTGTATTAAAGGTGATCCAGTTTATTCCATCAAATTTTGATAAACCGGCTCCGGTTCCAATCCAAATATTATTTAATGAATCAATAGCTAAAGAATAAACTATATTACTGGCTATTCCACTGTTAGTTGTATTATATGATATCCAGTTGCTTCCATTATATTTTATTAATCCTAAATTTTCACTATTGGAACCGTTTTCATTATAGCTTCCAATCCAAAAATTACCTTGCTTATCAATGGCCATACTGGTAAAATATGTGTTAATATTATGTGTAATAGTATCAGAAATAAAATTTGTACCATCATACTTAGTAATTACTCCCCCAGTAGCAAACCAAATATTTCCATTATTATCTTGACAAATGGCTTTAACTTCATTTATAATAAATTTTTGTTGCTTAATTGGAGCCTTAAATATTGTTGTCCACCCTGTCAAATTGGGGCTTGGTTCCTTTTTACATGAAAATGAAGAAATTGTAATAAAAACTAAAAACCAAAGTTTTAAAATGTGTGTTTTCATATCTATAGTTATTTGATTGTATTGGAAATGAATTAATTACTTATTAAATCATTAAAATTTAACATAATGAATATTTAATGTTTCATGTTTACCGAATTATTAATATTATTTTTTGACTGAGAATAAAACTTTAAAGTTTTTACATTAAAAGTATCAGCAGATACTGTGCGTCCCGCTAAAAATCCTACAGCGTTTGAAAAATTGCTATATACAGGAATCGGTGAAGCATACATATTTATAGAATTAATCATAAATAAATACGTAGTCAAAAGTCTTTCATAATAACCTACAGATATGTTAACCAGATGAACAGCTATTAAACTGTCAAAACTTGCTGTAGTAAAACCAAAGGATTTCTCCTGCCCATTAAATAGTTTATCACTGAAAAACCCCTGGAATGGGGCATAAGTCCAGACAGTATTGTTATTCCAATGATTGTCAAACATTTCATTGTCAAACAATACTGCACCCCATCGAACAGGTATAGGTGGATTTTGACTATTATACCATGCCACTTTCCAAACGCCATAACACTCCAGAGCATAATAATTTTGTTGCCCGGGAGGATCTTGAAAGGAAATCATAAATGTGGCATTTGCTGGTTCTGGTCCCCAAGTGCTATCTTGCCAAGGATAATATTTCCACGATTCACCTGTATTTACAGTATCTAAACTTTGAATAGGCACTACCCCGGGTACAACACACGAAGCTACCATATTCGGATGACCTTTTAATTTAACCACCATTTGATAATTACCTCCCTGTTGAATTAAGTGATTATTACCTTTAAGATAATACCAGTTACTCCAGTTAAAATCAGTTTCCCGCCAATAATCATAATTATTGTCATAAGGACCAGTCAACGAGTCAACAACAACTCCATCCTTTAATAATAGTGCATGAAAATTACTGTAAAAGTTTGCTACAGAATCTGTATCAGTTGCAAATATTTCTGAAGCCGGTTGAGTTTCTGATAAGCTTGTTGTTTTTGCAATATGAGCTGTTGCATACCTGCCAGTTTCCAGGTAGGCTTCAATATAGTATGGGTAATTGCCTGTTGTATTACTACTTGCAATTTCTCCTGATTTTTCACATCCACAAAATGCTGCAAAACAAAGTGAAATTAAAATATTATAATATCTATTCATTTCAATTAAAGTTAATGCGGTAAGTTAAAGATGGAATTATTGGGAATAATGATTGTTGTATAACAATATATACAGGTTGATTAGGAAGTTGACTATTTAAATATATATTGTTAAAAAACTCAATATTGTAAATATTCTTATAATTATAGGCATTGTAGATACCAAAGGTAAGAATACTTTCCCTCTTTCTATTTTTCATATGATAATTAATGTCTAAATCTAAACGTTGGTACGCTGGTAATTCATAACCATTCCTTGAAACATAAACGTATAGACCTTCATCTATGATATTCCCATAATTAACATAATTACCTGTATGGTAAAGCCACGTGCAGCTTCCATCTATTTTTGGTGAAAACTTATGTAATATTACTAATTTAAAATCGTGCCTGTGATCAAAATCAAATGGGAATGGACTCCCATTATTAATTAATGCAAATTGTCGTTGTGTTTTAGAAAGTGTGTATGTAATCCATCCTGTTGTATTACCAATCTTCTTTGCAATTGTAAGACTTAGTCCCCTTGAAAAGCCTGAACCTGATGTTACAACATCCTGCCATGAGGTAGTTGTAAGGAATGAGGCTCCATCCTGATACGCAAGAAGGTTATTGAATGTCTTATAATATAATTCTCCTTTTACGGTAAGAGAATTACTTATAGGATATTCAGCATTAAGTGAATATTGAATAGATTGTTCCGGTAAAACTCCAGCTGTTGATGGTACCCATAAATCAGTAGCTTCACTTATGCCTGAGGTGGTAAGCAAATGGTTATATTGATGTGCCATGGTATATGACAAACCTAATTTTAACATTCCTGTATTATATTCAAGATTTAATCGAGGGTCCAGATTATTGTATTTTACATTGTTCTTGTAAATGGTATAACGCAAGCCGGCATGCAAAGTCAAATTCTTTAGAAGGTGTATGTCATTATCGGAATAACCATCTATTTCATTAGAACGGCTTAATCCATTCCCAACATTATTTGATTCCTGAAATACTTGCCCAGTACTGCTGATATCGCTACTATAAGTACTTTGTATTCCAGGACGAAACATTTGAAGTGTATAATCAATACCACCTCTCATTGTCAATAAAGATGAAAGAAACCATGTAAGGTTTGTATTCAGTCCTGCATCATATATAGTGGATTGATAATTACTAGTAGTTGTAGAATTTTCGCTTTCTGAAAAACTCTGGTTATATGAATTACCTGAAGCATAATCGTATTTGCTGTAATGGGTAATAATGTTAAGAAATAACCTTGAATTGACGATGTGATTCCATGTTGCAGACCCAAGTAGATTACCCCAACTTACACTTTGATTCTGAAAAAAGAATGAAGCATTATTGGCATTTGAGGTTGTACCTAGATCATAACTTCGGTATAAACTGAATATAAGCTTATCTTTGTTATTAAAGCGATGAGTTATTTTGGCATTTACATCATAAAACTGGTAACTGGCAGCATCATAACCAGAAAAATGTTTAATTAACGGGGCTGCTATAAAATCCAAGTACGATATTCTTCCAGAAACAAAAAATGTGGTTTTATTACTGAATAACGGACCTTCCAGGTTAGCTGAAGATGCCAGTAACCCTACAGAGGCTGAACCACAAACATGGTCTGAATTTCCTTCTTTTGTCTGTATGTCTAGAACTGATGATAAACGGCCACCGTACCTAGCAGGAAAATCCCCTTTGTACAGCGTGATGTCCTGAATGGCCTTATCGTTGAAAATAGAAAAAAATCCAAATAGATGATATGGGTTATAAACCGGAACACCATCTAATAGAACAAGGTTTTGATAGTCATCGCCACCCTTCACCGAAAAACCAGCTTGTCCTTCTGATGTTGACTGAATGCCTGGCAACAACTGTAATGTTTTCATTATATCAGGCTCACCTCCTATTACGGGTAGTTTTGTGAGTTGAGATATTTGAATTTTTTCAGCATTGTATGATAAAGGTGTTGATTGGCCTGTGATTGTTACTTCATTAATTGCATTATTTGCTTTAAGATAACAAACTAATAAAGTATCCTTTTTAATATAAACATGAATTGTGTCTGCAGTGTAACCTACATATGAACATTTTAATAAAACATTTCCTTGTTGAATGGGGAAACTAAAAAAACCTTGTTCATTAGTTGTACACCCAAAATCTGAATTCAGATCAACAACAGAAGAATTAATAAGTCTCTCATGACTGTTCAAATCTAATATATAGCCAGAAACAATTATTTTTTGGGAATAAACAATTGAATAAAAAAATACAAATAAAATACATGAAAATGTTTTAAACATAAGGTAACTATTAAAAAGAAGAAGCTTTATTATGAGCTTCTTCTAATTTAAAATTTGATATTTTATCCTCCGATTTTCATACCATCATTAGTATTATCCCAAAGTACACCTTGTTCAGTATCTATTCCTGGTTCTAAAACACAACTTTGTCCTTCTCCTGGCGCACTGCAAATATTGTCATCTGGAAAATCACAATACATATATCCATAAATATCAACTCCTGTAATTTGGTAATAAGAACTTGGGTTACTCCATCTCTGAGTCAGACCATTTTGGCCAGAAATTGGACAACAGTCGACAAATATGTCATCTTTACCATTATCTGTATCTGGTTGCGGTTTATCTCTATAATCATTGTAACCAGGATTAAAAACATATGGAGCGTTAACACAATATATTGTAAATGTTACATATGTTCCTTTTTGAACTGATTGCCCAGCTAGTGGCCAATTACTCCCACTTTGGTGTGTCAAATAATTTTGAACATCAAGGAACCATCCACCTGAGAGATTTGTTGCACAATTTGCTTGAAAAACTACTTTATAATAAATACCTCCTATTGCCCACCAGGCTTGACCTTGCCAATAAGCATCACCTCCAGGAAAATTAGCATCAACAGGACCTGATTGTTCAGTTTTTTGTGAAGAATTTGTAGCTAATGTTTTTTTTGCAAGTGTATCACATCTTAATGTAAAATTACGAACTTTCGAACTAGCTGATTTTGTTAATGTATTGCCAATAGCTGTTTTAGCACTTTGTAATTGCGATCCTACATTATTATTAACAATACCTGTTTCAGCACTTTTTAATTGTGCTTCCCCTTCATAATAAATTGCGGATACTCCATTACTTGTAAAATAATAAACAGTATCACCTGCCATTAATTCACCTTTTTGATTTAAAACAACTTTATAATTGATTGGTATTTTAATTCAAATTAATTACTTTAAGTTTATGATTAGAATTTCAATTACTTTAATATTTAATTATTTAATATAAAATCATAATTTTCTTAAAAAAAAATTATTTTGATAAGTATTACCATAACAATTACATATGAGATATATCACAAATAGAAAATATTAATGTAATGAATTTTATTGCCTATTGACAAATTTTACCGGTAACTTTCAAATAATTGTAATAGACAAATTCTGAAGTAATATTAAATAATTTTTCTTTGTTATCCTATAAAAAATAGTTAAATTTAAGTTAATAATACCCCCCCCCCTATTTTATATGATTGAAATATAATAAATTAAAGACGTGATCTTATAATTATTTTTCACCGACTTCACTATACTTTTTCACATTATTTGCCTCATTAAGTGGTTTTGTCATGAAAATACTCAGCATTAAAAGTATCGCTCAGATAAAAATCGCCATTGGAACAACTGAAACGCATAGAATTATTTGAAACAGACCTATTTATTAATTAACTTTTTCAAAATCTATAAACCCTTCTTCCACATTGGTATAGGTGAGACGAGCTTTTAAAATGTGCCCAACCTCCAACCCTTCAAATCCTTTTGTCAGTTTTCCTTCCACGTGTGGGTGAAAAAGACGAATCCATGTACCTTTAGACGATGCTCCGCTGACTATTGCATCAAATACCTCACCAACCCTTGATTCCATAAGTATGGCGTTGGCCGATTTTTCAACGGTACGTTCTACTTTGCGCACATCATCCTCTTTAAGAGTACAATGACGCGCTATCTCTTCAAGTTGTAAGGTAGTATAAGGAACGGGGGACCCTGCAATAGCTGATTTAAGTAAACGTTGTGTTACCAGATCAGGATAACGTCTGTTGGGGGCGGTGGAATGCTCATAATCCTTTACTGCAAGGCCAAAGTGACCAGGAGAAACAGAACCGGGAATTTCGACAAAATATTCTCCTGACCCTAAAAGTTTCAGAACTGTTATTGACATTTCGGCGAAATGGAGCGGGTCTTTTTGTTTAATAAACCGAAGATAATCAGAAAGAGATTTGGCATCTGCATTTGCCGGTAAAGAAAATCCATGTTCTGATGCCAGTTCAACTATCCTGTCCCATCGTTTAGGAGTGCGGACAATTCTTCTCAAAGAAGGAAAATTTTTCCCGGTCAGATATCTTGCTGTGGCCCCATTAGCAGCAATCATAAAATCTTCTATCAAAGATGCTGCTCTGTTCTTCTTTTCTACTTTCATTTCACTGATGGTTTCTCCATCAAAGACGGGTATGGCTTCCTTGGATTCAAATTCCAAAGCGCCATTCTGATAACGCAGCTCCTTCATCTTCTGTGCTATCCTATCCTGTAGTTTTATATTTTCCGCTAATCCATTAATTTTAATTATTTCTGAAGGAACCGGACCTGTTCCTTCCAGCCAGGCTCCGACAGTATTATATTCCAATTTAGCATGATTACGTACTGTTGCAAGATAAACATCTGAGTTTTCAACAGATCCCTCATTATTTACATTCATTTCTACCACAACTGAACAACGGTCTGTATCCGGACTTAATGAGGTAAAATTTTCAGATAACTTTTCGGGAAGCATTGGGAAAACCTCAACTATTGTGTATACAGATGCCGTGTTTATACTGGCATGAGTGTTGATACAGGATTGAGAACCAACCAGTGCATCTACATCGGCAATAGCAACTAATATACGGATCTTGTTCCCTGGAAGTTCCTCAGCATAGGATAGCTGGTCCAGATCAAGGGAGTTTGCATTATCTATTGAACACCACAATAGGTTACGCATGTCCTTGTCTATTCCGGTTTTATATGTGGCGGGTATGGTTATTTCAACTAACTCTTTAGTCACATCTTCCGGAAAATCAGGTTCCAGTCCTCTTGCAATCATCACTTTACGTGCTATTTCCTTTAAAGTATTCCTGTTGGTATTCTTTTCCATTAATTATTTATATTAAACAAAAGTGCCGGATAAAATTAATTAATTAACAGGAGTCTGCAGTTATATTTAATTATTTAAACCTTACAAAATTCACATTTATTGATTCCTGTGACCTGTCAGCTATAATATTAATTCCGGATCTTATTATTTTTCAAATTATCTGGTAGCTATTACTAAAATTATACTAATATTTTATTTACAGGAATATTGTAAGTTTTTGAAAAAATTGTGTAACAAATTAACAAATTGTTGTACCCACCTTTGAATAATAAATTAAGAAAGGATCAACTTATGATTGAACATGACCACAATTACCAACCTCTGGAAGGACAGGATCACATTCTGGTTAAGCACGACCATAAACATTACCTTAAACGGATACACCACAGCTGGATTTTTTGGGTTTTCGTGTTTTTGATGTTTGGCGGAATTGTATTTTACATTATGACAGTGGATTTTGCATTTGTTCCTCACAGGCAGTTGAAGCAGCCTATGGATATGAACATAGCACCATAAATGTGTAAAAGATGCAAATCAAATTCTAAAATGTATAAAGCCTTTAGATTTAGCCAACATAATTTTGTTAAGGATAAATTATCAATAATGATATGTTTAATAAATATGAAAGGATAAAAGTATGTTAATTAAAGCAAAAGAATTAAATGGTTTCAGGTTGATGGGTCTTGATGGTGAAATAGGAAAGGTAAAACAATTCTACTTCGATGATAAATACTGGACTATCCGCTACCTGGTAGCAGAAACCGGAGACTGGCTCACAAGCAGACAAATATTAATATCCCCATATTCACTGATGACCGTTAATAAAGTATCTAAAAATTTAGAGGTCAACTTAACAAAAAAGCAAATTGAAGATAGTCCGTCCCTGGATAGTGACAAACCTGTTTCAATGCAATATGAAATAGACTTTTCGGGTTACTATGGATCACCTGTCTATTGGGGTGGCCTGAATATGTGGGGAAATTATCCCTATATCGAAAGAGATCCCAAAAAATGGATAGGTTCTGAAAACCATGAAAAAAGCTGGGATCCTCATTTACGCAGTACTGAAGCTGTAAGTAAGTATTATATCCAGGCTGCTGACGGAGATATAGGCCATATAGATGACTTTATTATAAATGATGAAACATGGAATATTCGCTTTGTTATAATTGATACCAATAAATGGTGGCCGGGAAAGAAGGTATTAATGTCGCCAAGCTGGATTAAAAGCATTAATGCGTTTAATTGTAATGTAATAATAAATCTTTCTCTGGAGGAAATCAGGTTATCTCCCGAATATAATGAAGAGTCCCTGATAACCACGGAATATGAAACAAACCTGCTGTTAAAATCAAACGATTCATCCCGGATGGATACATTGGTATCTTCCACGGAAGGAATGTGAGAAAGTAAATCCCAATAACTGGAATAGCGTTAAAGTGTTTTTAAAATGTTATCTAATTCATCTTTCGATTTTCCAAGTTTAATCTGGAGTTTACCTAACATTTCATCTTTTTTACCTTCTTCAAACAATAAATCGTCATCTGATAAATTTGCAAACTTTTGTTTGAGCTTACCTTTAAGATCATTCCAGTTACCTTTTATTTCTGTTGTGTTCATATTATGATTTTTTAATAAAAGTTTATATTGAATTTTGCTTCTAATTGTTTAAAATTTATTTGTAACATTATCAGCCATGTTTAGAATTGCTGCCTTTTGCTTTTTGCTGATGGGCTACCTGTCTGACTGCCAGCCTGGTTTGTCTTTTTTAATGGTTCGAAGTATGGTTCCCCTGTTTTGTATTTGCTTTTCTTGCTACAGCAGTATTTCCTTTAGGACTGAAAGACTGTCCTCCAACTTTATTCATGGCTGTAGTAGATGGCCGTCCTTTGTTTACTGATGCGAACTGTCTTCTGTCCTTTTAATACTGTAAATGTAAAGGATTTAAAGTGCAATGATTTATACAATTATTGAAAATAATTGTATAAATCACACAAAAACAAAACTTTAAATGTCAACTACAGTAGTTATATTTTCACGAATTTGTAAAATATTCTCTTGGTTATTTCAGCGGAAATAATGTAAAACAGAATTATAAGAAACAAATACAGGTATGTGGACAGGTTTAGTGGAGTGAATCCAAACAATTGACCAAGAGGCGATAATGGCAACAATATAGTTATAACGCTGATTGATAATGTTGCCAGTAATAAATATTTCCCGGGTCTGCTTCTGAAAAAAGGTTTACTGCTTCTTATAACCAGTACAATAAGTGATGCAGAGATAACCGATTCAATAAACCACCCTGTTCTGAACTGAATTTCGTTTACACGAAAGAGAAGTAAAAGTAAACCGAAGGTCATGTAATCAAAAAGGGAACTTAATAAGCCAAAAGTGATCATAAATTTGCGTATAGCTTTCC
>CAVYAE010000062.1:0-3180 GCA_963766305.1 uncultured Bacteroidota bacterium
GCGTTAAATATAATATTACCTATTGGGTTATCTTTTCATACTTTTCAGGCAATGAGTTATACAATAGAAGTTTATCGTGGCAGGCAAAAAGCTGAAAAACATTATGGAATATATGCTCTGTACGTCATGTTTTATCCTCAGTTGGTAGCGGGTCCAATTGAACGGCCATACAATTTAATACATCAGTTTTATGAAAAACATTCTTTTAATTACCGTCAGGTTACCAATGGCTTAAAACTTATGGCATGGGGGTTCTTTAAAAAGATCGTAATAGCAGACAGGCTGGCACTTCTTGTTAACCAGGTTTATAATAACCACTCAGGCTATGAAGGGTTTCCGTTAATTTTAGCGACTATATTGTTCTCATTTCAAATTTATTGCGATTTCTCAGGATATTCAGATATTGCAATTGGCGCAGCACAGGTGATGGGGTTCAGGTTAACCAAAAACTTTAACAGGCCTTATTCTTCAAAGTCCGTTTCTGAATTCTGGAGAAGATGGCATATATCACTCTCATCATGGTTCAGGGACTATCTTTACATTTCAATGGGAGGTAACAGGGTGAGTATTCCAAGGTGGTATTTAAACTTATTTATCGTATTTCTTATAAGTGGCCTTTGGCATGGTGCTAAATGGACTTTTGTGATCTGGGGTGCCTTACATGGTATTTATGTTGTTCTGGGAATAATAATCAATAATTTAAATAAACCTTTTAAAAGACTCATAAATGTAAATTATTGGAGAAATTTTTTAAATATTTTAGAAACATTAACAACTTTTGCATTAGTTTCACTTGCCTGGGTATTTTTCAGAGCCAAGGATATTATTACTGCTAAATATATTATTAGCCATCTTTTTTCAAATTTACACAGACAAATTATTGATATAATTGAAAATACGGGAATTGCAAGATTTAAATACCTGTATTTAAACTGCAACAGACAAATTCTTATTATTGCAATATTATCTATAATGTTTATGGAGTTTATTGAATATTTTCAAGGTAAATATAATCTGGTCCGGTTGTTATCGGCCAGACCTTCATGGGTACGATGGAGTATTTATTACTGTTTTATTTCTATAATATTAATATTTGGAATTTTTAATAAATCACCTCAGTTTATTTATTTCCAGTTTTAATGAGACGAGTGATAATAAATAGTTTTTTTTTAATTATACCGTTATTTTTAATATTAACCTTTTTGCCTGTTAAAAAACGTTTGTTTTATCAGGGTTTAACTGATGACTGTGACAACCGTGCTACATGGATTTTCGACAGAATACATGAAAATAAAAAACCTATAGATCTGGCCTTTTTCGGTTCTTCTCATACAATTAACGGAATAGATGACAAATTAATTGAACGAAATCTGAATATTAATGTGGCCAACCTTGGGTATTGCAGATTTGGCAATAATTTAATTTATGTTTTGATAAAGGAATTAATAAAAGCAAAAAATGTAAAGACTATAATAATAGAAGTCAGAGAAGATGAAGACCTTTACAGCCATCCGATATTTCCTTATATTGCCGAAACTTCTGATGTATTAACATCAATGCCATTATTTAACAAGGATTTAATAGCGGATTATTACAATCATTTTTACTACAAACTTGAAATTATTAGAAATAGTATTTTTAGTCAAACTGAAAATAATAACATCAGAATTGAAGATTATGGATTACGTACTTCACATGACACAGCTTCTCTTGATTTCTTAATCAAAATACAAAAACAACGTAATATTAAATCACCTGACTTTTCAAGTAATTTAAGAGAGTTTAATATGAAGTTTCCCAGATCATGTCTTGAAAGAATATATGATTTGTGTACAAAAAAACATATCAATATTGTTTTTCTTTACTTGCCATCTTATGAATCAAATATTAAAATTCCAAAAGAATACAAAACCTATATCAATTATGGAAAAGTGTTAATTCCCCCGGAAAGTATATTTAAAAATGTTACAAACTGGCACGATGAAAATCATTTAAACGAAACCGGATCTAAGGAATTATCAACCTGGCTTGCAGAAAAGTTAAAGAAAGGTTATTTATAATCAGTAAATAAATTATTCCGGGTAATCGATTCCAATAAAAATATCCTTTAGCGATTCATAGGTGTTCTTCATTATTTCATTAAGTCCTTTATAATCTATCCATTTAAAATCTGCAATACCTTCTTCAACCTGAATTACAGGCTGTTGATCAGAAGTTAACTGCATTTCATACCAGATGGTACGTTTGAGTATTCTGGTACCATGTTCACGATAAACATGATAGGTTTCAGTTAATTTATTTTTTATATCAATTTGATTAAGACCGCATTCCTCTTTTACCTCACGCAAAGCTGTTTGTTTATAAAATTCTCCTTTCTCAACCTTGCCTTTTGGAAGGTCCCATTTTCCTCTGCGGAAAATAGTAAGTATTTTCCCGTCATTCCGGCGAATGACTCCACCCGCTGCTTCAACAATTGTAAAACACGATTTTATCATTTCAAATAACTGATCAACATTATCGTGTAAAATATACAGAGTTTTTATTTCACTTAAGTTCTCAAAACATTCCAATAACTCAGTCAGTTCTTCCTTTTTTTGATACTTATAAAACAAACCATCGTTCTTCTCAAAGCTTTTTGTAATTTTGCTGCTTAATATAACTACACGTTCATTATAATAAATTTTATCGGTTTGATTCATGATAAACTCAAATTTAATTACAGGATATTTATTACAAAGTAAAGCAATTAAGTTAGAACCTGCAAAACCATTTACCTGGTCATCCGGATGGATATCCCCCATATATTGCGATAACCGCATTACTCTTTCGTTTCCTGAAATAAGAACAGCTATAAGAGATGCCTTTTCGGAAAAAATAAATACTTATTTCCCTGCTGCGGAAGCTATTGCAGGTGTTGCAACGGGTGCAATAGCTCAGGGTGTACTGGTAGCGGAAAAGTTAGACCTGCCGTTTGCATACGTCAGATCGGCCCCAAAATCACATGGGATGGGTAATCTAATTGAAGGTGTGGTTAAACCGGGTCAAAAAATTGTAGTAGTGGAAGACCTATATCTACGGGAATTAGCAGCCTGCAGGCTGTAGATGCACTGCGTGAAGCAGGTGCTGAAGTAATAGGTATGGTAGCTGTATTTACATACCAGTTTCAATTGGCTGAAGATA